>CAZJPQ010000011.1:0-83989 GCA_964548115.1 uncultured Planctomycetaceae bacterium
ATCAACGTGTCCTGGGGTGTCAATAATATTAATTTGATATGATTTGTCGTCAACGCTCCATGGAACGGTTGTTGCCGCAGAAGTAATAGTGATACCTCTTTCCTGCTCCTGCTCCATCCAGTCCATCGTTGCTGCGCCATCGTGAACTTCGCCAATAGCGTGTTCTACGCCAGTATAAAATAAAATTCGTTCCGTAACCGTTGTCTTACCAGCATCAATATGGGCAATAATCCCAATGTTACGAATAATATTTAAATTCTTTTGCATGGTTTACTCTCTTCGTTTTCCTTAATGAATTGATGCTCTACTGCTTTGCTCTGGAGATTCTCTATGATTTTTATGGAGCAATGCTTATCACAAGAGTTAGCTGCCAAAAATAAAAAATCGAAGGCTCTCAAGTCTTCGACCTTTAGTTGCTTAAAAGAGAGTAAAGAGGCTCTTTTAAGCCCAAAGCAAGATAAAGACCTGAAACTTTTCTAGGGATATTGAATGCTGCTTCCCCTAAAGAGTTTTTCAGCTATAGTTCTATGAGTAAGTACGTCTCCAAAATCCTAAGCGTTATAAATAATTATCTTTATATCAAAAAACTTACCAGGCAAATTGAGCAAAAGCTCTATTTGCATCAGCCATCCGGTGTGTATCTTCACGCTTCTTAACAGCTGTACCTTCTCGTTTCGAAGCTGCTGTGAGTTCATCTGCAAGCAGGATATAAAAAGCTTTTCCTTTGCGAGAGCGAGCCGCATCCTTAATCCAGGAAAAGGCTAAATATTGAGCCCGTCTTTTCTCAACCTGAACAGGAACTTGATAGTTAGCGCCACCAACCCGACGACTTTTAACCTCTACCCTTGGTTCTACGTTTTTAACTGCTTCCAGGAAAAGATCTAAGGCTTCTTTATCCGGAAAGCGCTCTTTTAAAAGGTTAAAGGCTTTATATACAGCTTGAGTTGCAGTGCTCTTTTTGCCGTCAAGCATTAAGGTATTGATGAATTTGGAAACAACCTTGCTGCCATAGCGAGGGTCCGGCTTGAGGTAACGTTGGGTCGATTTATAGCTGCGTGGCATTTACGTAAGAGTCCTTTTCTTCCTTTAAATGTTCAGACCATAAAGTCCAAGTATACTATTTTCTTTTAACACCATACTTCGAGCGGCCTTGCTTGCGACCATCAACTCCTGATGTATCAAGCGAACCACGGACAACGTGATAGCGAACCCCAGGAAGATCACGAACCCTTCCTCCCCGAACAAGCACAATAGAGTGCTCCTGGAGATTGTGGCCTTCGCCAGGAATATAGACCGTAGCTTCTTTCTGGTTGGAAAGACGGACACGGGCAACTTTCCGAAGGGCAGAGTTTGGTTTCTTCGGAGGTGTTGTTTTGACCTGCAAACAAACACCCCGCTTGAAAGGGTTTCCTTCAAGTAAAGGAGCATCTGGCTTCTTTACTATTTTCTTGCGACCTTTGCGTACAAGTTGATTAATCGTTGGCATACAAATCCTTCAAAACCCAGTAAAAGCTTACATAAAACCTGTTTGTCTTTTTCATTCGTAAATGTGAAAGGCCAACCATTGTAAAAAAGAGAATAAAAGAGTAAAGAGCTAGCAAAAGAAAATCTTTATCTTTTTAGACTTTTTCTTCATGAACTGGTTGCCCACTATTCTTACGCGACACTTTCAGCTTCCTTATCCTTTCTGTCTACAGGAGTATCATCTTCAAAGTAGTTTGCTTCCTCAAGCTCCTCAGGGCTCAGGATCTCTTGCTTGAGCATGACATCCTGATGGTTGGGGTGTCCAGTTCCTGCTGGAATTCTTCGACCAAGAATAATGTTCTCCTTTAAACCATCAAGCTGATCAGTTTGTCCCGCAAGCGCTGCGTGGGTAAGCACCTTTGTCGTCTCCTGGAATGAAGCCGCAGAAAGGAAACTTTCAGAACTCAAACTTGCCTTCGTGATTCCCAAAAGCAAAGGAGCAAAAGTAGCAGACTTGCCACCTTGAGATTTAACTTCTTTATTAACGCTTAAGAGCTTGTAGCGCTCAACCACTGTTCCGCGCAAGAAAGGCGTGTTCCCTTCATTCACAATTCGGACCTTGCTGAGCATCTGAGCAATAATAAGTTCCACGTGTTTATCGTTAATCGGAACATTTTGGGAACGATAAACTTTTTGAACCTCATCAAGAAGGTGTTCCTGGACTGCATTCTTTCCTTGAATGCGAAGAATATCCTGAAGAATAGGAGCCCCAGAAGATAATGGCTCACCAGCTCGAATACGATCACCGGACTGTACGAGAATCTGTTTTCCTCGAGGAACCAGGTGTTCGTGCTCGGAACCATCATCGCTTGTGACCATAACAGCTCTCTTGCCACGACGATAATCCTCAGAAAGCGTTACAACCCCGTCAGTTTCAGAAAGAATAGAAGGTTCTTTTGGTTTTCTTGCTTCAAGCAGTTCAGTTACTCGTGGCAGACCACCAGTAATATCCTGGCTGCCACCAACTTCTCGAGCTGTTTTGGCAAGAATGCTTCCCGCCGTCACCTTTTGAGCATCTTTGACCAAGATGATAGCTCGTTCAGGCAGCGGATAAAACCCAAGGACCTTGCCAGCATTATCCTCAATAATAATCTGCGGGTGAAGGTCTCCACGATGCTCAATGACTTCACGTTCTTTTTGCTTCGTTTTAGGATTCCTGAAATCCTTGTAGGTCCTTCCTTCCACAAGTCCACTATAACGAATCTTTCCTGAATATTCTGAAAGAATAGGAATCGTCGTTGGATCCCATTCGCAAAGAAGAGTGCCTGACTTGATTGACTGGCCGTCCTTAACCTTAATCACAGCACCATAAGGAACCTGGTGAGTATTAAGGGTTTCTCCTTGCTTGTTGACGATGTGAAGCTCACCCCGACGTCGCATACTGATGGGGTTGCCTTCACGGTCATTAACCGTTTCAAGGTTTTCATCAAAGCGAACCTTACCAGCTTTAACAGAGCGAATGTCTCTTTCAACCGTTTGAGTTGAAGCAATTCCACCGATGTGGAAGGTACGCATCGTAAGCTGAGTACCAGGTTCCCCAATAGACTGTGCGGCAATAATTCCAGCAGCAGTTCCAAGCTCTACAAGCTTGCCTCGGGAAAGATCAGCCCCATAGCATTTTTGACAAATCGCATTGCCTGCCTCGCAGGTAAGAGGACTTCGAATTCTTACTTTATTAAACTTACAGGCCTCAATTTCTTCAGCAAGCTGAGGCGTAATCAAGTCACCAGGAGCCACAATAGCTTTTCCTGTTGATGGGTTTTCAAGTCGGTCAAGAGAAGTGCGTCCAATGATCTGTTCTGCAAGTGAGATCTCAACTCGATCTCCTTTGATAATTGGAGATTTTGAAACGCCCTCACTGGTGCCACAGTCATGCTCTTTCACAACAACGTGCTGTCCAACATCAGCCAGCTTCCGGGTAAGATAACCAGAATCCGCCGTTTTAAGAGCAGTATCAGCAAGACCCTTACGAGCGCCGTGTGTTGAACTGAAATATTCCAAAACTTTCAGGCCTTCACGGAAATTAGCCTTAATAGGTGTTTCAATAATATCGCCACCCGGTTTTGCCATTAACCCTCTCATGCCAGCGAGCTGACGAACCTGTTCAGCTGAACTTCGAGCGCCAGAAGTTACCATCATGTGAATTGGGTTAAGATAAGCCTTACCATCTTTACTGTCTTCTGCAAGCCATTGCATCAACACCACACCGATACGTTCGCGAGCGTGGGTCCACTCGTCGATGACCTGGTTCTTTCGCTCCCTGTCGGTAATGGCACCATGGCGATAATTCGCTTCGATTTTATCAACCTTCTCTTGTGAAGCCTTAATGATGTGGTCTTTCTCTTCAGGCATCAGCATATCTGATTTTGAAATCGATACCCCTGCTCGAGTCGAGGCCTTAAAGCCAATATCTTTAATTTCATCAAGCAGGTTGAGAGTTGCAGAGCGCCCAAGACGTTTATAGCAAGCTGCAATCAAATTCGAAATATCTCGCTTGGCCAGCGGGAAGTTGTAAAAGGGCATGCCCTGGGGAAGGATATCGTTGAGGAGAACTCTTCCCGCAGTCGTTTCAATGACAAAAGGTTTGCACTCTTTCTGTGCATAGGCTTCAAATTCTTTGAAGCCCTTTTTGTTCTTGAAATAAGAGGGCCACTTCAACGTGTCATCTTTATCTTTGTCAAGAGTCCAATCCTCATTTTCTCGACCCACAAAGCCACTTTGGATTTTTCCTTTTTCGTGATAGGCCACCATTCTAGCTGGCATAACAACTTTTACTTTAGCGTGAATATCAACTTTGCCATAGGAGTAAGCCATTAAAAGCTCGCCAGGACCTGAGAACCAAAGTCCTTCCCCTTTTTCATCTTTGTTGTTGGCTGTTAAATAGAAAATTCCCAGAACCATATCCTGGGAAGGAGCAATAATTGGCTTACCATGGGCAGGTGAAAAGACGTTATGAATGGAAAGCATTAACGTATAAGCTTCAATCTGAGCTTCAAAGGAAAGAGGTAAATGAACAGCCATTTGATCACCATCGAAGTCTGCATTAAAACCAGTACAGACGAGAGGGTGAAGCATGATTGCATTACCCTCAACAAGTACTGGCTCAAACGCCTGAATTCCCATGCGGTGAAGTGTCGGAGCTCGGTTAAGGAGGACTGGATGATGCTGCGTCACTTCTTCAAGGACATCCCAAACTTCCTCATCTTTGCGTTCAATCATTTTCTTCGCAGACTTAATTGTTTCTGCGTGTCCAAGCTCTTTCAGGCGTCGAATGATAAAGGGTTGATAAAGCTCTAATGCTATTTTCTTTGGAAGACCACATTGATGGATCTTAAGACTTGGGTCAACAACAATCACAGAGCGACCAGAGTAATCAACGCGTTTCCCAAGCAGGTTTTCCCGGAAGCGCCCCTGCTTACCCTTGATCATATCAGTCAAAGATTTCAGAGGACGGTTTCGCGAACCCAGTACAGGGCGTCTGCAGCGACCATTGTCAAAAAGCGCGTCTGCTGATTGCTGAAGCATCCGCTTTTCGTTGCGAATAATGACCTCAGGGGCATTAAGATCGATCAGTTTTTTGAGACGATTGTTACGGTTGATCAAACGTCGATACAAATCATTCAGATCGCTTGTCGCAAAGTTGCCAGAATCTAAAAGCACAAGGGGACGAAGCTCTGGAGGGATCACTGGAATAACTTCAAGAATCATCCACTCTGGAGAGTTCTTGGAATCCCGAACAGCTTCAATGGTCTTGAGTCTTTTAATGAGATCTTGTGCTCTTTGTCGAGAGCGGGTTTGTTTCAATTCTTGTCGAAGTTCTTCAGAGAGTTCTACAAGATCAAGCTTGCGAAGGAGTTGTCGAATAGCTTCTGCTCCCATTCCCGCTTCAAAGCTATCGCCGTAAAGGTTCTTCATCTCACGGAACTTTTCTTCCGAAATCAGATCCTTTTCAGCAAGCCCAGAAGGGCCTGGCTCAACAACGATGTAATCTTGAAAATAAATAATTCGTTCAAGATGGGTTGCTTTTATGCCTAATAAGGCAGACATGCGGCTTGGAGTTGCTTTGAAAAACCAAATATGGGCTACAGGCGCAACGCACTGACCATCTTTGCGAGAAAGGTCAATATGTCCCATGCGTTTGCGACGAACTTTAGAAGTTGTCACCTTAACACCACAACGTTCACAAACGATACCCTTGTACTTGATGCCTTTGTACTTTCCGCAAAAGCATTCATAATCTTTTTCAGGGCCAAAAATTTTCTCACAAAAAAGACCGTCTCGCTCTGCGCGATAGGTTCGATAGTTAATAGTTTCCGGCTTTTTAACCTCTCCATAACTCCAGGAACGGATCTCTTCAGGACTTGCAAGGTTAATTGCAACAGCATTGACTTCATTAATACGCTCATAAAGCTGTTCTGCCATTCTATTGTTCTCCCTTAAGCTCGAAGCTTCTCCATCAATGAATTCAAGAGCTACTTCACACCATGTCTTTCAATCTTTATCGTTTGAGGTTCTATCCTTTTGTTGGTTCTCTTGTTTCAGTTATAACGGAGCTTTATCTGTTTCTGGTTCTGTAGGTAATGTGCTTTCGCCATTGCTGATGGGTTGCCCCTCTGCTTGTACCAGGGTCATATCAAGTCCCAAACCCCGAATTTCGTTGGTGAGAACGTCGAAAGAGATCGGCATGCCAGGTTCCAGAACGTTTGAGCCCTTTACCATAGATTCGTAAATCTTTGTTCGACCATCAACATCATCGGATTTCACTGTTAAAAGCTCTTGCAGAATATAAGAGGCCCCATAGGCTTCAAGCGCCCAGACTTCCATCTCCCCAAACCTTTGTCCACCACTGCGTGCTTTCCCGCCCAGTGGCTGCTGGGTGATAAGAGAATAAGGACCTGTTGCGCGAGCGTGCACCTTCTCGTCAACCAAGTGGTGAAGTTTAAGCATATACATATAACCAACGCTGACCTTCTGGTCAAAGGCTTTGCCCGTGCGTCCATCATAAAGGACCATTTTGCAGTCATCAGGAATGCCTGCTTCTTCAATGACTTCATCAATAGCAGCTTCGTTAGCACCTCCAAATACAGGCGTAACTGCCCGAAAACCGAGCTTTTTAGCAGCGTATCCCAAGTGGAGCTCAAAAAGCTGTCCGACGTTCATACGACTGGGAACACCAAGAGGGTTAAGGACGATGTCAATTGGAGTCCCATCCTCCAGGAAGGGCATATCTTCTACAGGAAGAATACGTGATACGACACCTTTGTTGCCGTGACGTCCGGCAAACTTATCTCCAACGGAGAGGTTGCGCTTAGTCGCGACATAAACCGTAACCTTTTCAAGAACACCAGTGGGAAGCTCATCACCTCGTTGCAGGTTCGTGATCTTGCGAGTCCGAACCTGTTCATAGGCGTTAAGGGTCTTCCGGCAACGAGAAATTGCTTCTTCAATCAATCGGTTTGTTTCTGTTTTCTTGCCGGCATCCTTGTCTTGAACAGCATCAAGGGTCAGGTTATCAAGAATGTTTTTAAGCCCTTCTTCATTGAGTGAGGCCAGGTTATTCAGGGCCTTAAGTTTAGCCGCCTGTGGTTTCCAGGGCGTTTTTCGAGCGTCATTGATTTCTTCAAGACAACGTTCGAGTGTTTCCTTGACCTGAGCAATATATTCTTCGTTAAGTTCTTTGAGCCTGGCTCGAAGTTCTTTTCTTTCTTCAGTTGTTGTAGCCATCTTTCTTGAAAAACGCTGGGTTCCAATCACGATGCCTTCGATTCCCGAAGGTACGGTCAAAGAGTCATTCTTAACATCTTCACCAGCTTTACCAAAGATCGCATTCAGCAGTTTTTCTTCAGGGCTCAGCTCGCTTTTTGACTTTGGAGCAACTTTTCCAACCAGAATATCTCCGGTTTTGACGTGGGTTCCAACAGCGACAACGCCACCTTCATCAAGATTCCGTCGCATTTTTTCAGATACGTGAGGAATCTCGTTTGTAAACTCTTCCTTACCAAGCTTTGTCTCGTGAATTTCAACCTCGAACTCATCGATGTGAATTGAAGTGAAAGTGTCATCTTTCGCGAGTTGCTCGGAGACTAAAATAGCATCCTCAAAGTTGTAACCATCCCAGGTCATGAAAGCCACAAGAATATTCTTCCCGAGTGCAAGCTCTCCCTTACATGTTGCGGCGGTATCAGCTATCACCTGGCCTTTTTCGACTTTATCTCCAGCCTTTACAATAGGAACCTGATTCAGACAGGTGCGCTCGTTGAGCCCCTGGTACTTCCTGAGTTTATAGATTTTGTCGCCGATTACGATTTCTTGATTATTTGCCCGATGGACAACACCGTCTGTTGCTGATCGTATGATCATGCCACTGCTTTCAGCCACAGGCACTTCCATACCAGTTCCTACCAATGGTGGTTCTGTTACCACCAGAGGAACTGCCTGGCGTTGCATGTTTGAACCCATCAAAGCCCGGTTTGCATCGTCATGCTCGAGAAAAGGAATGAGTGAGGCCGAAACTCCAATCATCTGCATGGGGCTAATATCAATAAGGTCAATTTCTTGAGCATTTGTCAATTTAAAGTCAGCACCAATTCGAACAGGCAAGTGGTCTCCGACAATATTGCCGTTTTTGTCAAATGGAGTATCAGCAGGGGCAATAACCTGAGCAACTTCTTCGTCAGCCCTTAAGGTTAAAATCTCATTGGTGATTTTGCCCTTTTTCACGACTTTATAGGGGGTGACAAGGAAGCCGTAACGGTCAATTTGAGCAAAGGTGCAAAGAGAAGAAATCAAACCAATATTCGAGCCTTCCGGGGTTTCAATTGGGCAGATTCGACCATAATGGGAAATATGAACGTCACGAACTTCAAAACCAGCCCGTTTACGGTTGAGACCACCAGGACCTAAGGCAGAGAGTCGCCGTTCGTGAGCCAACTGACTAAGAGGGTTTGTTTGGTCAACGACCTGACTCAATTCGCCTCGTCCAAAGAAGAAAGCTACTGCCGAGCCTACGGTTTTGGCGTTAATTAAAGAGCGTGGGCTGGGGGATTCTTCAAGGTTCATGCGCTCTTGGACGTTCTTTTTAAGCTTTAAAAATCCTTTTCGAAGCTCATCACTGAGAAGTTCGTCAATCATCTTAATGCGACGATTTCCAAGGTGATCAATATCATCTTCAGTTGCAGCCGAGCCAGGCTGACGAAGCTCCAGAATGTAGTCAATAGCGTTTTTGATATCGTCTGGAAGCAATGCCTGTTCATCCTCACTGACATCAAGCCCGAACTTCCGATTTAATCGAAAGCGACCTACCTTGCCGAGACGATAGCGAGAATCATCATAAAATTTTTCGACAAAAAGGTTCGCGGCTTTTTCTGGTGTAACAGGATTACCAGGGCGCAAACGTTTATAAATATTTTCAAGGGCTTCCTGCTGGTTTCGAGTTGGGTCCTCTGCCAGCGAATTCAAAATAATGGAGTCACTTACCTCTTGGATGATGTCAACCTCTTTGATGCCCGATTGAATCATTTGGTCAGCCATGTCAGAAGAAATTAAAGAACCTGCCTCGAGCAGAATTTCTCCAGTTTCATCCACAATCACATCACTGACTGTAAACTTGTTCTTAATCTTTTCTGCTTTTGCAGCACTTGAAAGTTTTACCTTCTCACAAGGGTAAAAGAGTCTGACAATATCTTCGTTTGTGGATGTATTCGGGCTCATGGCTCGAAAAATCGTCATAGCTGAGAATTTCCCAGACTGATCAATCCGAATTTGAAGAGTGTCTTTCTTTGTTGCGGAAATTTCAATCCAGGAGCCACGCTCAGGAACAATCCAGGCCATATGCAGGGTCTTATTATTTGGTCCCATTTCATGTCCGAAATCAATGCCTGGTGAGCGATGAAGCTGGCTTACAACCACACGTTCAGCCCCATTGATGATAAACTCTCCACCCCCAAGCATTAAAGGAATCTCGCCAAGGTAAACATCTTCGGTGATAGGCTCTCCTTCGCCGGTGTGCAGCCTCATCGTTACTTTGAGAGGTGAGCCATAGGTCAGCTTTAAGGCTTTACATTCGTCAGGGCTGTAGCGAGGAACACTGAACTCATAGCCTAAAAACTCAAGCGACTGAGTTTGATCATAGCTGAAAATAGGAAAAATCTCATTGAAGAGAGCGTTTAGGCCAATATCTTCCCTTCGAGACTGAGAAATCTCCTTTTGAAGAAAACGATCATAGGACTCTGTCTGCAATGAGGTCAGATTTGGAAGAAGGAATTTACTGTGTGCTGGCCCAAAAATGCGTTTTGGGAGATCTTTTACAAGAGGTGTTGAACCAACCATGGAATATTTCCTTTCAATTCATCTATGAATCTGCACTTTTCGAATATGAATAAGAGCCAGCATCCTCATTTATCTCAAGGTTTTTCTATGTTTTGAGCCCACTTTTACTTTCTCATAACTCAGAACCCATAGAAGATAGGCCTAAAAGTTAAAACATGGAGTATACATATCAATCAGTTTCTAGTTGAAAAGCAATCTCATACTCGTTCTAAAATACAAAAAGAAGCCGAAGTTTTCTTCTTGACTGGATGAAGAAAACCTCAGTTCTTTTTAATATTCGCGCACCCACATGGGCAAACGAAACATCAACCTAATCAAAAAAACTAGGGTGCATTTTGCGAGGTGTTCTCGATTCTCCCGTGCCAGTCTTTACATGGGAGTTCATCTGGTTACCTTCAAAATGCTGTCAAATGACCTGCTTACTGCTGTGAAGCGATCTGAGCGACAAGGGCTTTTATAAAGCATTTACTTTAAGGCAGCTTCGCCGCCAGCTTCGACAAGTTTCTTGACGAGGGCTTCAGCATCCTCTTTCTTAAGGCCTTCTTTGACCTTGCAGGGAGCGCCTTCGACAAGTTTCTTTGCGTCGGCCAAACCAAGTCCAGTAGCTTCACGCACTGTTTTGATGACCTGAATTTTCTTGTCACCGAAGCTTGTGAGTTCAACGTCAAATTCGGTTTTTTCTTCAACCTCTTCTGCCGCTCCACCCGCAGCAGGAGCCGCAGCAACAGCCATTGCTGCTTGAGCTTTGACATCAAATTTCTCTTCAAACGCTGCGATGAATTCCTTTACTTCAAGCAGGTTCCAAGAAGCAATTTCTTCTAAAACTTTTGTTACTTTCTCCGGAGCTTCTGACATACCTTTACCCTCTCAAACGATCAACCTTCTATTATGATAGAGGCCAGTCTAACTCTACAGTAGCCTCAAAAAATATAAAATATGCCTTCGTACTAAAAACTGAAAGCCAAGAATTCTATAGAAAAATTTCCTTTACTCAAGAACTTATTTTTCAAGCTTTTCCGCAAGAGCTTGAAAACCCCATAAAATACGAGAATAACCCGCTTGAATAGTTGCCGCCATTTTTTGAACAGGACTTTGAACAGCGTTCGCCAGCATGCCCAAGAGTTCTTTTTTGCTCGGAAGCTTGCTGAGGCTTACAATCTGATTTGAAGCAAACACTTCTTCACCCATTAAAGCTGCTTTAAGTTTGATGGTGTCTTTATGCTTCTTTTCCCATTCAACAGCAAACCGAGCACAATCAATAACAGTTTCTCCGCCGAAAATAACTCCAACCGGACCTTTGAAGGGGTCTTCGTCGCCAAGCTTTTGATCAGGATCTTCTACCAGGCGCTGAGCAGGTGCTTCTCCAACAGCTTTCTTGAAAATAGAATTTTTAACGATTTCCATTTCAAGCTGGTTTTCTCGAAGCTTAACTCGAAAATCATGCATGTTTTCTGAATTAAGCCCCTGATAATCGATTAAAAGCATATTATCGATTTCCGAGAAATCCTTGCGAAGTTGCTCTTCAAGAAGCATGTTAATTTTACTTGGCATGATGCATTTCTTTCTTCAGTATAGTGCACTTGCTCGTAATCTATTCATGAAAAATGGCTGCGTGCGCTTAGACTTACGTTTTTAACAGATCTGAATTATAACCCTTTTCGTGTCCATAGCGAGCACTTCTCTAATTAAAAGCTTGCGGATGAAGCTTAATCGAAGGAGTCATTGTGCCCGAAAGACAGACCTTTTGCATATATTCTTTTTTAATGGAAGAAGGTCGCAAGGCTTTAATGTGCTGGAGGAAAAAATTAATATTTTCGCTGAGCTTGTCTTTAGAAAAGCTGCGCTTGCCAACAATAATATGAACAGAGCCACCAGCATCTGCTCGAAATTCTACCTTCCCTGCTGTAAATTCACGAACGGCCGTCTCGACATCGGTTGTAACCGTACCAGCTTTAGGAGAAGGCATTTTGCCTTGAGGACCAAGCACTTTACCAAGCTTCCCTACGTGTCTCATTTGGTCGGGTGTTGAGACCGCGACATCAAAATCAAGCCAGCCGCCTTCAACTTTTTTAATCAGATCCTGGGCGCCAACTTCAACTGCTCCAGCAGCTTTTGCTTTTTCTGCAACTGCACCTTCAGCAAAACAAATTACTCTTGCGGTTTTCCCTGTCCCATTTGGCATGGAAATAGCACCACGGATGTTTTGGTCCTGTTTGCGAGGGTCAATTCCCAAGTTAATATCAAGTGTCACTGATTCATCGAAGCGAGATTTTGAAAAACTCTCAAGTATATTAAGGGCTTCATCAAGCTGATAGCTTTGTTTTGAATCAAAGCGCTCAAGGTCTTCGCGTCGTTTACGACTTATTTTTTTTGGCATTCCTATGGCTCCTATGGCAGTTTGTCTGTGTTTATCTCGCACAAATATGAAAAATAATTATCGGCTCCTGCCTTTATAAATGAAACCCTCGCCGATCACATGCTACCCAAGGGTTCAAAATGTAAAAAAACTTCTCTTTTCTTAATGCTATTTATGAATAAAAACTATTTCTTTAAACTTCTATTCATCCCTGTCGTAAAACCTTAAGAGGCCGCTGCACTTTCCAGAGTATTAGGATCTCCCTCAACCATGATCCCCATAGAGCGAGCCGTTCCCATGATGATCCTGCAGGCTGCAGGAAGACTTGCAGCATTGAGGTCATTCATTTTTGTTTTTGCAATCTCAGCAACCTCTTCGATGTTTATGGTAGCAACCTTTTCGCTACCTGGAGTCTTTGCTGCTGAAGAAAGACCAGCTGCTTTTTTCAACAAGACCGCAGCAGGAGGACTTTTAATAATAAATGTAAAAGACTTATCCTTAAAAACAGATATTTCGATGGGCAGGATAAGACCATTTTGATCTCGGGTGCGATCGTTAAACTCTTTGACGAAAGCACCGATGTTGACTCCGTGCTGACCAAGCGCTGGCCCAACTGGAGGAGCAGGAGTTGCTTGCCCTCCAGGGCACTGAAGTTTAATTTTAGCGACTGCCTCTTTTGCCATTTTTGTTCTTTCAGCTGAGAGTCAAAAACATCTCTTTTCTAGATCCGTTAAGGGTGACAGCTTTAAGCGTAGCACCCCCTGAGTACTTCTAAATTATTAGAGAAACGTAGCACTATAAAATGAAGATTTGAACCTTTCAAACATTCAATCCCTTATTTATCAAGAAAATTTTCAGGCTTATTTCCTGCTTTATACTTTCAAAATCATGCAGAAAGGAGCGAGGTGAAACCCCAGTGAAAAGTGTCGAAGAACTTCTTAAGTGAAAACTCAAGCAAAGGATTATTGCTGGTCTATCAGAGATTGCAGGAATGCGTTCTTCACTTCATAATGAACGCACAATGGTTAAGAGACACTTCCTACCTGCCAATATTCAAGATCAACAGGGGTTGCTCGTCCAAAAATAGTGACGACAACTCGCACCATTCCTCGAGCAGGAAAAACTTCGTCAACAACTCCCTCAAAGTTCTCAAAAGGACCATCCTTGACTTTTACCTGATCACCCTTGTCAAGGTCTATTGAGATTACAGGTTCATCGCTCTTGCTGCTCATATCTTCTTCTTTTTGAAGAATTCTTGAAACGTCAGCAGTACTCATGGGGATTGGCTTATTCCTATCTCCAACAAAATCACCAACTCCTGGAGTTTCTTTGACAGCAAAATAAGCGTCAGTATCCATTTGATAACGGTTTTCTGATTCGTCAAACTCTCCAGTTTCAATTTCAAGGTAAAGGTAGCCTGGAAAAAGTCTTCGTTCTCGCTCTTGGCGCTTGCTTCCCTTGATCTGTACGACTTTTTCAGTAGGAATAATCATTTCGCCAAAAAGCTCATCAACCCCTTGAGAAAGAATTCTTTTTCGGAGGTTTTCTTTAATTTTGTTTTCTCTGCCTGCTTGAACACGCAAGGCGTACCACATCTTTGCCATCTTGAACCCTTATCTAGAGAGCCTACTCAATACTTTTGCAAAAGAAGAGAGAAGGTTTTTGTTTCTTTCTTTTATGTATTAAAACGTTTAAAACCTAGCCGTTTGTTTTCATGAACACATACCAGAAAACCTGAGATCTTTACTTTATTAAAGGAGTTCTGGCGTGCTTGAAAATAGCGAATAACTCTAAGGAGAATTTTGCTAATTACTTAAGCCCAGATAACTTCCTAAGCCACTGAAAATACGACCTATCCCAACTTCGCTGAAATCACTGCCAAGCAGCATACCAATTGTTGTCGCCATAAAGAGGTCAAGCACGAAAATAATCAGGGAAAGCCAAATGACATAATAAACAACGATTGAACCAGCCTTCCACACCTCTTGCTTTTCGGGCCATTTTACACGCCGCATTTCAAGCTCAGTGCCAATCAAATGATCTGCTATTTTAGGACGGTTGAGGTATTTTCTTATCCAGACAAAGAATACAACAAAGAGTCCTAAACAAAGAACAAAACTTGGAGTAATCCAGCTGGTAAGAGAGCTTGTGGGGTCAAAAAAAGGCAAAGGACGACCAAACCACGGTGTCCCAAAACCCAGAAGCCGGTCGAGTTTTGTATTTCCATATTCAAAAAAGGCATAACACCCCCATCCAGCAATGAGCAGAAGCAGGATCTTCGCGGTGCTTCGAGCTTGTTTCCCTTGCCCAACTTTATAGCCTACGGTCATTGGCATATTTTAGGATAACTCCTCTTTATGGATCATTTCTTGTGACAATAAAACTCATTAAGAATAATTTCTTAATATTGAGATTAATAAGAGTGATTTTTCAAATATTGCCTCTGGGGCTATGGGTTTTCAAGATAATTTTATTAAGCATTTACGAATCTTCATATTTTGCGCCTGCCAGTTATCTGTTCCTACTTTATATATTGGCAAAACTTTTGGATCCTGTATCTGCTCCAGGCAGTTGCGTGCATACGAAAAGACTTAGCAAGGGGCATTGAGTGTGGATTCTTCTCTATAAATATGGAAGAAGAAAAAACAATTGAAGTGGTGAAATTTCAAGTGAGGTGAGAAAATGATTATAAAAAGAACATTATTCCCAACCAGGTGTGGCAGGAGCGGAGGGACTCGAACCCCCAACCTGCTGATTTGGAATCAGCTGCTCTAGCCAATTGAGCCACGCTCCTTCTTTTGGTGTTTCATCACCCCTGTGAAATTTCTTTGACTTTTATGCCTTTCTTTCACAAATAAGTATGAATGCCCGAGAGGCAACAGTTCTTAAACAGCACCGAAAAGCCCGACCGCCTGAAAGCTTTTTGAGGTCGCAAGAGAAAAGCCTGGAAATAGCGGAGCTACTTCTTCTTTTCAACATGAAGAGTATGTCTCCGAAGCCGAGGGTTATATTTTTTAAGCTCGAGCTTCTTTTGCTGTCCCTTACCCTTCTTTTGAGTGCGATAAAGACGCATGCCAGTTTCTGAGCACTCCATAAAAACAAAAATTCTATTTGCTTTTTTTGCCACTTTTTACTCCTCAAATCTTTTCTCTTCTTTATTCTTTTCCCTAAAACAAAAAGTTCGTTCTAAACTTTCACTTGCAGGTGTGTTGCACTTCCTCCAGAGGGTACTCCCTGACGGTGTTTACTGATATGAGGAACCCTGTTTCTCGCCTTCAAGCTTCGAAGCCTATTCAAGTTCTTTCTTCCGGAAAAAACAAGAATAAAAAAGACCCCATCAGAAGTTTATAAGTAGGAACAAACTTTTAAATGGGGGCTTTTCCGAAATCGTGTTTCTTTAAAGAGTTAGCGCAAACCTACTTTAAGATTTTTGTTACCCGACCTGCACCAACGGTTCGTCCACCTTCACGGATAGCAAACTTAAGACCTTCTTCCATTGCGATCTTTGTGTGAAGTTCGACTTCAAGCTCAACCGTATCGCCAGGCATAACCATTTCAGCGCCACCCAAAAGCTTTACAGAGCCTGTTACGTCTGTTGTTCGGAAATAGAACTGTGGACGATAGTTGTCGAAGAAAGGAGTGTGTCGGCCACCTTCTTCCTTGCTTAGAATATAGACTTGGCATTGGAAGCTTGTGTGTGGGGTAACAGTTCCAGGCTTACAGACAACCATTCCTCGTTGAACCTGGCTTTTTTCAATGCCTCGTAAGAGAACACCAACGTTTTCGCCAGCTTCTGCATAGTCAAGGGTTTTTTGGAACATTTCAAGACCCGTCGCAACAGACTGCATGTTTTCTTCAACCATGCCGACGATTTCAACAGGGTTGTTGGCTTCAATTTTACCACGTTCAACCCGGCCAGTTACAACAGTACCACGGCCTTTGATAGAGAATACGTCTTCAACGGGCATCAAGAAAGGCTTGTCGACGTCACGCTTAGGTGTAGGAATAAACTCGTCAACAGACTTCATGAGCTCGTCAATGACTGCCGTAGCTTCGTTTTCCTCACCATTTTCAGCAGCTTCCATTGCTTTGAGAGCAGAACCCTTAATGATAGGGGTTTTATCTCCAGGAAACTCGTACTTGTCAAGAAGCTCACGAATTTCGACTTCAACGAGTTCTAGGAGTTCTGGATCATCAACCATGTCTGTTTTATTTAAGAAGACAACGATCGCTGGCACACCGACCTGACGAGCGAGCAAAAGGTGTTCTTTCGTTTGAGGCATAGGACCATCAGCTGCTGACACAACAAGAATAGCCCCGTCCATCTGAGCCGCACCAGTGATCATGTTTTTTACATAATCAGCGTGACCAGGACAGTCAACGTGTGCATAATGTCGATCTTCCGTCTGGTACTCCTGGTGGGAGGTATTAATCGTAATACCTCTTTCCCTTTCCTCAGGTGCATTGTCGATATCTGCATATGAGCGTTTAGTGGCAGTACCTTTATTCCCCAAGTGAATACAGATTGCTGCTGTGAGGGTTGTTTTGCCATGATCGACGTGACCGATCGTACCAATGTTAACGTGGGGTTTTGAGCGTACAAATGCTTCCCGGGCCATAATCACTTTCTCCTTCAACGCTACTTATGCGAATGTAAAACCAAAAACAAGTTAAATATTCTTATAACTATCTATCAGAATATAAATAAATGAAAAAGACCTTCTTTCTCACTATGAATTAAAAAGCTATTTTTACAAAGTGTTTCTTGTTCCTGCTCTTCGTTTTTCTTTCGCTTTCTTATACAATTGAGAAAGCAAAAGAAAATGAAATTTACGTATACTTCTTTCACTAAGGTTCCAAAACATGGTGTTTCTTGCTGATCCTGAGTCCTACTATGGTAGGAACATCCAAATGAGTGCTGGAGCTGCTAACGGGACTTGAACCCGTGACCTCATCCTTACCAAGGATGTGCTCTACCACTGAGCTATAGCAGCTTAGACTACCTTTTTATCTCGATTTCATCAGGCTGCTGCTTGTTCTGTGTGCTGCCTATAATTTTACTTCTCAATCCTATTTTATTGCCTTTTGCCTTTATTATAAAAGAGCCTTCTTCTACCTTTGCTTGAGCGAGGCGGCAAGTACGAAACGCTCTTCTTTATCTGTTTTTTACGCCAAAGCATCCATCTGTCTGTATTCGCAACTCGGTGGCATTGCAATCAAAAAATGGAGCGGGTGATGGGACTCGAACCCACAACCTTCTGCTTGGAAGGCAGAAGCTCTAGCCAATTGAGCTACACCCGCTTTTTCATGTACTCAATTCCGAAGGCGACTAAGAAACCTTATCGTTGTACTATTTACAACAAAAAAATGAAGGCAAATTTTAAGTATTTGAACCAACCGAACAGAAAATGGAGCTGGCGGCGAGATTTGAACTCGCAACCTTCCGCTTACAAGGCGGGAGCTCTACCGTTGAGCTACGCCAGCTTTTTCCGTAAATGAGTTATAAAAACTCTCATCTCCATTATTGAATAGGCTTCTTCTTTTCTTCAATATAAAAATGCTTTGAATAATAGAAAAATAAAATTTTTGGAAATAGAACTCCATAAGCTCTTTTTCTCTGTGCTTTTTGTGCAGTTGTAGTGTAGTATGCTTACCTGCGAATACATCAAAGTGGATAAGAGCGCGAAAACTTCATTTGTGTTTCATGGTGTGGGAGCGTAAGAAATAAAAGCAGGTCGAAAGTGCGGTATCATTTTTTAATAGAGTGTAAATCGAATTATGGCGTAGGGGAGGCTTCTAGTATGTTCCAAAGCATTCTTTTGAAGAACCGATTTTTTATAATAGTGGCTATGTGTTGTTCTTTTCCTCTTCTTCAGGCTCAGGTAAGTTACTGCCTTCCTGAGTATAATGGTAACCCTGGGCAGAATAAGGTCGATTTCTGCAATGCTTTTCGACTTGGAGCCATTCAAAGTTTAGATAGTGATGCGGCCACAAATGCAGAATATTGGCAGGATTTCACGCACCTCTCTACGGATCTCCATGAAGGTGATACATACACCTTAGAGGTTCAGGCCGGTGAACGGCAGGACCCTACTTTTGGCGATACTATTGCTGTTTGGATTGACTATAACCAGGATGGAGATTTTGAGGATTCCGAAGAAAAGCTTGGGGAAGTCGATAAGCTTGATGCCTTTGAAACGGCGACGATCAGTTTTACGGTGCCTGCAGGAGTTACTTCAGGGCCAACTCGTCTTAGGGTTTGCACAGCATACTTTTTCACAGATCTTTCTCCTTGTGGACGAGTATTCACAACGGGTGAAACAGAGGATTATAGCGTTAACATCGTTACAGGGGTATGGATCCCAACCTCCTCGGAGCTTCAAAAAGCAACAGCTGGCTTGTCCTATAACTATAATTTAAGTGCAGAGCATGGAGTTCAACCTTATCAGTGGACTCTTGCGGCAAATTCTTTAGGGCTTGCTATTGATGCTCAAACCGGTCAGTTAAATGGCGTGATTCCGGCTCAAAGTGGAGGGGCAAGCTATACCCTTGATGTGAGCGTAAGCGATGCTGGCGGAGGGAGTTTTGATAAAAGTTTTTCTCTTTACGTTACTCAGCAAGCTCAACCATTACCATTCTTTGATGATTTTGAAGCTGGCTCTCTTGATGAGTATATTTTGAGTCATGGTCTTGATGCCCGCTCGAGTATTGGTGATGAGGCAACTTCTGGAACTCGAGGCCTGCAGCTTGATGCTCAGCCTGGTGATACAAATTGGAGCGTTACCAAAGCTGTTGCAGATGATCCTGACCAATGGCCCGGAGACCAGAAGTATCAAACACTTCTTCTGCGAGAGGTGATTGTTACGGGATTATCAAGCATTGATGTTTCTTTCGATTACAAGATTCATAATGCGTCTGTAAACTCTTGGTATACAAATCTTGTTTTTGAATGGAGTGATGATGGAGGAAATAGCTGGCAGATTGCTTCAGGAAGTGGGGCTGAGAGCACAGGCATTTATCGAAGTGAAACCGCTGGAAGCTTTCAGAATACAGATTTTCAAATTCAAGGGTTTGATGCCACAGGCCAGGCTCCTTTTTATTTCCGTCTCCGTTGGCTTGTGAAGTGGTCTCGGGACGATACTATCCCAACCTGGATAACCGTTGACGACCTTGAGCTGAAAGCTTCTCCCGCTCAACCAGCTCTCCAGATTGCAACAGCGACTTTGCCTGATGCTGAAGAAAATCAGCCTTATGAAAATGGGGCAGGAGCTTCTGTTCAACTGGAAGCAAGCGGAGGAGTCAAACCTTATCAATGGTCTCTTGACCAGGGAACCATGCCTGCGGGACTTAACCTTAATGCCAGTAATGGAAAGCTCACAGGAATACCTGCTAAAGGAAGCGCAAATACCTATTCCCTTACTTTTAAAGTCAGTGATGCTCTTGGAAAATCAGAACTTGTAACGCTTTCTTTGTTGGTTCAGCAATCTGCAAGTCCGGTGACTCCCCTTGATATTACAACAGTGCAGCTGCCAAAGGCCCAGGTAGGCCAGGGCTATCAAACTTTTTTAAATGCTTCAGGAGGAACAGCTCCCTATGCCTGGAGTATGAGCGGTGCACCAAGTTGGCTAACGCTTGACAGCCAGAGTGGGGAATTGACAAATAGCACAGCTATTCCTTCAAGTGATGCAGGCCAGGTCTTTACATTGCAAATAAGTATAAGTGATGCTGGAACACCAACGTCTATGAGCGATACACAAAGTTTAACCCTTGAAATTGAACCACAAGTCATTCCCTTAAGCATAAGTACGAGTTCTTTAAGTGTTGCAACTGAAGAAGTTGGGTACTCAGCAGTGCTTCAAGCTCAGGGCGGAAAAGCACCTTATAGCTGGTCGTTGGTTGCAGGCAGCTTTCCTCAAGGGGTAAGCTTTGGGAGTAGTGGTTTGATCGCGGGAGCCCCTCTTAAACTTAGCGCGGGAGATTACACGCTCACGCTAAGAGTCAGTGATAGTCTTGGGCAAACGGCTGATCAGAACTTTACGCTGCAAGTGGTAGCAGCTGCTTCTGGCAGTGGAACTCAGCCTCAGTTGCCTGGCAGCAGTACTTCTAGTGGAGGGGGAGGCTGTTCGCTTTTCCCAGCTTCTGACAAGGGTGCTCTTATCTTATTCTCTTTCTTGCTTGGCGTGCTTGCAGTATCGCGACTTGTGGGCTTGCTGCCTTCAAAACGTTAAGCTTGTGATCATGCTATAAGTTCAGGTTTTGAAGTTTACTTCTTTGTTGTCAGGGAGCCTTTGAGTTCTTTGGCGCAGTTGAAAAATCTAGATAAGGTGAAAAGTCTTGAAGGGCCTGGTCACGCAGGCGTGGTACACGTTTCAGCAAGTCATCTAAAGAAGCAAAAGGCCCAGCTGTCTCTCTTTCACGAATAATATTTTCTGCTGTGGTTTTTCCAATGCTGGGAATTACTTGAAGCATGCCTTCGGTGGATGTGTTGATATCAATCTTAACTTCGGGGGCAGAACTTTTTGTCTCTTCAATCAGAGGAGCACGATCCTGATCAAAGGTTATCTTTGCGATGATTGAACCAAGCAAAATAAAAGCGCCAATAGCGATTATAAAGACTTCTTGTTTTCGTAGGCTATACCATGTCATGGTGTGTAGATGATGCTTTTTCAAGATTTTAAAAACAAAGCATAAGGGTTTTTTTGCTTCTTAACTAAAGACTACTCTGATCTTTCTAATTTATAGTTCTCAATCTTTCGATCCAGGGTTGGTCGAGAAATTCCCAAGAGTCGCGCTGCTTCTGTTTTAACCCAATTCGTGTAATCAAGGACTGAGCGAATATGTGTTTTTTCAGCGAATGCAAGGCTTAAATCAGGAGCTGAATCTACTTCTGGGTTTTGGCCGCTATGGTGAGAGAAGTGAAGTTCAAGGCCGAGGTCTTCAATTCTCAGAATATCAGAGCCGCCTGAGACTACCCCCCGCTTGATAGCACTTCGTAACTCCCGAACATTGCCGGGCCAGTTATAACGTTCAAGCAGCTTGAGAAGGGCGCGGTCAGCTTTTTTGACTTTCTTTTGGTACTTCTGATTGCATTCCTGGATGAAGTGGTTAACCAAAGAAGCAATTTCATCCTTTCTTTCCCGTAGTGGTGGAACACAAAGGGTGACTTCGTTAAGTCGGTAAAAGAGGTCCTGTCGGAAGCCCCCTTGCCGAATATCATCTTCAAGCGAGCGATGGGTTGCGGCAATCAGGCGTACATCTGAAGTTAAACTCTTTTCGCTGCCAACAGGGGTGAACTCTCGATATTCAATTGCATGGAGAATCTTTGCTTGAGCTTGAGGTGAGAGATCACCTATTTCATCAAGAAAAAGCGTTCCCTGATGAGCGAGTTCAAAACGGCCTTTGCGAGAACGCTTTGAATCGGTAAAAGCACCTGCTTCTGCTCCAAAGAGTTCTGATTCCAGCAAACTATCAGGAATAGCAGAACAGTTTAAGGAAACAAAAGGGCCGTTACGCCGAGGGCTTTCATTGTGAAGGGCTTGGGCAATCAGGTTCTTCCCAGTTCCAGTTTCTCCAAGTAAGAGAACATTGACAGGAGAAGGAGCAATCGTTTTAGCTTGAGCAAGAAGCTCTCGCATTGCCTTTGATTTTTTAATCAAGGAGTCAAAAGTGACCGTGGTCGCACGGTAAGCTGCAGAGAGAGTTGTTTCACTTCTAAGATTCATGGGCGAGACCAGAGAACGAGGCTTGTTATCATCTATGTTGGAAGAAGAGCTTTTAACAATATCAAAGGGGGAGGGGCAGAACAATACTTGCTTCACTCTATTTATTCAGGATTTTCTGCTCCTTTTTTATTTTCAGGCTGGGCTTTTTGAGGTTCAGCTTCTGAAGCTTTACTTTCTGTTGAAGAGGAACTTTCCTGATCTAAGAAATACTCCTGCTCATCATTGAAAAGTTGATAGCTTTTTATCTGGATGTGGAGCGGCTGTAAGCAGCGGACTAAAGTATCGCTGTTTTCTTCATGTTCAGGCTCATTATATTTAAAGAAGATGTATCGTGCAGGAGTTCCAATTTCCGATGTTGTTGCATCAAAGGAAACCCATTCACCAAGCCAGGCTTCAGACCAGGCATGAAAGCCAAAGTAGGCTTTGCCCTGATCAACCATGTAGACCATGCCCGATACATTGCGAGCAGGAATCCCTATGGCTCGACACAGGGCGACACTTAGGGCTGTATGTTCGGTGCAATCGCCTTGTTTGGCGTGTAAAGTTTCGAGTGCGCTGGCTGCCCCTCGCATGCCTGATTCTTGAGTCAGGTTGCGACTCATCCAAGCTAATATCTTTGTTAAAGCTTCAAGGCTGTCGGTAGTGTTGTCCAGGATCTTTTTTGCTTGTTCAATAATTTCCTGGTGACCTGATTGGCAGAGGGGGGTTGGTTCTAAGAAATTTGCAACTTCAGGGTCTTTGATTGTCAATGGCAGTTGAGGCGCCTTAAAATCCATGCCTTTTTTACCATTTTTGAGTTTAAGGCTATATGAAGAACCTTTTCTTGTAACTTCTTGATAAGCATTGCTTTTAAAAAGGTCTGATCGACTTTGATCTTCTTGTGTTTTAATTTCAAGTTGTAGCTCTGAAATGGCCTGCCAGTTTTTGATGGTACCTTGAGCTGGCAACAAGGAGTTAATACTTGCTCCTTCAAAGTTTTGAAGAGAATTTTCCTGGGTCCATTCAAGTTGAATAACTCCGGAAAAGTCAGCGTTTACAGGCAAACCATTCTCGGTCAACAAGAATGTGGTCGTGTGAGCTTTATTCGCTTCTTCCCCAAATGTAACTTCATAAGCTTCTAAGAGTTGTTCTTGAAAGGTGATTTTTTTTGTTCCCAGAAAAGTAAAAGTTTTCTTTTTAAAGCTAAGGCTTTCGGGATCAAAACTTTGATATTCAAATGCAGCACTGTCCTTTTCTTTGTATTCTTTCAAACCATTATGGAAGAGCTCTTGTTCGTCTTTGAAGTTTTCGGGGAGATCAAAGCTTTTCTCAAATTCTGTGTAGGGGTCTTGATAGGAGTAAAGGAGTTTCGGCTCTTTTGGATCAAGCTTGTTAATAGTCGTATGGCGACTTTCCAGGATTTCGTTTGATAAAGAAAAAGCTTTCTTCTCAAGCAAATTATATTCAGTATCGTAAAGCTCGAAATCTTTCTTTTCGGTTCTAAAGATGTCAATTTCCCCTTGTATCTCGCGTTGTATAATGATTACAACATGGAACTCTATCAGGGTAGAGCCATTTTCAAGCTGGTAGAGACAAAACGTTGCAACACCTGCTTTTTGCTCATAAAACTTGAGAGTATAAAAACGTTTTTCAAGCAGTGTTTTTTCTTCTTGAAAAAGTTCCTCAATGTCGGGTAAAGAGATTGGCGGAGCATCTTCTTCAGCCCCGTCCTGGGCATAAAGAGGGGTCGTTTCTGTCGAAAGCGAAGAAGAGAAGTAAAAGAGAGTGCAGAGCACCGAAATTAAGAAAAAACACTGGAGCAATTTTTGTGACATAGCAGGTCCATTATCAATCTAAGAAGTATAGCAATAGAATGAGCCGATAAGGAAAACCCAACAACTCCAGATCTTCGTTTTCATTCTATTGTAAAATCATAAGTTAGGAAAAGATAGTCCGAAGGTGAAGGCCCTTAAGCTGTTTTAAGAAAGATTTTTAGAGAAATTGAGGGGGGGGCTATCATATCAGAGGTCATATGAAAACGCAGAAACGTGCATTTGCAAAGCTTATTGTAAAGCCTTTGGGAGGGCGTGTATTCAACGCTTTGCTTGCTCTTTTTATGATTTTGTACGCTCTTATTGATGCTACGAGAGCGCCGGTACAATCTTCATTGAGAAGTTTTTCGTTTTCCTTGCCTCATTTTGATAAGATAGTTCACTACTTCGGATATGGATTTTTAACTCTTTTTTTGATGAAGAGTCTTCACTGGAAAAAGGGGAACTCGTTTTGGACTCAGCTTTTCATTGTCGTTTGCAGTGTGAACGTTTTAGGAGCAGTGAACGAATATATTCAGTATGCCCAAGGGTTGGGGAGAAATGCTGATATATATGATCTGATTGCTAATTTTTTGGGAAGCTTGAGTTATGCGCTTCTTTTTGTCTGGGCGTATCATATTTTTATAAAATCTTGATATTTATGCGAATCTGCGACTTTTTAAAGAAAGTGACATAATAAACAACAGGAAAGTTATGGCTTCTCGCTCTCATAATGTGATGAATCATCTGCGCACCTGCTTAAAGTTTAAAAAGACGTTGCTTCTTGTGTTGGTTGGCTGGTGCTTGCTTTTTGCTTTCCAAGAGTTGGAAGAAGGGCTGTCAGGGCAGGGGTTTACGAATTATGACGCTGAACTTCCAGCAGAAGACGAGAGGAACTTTTTTGTTCAAAGCAGTGATTCCCTAAGTCAAAAGAAGCAAAGCCTTCAAGCTGCGCTTGAAAAGCTAGCTCTGCCATCAACAGGGAGGGTCGAGCGTGATGAGCTTCAGGATAGTGTTCGCCATCATTTTTTGAGTTTTTTTGAAGAAGAGAGTCCTGAGTACACACTTGTTCATATTGGTACAGAACGCTGGCAAAGTGTTTTGCAAGTGTTAGAAGAGCTGCTTCAAGCGCTACCTTTTGAGCTCCGTGCAGAGCTGCGTTCCGTTCTGCGGGTCGAGTACGAGGTTGAATTTGATGCTCTTGGTGAAAACTTTGAATCCCTTCAGGCGCTTCGTTTTGTCCAGCGCTATGGTTTTACGCGGCAGGGGTATCACGTGGGAAGAGTTTTGGGTGATAAAGCTTTTGAGCGAGCTGATTTCGAACGCGCTGCTATGGCTTACAAAAGTTTTTGGCTTTACCTTAAGGATTCTAGAGAAGAAGTTGAAAATCAGCCACAACAGGCTCTTTATGCTGCAAAATTGATGTATGCCTATGCCCAGCTGGGCTGGCAGCAGGAGCTGATTGACTTTCAAGCTGAAGAAATGGAACTGCTTTCAGAAACCTTTTTCTTTGGTGAAGAAGAACGCGTGCTCTCTGATTTTTATCGTGAGCTTGAATCCGTTGCAAAGAACAAGGCTTTCGAGCACGTTAATACGCATGAGCAGGCCTCTCCTTTTTATGGGCTTACCGGTCAAACGTTATCACAAGCTTCTTCAGATTTAGATTCATTGGTCTGGAAGCAGGAGGCCCTTCCCTTGCCATTGGGTAAGGTCTATGGAGAAGCCTTCATGGAGTACCCAAGACCTGAAGTCCCCAGTATTATGCCGATTGTCTACCAAAATATGGTTCTGGTTAATACGGGCTCAAGTCTGAGTGCCTATGACCTTTACAATGGAACCCCAATTTGGGAAGCAACCCCATATACTGAAGATGCTGCTTATTATCATTTACGTGATATTGACCCAAATCTTCTCTTAAGTGCTTGTGCTCATGGTGAGCTTGCTTTTGCGTGCTTAGAAAGTCCACTTCACTCCACTCACACGCCTGTTAAGTGGGATGCTCGTTTTGGGGTCAAGCTTTATCCTCACTATCCCATGGTCAAGCGAAGCCTGATAGCGGTTGATCTGGAAAGTGGTGAAATTCGCTGGACACTTGGAGGAGAATATCAAAAAGAGTCGGAAAGCGAAGAGCCGAAGAGCAGTGAAGAAGAGTTTATTCGTGAAACAACCCAAATGAGTTTTCATGCTCCTTTGTACATCGATGGTACGCTTTATGCCCTTGCTGCTCGTCGTATTAACCAGGCTGAGCTTTTTCTTTACGCGATCGAACCGGAAAGTGGTAAGCCATTGTGGAAGATGAGTCTTTGTCAAGGCCAACAGGAGAATACTCTTTTTGGTCGGGCTGCTCGAGAGCCTTTACCTGGCATCCCCGTTTATGCAGAGGGCAGGCTTTATATCTGTTCGAACCTCGGTGGTTGCATGGCTGTTGATCTTGAAGAGCGTAAGCTTCGCTGGGTTACCCGTTACCCTACTCTGCCTCGTCCTTTTACCCGAGATCGTAAAACGTTTTATCGCAAACCAACTTTTGCGAATGGCAATGCTTTGTGGCGAGTTGATGCCGAGGGGCGGGATTTGTTCATCGTAGCAGCGACTGATTCTCGCTATTTGATGGCCTTTGATGGTGAGAGTGGAGAAGTTGTTTGGAAGTATGCTGTGGAAGAATCCCAGAAGAGTCTGGAGCAGGTTCAAACTTTTGGAGATGTCTTTCCCACAGTCTTTGTTGGAGGGCATGAAGACTGGGTCTATATCGCCCAGGAAACGAGCCTTTTGCAAATCAATGTAAATAATGGAGAGCTTGTTTCAGAACACGAGATTTTATTTCGAGGTGCAGGGGGAGTGCTTGCAAATCACTTGCAGGGCCGCCCGGTTTTGGGGCAGAAGCAGCTTTTTTGGCCGGGGGGCAGGGGTTTGAACGTTCTTTCTTTTAATGCGCTGGGGGCTATCGATCAGGCAGAGGTTCTGATTAAAGAGGGATCTCAAACTTTTGGAAACCTTTTGATTGCAAAAGGGGTGCTTTTAAATCTTTCTGGGCGGAACTACCTTGGAATTCAGCAAGCAGAACGTCCTGCTTTGTCAGCTTTTTTCCAACCAGAAGAGTTGTTGAAAGAGGCTCAGGCCAATTATGAGAACGACCCAGAAGATCTTCAACGGTTTTTTGATTATGTTTTTCTTTTTGCACTCTATCCAGAACAAGGGAGCAAGCTTTTTGGGAAGGAGGCTGAGAAAATACTGGAAGAGGCTCTGGAGCAGGCTATAGAAATTGCAACGACAGAGGCTGAAGTTGAAGGAGTTGCCCAAAGGGCGCTTTACCGCATTCTTTTTGACCGTTTCTTGGAGCAAGCCATAAAAGCACAGAGAGCAGGAAAGAAAGAAGAGTTTCAACGCATGCTTGTGCAGGCAAAAAACTTTGCGAAAACAAGTATGCAAAAGCGCAAGCTTTTCCTGATCCAAGAGGCCTTTTTACAGCAGCAGGCAGAAAGGGAGGCACTCTTTGATTTTTATAAATCTTTTTTTGATGTTCAGGATTTTAAGCTCAGCTATGCTTTTGGAGAAGCCCCAGATACCACAGATGAAAACAAGCTTGAGCTCAGGGTAAATGAATATGCTTATTTGCGTCTTGCGGAGTATAGCCAGGCCCATGGCATGCCAGCACAGGCTTTGGAGTACTACTTTGCTTTTTATCATGCTCTAGGGGATAACCCTTTTGGTTTATGGTCTGGACACTTTGCTATTCGACGCATGGCTGAGCTTCGGCATTCCCATGGTGAAGAGATTTTTGCTGAAATGGAAGCTCAAGCTCAAAAAGCTTTAAGTCAATTTGCTTTAGAGGAGAAGGATTTTCAAGATCTTGCTTCAGAAGCAGTTAAGTTCAAGGCAAATCAATACCTTGGAGTGAGCTTTGATTATCCAAACACAAAAACAGCGCTTATTGCCATTGATCAAGCTTTAAGCTTACCTCTCAGTCAGGATTACTTTGAATATGTTGAGGGTGTCGCAATTGACATGCTTGAACTTCGTGTATTGGCAGAAGATGAGCTTCATTTTTGGCTTGATCTTCTTCAGCATTATAAAGCAAGGGGTTTTGATGATGGTGCGTTTCACCTTTCGAAGAAAATTATCAGCCTCTTGGAGCAGGTTCAAGGTATCGATCGTAACCTGCTGGAAGAAACAAAAGCTTCTCTTCAGGCTGCCCAAAAAGAGTTCATTGAGCAATGCGAAGCAAGAGCTCAGCAGGGGGAGGTTCTCGGTTTTCCTCTTAAGCTTGAAGAAGCCTGGCAGCAGGTCTTTGATGAAAAAAGTTTTGTGCGCGCTTTAGCACAACCTGAGGGCGAAGAAGAGCTTCTTTTTTCGTTAGTTACAGAATCTGGGGGGCAATATTTGATTGCTTATGATGTTGAGCGTGAAGAAGAAGTCTGGCGTACGGAGCAGCCTGGTTCAGAGCCTCTTTTAAAACGTCTTGGCCAAAAGCTTGTTGTACTGGGGGATTCGAAAGTGAGCGTGCTTGAGGCCCAAAGTGGTGTGAAAATCTGGGATTCTGATTTGCAGGGGTATAAACAATGGGCGGATTTTTTTGGAAGTACAGCTTACGTGCTCGTTCGTCAGAATTGGCCAAATCATCGTCGTAACGACCCTGTTTTTGAGCTTTTGAGTATTGATTGCCAACGGGGCAAAGTTTTGTGGCGGAAGTCTTTCAAAGGTTGGAAGCGAAATCATTTCAGTCTTTATCAGGGTGATCTTTTTGCAGGAGTTCAAGATGCCGAAGGGTCAAAACTTTATCATATCAATGGGGGAACGGGAGAGGTTGTTGCTGAACAGGCTTTGAGCGCAGCCATGCTTTTTGCGCCTCTTTGGAGCCGCTCAGGCTATCTGGCTTACCAGCTTTCAAATATGCGTTTAGAGGTACGAAGTGTTAAGGGGCTTCAGATTATTGATGCCTTAACGATGAAGACAGGGCGTATTTCAAAGCTTCATTTTTTGCCAGACGTTATGTTGACGCTTACTCACCAGGGGAAAGTTCAGGCTTTAAAGCTTTCTGATGGTACAAAGCTTTGGGAGGCAAATGTCGCTTCTGGCTCTGGAATTTTAGCTTCCTGGGCCAATCCTGAAACTTTTGCGGTTTTATCGGTAACGCGAAAAGCTCCGCGTGAAGTTCAGCTCAGCGTTCTCGATTCTCAAAATGGCAAGCTTCTCTATGAGTCTACTCTTCTCAGCGATAGAGAAGATCTGGAATATTATTATAAGGATGGACTTGCTTTTGATGAAGGGCTTGCTTTGCTCATTCGTAGACGCCAGAAGATTGAACAAGGAAACCAGGAAGGGGAAAGGCAAAATATCTATTGGCAGTGGACAGAGCCTCGGCTGATGGTTTTTAACCTTGCAAAGGGGGAGATTGCTTGGAGCTACAGTCCTTCGCCAGAAGATAGCGATCCTATTTTTTATGAGTTACTTCACGCTCATCAAAAAGGGTTATTCTTATCTTTTTCGAATTCGTTTACTTTTGTGCCTGGACAATCGAAATAGCATATAAGGAGAGGACCTGAAAGGTTCAAGTTTCACCGGCGGGAATAGAGCTTTGACAAAGAGGTGTTGAGGTTGTTGGAGTATACTTTAATAAAGGAAATGTTTTGAACTTAAGAGAACAAGCACAAGCTATCATCCAGGCAGAAATTCAGGCTTTGGTTGGCCTTAAGGAGTTGATAGACCAAAGCTTTGAGAGCGCGGTTAATGTCTGTCTTCAGTGTCAGGGCAGCGTTGTGGTTACTGGTGTTGGTAAGTCGTGGCTTATTGGTGAGAAAATTTCTGCTACTTTGGCCAGCACGGGAACGCCCAGTTTTGGGTTGCATCCGGCCGAAGCGCTGCACGGTGATCTTGGGCGTATTCGTCGAGGAGACGTTGTCTTAGCGCTTTCCAATTCAGGTGGAAGTGAGGAACTCTTGCGTTTGCTTCCCCTCCTTAAGCGCGACGGCATAACTATCATTGCGGTAACGGGCAGGCCTGAGAGTGATTTCGGCCAGCATGCAGATATTGTTCTTAATATTGGGAAAATCGAAGAGGCCTGTCCTTTGCGGCTTGCTCCGTCAGCTTCAACGACTGCCATGCTTGCCATTGGTGATGCGCTTGCATTGTGTATCATGGAACAACGTGGGTTTTCAAAGCAAGATTATTCTCGTTTTCACCCTGCTGGTGCATTGGGGAGAAAGCTGATGAGAGTCGAAGAAATCATGAAGCCGCTGGAACGAACCGCTTGGATCGAGGCAGGGACAAGTATTCAAAATGCGCTTTTTGCGATCACAAAGAATAAAAGTGGAGCGGTTTTTATTCTTGATCGCGAAAAAAAGCTTTCAGGAGTTTTTACTGATGGGGATTTACGCCGTGCTATCGAATCTGGCCAGGCCCTTGAAAGTCTTATGGTGAACGATCTTATGAGTACTCCAGGGATACGGATCCAAGAGGGAGAACTGATTGCCAGTGCTGCCCATATCATGCAGAAAAAAAAGGTTGATGAGCTGCCGGTTGTTGATCAGGGGGGTGTGCTCTTAGGGCATCTTGATATTCAAGACCTGCTTGATATTGGTATAGTTTAAAATAATCACGAAACTATGGTCTCGTGATAAAAGCTATGGTTCGATAAAGAAGAGGATAGGGACGCTATGAGTAAAGAGTTGCAAACAGAAATTGCTGAGATTCAGACACAAACCCTTAAGCTTCGGGGGTCTCTTTGACTACGAAGGTCACCTCAAGAGACGCAGGCAGCTTGAAGAAGAGATGACTGATCCTGACTTCTGGAACGACCAGCAGCAGGCTGAAGCCGTTATTGCGAACCTTAAGCGCTCAAAGGCAAGGACAGAACCTTTTCACACCATTGCTGGAGAGCTTGAAGATCTTGAGGCTATGCTTGAGCTTGCTCAAGAAGCTGAAGATCAGGAGCTTTTTTCGGAGTGTCAGGAGAAGCTTAGCGCGATTCGTGGAATTTACCGTGAGCTTGAGTTGCAAACTCTTTTTGCTTCAGAATCCGATGAATACAACGCTTATTTGAGTGTGCAGGCTGGAGCTGGTGGAACGGATGCCTGTGATTGGACTGCCATGCTGCTTGAGATGTATATTCGTTGGGCAGAAGTGAAGGGCTTTGAGACGGAGATGATCGATGACTTGCCAGATAATGAAGCGGGTTATCGTTATGCTACTGTCTTAATTAAAGGGCCTTTTGCGGCTGGTATGCTGAAGGGAGAGGTCGGGGTGCATCGTTTGGTTCGTTTTTCTCCTTTTAATGCTCTTGATAAGCGGCAAACGAGTTTTGCTGCAGTTGATGTAATTCCAGAATACCCGGAAAGCGAAGGCATTGAAATTAAAGAGGGTGATCTTGAATACAACTTTTCCCGCGCTGGTGGTAAAGGTGGCCAGAATGTGAATAAGGTAGAAACGGCAGTGCGTATTACTCATAAGCCAACGGGCATTGTTGCTGCGTGTCGTACTGAACGAAGCCAGCATCAAAATCGGGCCAGGGCTATTACGATGTTAAAGGCCAAGCTTGAGCAGATTGAGACTATGAAAAGAGATAAAGAGCTTGCTGATCGCTATGACGAAAAAGGAGAGGTCGCCTTTGGAAGTCAGATTCGAAACTATTTCTTTGATCCAGAAAAGAGGGTGAAAGATAGCCGGACGGGTGAGGAGACACCTCATGTTGAGCGAGTTTTGAGCGGTGAGCTCTTGGATGATTTCATTGGTTCATATCTTAAGTGGGAACGAGCTCGTAAAAGTAAAGCAGAACTTGCTTGAATTGAAATCTCAAATAATTTTGTTTTTCTTACAACTCTGAGGGCGTTCTTTCGTCTTATCTATTAAGCATGTTTTGGCTTCTAACTCAAATCTTTATGAACGAAACAACTCAAGAAAGAAGAGAATGTTTAGCGATTTCAAAAAACGTGAGTACCTGCTGCTTGTTTTGAGTGTTGCTTCACTATGCTTTGGGATATATAGCTTTGTGTGGGGTGAAGGGTTTGGAGAAAGCCAGCCTTTACTTGTTATAAAAGAGAAAGAAGAAGCTCCAAAAGCTTTGGAGAAAAACGTTCTCGAACAGGAGCCAAAAGAGCTTGTCCCCTTCACCTATAAAGAGCGTCCAAGGGCTCAATCGAATCAAGGAGAGCATAGAGAAGAATCCTATTCTGGCCATCAAAGGACAGAGAAAGAAGTAAGGTCTTCGGGTTCAAAAAAAGGCTATCCAATTCAGGTTCAGATTGAAAGTGATAGTTCTTTTCCAAAGAGCTATACACTCTCTGCCAGTTCGGAATCTTATAATAGTGGGTCTCAATCAGGTTCTTCCAGCAAGACGACTTTGCATGTAGAAAGAGCAGGAATTTGGGATGTCTCTGTTCAGGCTGAAGGCTATTACCAGGCCGAACCAGCGAGTGTTACTGTTCTCCCAAATAAAGAAGCAAAGGCTCAGGTAAAGCTTTCCGTTGGAGCTGTCGTGAAAGGCCAGCTTTGGGATGAAAACAACCAGGGTGTTTTTGAAGCAGATATTAAGATTTCGTCTTTGGAGCAGAAAAGCCAAACAGAAATTCATGCTAAAACAAATCGTTCAGGGAAGTTTACTTTTCCAAGTTTATCTCCGGGGGCTTATCGGATCGAAGCAACTTTGGCTGATAATTACAATAGAGAAAAGCCATATTATCAAGTCTCAAAAGAAATTGAACTTGAAGCGGGACAAAGAAGTCAGCTTGATTTGCGTTTTGGAGTAGCCTTTGCAAGGGTTCAGTTCTCATTTACAGGGCCTGATGGGCAGGCGGTTCTCCCTGAAAACATTAATGTTTATGAATTTGCAGAGGGGAGCCCAGGTTCGAGCTGGTCTTATTCGGGAGCGTACGAAGATGCTTCAGCACCAAGTTCCTGGGAAGGCATGCCTCACGAAGTTAAAAGGATCTTGGAAGATTTTGAGAAAAACGGGGAAGAGGGCTCCCAAAAGAGTTGGGTAAATTGTGTTTATTATCCGCTTGAGGGCAAGAAGGGGAGTCTTGAGATTATTGGCCTGATCCCAGGAAAATCTTACTATTTCGAATTTTCTGGTAAGGGGTTAGCCCTGTTAGGGCAGGAACTTTCCATTCATGGAGGGGTGAACAAGCACCATCTTACTTTTCCCAAGCCAGCGTTTGTTACCGGTAAGGTTGAAAACATCGAAGCTTTTGAAACGTCTTTAGAGCTTCAACTTATGGCAGCAGATTCAAAGGGGCTTGCTACGTCAACTTATATTCGTGAAGATGGTTCTTTTTTTATAGGCCCTATTACACCAGGCCTCTTTACCGTGCGAATCCCACACCCTGAGAATTCTTATGGCTTTTTGGTGCAGGGGCAGTCATCGCGAGCGTGGGCAAGATCATTGAGGGAGGATGGCAAAGCGCCTCTTTATAAGCAGGAGCTGCTTCTTCAGGCTGGAGAAAACAACTACGATATTATGCTTACACCACCACCAAGCCTGGAGGTTCAAGTTTTTGATGATGCAGGTATTCCCCTTGAAGGAGCAACAATTTATGATGGGAGACATACATCTTATACTTCAGATGCTGAAGGCAAGGCTTTGTTTAGGAATCTTGAACCTGGCAGGTATCAAATTTCAGCCACTTTTTCTGGCTCAGAACGAGAGCTTCTTTCATCACAAGATGAGGTTGAAGTTGTGGCTGGCCAGAAGAATAGCCTGAAGATCTATCTGCAAAAACCAAATTGCGTTCGGGTAACGAGAGTTATATCAGGCTCTCAAGCTGGAAAGCTTGGCTTACAAAAGGATGATTTGATCTTGAACTACAATTGGTCTGCTCTTACTTCTTTTGAAGATTTACGCCAGAAAGTTATTGAGACAGAGAATATGGAGTCAACACAAAAGATTCCCCTAACCATTTTGCGGGATGGCCAGCGTTTAGAATTCGAGCTAGCACCAGGTAGGATAGGGATCCATGGCAGGAGTGCTTTGTATTGACTTCGGTTTTCCAAAGAGCTTTTACTCCCTTGGGGCTCAAGGCTTTTGAGCCTCGAGGTTATTTCTATTCTTCGTCGTAGTCCTCTTCCTCGCCGTTATCTTCGGCTTCTGTCTCAAGCAGTTGATTCAAACGAGCGGTCATACGTTTGATGTCGCGTACAAGTTTCTTGCGGTTATTTTTACCTTTGTGGCTTCGTACCCGGTCCTTAAAACGCCGTAGCTGCTTGGCCATTTTATCAACACAAAGGTCAATGGATTCTTCGATGCTTTCTTTAGAGCTTACCTGGGCGGTAAAAACGTGGCCGCCACCGGCTGAGCAAATGAGTTCGACTTCATAACGGCCTGGTTCTGCGTGGATTGTGACATCTGTTTTTTTTGTTTTGTTAAAGTACTTATCAAGCTTAGCCACTTTTTTGCGAGCGTATTCTTTAACGTCCTGGCTTACGGTACAGTGTATAGCGGTAATAAGAATATCCACGAGAGTAACCTTTCCATTTTGAATCTTTTAAAGATAAGGAAGTGCTATTAAAATAAATTGCAAGAATCTTTGCATCCTCTTTATAACGTATTCTTTAAGGAAAGCGGACTTTACCTTGTCTCTGTAAGCTTGCCAAGAGGGATACTCAAGGAAAGTTGAAGTGAAATTATGAAGAGTAAAAAGCGTTTATGCTTTTTGGGAGGAAGCTTTGATCCACCGCATTTAGGTCACCTTATACTGGCGCAAAGTGTTCGAGAGGCCTTTGGGTTTGAGCAGGTTCGTTTTCTGCCCGCTGGTTCTCCGCCTTTGAAGCAGACGAGTGCGGGGGTTGAAGATCGGCTTGCTATGCTTGAGCTTGCACTTGCTGGTAACCCTCATTTTTTGATTGATCGTCGAGAGGTTGATTGGTTCCTGGCGGGATCAGGGGTGAGCTATACGTATCAAAGTGTTTTAAGGCTGAAAGCTGAGGGGCCCGAAGCGGAGCTGGCTTTTGTGATCGGGATGGATCAGCTGGCACAGCTTGATAAATGGCGCGAGATTCATGAGCTTTTAAAGCATGTTCGTTTTTTAACCGCTATGCGCCCAGGGTTTAAAAGGGATGAGGTTTTAGACCGCTTGACCACAAGCTTTGAGCCTAGTGTTATCAAGGTTTTGGCTGAGGGCTGTTTTGCTATGCCTTTGCTTGCTATTTCTTCCAGTGAAGTTCGGAAACGGCTGCTTGTGGGGGCTTCGATCCGTTACCTTGTCCCTGAGCCGGTTCGCGAGTACATTGCATTTCATAAGCTTTATGCTTCTTAAGTGTTTATGGGGCTCTTTTTAGAGGGTATTTTGCAACCCTTTGGAGTGAGAGGTGCAGCCCCCAAGCTGCGCCGAAACGGAAAAGCTCCTGATCAAAACACTAAAATTAAGGGGTAATTCTGCAACCACAGTCGGGTATTTTTTTTGCCGCCTATTTTAAGTTGTAAACCTTTTTAAAGTAATGGTTTACGGGGATGGTCGAAAATGTTTTGCCGGTTGCAAAATATCATAATTATTTCGTTGTGTGACGACCTCAAGAAGGAGTTGGCCTTTCAGCTCCAGGAATCCAGGATGTGTCTGGCTATGGCATCAGCGCCGAAGCCTGCCCAGCCGTCAAGATCTTGGCCTAGCAAGAGCACCTTTAAGTCAGGTTGTTTTTCACGAATAGAGGGGTAGATCTGATCAAAGAATTCCTCGCCAAGAAGAACAAGATCTGTCTTAAGTGCTTCCAGATAACATTGAAGAAATTCGACGCTCTCTACAGATTGGGCAAGCAAGCCATGGTCAAGGCAAGACCTAACTAAGATATCTCTCAGGTATTTATCTTGATGAAGTATCACGACACATAAGGGCTCTGGCATCGCTCTGGCCTCCTTAAAAAGGTTTGGCGGTAAGCGAAGCCAGGTGCTGCCAAAAGCCTCAAACAAAGAGGCTAAAAACGAAAGGGTGCACCAGGCATCGCTTTAGCTTGAGGCCTACCAAAGCCTTCCACAAGAAACGAATATCCCAATGCACCCAAAAGTGCAGGGCTATTCGCAGTCTTGTGGACCAAGCACAAAAGTACTTGATTTGGTAGTTTCAAGCTAACCGCGTATACAATTGTCGTCGAACACCATTGCCCGACTTGGGAACGATCTTAAACCAAAGCTTTGATGAGTTCTAAATGATTCTTTGGGGAAGCGTACAATTTTATAGTTTTGAAGAGCCTCGATAAAAAGTGACTTTAGTCACTTTTGGGGCGCCCCTCAATCACAAACAAAGCCTTTTGATTTTATCAATAATACGATTGGTGTCTTCCGGCATGATGATCAGATCGTCAGCGCCGCGTTCTCTAAACTCCTGATGTTTTTCGGCGCTGCGTTTTGACGTGAAAACCAAAAGCTTTGGAAAAACAGGGTGCTGACAGGAAAGAGCATGGCATTCATCAAGAAAGTGCTCGTCCAAAAGGATAAGGTCTATGTTAAGCACTTCTAAATAAGAATGAAGAAGCTGAATGCTCTCGACGACTCGTACAACCATTTTTTCCCTGCGCAGGACTTGGGCAAAGGTGGTTCGAAAGATTTCGTCGAGATGAAAGTATATAACACGTGGGGTTTTAGACATCGCTCAGCCTCCTTAAAAAGGTGAAGCGGTAAGCGATGCTGCCGAAAGCCTCAAATAGAGAAGCCTAAAACGAAAGGGCGCGTCAGCCATCGCCCCCGATTCAGGCCAGCTACAGCCTCTTACCATAAGCGAATGAGCCAACGCACCCAAAGAGTACGCAGGATTCGCGATACGGTAAGCGGCATAGAAACGTAGCTGTTCGAATCGGGCCGCAACTAAAATTGTTATCGGACACCATTGCCCGACTTGGGAACGATCTTAAACCAAAGGTCTGGCAAGTTCTAAACCATTCTTGAGGGGAGCATACAATTTTATAGCTTTGGAAGATCTCGATAAAAAGTGATAAAAGTCACTTTGGGAGTGAGGTATTGTTTATACAAGGGCTTTTCCGTTCCAGAACACCAAACGAAGAAGCTTCTTTGTTTGTTGAGCTATTGTTTATACAAGGGCTTTTCCGTTCCAGAACACCTCGAAGCGGGACTTTGGAACGAGAAGAAAGTGCTGGGGGCACTTCCTGAAGTGGAAAAGCACAAAATCGCGCTGAAACGAAGGTGGCAAAAGCTCTTCTAGGCAGTGGGTGATCTTTCCCAAAGGGAGACTCGTTTTCTTCAGCCCTACGCTATACAAGCCAAAAAAAGGCCGTTTCTTCGTGTTTATCCTGGCTTTAAAAAGAGTTTTCCAAGAGATTTAAAAAGGAAGAGAGATCTGCCAGCCGAAAACATGTATAATCATCAGAGTGAAAATTGAAAACCCGAAGTCGTTAAGAGTTTGCTCGGGTTCGTATTTCAAGATGGGTTGAAGTAACTTTTACTGATACTTGTTGACTCATGAGGGCAGTGAAAAATGGAAAGCTTTCAAAGTCCAGAATTCTTTCTATGGCTTGTTCCCAGCTTTCTCGGTGTGCTTCTCTTTGGTTTTCTTGGTTTGCGTTTTGCTCGCTGGCCCTTAAAGTTTGCTTTGATTGGTCTTCGCGCTCTTGCCCTCTTTTTGATTCTGTTTGCACTTGCAGGGCCCTTTGAAACTCATACCCCGGAACTCAGGGGAGTGATTGTCCTTGGTCACGGCCTGCCTTCGGGTATGAAAAAGAGCCTCAAACAAAGAGCTTCGGACACAAGCCTGATTGTTGAAGAGCAGAAAACAGGGGTTTTTATTGCTGAGACAGGCCAAAAGCTTGCCATGAACATGGAAAGTTTTTTGCACAAGTTGCGAAACCAAGCCTCTCAGGTCAGAAGTTTTCAAGCTTATCTTCCCTATGAAGAGATCAACAAGGCTCTTCAGCAGCTCGAAGTCAATCCTTCTTTTCCTTATCAGCTTCACCCCGTTGAAGAACGCTCTTTTCAAGCAGAGGAAAGATCTATTCCTGAACCCAGGAAAGGAATTGGAACGCTTCAGCTTTTTGCGCCTGTAAGTGTTATCCCCGATGAGCCTTTTCGGATTACTTTTTTGAGCTCTTTTTTACCCTCAACCACATATTATCACTTGGTGCTTGAAGAGCAAAACCTGAGTTTTAAAGAAGAGCAGAGGGGAGTCTTCCTTTCGGAAGAGATTGTGCTGAGTCACAAAGAAAACCCAGAGGGCGAGCAAGATCCAAAAGATTATGAACTTCGCCTCGAAGCTCGAGCAAGCGATAAAAGCTTAATCGTAGAAACCAGGCGCTCCATCAGGCTCCAAGCTCAGCCGGAAAGAATATTTGTGATCAGTAGCGATAACCACCAGGTCGAAGTTTGGAATGCACTTCTTCCAGGGTTTGATGTTTATGGGTTGGATCCTGAAAGTGAAGATAAGCAGGAGATCTTAGGCTTTGCTCGGGCTCTTATTCTGCCTTTGGATCAGCCTCGTTTGCCCTCAGCCCAGACATTAAGACTGATTCAAGCTTATGTCCAGGCAGGAGGCTCTCTTTTCATAACAGGGCTTCGCTATCAAGATCTCGAAGAGAGACCACTTTCTCAGGAGTTGCTAGCCCTGTTGCCTGTAGACTTTAAACCGCCTCCTCCAAAACCGGAGGATAAAGAAGAGCCAAAGGTTGAGCCTGAGATCGAGAAGAGGCTGGCAGAATTAGCCAAAGTGAGTGTTGTCTTTGCCATAGACCACTCTGGTTCCATGGCTTTTCAAAATCGCTGGAACCATTGTTTGAAAGCTGTTGAAGTTGCTTTTAATCGTATTGAGCAATATGATCGTACGGGTGTGCTGCTTTTTCGGGATACTCCTCAGTTCATTGGTGGAGAGGGGATTACAGAGAACCTTGCAGGACGAGTAGAGCGCTTAAAGCAGTACCTTCAAGAGCATGGACCTTATACTGATCAATCTCCTCATACTGATATTTATGCCGCTGCAAAAAAAGGCATTGATGCTCTTCAGGATGATCCTGCGGCGATTAAGCTTTTGATTCTTGTGAGTGATGGGGAAGAGCGACAAGGGCAGGGACGGGTCCCAGAGATTGATCATGCACGACTTGCTGGCGAAGCTTTAGCGTCAAATATTACGATTGTTACCATTCGAGTTGGAGCAGGGGAAGGGGCAGGGCTTGATAATCATCGTCCTGATCGGGTGATGAAGGAGCTTAGCACTGACCCAAGCAAAGCCTATGGTGTTCGAGACCAGGAAGGAAAAGTTGAGATCCCTGATCTTGTTTTACTCAGTGTCAACTTTGCTTATCAGCAGTATCAAGAATTGCTGACAGAGAACCAGGATTCAAAAGACCCTCCTCAGGAAGAGGAAAAGCAACCAGAACCAGAACAAAAAGAAACACAAGAACTCATTGCAGGAAGCTTACCACTTAGCTTGACTCCTTTGGGAAAGTTGCTCTTTGAAGGCTATGCTTTAAAACAGGAAGAAGAACTTTTCGGAGAAATGCCAGCCCTTGGTCGAGGGTTAACAGAGGTCACTTCTCGGCCAGAGAGTCGCGTGCTTGCACGTGTTCATCACAGCAAAGAAGAAGGTGCTGAGAGTTCGCCAGCTTTAGTGACTAGCGCTCACGCCTCCAGTGGCGGGAGTATCTTTTATTTTGCAGCCCCATTGAATGGCAGAAGTGCTGGGAGCTGGCTCCAAAGGCTGCCAGAGACAAGTGGTTTTTTTGATCATTTAATTCGCTATGGAAGTAACACCAGCCTTAGTGGACAGAGTGAAATTTTTGGTTTAGAAGTTTCTCCAGGGCAGCTTAGTTTTCGTACCCTTTCAGAAGACCCTGAGCTTGAACTTGTGGGCATCAGCGAAGATGGCAAGCGATATTCCCTAGCTTTTAAGAAAATAGGGGAGCATGTCGTTGTGCTCCTTCCCCAGCTGATAGAAGAAGTTGAAATCAGGAAAGAGGGAGAGACTTTACTTTCCGTTTCTGTTCTTCCAATTTTATTAGAACCTGTGGTTGGAACACCAGTTCATCCTAAAAAGCTTTCAGGGGGACCAGATCCTGAATCTCATTTTCAGAAGCAGGATAAACAGGTTCTTCAAAAAAGTCAGCTTGCAACCGTCTTTTTAATCTTTCTGCTCTGCATTCTACCAGTTGATCGTTACCTGCGCCGCAAGCTCGATGGCTAAAGAATAAACGGGCATAACAACCTGTTATGCCCGCCCGCTTAATTCCTTGAAGATGTTTTCTAATTACCGTGGCGTTGTCTTTCAATATCAGCCACGATCGATTGTCCAATCTCATCAATTTCTGTAATGACTTGGGCCACTGCGCCAACGGAATCAACAGCGCTCTTTGTCTGGTCCTGAATTTCCTTAACAGTATCAATAATGCCCTTGGTGGCATCAGCTGTTTGTTTTGCAAGCTCTTTGACCTCTTGAGCCACAACTGCAAAACCCTTGCCTGCTTCGCCTGCCCGCGCAGACTCAATGGTGGCGTTAAGAGCAAGCAAGTTTGTCTGCTCAGCAATACTGTTAATAACATTAATAACATCGCCGATTTTTGTTGAAGCATCTCTGAGCTTTGAAATGTTACTTGCAACATTCTCTGTCGTATGCTTTGCATTAGCAGCTATGTTCGAGGATTCCAAAAGCTTGCGACGGGTTTCTATACTTTGGGTGATGGATTCCCATACAATCATAGGGCCAAGATACTCTCCCTTATCGTCCACAACAGAAGCTGCTGTCAAAGCCAAAGTTTCAGCACCGACTACGATTTCTCCTCTATGGGGAAGATTATGAGGATTCGAGACAATGCCTCGTTGGTACGATGGGTCGCGGTGGAAGCGGTCAATTGAGCCTCCAAGAATCTTATCAACAGGCACAGGCAAGTATTGCTCGATAGCCTTAAGCCCTTGTCTGCTGGCTGGGTTCATGTAAATAATATCCATGTTTCTGTCAGCCATTAAGACGTTGACAGGCATATTTTCAAGCATGGACAGGCGTTGTGTTGCTTCTCTTTCAGATTTAAGCTGCTCTGTAACGATATACCAGGTGGCGATCGCCCCGACATACCTGCCCTGAGCGTTTTTGATAGCATTGACATCGAGATTGAGAACTTCAGGCCCCAAGTTAATATGAGCCGAGTGCGGAAGATTTTTTGGATCAGCCAAGAGCTTGCGCTGGTGTTCAGGGTTTTTGTGGAAGATGTCAATCTTTTTGCCGATCATTTCATCAATGCGACAGGGGAGGTACTGCTCAACAAGCTTAAGAGTCTCTGCACTCCGCTTATTCATGTAAAGCAAGGTAAGGTCAAGATCACAGACCAAGACGTTCACAGGAACAGCTTCGACCATCGACTTATACCCAGTAAGAGAAAAGAGGTCTTTGTTCGTGTCTTGCAAGTTAGAGTCAGAACCAGATTTTTTATTGGATTTGAACATGATCGTGGCATCGCTTTCGTAAGTATACCTGGAGTTGGCCAAAAGTTTTCATGTGTAATTGAAAATTCTTATAGTATGAAGAAAATGTAGAAACAATATAAAAATGATAAAATATCAAAATTGAATCTAGAATGTCTAATTCGATGCTTTTCAGTATGCTTCCTGTTTAGAAGGGGCAATTTAACTTTTTGAAGGGCTGTTTCAATTTTTTTACTGTTGGATTGCCCATTCATAGCTGGCTGATTTAAAGCCAAAGATATTTGAGCGTGGGCTGCAGTTGTATACTTCGATTTTCTTATTTGATTTTGCGATAGCCCTGGCACCATACTCCATCATCATAAGCATTTTTGGGAACTCGGTTGTTTCATGTCTTTTTGACCGATAGTCATGTCCAAAAAAATGGGTGCTCTTGCCTTGATGTTTAAGATCAAGACCAAGATAAAATATTTTTTGAAATCCCATATAGACTGCAATTTGAAGGGCAAAGTAGGAAACGGTATAACCAGAATAAATTCCTTCGGTTAAGTCCCAGCTGAAGCCTTGCGAGCCAAGCAATTTCAGGGGGATGCCGAAGGGCCGATCTTCAAAGGTAAAGAGGTAAGGCGTTTTTTGGAGGATATCTCTATACTCTTCGAAAAGCCGATGATCCATCGTGCAATTGTAACGATTGTTTGGGTAGATCAATGGGCTGCGGTTAAGGCCGATAACAATGCGTCTATCTAAAGGCGAAAGATCGAGCTCAGCAAGCGATGGTCCTGATGCGAGAATGAAGACATTTTTGCCTTCGTGTAAATTTTTGAATTTTTCAATGCTATCCATTGAGTTCCTGCTCCTTTAGCCATTTTTGGTTAAAGCGAACATAATGAATCTTGCGTCGGTCATAGGTGTAAAGCCCGTGAATATCTCCTTTCCGATCGAAAAGAAAGGAAGGATAAGAGAGTTCACAGAATGACCTGTCGATATCAACTGGCTTGCTCCAGCGTTGTCCGATGTGGGACATGAAACTGATGCTGAGTGGTGTCCGCTGATGAGCCGTGGTATTGTTCCAGATCAGCGCAGTATGGTTCATCTGGCTGCAAGCCACAATTCCACTTAATGCTGTATCCAAAGGAAGCTCAGTTGGCGAAGACCAGTTTCGAAGATCGCGGGATTCTGAGAGCCAAACGTGACGTTTATTTCCAGGTCGGAAGAAGAGATAAAAACTTCCGTCACCGAGCTGTATCAGTGATGCCTGAAAAAGATCTTTTCCAAAGCGTTGGATCTCTTCCCAGTGGAGATTTTTATGATCAGCAGAAAGCAGGATCGTTTGTTTCTTTTTTTCGTCGTAAGCCGGCAGTATCAGGCGCCCCTGGTGTTCAATCGGTGGATGGCGAACCATTATGCCTTCTTGTTTGTGCAATTGCTGAGCCTGAGCCCAGGTTTTGCCATTATCATCGCTCCAGGTAAGATAAGAAGCTGCTGTATTCCAAAACGTACCTTTGATCTGAACATAGAAGAGCCAGAGTCGTGAACGGGAGTCGACGAAAAGTGTTGGGTTGCCATAGGAATAGCTCGAACGGGGCAGAATGATTTTTGGGGTTTCCCATTGCATTCGAAGCTGTGGTTTTTGTGTAAAGTAAATAACAGCATCACGATGTTCTTCTCGTGGATAACCGTACCAGGCTGCAAAGAGAGTCCCATCCCTGCCAATAGCAAGGGATGCACAGTGAGCATGAGGGTAAGCTCGGTCAGGATTCGCTAATACGGTCTGAGTAAACATTGCTGCATCCTTCAATCTATGACTGAAAAATGCACGACAAAAAAATACGGTGTTTTACTTTGGAGACCTCGGCTCTTTCGTAAGAGATGATTTTTCTTGAGGATAGAGAAAGTTTTCAAGGTTATATTTTTTTTATGTTTTTTGAAATTTTTAGATAAGAAGGGTTTGAACGGAATGGCTTTTAATTGTTCTTTTGTGATTTCGTGGCGGGGTCAGACTCAGAAGAAGAGGGAGAGAACGTTTTTTATCGTATTTTGAAGGGGTGAATCGCTTTTCTTGAAAAGAAGTTTGATGGTGCCCTGGAGAGGATTCGAACCTCCGACCTACGGTTTAGGAAACCGTTGCTCTATCCTGCTGAGCTACCAGGGCTTTTGAGAGTCAGCTTATCATAGTAAACAAAAGTATTTTGAACCAGAAGTCTAAGATTTTTTAGGCATTCTTCTTTGCGTTGCTCCTCAATACATTGTTCTTTGAGACTATGGTTCTATTTTTCGTAGTTGGGTTCCCAGCCTTAAGCTGTTGGCTGCAACGGAAAAATCACTCAGCACCATAGCCAAAGCTGCATAGCTTGGAGCCAGAATCAAACTTTCCCAAAAAAGCACACCAATACCTGCTGCCAGGGGAATAGCAATCACATTATAAATCAACGAAACAAAAAGGTTTTGATAAATCCCCCTTAAGCATTTTTTTGAAAGCTTAAAGAGAGGGATGAGTTTTTGAATCCCGTTACTGGTCAGAACGATATCTCCTGATTCCTGTGTGATACCGGCAGCACTTGCAAGTGCGATACTCAAGTTTGCCTGAGCAAGAGCTGAGGCATCGTTGATACCATCGCCAACCATACACACGAATTCTCCGTGGTTCTGCCAGCGCTGCAAAGCATCGACCTTATCCTGTGGGCTTGCTTTACTCAAAAAATCAACAATTCCAAGTTCTTGAGCAACTTTGAGGACTGCTTCAGGGCGGTCTCCAGAAAGTAAAGAAATTTTTACGCCTCGGTTTTTAAAGAATTCGATCACCCTTTTTGCTTCACTTCGAAGCATATCTTTAAAAATAAAAGCTCCAAGAATCTGGTTATCCTTAAGCAGGTAGCTGACCGAAGCTCCTGCTTGAATATGAGGTTGAAGCCTTTCTGCGAACTCATGGGGATCTGCTCCCTCTTCAAGCATTAAGGCTTCATTGCCAAAAGCAATCAAGCTGTCATTACTTTCGAGAATAACCCCTTTTCCGGGGCGTTCGGAATAGTGGCCCGAAGCGTTTTGGGTTGAGATTGTATGTTTTTCAAGAAAGCGTAGGGCTGCCTGACTTAAGGGATGAGAAGATTGATGAACAACTCTGGCAAGGGTTGTCAGAACATTTTGACGGTCATATCCAGAAGCCAGCAACAGCTCTTCAAGTTCGGGTTTGCCATAGGTGAGTGTGCCTGTTTTATCAAAGACCAGGCGGTTGATTTTTCCCATGGATTCAATGGCAGCTCCTCCCTTGATCAGGATTCCTCGTTTTAATGCTTCAGAACTTCCAATCATCACAGCAGCAGGAACAGCAATTCCTAAAGCGCAGGGGCAGGCAATTACAAGAACACCGATAGCATGGAGTAAAGCTCTGGAGGTGGGAGCAGAAGAGAAAACCCCCCAATAAATCCCACTGGCAAAAGCAATTGTTATCACAATTGGTACAAAGTAAGCACTAAGGCGGTCGGCAATTCGTTGGATATCAGCTTTTTTTGCCTGGGCGCTCTGAACAAAGTCTATCATTTTTGCAAAAGATGTTTCTTTGCCCACAGCTTCAGCCTGAATCACAAGTCTTCCACCATGATTTGAAGCCGCGGCAATAACCTTATCTCCGGCTTTTTTTGTAAGCAGTCTTGATTCACCTGTTAAAACGGCTTCACTGAGTTCAGATTCTCCTTCAAGGATCACACCATCAACCGGGATCTTTTCACCAGGAAGGACAACCAGTCGGTCTGAATGCACGACTTCCTCAAGTAATATTTCCTGGGTTTTGCCATCCGGCAGAAGCTTTCTTGCTTTTTGGGGGAGAACTTCCAGTAAATTACCCATGGCTTGCACCGCTTTTGCTCGGGAGCGGGCTTCGGCGTATTTTCCCAAACGTATGAAGCAAATCAAAAGACTTGCAGCTTCAAAGAATTCCATGGCAGAGCCTTTGCCGTGAAGGCCAGGGAAGGTTTGTGGAAAAAGAGTCATGAGAAAAGCATAGCTGAAACCTGTAGCCACGCTGATGCTGACAAGCACATCCATATCAAGACTTCTTCGACGAATTGACTTCAGAGCTCCACGATAGTAGGTAATAGCACTTGTCGGCTGCAGAACACTAACGCAGAAAAGCGCAACCCAGGGAGCCCAGGAGGTTGTTTTGGTAAAGCCCCCATAGTGAACGACTAAAACAGGAAGAGTCCAGGCAAGGCTCCAGAAAAAAAGCATCAATTCTCGTTGCGATTTTTTTTGTTCTACTGCCCCAGGGTGTTTTTTTTGAAGTGGTAATTCTAAAGCGTAACCAATTTTTTCCATAGAGCGAGCAACTGCTCGAAGGTCTAAGTGAGAGCTGACCTTAAGAGAAACTTCCCCGGTGAGGATGTTGATTTGGACATCTTTGGTTTCTGGGAATTGTAATAATTCTTGCTGAACGGTTTTTGAACAGTGATTGCACGTCATGCCCTGGACAACAAATCTTTGAGAAGCCAAAGGTTTTTGTGCTTTGTGTTTTTCTTTGTGGTGGGCCTCGGTTTCGTCCATGAAAGACTCGCGTGGTTTAAAGGTATTATAGTGTCGCTCAAGCGAACTCTTGAAAGTGGAAGATGGCTTCTACAGATGCATCACTTTCATAGCTTAAAGACGGCTGAAGCCTTGACTTCCTGGGGTAGAACCCTCTTTTTGAGATTTTGTGCTTTGAGCAGGCTTTTGCTCTTCTTCTGAAGGTTGCTTTTCACTATCTGATTCAGGAGTTTCTGTACTACGGATTGCAAATTTCTGAGCAACCTTGCCTGCGATACTCTTAAGCTGGGAGCTGAAGCTGCTCTCAGGATCTTCGATCACAGCAGGAATTCCCTGATCGGTGAATTGAGCAACATCAAGTGTTAAAGGGATCTCTCCAAAGAAATCAACCTTCAGGATTTCTTCCGCAGCCTTTTTACCGCCGCCAGAAAGAAAGATATCAGCATGGTGACCACAGCTTGGGCATACAAAACCGGACATGTTTTCAACTAAGCCCAGGACCTCGATATTCACCTGACGAAACATGTTATAGGCTCGTTTTACGTCTGCAAGCGCGATATCTTGAGGCGTTGTGACAATCAGAGCACAAGCTTGAGGCACTAAACGAGACAGTGAAAGCTGAACATCACCCGTCCCTGGAGGAAGGTCAAGAACAAGGTAATCAAGCTCTCCCCATTCTACCTGACCCAAGAATTGCTTCATGGCACCATCAAGCATGGGACCACGCCAAACTACGGGCTGGCCTTCTTCAAGAAGCATGCCCATGGACATCAGCTTCATGCCATATTTTACGGCCGGAAGAATCCGTTGATCTTCGGTGCCTTCAGGTCTTGTATGGATCCCAAAGGCTGTTGGTAAGGAAGGGCCGTAGACGTCGCAATCAAGCAGCCCAACCCGTGCACCACTTTGGGCTAGGGCACTGGCGATATTGGCGGATATTGTGGATTTCCCTACACCCCCCTTGCCCGAAGCCACAAGTAAAATATTACGAACACCAGGTAGAAGCTGATTGCCTGTTGGAAAGCTGGCACGAACTTGGCTTGACCATTCAATATCAACTTCCTGGATAGTTTCCAGGCGCGTAGTGATTGCTTCCTTAACACTGTTTCCAATCACATCTTTAAGAGGGCAGGCAGGAGTTGTGAGCTCAACCCTTAGAGCAACTTTTGGTTCTTTTATCACAATGTCTTTAATCATCCCAAGCTCGGTGAGGTCTTTTCCTAAGTCAGGGTCTTGGACTCCTTCAAGAGCCTTGATAACGTCTGTTTCGCTGAGCTGAGCCATAATGATCAATATCCTTTACAACTATTATTTTAAGATATGGAGAGACTTCTTTTCATTCTCTTCTCATACAAAGATGAAACTCTATTTAGAACATTTTATGAGACAAAAGGCAAAATAGAAACCTTCTATGAAGGAAAAAGCTTTGGGCGAAGGGAGTTCGCCTTCCAATCCTGTTTTGATTTTAATGTCCTATCTGGTATAATGAGAAAGAGCATATATCCAAAAGAGTGCTTAATGAGATATAAATATATGGAATAGGCCTTACTTTGATAGAATGAAGTTTCATTTCTCAATATTTTAGAGTGAGACGGGTCTTATGTCTGGAATTAATCCATTAAACAGCCCGATGCCCTCCAATCCTTTACGGGGGATTAATAAAGATGGAGGAGGGAGCGGCGGCCAATCGTACTTCGGTTCTTCAAGAGATCAGGAACCAGAAAAAGATGATGAAGCGGAGATTAGCCAAGAGGCAAAAGAAAAACTTTCTCACGCGAAAGTCCAGGACCCGGCTCCAGCACGTCCTGAGTCTCAGGATGCTCGTCTTGAAATTCTAGCTGAAATTCAGGCATTTAACGAAGCGCAAAATCGCAAGGGCTCCCAGCTGAAGGCTTTTCTGAAACCTGCAGAGAAAGGTCAAAACGTTTTATACATAGAAGATCCATCAAAGGATTTTCATTTCCCACCTTTTGGCCAAAAAGATATTTTTCATTTCTCTCCACAACTGGTGCGGACAAAGCTTCAGAGCTTTGAACAATCTTCAGGCTCTTTTTTCAATCAAACCTTATAATCTTACAAAATCCTTCTTTTCCTCAGGAGATTTGAACCTTAGGAAGTTTTCCCAACAAGTAGTGGGAAAGAGTTTAGGGCTTTGTTATAAGATAGCCCTTGGGCTTTATCTCAAGCATTTGACCTGAAAAGATGGTCGATTATGATATCAGGAAAGGCTTTAGGGTAGGAGCCTGAGAGCAGCAGAGGCTGTAAAAGTACTTACGAGAGGCAGCTTTCGGGACCCATTTTTTGAAATAAAAGAAAGATTCCAATGATAAAACAATCTCTTTATTTTTCCTTGGTTGTTCTTTTTGTTTTTTTGAGCTTTGGGTTAAGTGGTTGTGGCGGAGCTGTTGTCTATCCTGGAAATCCCTGGCGGGAAGTTCCAGGGATTGAGCATATTGCTGTTGCTCCTTTTATCGTTCATGAAAGCATAGCCTTAGAAGAGAGTCAGCAATTTGGATACGATATATTCCAGTCAAATGACGGAAGAGATATTTTCTACTCGATTGAGGTTGCGGATCATATGGCTGAGGAGCTCATGAATTTTCCGGGTATCAGGGTAACAACACCTGGAAGAGTTCATGACGCCTGGAAAAATCTTGAAGCAAATTCTGCTGTAAAAGCAAACCCAATGGCTTCTGAAGAGCAAGCTATAACCTTGGGTCGTAGTCTTAAAGCTGACGCTATTCTTGTAGGCAAAATTGAAGACTGGGATCCTTATGTCCCTCGCTTAGTGCTTCAATGGGAGCTTTATTATACTCGTCCCAGAACATCAAATGCTCAAGAGGTTCTGGAGATGGAAAGGCAAGGGCGGCTCTCTCCTCAATTTCGTGAAAAAGGTTTGATTTTTAAGGAGCAATTGAGTCTTGATAAGGAATCTCTTGAGACTCAGAAATATCTTGAAATCTATGGTGAGGCTCATGAAGAAACAAAGCCTTATGAGAGTGCTGCTGAAGCTATTTACAGCCGCCCCTATCCTCGCTTTATTCGCTTTGCCTCTTGGGTTGCCATGCGTAAAGCTTATGGCATGAAGTTTCAATAGAGAGTATTTCTCAAGTTTCAGGTTTTTATAATTCTTTTGAAGTGAAGAGAGGCTGCTGATCCCTTTGCTCAAATAGTATGCTCCTTACTTCCTAAGGGCAACGTTTCCCTTTTCCTGAGGGGGAGTTTTTTCAAAGCAATAGGTAGGAGGTTCTTTCCTTTGAAAGGTTGAGTCAGGCTGAACTAATCCTTTTTCCTTTTCTTGCCAGTAATAACTGGTCGGGGAATTGGAACCCCTGTAGGAATCGTTGCTCGTTTAAGAAAGAGAATTGCATAGCATGTGTCAGCTGTTGGGTGGTCATGCCCTCCTCCAGCATGAGGGTTATCTTTCTTACTGTTCCAACGTCCGTTTTCCTCCTGTTTTTTGATCAGGTAGCGAGCTCCGGTTGGATACCATTCGTTTTCACCAAAGAAATCTCTACCTGCCAGCATACCAACTCGTTCAAGTCCGTAGAGATAATAATAATGCCACATCGGGTATGTGGTTTTTCCGGCACTAGCAGCTCCGGTTGCAGGATTATGTTTAACCGTAAAGTTATCTTGAAGCCATGCCATCCCATCCCAAACAGCTTGGTTTATCTCTTCATCAAAGTCGCTCCCTGTCTTAAGCTCTCGCATATCAACAAGCTCACTTTTAGCAATTACAAGAGCTGCCAGGGCTGCTGTTGTCATGCTGCCCGTTCGTGTTAATTGGATCTTTGTTTCATCGTTTTTTAAATGTCCAGTATAGGTCCAGCCACGTGCTCGATAGACCTCTTTGGTTTTTCGAAAAACACCTGTGCGGTGCTTATCTTCCTCGTCGACCTTGACATCAACTCCTTCAATTTCAGGGCCATCGGTGTCTTGAGCATCGATCAAAAAGCGAAGGACTTTTTGATAAAGTTCAGGAAGATCAACTTGAACATCCATGCGTGCTGCAGCTTTAAGACCTAAAAGAGCGTATTGAGCATTGGATAAATCAGCCCAAACTTTTTGACCAACGCTGTTTGAAACACTTCCAGGCTGCTCTACTCCGCCGTAAGGTGCACGATCAGGATAACCCCAGATTCCTGTATCTCCGTGTTGATTCTCCTGGATATAGGCCACTAGCTCTTTGATCCATTGCAGGTCTTGAGAAGAAGGCTTAAGCTGTTTTGGTGCTTTGGCGTCTTTCTTCTTTTTTCGAGAGCTTGTTTTCCGCTTTGATTTTTTTGATTTACGGGGCTTTTTTGCTTCTTCTTGGTAATAGGTCTCCAGAAGCATCAAAATGACACCTGCTGAATAAGTCCGGGTATAAGGGGCTTTTCCTCCCATACGAACCGTTCTCCCTTGACCATCATCAGAGATGATGCCTTTTTTCTCGCGCTTATAAGCTTCGCGCAGCCAGTCCATGCCTTTTTCAATAATTGGATCCTTGCGCGAAACACCCCCTTTTATCAAGGCCAAAAGAGTAAGGGCCTGACCTCCAACAAAATAGTTGTTGGAGTAAAGCCCAAAACTTCCATCTTCTTTTTGTTTCGATTTTAAGTACTCAACACCACGCTCTATTGCTTCAGCGATTTCTTCAGCCTCTTCTGGAGAAACCCCCGTTGCCTTTTTTGTTCCCTCAAATTCATCGCTGGCCTTATCACGTTCTTTGACATCATCATAGGTGTCACCCTCCTCGTCTTCTGCTTTGACAAAGGTGATTTGGAGAGTGAATAGAGCCAAAAGAACGAGGACTGTGGTTTTTAGGTATAAAGATCGAAACATAAAGTTATCCTTTTCTTGGACTCGATTGAAAGGCCAGGTCGAAGTTTTTAAGCTTTGGAATTCTTAAAACGAAAACATTCCAGCTTCCTGAGCAGCTTCTTTATACTGTTTAAGCGAGATACTCTTGGTTTCTGCTTAAAACTATTCTTCTTTGTTGCCTTTGGATTCTGCAAGTGCAGCAACTTGATCAGGTTTCTTATCCTTTTGGGATTGTTCCTGCTCTTTCGCTAAAGCTTTATCAAAGGAAAGGTCAAAGTAAAGAGCTCCATCTTTTACCCGAATCTTACACATGTTCTTATCATTAAGGTCGCCTTTGAGAGTTCGTTCCGCAAGCTCATGCTCAATATAATGTTCAATAGCACGTCGTAAAGGACGAGCACCAAAGTCCATATTTTTAAGCATATCGCTGGCAAGGACCCATTCCTTAGCCTGGTCCGTAACAGAAAGTTCTATACTCTTTTCTGCTAAACGTTTTGTAAGCTTAGCCAGCTCAATATCGAAAATATCCCGCAGGTTTTCTTCGTTAAGCTGATGGAAAATTACAATTTCATCAAGGCGGTTAATGAACTCAGGTTTAAAGTGTCGCTCGATTTCCTGCATTAAGGCTTCGCGCATTTCTTGGTAGTTCGTGGTTTCATCGGTCTTTCTGAAGCCCAAACCAGCTTGATTTCGAATGATTGAGGCACCCACGTTACTTGTCATGATCAAGATCACGTTGCGGAAATCAACGACTCGACCAAATGAATCAGTCAAGCGACCTTCTTCCATAATTTGGAGAAGCAGGTTGTAGACATCTCCGTGTGCTTTCTCAATTTCATCAAGCAAGACGATAGCATAGGAACGACGGCGAATTTTTTCGGTAAGCTGACCACCTTCTTCGTAACCAACATATCCCGGAGGCGCTCCAACTAAGCGAGAGACGTTGAATTTTTCCATGTACTCTGACATGTCAACGGTTACTAAAGCATCCTCTGTTCCAAACATGAATTTTGCCAGAGCCTTACAAACCAGAGTTTTGCCAACGCCAGTGGGCCCAACAAAAAGAAAGCAACCAATAGGTCTTCGAGGGTCTTTAAGCCCTGAACGAGAACGTCGTACTGCTTTTGCGATTTGAGTAATAGCTTCATCTTGACTAACAATAGAGCGATGAAGTTCCTCTTCCATCTTGAGCAGCCGCTCTGATTCACGTTGATCAATTCGTGTTAGAGGAATGCCTGTCATTTTTGAAATGGTTTCGCAAATCATTTCTTCGTCTACAACTCCGCTGACAACATTGATTTGCTCACGCCATTCGCGTTGGCGCTTTTCCTTGTCTTTACGCAGCTTCATGGCCGTATCGCGGAGTCGAGCAGCTTCTTCGTACTCCTGATTGGCAATTGCATCATCTTTGGCTTTTTCAAGTTCAACAACCTTTTGATCAAGTTCTGAAAGATCTGGTGGTTTGACCATATTGCGCAAGCGCATACGTGAGCCTGCTTCATCCATCACATCGATAGCCTTATCTGGCAAAAAGCGGCCCGTGATATAGCGATCCGACAGGGTTGCTGCAGCAAGCAAAGCATCATCCGTATAACGAATCCGGTGGTGAGATTCATAGCGCCCCTTGAGCCCTTTGAGAATTAAAAAAGCATCATCAACGTTTGGTGGTTCAACTCGAACCTGTTGAAAGCGTCGTTCTAATGCACCATCTTTTTCAATATGCTTGCGATATTCGTCGAGTGTTGTGGCTCCAATCACTTGGATTTCGCCGCGGCTTAAAGAGGGCTTCATCACGTTTGAAGCGTCAATCGCACCTTCTGCTCCACCAGCTCCGACTAAAGTGTGCAACTCATCAATGAAAAGAATCACATTTTTAACTCGACGAACCTCAGTCATCACAGCTTTGATGCGTTCTTCAAATTGGCCTCGATACTTTGTGCCTGCAACCATCATGGCAAGATCAAGCACAACAATACGACGGTCGCGCAAAATCTCTGGAACCTCTTCGTCGTTGATTTGCTGGGCTAAGCCTTCTACAATCGCAGTTTTTCCTACGCCTGGTTCACCGATCAAAACAGGGTTATTCTTTGTGCGACGACAAAGAATTTGAAGTACACGTTCAATTTCTAATGATCGTCCAATCACTGGATCAAGCTTGCCTTCGCTTGCCAGAGCGGTAAGATCTCGACCAAAAGCATCAAGCGCTGGAGTTTTGCTTTTTTCATCTCCCTGCTTGCGAGTACCTTCACGAGTTGACCCAGAAGGGTTCCCTGCTGCTCGTGTATCTTGTCCTAAAAGATCAAGCACTTCTTCTCGCACTTCTTCGAGACGAACTCCAAGATTGAGAAGAACCTGGGCAGCAATACCTTCATTTTCTTTTAAAAGCCCAAGTAAGAGGTGTTCGGTGCCGATGTGTTCGTGCCCAAGTTGAGAAGCCTCGGCTTTGGCAAGGTCGATAACTCGTTTTGCCCGTGGAGTAAAAGGAAGCTTGCCTGGGGCTGTCACCATTTGTGGCCCTTGTTGGACAAGTTTTTCTATCTCTAAACGAATCTTACGCAAGTCAATTTCCATATTGCGCAAAACGTTCGCTGCAACTCCACTTCCCTCGAGGATAAGACCAAGAAGCATATGCTCTGTGCCAATGTATTCATGATTGAATTTTTGGGCCTCTTGGCGTGCCAGGCCTAAAACCTTGCGAGCGCGTTCTGTAAAGTTATCAAACATCGATATTCCTTAAAGTTAAGATATGTCTCTATCTGTTCGTTTTAAAATTCTTAGCATGAAACCCGTTGATTGTTATACCTGTTTATCTTTTCTTCTTTATTTGTTTTTTCTCGATCTTCCAGCTATACCATAGAAAGCTCGATAAAGCAAAGTATAGAGCAAGACAAGAAAAAAGACAAAGGAATGCTGGCCTTTCTTATAGGGTAATCTAGGGCAAGCTTATTTTGTCTGAACAGAAGCTATGGAGTGCTTAGACTTTTAAGGCTTGCTTTTTAAGGGTGAAAGAACTCTACGATTCCAATTTTACCGTTTTTTTCAGTATAGCGAACAAGGACTTCCCCAGATTCTAATTTTCCATTTTCAGGGTTCTTGCGCTGCCAGCGTTCGAAATCAATGCAGTGGCGCCCTAAAGAAGTTCGAGTCATAACATCAGCGTGAATCTCCTTGAAGGTTGAAAAAAGCTTATGGTAACGTTCTCGAAAAGTTTCTATACCTTTTAAGCTGACATTTCCCGTTTCATCCAGCACGATCACATCGTCGGCGTAACAAGCACAAAAACCATCGATATCAGTTTTGTTATAAGAGAGAAGTTGGCGTTGAGCGAGTTCTGCTACAGGTGTTATCATTTTAATTTCTTTCTTGAGCAAAGATCTTGCTATTGTAAGGTTTTTATACTTTTAACACGAGCTTATGAATATGAACTTATTATGAATGCTTGGTTTTTTCCACTTCTTGCGAGAGTTTTTTGAAGCTATTCTTATGAGCTTACTTTGTAATATTGAAAATATATTTTGCTTTGAGTTGTAACAAAGGTAGGGAAAACTATGAAAATTTTTATTTCAGCGGATATCGAAGGTGCAACGGGTGTGATTCATCGCGATCAGTTGATGCCCGAAGGAAAGACTTATATTCAAGCATGTAAGTTCTTGACAGAAGATATCAATGCTGCGATTCGAGGAGCTTTACGAGTAAAGCCTGATGCAGAGTTTGTAGTTGCTGATGGGCACGGAGTGATGCGCAATGTCTTATTGGAAGCCTTACACGAAGCTGCTCAACTCGTGACAGGTCCTGCAAGCTTTGAAAATAGACCACTTTGTCAAAGCCAGGGGATTGATCGGAGCTTCGATCTTGCTTTTTTTGTTGGTTATCATTCAAAGGTTGGAACGCAATCCGGAGTGCTCTCTCATACCTGGGTTGGTTCGACCATCGCAGACTTTTGTATTAATGGTAAAAGTGTAGGAGAGACTGGAATTAACGGAGCTGTTGCTGGCAGTTTTGATATTCCTGTCGGTCTGATTGTTGGGAATCATGAGCTTGAATCGGAAGCCAGAGACACTTTGCCTGGAGATTTTGTTTTTGTTTCCACAAAGCGTTCTTTAGGCCCAAGTGCGGCCCTTTGTTTGCCTCCGGCAAAGACTTCAAAACTCATAGAAGATGGAGCAGAAGAGGCTGTAAATCGTTTTCTTGCGGATAAGCTTGAAGCTTTTAAGCCTGCAAGTCCAGTATGCTTCGAAGTACAAACGTACAGGCGTGAGATGGCTGATAAAGCTTGTGATGTTCCAGGGATTGAGCGCGTTTCTGACTTTTGTTTTTCGGTTAAAGCTGAAAATGGTTTTGAAGCTGCGCGAATTACCTGGCAGGGAGTTGTTCGAGCTCAGGAAAAACCTGCGGACTGGTTGCTTTAAAAGCTACTGTTAAAAGAGTTGTTGTACTTTTTCAAAAGAATAAATTTTGCTCTTGCCTGGAAAACCCGTAAAATTTTGGTCTCAAGGTTCTTTTCAACTTTACAAGCAAGCAAGTGCGCCCGTAGCTCAGCTGGATAGAGCAACCGCCTTCTAAGCGGTCGGTCGGAGGTTCGAATCCTCCCGGGCGCGCCACTTGCTTTTTGATTCCATGAAAAACCCATAGAGATTTTTACCAGCGTAACTCTAGGGCTGCTCGAATATCTGTTCCAGGACCAAAAACCCCAGAGCCGAGTACCTGATAATTTTTGTCGGTTATATTTCTCAGTGCAAGAGAGAGCGTTGCATGTTTGCTCATATTCCAGCCTGCGTTTAAGTGATAGAGAGTAAAGCCTGGAGTAAAGGGTTTTGCAAAGCGAACATCTCCATCTTTTGAAGGGTTACGCCGGTCTTGACGTGTCCATATTTCGATGGATGGTTCAATGAATATATCTGTATTAGGGAATTGATAGCGAGAGCCAAGGTTGATTCTTATCGGTGGAATACGAGCGAAGGGGACCTTAGCACTGAGATCATCTCCGTGGGTATAAGAAGCATTAGCCCACAACAACAAAGAATCATTTGGCGATAGAATATAATTTGGGTTTGCTCCGAAAAGTTCTAATTCTGGTCCAACGTAATAGCGCATTGATGCTTCCCAACCCCAAATTCGGGCTCTCCCAGTATTCTGAAGTTGAACGACATCGTTGCCGTTAAAGGTTGTGTTGCGTTTTACAATAGCATCAGTCATCCAGTGTTCAAAATAGTAGGCATCAGCTTGAAAACGATAAGGAGCAGAGCTTTTGGGCATATTGTTCTCTATGAAAACCTTTGTCCCAAGTTGTGCGCCGATCAGCTCTTCTGGATCAAGCTCAGGATTTGGTATTTCATCGCCACTTCCGGTATTTTTGCTGGCGGCTAAATCATCAAGATTAGGGGCTCGAAAGCCTCTACCAATACTGAGGCTTGGTGAAAGCCAATCTGTGGGATGAATAGTTAAAGCAATTGCGCCAGTAACATCAAGAAAACTTGCTGATACATCATCAAGACTTGGATCAAATTGGCTTGTATCGGCTTGAGCATTAAAGTAAGAGAAGCGCAAGCCCGGCCGCAGATCAATGAGGCCATCAGCGAATGTGATTTCATCTTGAATATAAAGGCCAAAGGAAAGGTAGCTGGAACCATCAGGCAGCTGAGCACCATCATCATTATTGGTTTTTGTGCCCGTTGTTAAATCACGATCGTCTCGTCCTGAGCTTATGGTATCATAATAGAGATCGATGCCAGCCGTGAACCTTGAAGCTTCCTGGTAGTCGAGAATGGCTGTGGCGGTAATCCCAAAAGTGTCATCAGTAAAAAACTGTTCTCTTTGGGTCGTAGAATTACGAGGGATACGGTTCAGTTCTTCATTAATGCTGTGGTACATGAGATCAAACTGGAGTGATTCCAGAACACCATCTCCCTGATGGTGAAGAGAAAGAAGAGAGAACGTGTCCTCTTGTTTTGGAAATATCCGTAGGGTGTCTTGAGCAACTCTATTCCCATTGCCATCCGTAGGCAGAGAGCCAGGATCTGCTACAATAGTAGTATTTTTATCAGTACGAAAAACATCATTGAAGCTTTTATGCTGAAGTCGCCAGTCGAGTTTCCAGTCATCAGAAAATTTCCAGGTGAAACCAGTGGTTCCACTGATATCGTCAAAGCCGGTAAAAGGCTGGGACCCTATAGCAGGGCCTGCTCGTAAATTATCGTAGTCTCCTTTTGAGAGAGTAGCATAAAGAGAAAAGCTTGGTGATGAGAGAGGAAGATCAAGGCTTAGTCGGCGCATTGCGTTAGCGCTGCTGATTTGACCGATGACGCCTGGTTTCAGGGATATATCTTGATCAGTCAGGCGAGGTTTACGAGAAACAAGATTAATGACACCACCCAGAGCGTCTGAACCATAGAGGACAGAAAAAGGACCCCTGATAACTTCGATACGGTCAACGAAGAGAGGATCAATAGCTGCAAAATACTGGTTGGGACCGTCTCTGAAGATCGCGTTATTAAAGCGTACTCCGTCTATGGTAAAGAGGACTTGTTTCCCAGTTAGGCCACGTAAGAAGGGGGAGGCCTGTCCTGCTGCAGTGCGCTGTAAATAAAGCCCCGGCAGAGATTCAACAGCATGCCCAAGGTCTTCTGGAATAACTGAATCAATATCTCTTTTTTTGAGAACTGAAATAGCGTCAGGAAGCTCGAAAGGAGTCTGTTCTTTCTTGCTGACGCCTTTGATGACGTACGTGTGGTCTTGAGACGCAGGAGTCTCATTCATAGGAGGTTCTTTTTCCTGAGCTTGAAGAGGAATGCTGATGCTTAAAAGAAGAAGAAATATTCCGAGTGGTTTTATACGTTTCATGGTTTTCCTTTGTGCGTTTAAAAGAGCGAGATCAAAAACAAATAAAAACGATGAAGCGATAAGGTGGTTCATATTTTTTGTAGTTTTTTATTTGTAAAAGGAATGTAACTCCTGGTTTCTCTGCTTGCTTGTAGCAGCTGTTTTGAAAGATAATCATTTCATGATTTTTATCCGCTTAAGCCCTCGTCGATTTTATGAAAGGAATCAAATGCGCTTATTTTCTTATACCTCTTTTTTTGTGCTGCTATTTTCCTGCTGGTATGGAGTAGGATGTCAAGAGTCAAAAGTGATTTCGAAGCAACAAGCACCTTCTTCTTTGGTTGCTGAAAATGATGATGAAAGCAAAGAGGAAACTCAAGCTTCACAAGGTTTTGAAGCCATTGACGAAACGCTGGTGAGCGAGCAGCCCGAATGGGGTCTTGATGAAGTTAAAGAATTTTGGAGGCCTGGACTTCAATGGAAGCTTTCAGAAGTTTGGGGAGACCGTGCCCATCATTATCACAGAATTTTCAGTTACAAGGTTCTTTCTACGGATCAACAAGGTGTCACAATAGAGCGAAAGTGCATAGAAGGAGATTTCTCTATCTCTGGATTATTAGAGAATGATCCTATTCAACTTACCTGGCAGGAGGTGCTTGGAGTTGGTTATCTTTCAGAGGCAGGAAAATGGGCCAAATCAAGCTATCAGCCAAAGGCCTATCGCGCTGATGTGGCGACGAAATACTTTATTGAAGCCCCAGGGCTCATGAGCGAAAGATTGATCGATGAAGTCTATACTTATCATCGATTCAATATCTATGAAATCTCTTGCACTTCAGAACAATCAGGCTCCGAGACGGACTAAAAGAATCTTTTTTATTTTGGTTCAAATCCAGCTAGGCCTGAAGCTCCCAGCGGCTGATAGTCAGGCGTTGAATTTCGCTTGTTCCTTCTACGATTTCCATCAGGCGAGCAGCTCGGAAAAATTCTTCCACACGGTATTCTTTCATATAGCCGTAGCCACCATGAACTTGAATGGCATCGCTGCAAACCCGAGTTGCCATTTCGGAAGCAAAGAGCTTGGCTTGGGCAGCTAAAGAAATAAAGCGAGAATCACCTAACCCGTAGGCTTCTTTAAGATCAACAGCTTGTTTCACAAGGCATTTTGCTGCGTTAATCGCTGTGATATTATCGGCAAGTTTAAAGGCAATGCCCTGAAAAGCATGGAGGTATTTGCCAAATTGCTGCCGTTCGTTCGCAAAGCGTTTTGCCCGTTGATAAGCGGCAACGGCAAGCCCGATGCTTTGGGTTGCAACAGAAAGCCGGCCAGTGTTAAGCGTCATAAGAGCAAGTTTAAACCCTCCACCAAGTTTGCCCAAAAGATTTGCTTCAGGAATTTCACAGTTTTCGAAGATCAACTCGGTGGTAGGGGAGGCATGGACTCCCATCTTTTCTTCGATAGTGCCGGTTTGAAAAGGCGATTCTTCTCGATCTACGAGAAAGGCTGTAATTTCAGGCTTCCCTGATTCGAGCGTGCCAGTACGGGCCCAGACGATGGCAAGTTGAGCAACGGCTCCATTCGTAATATAAAGCTTTGTTCCATTTAAGACCCAGCGATCTCCTTTGCGCTCAGCTGTTGTCGTCATGCCGGCGGGATCAGAGCCTGCGCCGGCTTCAGTTAAAGCAAAACAGCCAAGGGCTTCTCCACTGGCAAGCTTTGGAAGGTATTTGCTTTGAAGCTCCTCAGAGGCAAAGTGCATCAAGGGAAGTGCCACTAAGCTGTTTTGAGCTCCAAGGGTCATGGAAAGAGAGATTGAAACTTTAGCTATTTCTTGTTCAACTAAGAGGTAGCTAAGGTAGTCTGCTTCTGTTCCACCATATTGTTCGGGAATAACAAGACCAAGAAATCCCATTTCCCCCATTTTTTGTGTTAGAGCATGTGGGAAATCATGAGAAGCCTCAAGCTCGATAGCATGAGGTGCAATCTCATTTTCAGCGAATTCACGGGCGGCATCCCGGATCATTGTTTGTTCTTCAGTTAAAAAGAAATCCATAAAAGACCTCAAATTTTTAAGAAATCAAAAAGTTAAAAAGTTATCTGTTTGGTAGGCAAATGGGGAATAAAAGCCCAAGAAATTTATGTGTTAGAAGATTTGTTCAAAGACTGCGAAGCTAATGCTTCAAGGGTTTTTTGTTGTTTTTGGAGTCGCCAGAGAAGAAAGCCAATTGCTGCAAATACGAAAATACCACCGAGCACAAGTATTAAAATCATCTGATTGTTTTTATCTGCAAGCGAAGGGGTTGAATTCTCCGAAGTTTTATTCTTCTTGTCAGTCTGATTTTGGCTTAATGTTGTTTGGGTGCTGTGGTAGTTCTTTGAACTCATCTCATTGCCTGAATTCTTGAAATTTTCTGGTTCGCTTCCTTTTGGAAGAGGTTGTCCAAGCAGCATGTTTAAGGTTGTTTCTAACGAATCAAGGGATGCCGCAGCCAGCCGCCCTGTTTCGCCTTCGGCTTTTGGGTAAAGGACCGTGTAGGCGAGCTTTTCTTCGGCCATCAGTTCTTGGCTTAAGGGGCGAAGCAGCCATACAACCTGTGAGTTTTCCTGGCGTATTTTTTCGAGAATGGGTTTTGCTTCGTCAAGGTTACGAGCAGAAACCAGCACCAGTGGCTTGACAGGCAAAGCTGATTGGCCACGAATTTGCCAGCTTTGGCCTTCAATCGCAGCTTGTAAAAGCTCAAGTACGTTGAGTTCACCGACCTGAAAAGCAAGAGGCCCCACAAAGAGCGCAGGCCATGTGTTTTCAGGAAGTTTTGAGCCTTGAGCGATTGCTTTTTGCATGCGTTCTTCATATTCAGCTTTGGCTTCATGCAGGAGCTTTACTTCAAGCTTGTAATTCATTCGAGGGTAGAGTTCCAAATTTTCTCTGATTTTAAAGAGCTCTGGGGTTGAAGCATCTCCCTCACGAGCATAAATCACAAAGGTTGAAAACGCCTGCTTACTTGCTTCGAAAGCAACTTCAAATTGGACCACAAGCTCCAATTCTTCTTTTCCATTAATACTGATAATCAGTGTGTCTTCGAAGTTCCCAGGTTCAAAAGTGTTTGGGGTGACAAAAACATCAAAGCTGCGCTTGCTCTCTTTATTTGGTAAGTTTGCTTGAACAAAAATTCCTTTTGTATAGCGTAAACTCTGGGCGCTAATTTGATCGTTTTGGTTTGCTCCTTGCAAAAAGACTCGTTCCTGAATCGGAACAGGAGAGTTGAGAACCCCAAGATCGAGTGCCCCAGAGAATTCCAGGCTATATTGTGTTGAAGCTTCTTTTGGGGCATCCTGGGCTTGAAGCTTGTGCTGGGGGATGGAGAGCATAAGGGCTAAAGAGATGCCTAAACATACATAAGTAAGAAAGCTCAGGTTCAGTTTATAGGTCATGTTTTTGTATTCCTCTTCCTTGTCTCAGGTTCTCAAGCCGTGTGATTTCAGGAATGCATCCTTTTATGCGAGAATGCCTGTTTCTTGATTATAAAGCTATAAAAATATGACGCTGAAAAGCACCACAAGCAGCGTTTGTTGTCGACGTATTCTATTACAAAATGCATCCTAAGTCTTCCAGAGCTAAATAAAAGCTTTAGTTAAATAAAAGCTTTTATGGTGGAGTTCCTTTTGCTATGGAATAATACGTGGTAAAAGGGTGTGGTCATTGCAAGAGGAGTACGCAAATGAGAATCATACATGCTTTTCGTTTTCTGTCTTAATGAAATGGATTGTGAATTTTAATCCCTATGGAAGAAAAAAGTACTGATCAAAACACGGCTTATAAAGTCCTTGCTCTGAAGTATCGTCCGCAAAGGTTACGTGATCTTGTTGGGCAGGCTCATGTAAAGCAAGCCTTAAGCAATGCGATAAAACGCAATAAGATTGCTCATGCTTTTCTGTTTGCTGGCTCTCGTGGTACGGGTAAGACAACCAGTGCGAGAATCCTGGCGAAGTCTTTGAATTGTCTGGCTTTTTCTGAGCCGACTCCAGAGCCTTGTGGAAAGTGCCAGGCTTGTCTTGAAATTGCCAACTCTGCAGATATGGATGTGATTGAAATTGATGGGGCTTCTAATAATGGGGTTGAACAAATTCGTGAATTGCGTTCAACGGTTGAAAATAAACCTGCCCGTGATCGCTATAAGGTTATCATTATTGACGAAGTTCACATGCTTTCGACAGCTGCTTTTAACGCCCTTTTAAAAACTTTGGAAGAGCCTCCAAAGCACGTTAAGTTTGTGTTTGCAACCACAGATCCTCAGAAGATTCCAGAGACCATCCTTTCTCGCTGTCAATACTATGATTTTAGGCGTTTGAAGAGCTCTGAAATTGTGGAGCACTTGCAGAGTCTTTGTGAACAGGAGGGGATTGTTCCTGAATCGGGCCTTCTCCGTGAAGTTGCTCTTTTGAGTGAAGGTGGAATGCGGGATGCTCAATCAAGGCTTGATCAGCTTGTCGCCTTTTGTGGAAAAGAGCTGAAACTCAAGGATTTTTATGATGTTTTTGGAATTGTGAACCGTCGGGGCATACTGAACCTGATCAAGGCATTTCGCTCAGGGGAGCGCTCAAAAGTTTTATTTTTTGTTGAGGAGCTTTTGAGCCAGGGGCGAGACCTTCAGGCTTTTGTTGCCCACCTGATGCAGAATTTTCGAGATGCTTTTGTTATTCGGAGTTGCGGGGTTGATTTCAAAGCTTTGGAGCTTTTGCCTGATGAAGCAGAATTGTTGCAAGCTGAAGCTCAGGCGTGGTCTGAGGAAAAACTTCTTTATGGATTAGATATTATTGCGGACCTTGCTGGCAAGTTGCGTCAAGCGACTTCGCCGCGCATTACGCTGGAAACGACACTTCTCAAGCTTTGTTTTCTTCAGGAGTTCCAGCCTTTGCCAGAGATTCTTGAAGGTTTGCAAGCGGCATTTGAACAAGGGCAAGCCTGGCCTGAAGCAGGAAAAGCTACACAAGAGGGGCAAAAAAGTGGGCAGCCTAGAAACAAAACTCAAGGGAACAATCAAGCTGCTCTAGAACTCCCCGGGGCAGTGCTTGCTGGTCATCCACAAACAAAGCCGCAGGCTTCAGGCGTTGAAGGCAGTCGCGATACTTCTTCTGATTCCAAAAAAAGTGCTCAAAAAAAAGAAAGCTGGCCGCAGCAGGGAACTCAAGCGCAGGGCAACTTACTTCGGGACGCTCGTCAGCTTGTTGAAGATGTATTCAAGCAGGAAAGAGGTTGAAAAGGTTTGCCATTCATACATGAAAAGTTGCTGAATTATAGTTTTCGTTTGGAATGTATGGCTTTTGTTTAATGTATTTCGGAGTATAATCAAGGAGTAGTTTTTATTTTGTTTTTAACTCAATAAGAAGGAGTGGAGAGATGGCTGGCATGGGCGGTCTTGGAGATTTAATGCAGCAGGCGCAGAAGATGCAACGTGAGCTTGCTCGCATTCAAGATGAATTAAAAGAACGGATGCTTGAGGGATCTGCGGGTGATGGAGCTGTTAAAGCCATTGTCTCTGGAGCTCAAGAACTTATGGCTGTTAAGATTGATCCCGAGGTCGTTGATGCTGATGATGTTGAATCTTTGGAAGACCTGATTCTTTCTGCCGTTAATAATGCTTTTGATAAGTCGCGTGAACTTCATCAAAAAGAGACTCAAAAGGCTACGGGTGGACTTAATCTTCCAGGGCTTTTCTAACAAAAGAACAAGCTTGATGCTGAAAATAAAGATAGCTTCTTGACAGGAACGACTGCCAGGGCAGTCAGCCATGCTATCAATTGAGGTAGCATGGCTTTGTCAAGAGAGCTTTTACGTACGTGCAAATAGGGTATTTCTCTTTCGTGAAATTGCGAAAGGCAACCATAAGCTTCCTCAAGCCTCTTCTCTCAGCTTTTTTGCTTTATCATTTTAGACTTTTAGGCGCCTGCTTGGTCCTGATGGTTTTTGTTTCTGTACATGAAAAATCTTTTCTTTTCTTTTTATTATCCCCTTGAATGCCATATTAAATATAGTATATATTTGTATAATAACTTGTCGTGTGTGTGGCAGCGTTTTAGGATATGGAAATAAAGAGTCAATTTTAATGAGTTCTTCTGGTTGGTGAGGAGTCATTTCTCTTCATTGAGAAAGCGGCTTATGTTCTGTTGCTTTCTGGATTTCATTCTTAAGTGGTAAACCTGCCTCAATCCTGATGTGAAGGTTCTGGAACCAGGTTGTTTTGGTAAGAGCAAAAGACCTAAGTGTATGAAGAGGGGGCATTTATTGATGGCTGAACACACTCGCCCAGATGATGATGATAAGGAGCAAACGTATCAGTCTCTTTATTTCGTCAAGGACCGTCATAAATATCTCAAAAAGTTTGAATTTTTCAGCTTTCTCTCTGATAAAGAGCTCGCTGGCGTCCTCAGGGTTTCTCAACTCCAAACTTTTCCTGCCCAAATGAAAATTCCTCAAAGGGGAAGGGGCTCAGGGCTTTCTATTCTTATTTCTGGCAGGTTAAGGGAGTACCGTCAGAATACGTCGGGCAGGGAGCAAATTTTTCGAATACTTGAAAAAGGCGATAGTTTTGGTTATTCGGGTCTTGTTGGAGATGAGGCTTTTCCCACAGAATATTTTTCCATGGAAGCATCTGAGCTTCTGGTTATCCCCTTTGCGCGGATTCACCACCTCATTCGCAGTAATATCAAGCTTTCTCTTTTTCTTTTTAAAGCTTTGAACTGCTACGCTGAAAAAATGAAAAAGCTTGCTGACAGCTTGAGCTTGGATGATGCTTATACTCGACTTATTTCGTGGCTTTGCGAATGGGTGCTTCCTCAAACTTCAAAGCATCAGCTGAAAAATTCTGATGTCACTTTACGGTTGCCTTTGACACAGGTTGAGATCGCGGCTCATATCGGAACGGTACGAGAGGTCGTTTCGCGCGGGTTTTCACAGCTTGAAAAGGAAGGGATACTTGCTCTTTCGGGGAGGCAGTTAACTTTTCTAACCCCATCAGCCATCGAAGAACTCATGAGCAAAAGAACCTCGTAATAAGTAAAAAGAGGGCTTTTGAACGAGCGCACTTTCTGTTTACTTTGCAATAGGGGGGGGGTTGCGCTCAAGGAAGAGGTATGAGAAAGAAAAAGGCGGTACAGAAGTTTGTACCTTTTGGGATGGGGGTAAATCAATACCTGTTGTATTTAAACTGAGGTGAGCAGTGCCTCCACCATCAAGAGCTCCTTCCTTAAGGTCAGGGGGGCTTTAGTGCTATCGTTTATCAGATTCATCGCAGCGGCTCTAGGCCTATTCCCTAAGGTGCCTGGTTCCCAAAATCTTGAGTGTTTGTGTATAGATCTTGGTTTCAAAGAGCAATCTTTTTCCTAAAAAGCCCACTTCCATTCGCTTTTTTCAACATGAGGCGCCAACAACCTCTTCGAAAACGTATTATGCAAGAATCCTGGATGGCTCCTTATTCGGGAGGATGGTAGTCGTTTTTTCGGAGTAATTTTGGCTAATTCCATAAATATTCATCAAGTCTTGGGCTTTGATTTATTAGAATAGAGCAATTGAATTTTTTGTTTTGAGCTATTCGTGTTTGTTATTTTTTGAAAAGGCAATATTTATGGATCAAGGGTTTTCACACACAACTTCGAAGCAGGGGTTGCATCATATATGGCTTGAGCGTCCCGAGTGTTTTAATGCTTTGACATTCGAAATGTATGCGGCTTTGCGGGATCATTTTTACAGTCTTCAGGAAGAAGAATCCGTTCGAGTTATTGTAATCGGTGGCAGGGGTAAGGCCTTTTGCTCTGGTGGTGATGTTGAAGAGATTATTGCTCCTTTGCTTGATATGGAAATGAAAGCTTTATTGCGTTTTACTCGTATGACAGGAGCTCTCATTCGCAATATTCGTCAGTTGCGCAAACCGGTGCTTGCTCGTTTGCATGGCACAACCTGTGGGGCTGGAGCTGTGATTGCTCTTGCTTGTGATTTTCGATTCGCCAGTCATGACGCAAAGATTGCATACCTTTTTACTCGAGTTGGGCTTTCGGGTGCTGATATGGGGGCTGCTTATCTTTTGCCTCGGATTATTGGGTTTGGGAGAGCAACTGAATTGCTGATGCGAGGACATTTTATTCAGGCAGAGGAAGCTTTTCGGATAGGTCTTTATAACCAGGTTGTGGCAGCCGATCAGCTTGATGCTCTCGTTGAAGAGCGGGCTCAAGAACTTCTGGCGGGTCCTCATTTCAGCTTTGAAATGACAAAAGAAATGCTGAACCGCGAGCTTTCCATGGACCTTGACTCTGCTCTTGAAGCTGAAGCTCAAGCCCAGGCTATTTGTATGCAGCATCCTGACTTCAAAGCTTTTTATCAGAGTTGGAAGACAAAATCTCCAACGGTTTTTGAAGCTTAAAGTTTTTTGTATATCACTTTATGTATTCAATGAATAAGAGGGAGTCTTTGAGATCGAAGAAGCACGGGTTAAAACGTGTCTGCTTTTTTTTGATGTCTCGATTTTGTCGAAGGTTTCTCTCCATGAAACCTGCTGAAAATCGCTGGGCATAAGCGTCTTCGTATAATTTTTGTGGTTTGTGTTTTCTGTTAAAATATGGAGTGGCCAGCCAAGTTTATCAATTTCAGCAGGTTAAGAATTGTGATCTTTTTTTGAATCATAGAGAAAAGCTTAATTTTTCTTTTGAACCACCACATAAAGGTACTATACAAGAAGAAACCGCAATATAGCTGATCAAGAGGTTGAAAAGGATTCTTGAACGCTGAAGAAAAAGCCTTTAGACTCTGATGGTTTTCGGCAAGCGAACTCTGATGGCAGCTGATTGTTCAAAAAGAAAAGGTTGCAGGTTTTAAAACTGGCAGAGGACAAAGCTGATTTGTATTTATGGTATAGAGTCTTGTTTTGTGTGGGGGAATCCTGGCAGGGAATGCTTAAGGGTAAAGAATAGCAGGTAAAAGCAGTGGCTGAAACGGTTCTAGTTGTTGATGACTCAAAAGAGCTGCGCACCGTTCTTGGTATGCAGCTTAAGCGTCAAGGGTACAAGGTTGAATTGGCCATTGACGGAGAAGATGGTTTACGTAGAGCCCAGGAGTTGAAGCCTCAAATCATCATCATGGATATCATGATGCCCAAAATGGATGGTTTTACCGCAGCTCAAAAAATGCGTGAAAACCAGGACTTGAAGCATACTCCTATTATTCTTTTGTCGGCTTTGGGTGGAGAAGAAGATATTATTAAGGGGATTGAATGTGGGGCTGACGATTACCTGATCAAGCCTTTTAAAGCCCCTGAGCTTTCGGCTAAGATTAAAATGCTGATTCGTAAATCATCAGGTTTTACGAATCGCCCCGATGATGAAACTGTTCAAACCGAGAAAGAGGTCGATAAATCTGTTCGCCGGTTCAAAGAAACAGGACAGGTTCTTTCCAAGGAGTTTGCTGGCTTTCAAATTGTTGATAAGCTTGGCCAGGGAGGTTCGGGTGTGGTTTATCGAGCCATTGAGCCAATGCACTTGACCCCTTTGGCACTAAAGGTTGTCAGTCCTTTTGTGAGTCAGTCACCTCGTTTTATTGAACGTTTCACACGGTCGAGTGAGATTTCAATTAAGCTTCGTCATCCTCATATTGTGCGTTGTTTTACGATTGGAGAGTACCAGGGGGTTCATTTTATGACTCAAGAGTTGATTGAGGGGCTTACTCTTGATCTTGAACTTGAGCGTCATGGGCCTTTTGATGAGCTCCGGGCATTTCGTTTAATGCAGCAATTGATTGATGCCTTCGTTTATCTCGAAGAACAGGGCTATATTCATCGAGACGTGAAGCCTTCGAATATTTTCATAACAAAGGACGAAGATGCCCAGGAGGTTGCTAAGCTCGCAGATTTCGGGCTTTCGAAGCTTTCTCAGGACCTCAGCCAGACCGTAGAGGGGCATGTGCTTGGAACTCCTCATTACTTATCTCCAGAACAAGCGCGGGGTGACAAGAATATTGATCCCAGGGGAGATCTTTATAGTTTGGCTGCAACGTTTTATCATCTTTTGACAGGGGAGCCGCCTTTTGATGGAGAGAATCTTTCAGCACTTGTGATTGCCCATATTCAGCAGACTCCTGTCAATCCCCAAGAGCGCAAGCCAGATTTAAGCGACCAGGGAGCTGCTCTTATTATGCGTTTTCTGGAGAAGGCACCGGATAAGCGTTGTTCAAATATGAGTGAGGCCTTGAGTTTGGTTACTCAGCATGTTAAAGAGCTGGAAGGTGGCTCGTAAAAACTCTTGTCGTATTTGAAGGAAAACCTTTATGCCAAAAGCAACATGAGGTTTTATTATATAAAGATTTAAATGATATCTGAATAAAAGCTGACGTAAGCGAATGGAATAAAACCATGCCAATCACTGCATATACTGCTAAGTTACCTCTTAAACCTCGTAAAACCTATTGGAATCCTTCAGCCGAAGAACTTCGCGCCTGGACCTTTGAAATGCCAAACTGTCGACGGACAAGTTTTGGGGCTCCTAACGTTCAAACCCGTGTTTTAGCACGCTCAAAGCTTAACACTTATCTTCTTTCAGATCATCCAGAGCAACACTCAGACCAATGCCTTTCTCGCTCTGAAGGCCAGCAGTGGGCTGAGCGGCAGGATGCTTATATTCGCGAGCAAGAAATGATTGTGATCGATGGGTATATTGGTAACGATCCCGAATTCCGAGTGCCGGCTCGTTTAATCATTGAAAAGAGCAATGCTAATATAGCAGGCATGCAACAGCAGCTTTATTATCCCTTTGATTGCGATGAGCAGGGCCAGGGACTTACATCCATTGAAAATGTGAGTGAGGAGCATCAGGTTGGCCGCATTAATCCTGACTTTGAGCCAAAGTTTACGATTATTTATACTCCGAACCTTAAGGCTGAAGGGTTTCCGAACGATCGTTTGATTACGGTTGATCTTGAGAATTATGTTACAAGGGTTTTTCACTCCGATTATTTTGGAGAGTCAAAAAAGGCTGGCCTGCGGATGTGGAATCAGCTCGTTTATGAGCGGGGAGGACTAAGTTTGCACGCTGGGGCAAAAGTGATTCCAGTAGGTGATCAGAAGAAAGTTGCTCTTATCGTGGGCCTTTCAGGTACTGGCAAGACCACGACGACATTTACCAATCAAAACGGAAGTCAGCCGATTCAAGATGATTTTCTTGCACTAATGCCAGGCGGCAAGGTTTATGCCTCTGAAAACGGTTGTTTTGCGAAAACCTTTGGGCTTGATCCAAATTTTGAACCTGCTATTTATCATGCAACCAATCAATCCGAGGCTTTTCTTGAAAATGTGAGCCAGGATGAATCGGGGCAAGTTGATTATTTTGATACCAGTTACACAAAGAATGGCCGCTCAACTTTCAGGCTTGCAAAAATTGCGGCTGCGGCCGATGCTCGTGAGATTGAAGAAGCGAATTTTCTTTTCATTCTTAACCGTAATGAAGACATTATCCCTGCTGTCTCGCGGCTTGGGCGAGAACAGGCAGCAGCTTACTTCATGCTTGGCGAAACCAAGGGGACCAGTGCGGGGGGAGCTGCTGAAGAGGGCAAAAATTTAAGGGTGCCAGGGACGAATCCCTTTTTTCCTTTGTTGCACGCTGAACAGGCGAATCGTCTTTTGCAGCTTTTAGAAACCTGTAACCTTGAGGTCTATTTGCTCAATACTGGGCGAGTTGGTGGTAAAGAGGGGAAAGAAGGTTCCAAGAAGGTGAAGATCCCTCATTCAAGTGCTATTGTTAAGGGGATTGCCGAAGGCACAATTCAGTGGGCCCATGATTCTGATTTTGATTTTGAAGTTGCGACATCGATTCCAGGTATTGACAAACAAGATCATGATTTGCTTCAGCCGAAAGAGCTTTATATTGCTCAGGAACGTTTGCAGGAGTACCAGGATAAGATTCGTGAGCTTAAGGCTGAACGACTTGATTATATGAAAACGTGGGCAGGCTTGAACCAAAGCATTATTGATGCTCTTTGAGTTAGTTATACCTTGTATCTAGGAAAAAGTCTGGAAAAGGCTTCCTGAAAGGGCAGTGATCGCAAAGGCTTTGCCAGAGGACTTGATTCGGTGTAGGTTCTTCATTTCTAAAAAAACAAAAACCCATCCTGTTATTGAGTTTGGTAAACAGAATGGGTTTGTTGTTTAAAGGCTAGTGGTGGGAGATTCTCGTTCGCTACTTCTATTTGTTCAAAGCAATGTCGAAGCGATCCAGATTCATTACCTTATCCCATGCAAGGATAAAGTCTTGAACAAACTTTTCTTCAGAATCTGAGCACCCATAGACTTCAGCCAAAGCCCGAAGCTGTGAATTCGAGCCAAAGATAAGGTCAACACGAGTGGCGGTCCACTTGAGTTCTCCACTCACTCGATCCCATCCTTCAAATACATCAGGATCTTTTGTTGTTGGTTTCCAGGTCGTTCGCATGTCGAGCAGGTTTGTGAAGAAATCATTGGTGAGGGTTTCTGGACGGTCTGTAAAGACCCCATGTTGCGTTCCCCCATAATTGGTATTCAAAACCCGCATGCCGCCAATAAGGGTGGTCATTTCAGGAGCTGTTAACGTCAGCAGTTGTGCTCGATCAATCAGCATGTCTCCTGATAGTGCTGAATAGTTGGCTTTCTGGTAGTTCCTGAATCCATCCGCCTTTGGCTCAAGGACTGAGAACGATTCCACATCAGTTTGTTCTAAAGATGCATCTGTACGCCCTGGTGTGAAGGGAAGAGTTACTTTGTGCCCAGCTTGAGCAGCAGCTTTCTCGATGCCAGCACAACCTCCAAGTACAATGAGGTCAGCAAGAGAAATCTTTTTGCCATTGGATTGCGCATTGTTGAACTTCTCCTGGATTGCTTCAAGTGTAGCAAGTACCTTCTTCAACTCTTCGGGTTGATTGACCTGCCAGTCCTTCTGTGGTGCCAGGCGGACACGGGCGCCATTTGCACCTCCTCGCATATCAGAGCCTCGGAATGTTGAAGCCGAAGCCCATGCGGTCGAGACTAGCTGGGATACTGATAATCCAGAATCCAGAATTTGAGACTTAAGTTCAATCATGTCTTTCTCGTCGACTAATGCATGGTCAAGAGCAGGGATCGGATCTTGCCAGATCAACTCTTCTGCTGGAACTTCAGGGCCAAGATAGCGAGCCCGCGGTCCCATGTCACGATGGGTGAGCTTGAACCATGCTCGGGCAAAGGCATCTTCGAAAGCTTTGGGGTTTTTCAAAAAATTCCGGGCAATCGGTTCGTACTTCGGATCGTGACGAAGAGAGAGATCGGCAGTGGTCATCATTGGGCGATGTTTTTTATTCGGATCATGGGCATCAACTATCATGTCTTCAGCTTCGACATCTTTGGCAAGCCACTGATGGGCGCCAGCAGGACTCTTGACTAATTCCCAATCGTATTTAAAGAGCATCTTCAGATAGCCTGTATCCCATTTGGTTGGATTCGGTTTCCATGCACCCTCGATGCCGCTACTGATGGTATCGCCACCTTTGCCGGAACCAAAGCTGCTTTTCCACCCAAGTCCTTGTTCTTCGACAGGCGCAGCTTCAGGCTCGGGACCTACGTGAGAAGCCGGCCCTGCTCCGTGACACTTGCCAAACGTATGACCGCCTGCCACAAGGGCTACAGTCTCTTCATCATTCATTGCCATTCTTGCAAAGGTATCCCGCACATCATGACCAGAAGCGGCTGGATCTGGATTGCCACTTGCTCCCTCGGGATTTACATAGATCAAGCCCATCTGTACTGCTGCCAGAGGATTGTTCAGGTCAGGCTGAGTATCCTTTTGATCATAGGGGCGATTCTTTGTTGCAAGCCACTCCTTTTCTTCTCCCCAATACGTATCTTCTTCTGGTTCCCAGATATCCTCACGTCCTCCAGCAAATCCAAAGGTTTTGAAACCCATGGATTCAAGAGCACAATTGCCAGCAAGGATCATCAGGTCAGCCCAGGAAATTTTGCAGCCATACTTCTGCTTTATGGGCCAAAGCAACCTGCGCGCCTTGTCAAGATTCACGTTATCAGGCCAGCTGTTAAGAGGGGCAAAACGCTGATTCCCAGAGCCGCCGCCGCCGCGGCCATCAGCCATACGATATGTCCCTGCGCTATGCCATGCCATACGTATAAAGAGAGCACCATAGTGCCCCCAGTCAGCGGGCCACCACTCTTGTGAATCCGTCATAAGGTCGTAGAGGTCTTTCTTTACGGCGGCAAGATCAAGCTTTTTGAATTCTTTTGCATAGTTGAAGTCTTTCCCCATGGGGTTTGACTTTGATGAATGCTGGTGGAGAATATGGAGGTTGAGCTGATTTGGCCACCACTCTTTATTTGATGTTCCACTGCCAGCCATTTGACTCTTATCTTTTTCTGTTACTGGGCATTTACCGTGTTCGGACATAATGGTCTCCTTCAGTTGGATTGATCTCGATTTTCATTTTGAGAGCATGTTCAATAAAACGCCAGGCGTTTCCAGGTCGGTCAGTGATCGTTCCTCAATTTTGTTGATGGATTGAGGCGGTTTAGGCTTGTCAAGGTCCTCGGCATAGAAGCGCTGCACCAACCCATAAACATTATCAATAAAGTTATGGTGTTGATTCGGATTTACTCTCGTATTACCCCTTGAAGCATTTTAATAAGTCTCTAACCTTTGAAAAGTCAAATTGGTATAAGTCTCTTATTGAAAAAACAAAACCCATGCTGTTATTGAGTTCAGTAAACAGAATGGGTTTATTCAAAAGTTGGAGGAGGAGATGGAGCCTTACCTTGATTCGTTCTGTTGTCTTTGGTATGGCGGACGCCGAGAGAAATTTAATTTTCTACATTCTTTTGAAACAGAGAACGGATGTGGGGTTGATTCCCGATTGAACACCCGACGGCGTGTTTTACAACTCATGTCTTAACCGCCATTGCCGTGCTAATCAGCCACGCGGTATAGCCCGCATAAACCAGCAGAAGCGCTGTGCCTTCAAAGCGATTGATGCACCCCTGACGTCCTCTGAACCCATAGCCGATCAGGAAGAGTGAAATGGTCAGAGCGCCCATAACAACCATGTCCCGAGAGAGAGTTTCCGGCTCCACCGCAAAAGGGTGAATCGATCCAGCAATTCCGATAACGGCCAGCGTGTTGAAAAGGTTTGATCCCAGCACATTTCCCAGAGCAATATCATGCTCACCTTTGCGGGCGGCAATGACTGATGAAGCCAGCTCCGGCAAGGAGGTGCCCACCGCTATAATCGTCAAACCTATGATCATGTCGCTGACATCGAATATCTGTGCGATTTCAACGGCCCCCCATACGAGGATTCGGGAGCTGGCAATGAGCAGCAGCAACCCGGCAACAAGCCAGAAAACAGCCCGCTTAACCGGCATCTCTTTTTCGGCGGTTTCAGACTCAACCTCTTTTGTCAGCGTATCTGTCTTTCGTTTCAGGCCCTGATAGATGGTCCATGCCATCAGCCCACCAAATACCAGAAGCAAGACTACGGCATCGAGCCGTGATAAATCGAGATCTGCGAGAAGACCCACGGTGAGAATGGTCACGAGTGTCAGTATGGGTAGTTCTTTGCGCAATACCGTAGAGTGAACCATGATCGGGTTGATCAGGGCGGATACCCCAAGAATCAGAGCGATGTTGCAGATGTTTGAGCCATAGGCATTTCCAAGGGCAATTCCAGCATTCCCTTCAATCGAAGCCAGTGCCGACACCACCATCTCAGGTGCGGAAGTCCCGAATCCGACAATCACCATGCCAATCAACAGCGGCGGCATTCCGAAATGTCGTGCTGTGGAAGCTGAACCCTCCACAAACCGGTCCGCGCTCCAAACGAGCAGAACCAGACCGACAACCAAAGCTGCAATCGCCAGTATCATACGAGCAACCTCTCAGCCAGCTCCAACACATCAACCGGCCAGAAGCATTCCAGGCGTGGGTGGCGTACTCGCGAATGTCTGGCCTCTGGGCGGCAGCTTTGCAGGTAGTCGAGAATATTGAGCACACCTTGACTTTACAATTTCTCTTCTCTCTTTGACTTCATCTCTTGCCAAATCATCATCTTGCATTGGGTGGATTAATAACTCCCAATGCAACTCGGAACAAAGCCGCCGCATATCCGCGAGGTTTTTGTCTAATAGCTTATCAGGGTCTTCCAAAGGAATAATGATATTTGTGTCGAGCAAGATACGCATTTTAGTCTTCTCTTCCATTCTGACCAAAGAGAATATAACACCTGTTATAGCTTGTGCAAGAGCGTTCCTGAAAGGCTTGAGCATCCTCGACAGGCCCTCTATGTTCTCCAGCATGTAAAGCGCAGAGAAGCCCGAACACAGGAGAAGCGAATGCATATCAATGATTTGTTTGACGGAATTGCCGAGGCGTTTCAGCAAGCATCAGGCTGAAATGGCCGAGCAAGCACAGGCTTCAAGCAACCCCCAATCCTGCTGGGCTTGAGCCCGAAACAGAAGCTGAGAAAATAGAGAAAAAGTGGCTAGAGAGAAGGGGGTTGAACAGGGCTTCCCGAAACGAGAGTGAATGCGGAGCGTTCAGTAGAATGCTCAAATTGACGTAAGTCGCTAATTTATAAAGACTAAAAAACCGATCCCGCGTGCCGGACTCGGCAACAGGATCGGTTTGTCCAAAATGAATTGGTGGAGATGGCGGGAGTCGAACCCGCGTCCTGTAACGAGACAACCAAGTCTTCTACGTGCGTAGTCGCTGTTTAAGGTCTCGAAGAAGATATGTACAACGACAAACCTCTTCTTCAAAGCTGAGTTCATTTTTACCCAGGGAACATTCCAGCACTATTCCCGGGCTATCCTTCTCGGCTCATCACCTCGGCTCAGGAGGGCCTAGTTACCGATTGCCTCCAGTAACAAGAGTGAATTGACTGCTTTTAACAAGCTTTAGACAGCAAGAGCTGCTCCGCTGTTATAGGCGAAATCAAATTCATCAGCCGTCATGGGCTGAACGTCGCTAGTATTAGCATTTGTAGTTTGCCTGCTTGATTAACGTGAAAGGCAGACCTACACGACACGCTTCCCTTGACCACCATCGCCCAGTCGAAACCTGTCATCCCCAAAAATCAAAGAACATCATGACTCTAGTATACATTTTAACCATCAGGCCTTCAAGCCAGATTTATAGGGGGTTTTAGGTTTTAATCTTTGCAATCTAAGAATCAAGGCATTGGCCGTTTTGGAAAAGCTCTAAGCCTCCCCAAGGACTCTTTTGAGAGTCTATTTTGCAACCACACTCGGGTGTTTTTTAAGCGCCAGATTAGAATTGTAAACCCTTCTGAAATATTAGTTTATAATCGCATCCAAAAATGTTTGGGCGGTTGCATAATTCGTTAATTATTTGAGTATTTTATACTCATAAAACTTTGGAGCTTTTCCGTTTCACGGAGTGCTCCCAGCACTCCGCTCCTACTCCAAAGGGTTGCAGAACTCAATAATTATTTTGGAAATATTTTGGGAGGGGAGAGCTTGAATCCTATGCCAAGTGCTTCACGAAGTTGCAATGAAAAATATATTGAGAATAATTCTCAATATCATTGACAATGAGAATCGTTCTCAATATATTTCCGAAATGAAAATTCCATACAACACTATTCTCTTTCTCGGGTTTGTGCTTTTCGCATCAAATGTTTTTGCTCAATCGTTTGCTCAGAAGCTTGAGGAACAGGAAGCAAAACGTGAGGAAAACACGAAAGAAGAGCTGCTCTCCGAAAGTAAAGTCCGGGCCCATGGCTACGGAACAATGAACTATTTTCATTATGACTGGGAAACACTGCCTGACCTCAAAGACGAAGTCGATATTGAGCGTTTTGTTTTTGAGATTGAATACTTCCCTTTTCCAAAGCTCGAGTTCGAAGCAGCAATTGAGGTTGAGCATGGAGGGACGGGGTCAACTTTAGAGCTTGAGCGCCTCGAAGAGTTTGGTGAATTCGAAAGCGAAATTGAAAAAGGCGGTGAAGTTTTACTGGAAGAATTTTATGTCGCTTATGAGTTCACTCCCTGGCTGAAGGTGCGGGCAGGTAAAATTTATGTTAATGTTGGGCCAACGAACCTTTATCACTTACCCAATAACTATTTTACGGTAACTCGTCCAGAGGCTGAGCGTTTTCTGATTCCTCTTACCTGGCAAACACCTGGACTTGAAGCTTTTGGTAATTTTTCAGGTCTTCTTAAATCAGAGGACAGTTTATTGTATTCTGTTGAAGCTGTAACAGCCCTTGATTCCACAGGATTTAGTGATGCTGCCTGGGTCGCTGGGGGGAAACAGGAGAAGTTCGAGCGTTCCGTGCTTGAAGATATTGCCCTTGTCGGTTTTTTCGAATACTCCCAGTTTATTCCTGGACTCACTTTTGGTGCTTCAGGTTATATCGGTAACAGCACGGGGAATCGAATAAGAAACGATCTGGAGGCTGACACCTATTTAAGCATACTTTCAACTCATGCTCGTTACGAACGCCATGGGATAACCGCCCGAGCATTCTTCTTGTACAGCCAACTTCAGAACTCTGAAAAACTTACCGAAGCCAATCGTAATCTCTCAAATAATCAGCAAGCTCCTCGGACACCCGTTGGTAGCGCTGCCATGGGCTATGCTTTTGAAATGGGTTATAACATTTTACCTTTTCTTTCATCATCTTCTGAGAGGCATGAACTCGTGCCTTTCATTCGCTATGAGTTTTATGATTCCATGTATCGCACAAAGCAACAAGTATTTGATAACCCTCGTCACGAGCGTACGGTCCTGAGCTTTGGGTTTAACCTCAAATTCTTCTCTCAGCTTATTCTTAAAACTCATTACAGTCGCAGGGAACTTGGCCTGAAAGATAACAACATTGAAACAACCTTTGCCCTTGGGCTTGGTGTCATTTTTTAAACACATAAAAATAAAAGAAGAGAGAGTAATTAACACCGATGAAGGAGAAGACTTTCATGAATAGAAAACTATTACTTGTATTGCCTTTCGTATGGGTTGGACTTTTAACCCTTAGTGCCTGTAGTGACGATGATGACGACAATAATGGAGTTGCAAATTTTGATGCTTCGAGTGCTCTCAACATTTATGCCACTGAGGTTATAAGCGCTATTTATGCGGATTTGGCAACAGAGGCAGGGGATCTTGAGACAGCAGTGAATACTTTTAGTGGTAATATAAATGAAACAAACTTAACGGCAGCCCAGCAGGCTTGGATTGATGCCCGTATCCCTTGGGAAAATTCAGAAGCCTTTTTGTTTGGCCCCGTTGATACCAGTGGTTTTGATCCAAGACTTGATTCCTGGCCTGTAAACCGTGTAGATCTTGATGCGGTCTTGACTGGAAGTGATAATCTTACAGAAAACTTTGTCGCAAACCTTTCTAACGAATTAAGAGGCTTCCATACCATAGAATATTTGCTCTTTGATGATGGCAATGGCAGCCGTGTTGCTGCTGATATTGTCGCTGCTTTTCAAGCTCAGAGTCGCCGTGTTGACTATCTTGTAGCGGTAACGGCCAATATCGAAGAGGCTGCAGGAGAGTTAAGCACTGCCTGGCAGGCCAGTGGTGGAGATTTCCAAGCTCAAATTATAAACGCTGGAACAACCAGTACATTATACCCTTCCCAAAAATCAGCTCTTCAGGAAATGGTTGAAGGCATGATTGGAATTGCTGATGAAGTCGGGAATGGTAAGATTTCAGATCCTTTCAGTCAGCAAGATACAGAGTTGGTGGAATCTCAATTCAGTTTTAACTCAATTGCTGATTTCCAAAACAATATTCGAGGTATTCAGCATGTTTATCTTGGAAATTATACTTCGGCTTCAAGCGATAGCTTGAGTGATTATGTTGCCACTCGAAACGCAAGTCTCGATACTCGCTTTAAGACAGAGGTGCAAGCTGCTATTGATGCTATAGGAGCTATTACCCCGCCATTTCGAGATGCCATTACTCAAAACCAGGCGGAAGTCCAAGCAGCTATTGATGCCGTGAACACCGTTCAGGAAACACTTGAAAACGATATTTTGCCTTTGATTACAAGTGGAAAGTTTAGTGCTTTACAATAAATCGTAACACAATAGTCAGACCTGAGAAGAGAGAAATTTTGAAAGTATGAGGAGAACCTTTACAGGAAAACAAAGAAGACGTTTTGCCCTTTGGAGCACTTGTTTTATCTGCGCTTTCTTTGGAACACTTGCAGCGTGCAGCAGTGATGATAAGCAAGAAAAAGAGATGGGGGTTGATGCGTTTTCAGGTGGTTCAACGTCTATTGATTCTTCGACGAGCAATGCGTTTTCGACTCCTGCTCCTAACCTGGAGGCAGCAAATCTGGCTCGTCATCTGGAAGGAGACTTGAACTTTGAAGCTGTATTTGTAACAGCGCCAGCGGTTGTAAATAGTGGGCTTGGCCCAGTGTTTAACGCTGCTTCCTGTGAGGCCTGCCATCCACGGGATGGTAGGGGAGCTCCTCCAGCGGGTAAAAGCCCTCTCGAACCTTTACTTCTAAGACTTAGTATTCCAGGTGCAAATCCAGATGGCACAGGATCTCCAAATCCTGTTCCAGGGTTTGGAGCGCAGCTTCAAGATAGCGCAATCTTTGGAACAACCCCAGAAGGGCTTGTTGAGTTTGATTATACAGAAATTCCTGGAGCCTATGGGGATGGAACCCCTTATTCGCTTCGTCAACCGACATATACGATTACCCAACCCTATCAGGCATTGCCAAATGATTTAATGATTTCTCCACGCATTGGGCCTCCGGTATTTGGTCTTGGATTGCTGGAAGCTCTTGATGAGTCAACTATCTTAGACCTCTCTGATCCGCTTGATCAGGATGGAGATGGGATTTCGGGGAAACCCAACTTTGTCTGGGATGTGGCAGCTAATGCAGCAGTGCTCGGCCGATTTGGGTGGAAAGCGAACCAGCCAACTTTGCTGCAGCAAGTAGCAGCAGCTTATAGAGGCGACATTGGTGTAACTTCTCCTTATTTTCCAACAGAAGATTTTTCAGGACAACCCCAGGATGATGGTCTTCAAGATGACCCCGAGATTACTCAAGACATTTTAGATACCGCTGTAATTTATGTTCAAACTTTGGCTGTTCCTATGCGTCGTGATGTTAACAACCCACTGGTTAAAGAGGGAGAGCAGCTTTTCTCTGAGGCAGGCTGTGCCTCCTGTCATACACCAACCTTAACAACAGGAAAGAGCCACCCATTTGAAGAATTACGTAACCAGAAGATTCATCCTTTTACAGATATGCTTCTCCACGACATGGGAGATGGGCTTGCTGATGGGCGTCCTGATTTTGAAGCTTCAGGGCGTGAATGGAGAACTGCCCCTTTGTGGGGCATTGGGCTGAGTGAAGTCGTTAATGGGCACACTCACTTCTTACATGATGGTCGAGCTCGCAACCTTGAAGAAGCCATCCTTTGGCATGGAGGAGAAGCAGAAAATGCTAAGGAATTCTTCCGCACTCTTTCTCAAGAACAACGGGCTGCTTTAATCGCGTTTTTAAAATCAAATTAAAACTTTGTTTTCTGTTCCAAGCTTGTGTCTATCTGCTCAATGTATAAGATTTGTGGAAATAGTATTGAAGGCGCCTTCAATACTATTTCCACATTTATAAGTCAACGCCTGGGTTAGCTTGCTAAAGCGCCTCCTTCGTTTTCCCAGCAATCGAGCAGCTTTGCATCAAGATGCTTTGTTGCTGGTCTCTGCTTGTTTTGAGCAAGAGAATCAGCATCGGCACGAAAAGAGTTTTTGCGCTCTACGTTGACAACGGGACCATAACGAAGCAGACAGCCAACCCCACCGATTTCTTCAAGTTGTTGAGAGCTCTTGACTGTCTCAACCTTGGTGCCGAAAAGCACAGCCAAGCGCGTTAGTTCATCTCGTGTGCTGCGCTTGACAAAAGATGATGATCCGCAGTTGAAACAATCGCCTGAAACCTGACCCCAGAGATGAGCCGTACCACAATCCGTACATACCCATAACGAAGGGAACTCAAAATCAGAAGAAATGACCAGGGTGTCAGCCTGTCCCCTTTCTAAAGCATGAATCGAATCTTCAACACCAATCACTGCGAGTTCATGCTTGTGAAAAGCATCCAATAAATCTTCTACAGTACTTTTTGATTCTTGTTGCTCATGCTTGATGAATGTTTCAAGGGTTTCTGAAACAATAGCATCATAGAAATCATGTGGTGAAATACTCAGGCGCTGAATCAGCTTACTTTCCAGGTTTTTGGGAAGCTCTTCACGGGTTTCTGCTGTTAAGCGCTCATCGCCTGCCAGGATTAAGTGAGTATACCCTTCAGTAGACATAAGCCCGTCAACAATTTCAATTTGTTTGCGTACAAACCTGCGGTGGTGCTCATCAGCACGCGCCCTGAAGTGTTGCCTTGTCCATTCTCGACCAACGCGCTGACGCAATTGAGGCTTGTTGAGCCATGTCTCATACGTTACTTCACCAAGGTTAATCTCATAAATCTTGGCATACTCCTTCGTGCTGATAAGCACGACATAACGATGGTATGTGTCCTTCAGCTCCACCAAGTGATAAATATTTGGAACCGTATCCACAGAAATCCACACGGGAAGATCAGCATCAAAGTGCATGAGGCTTAAATAGGGTTCCTTGCCTGCTCGAGCGAAGACCGCAATACTGGACTTATCCTCTTCAATGTTTTGTTCAATATGATCCCAAATATTCTGGAAAGCTTGGGCTATAAGCTGCCATGTCTCTTTATCATAAGATGGCTGAAGTTCCTTCATGCGCCTTGATAATATCTTCTGCCAGGATTGACCTTTCTTAAGATTGATGTAAGAGCTTATAAGTGGATCGCCATTGTCAGGAAGTTCTGCTAAGCGACGTACCATTTCCTGGAGTTTCGTGTAAACCAACATTATTGTTCTCCTTTTTATGTATGGATGAAAGAATACTTTCTCGATTATTGCCGCCTTGGACTTGTTGATTGACCATGTTTCTTGGCGGACAGGTATAAGAGTAGCTTGTAAATTTATTTCGTCTATAAGGAATTATTGTTGATTTTATTCGTTAAAAACGAATCATGAGTGAGCTATGGAATGGCTCAACTATCATCACCTCTTTTATTTTTGGGCGACTGCCCATGAGGGGGGTGTTATCAAGGCAAGTGAGAAGCACTTGATTTCTGCTTCGACTATCAGTGAGCAAACACGGGCTCTTGAGCGGGCTTTAGGTGAAAAGCTTTTTGAAAAGAAGGGGCGTAATCTTAATTTGACGAGCACTGGACGTGTTGTCTACCAGTATGCGGAAGAAATATTCTCGCTTGGTCAGGAGCTTATGAGTGCGGTGCGCGGTTTGTCCAGCGGTCCTGCCCTGAGGTTTCGGATGGGGGCAGCAGACGTGGTTCCAAAGCTTGTGACGTTAAAAGTGTTGGAGCCTGTCCTGGAGGAAACCGAAGCCGTCCATCTTGTATGTAAAGAGGGTAAAAGAGATTCGCTTCTAGCTGAACTATCAACCCACCAACTGGATATTGTGCTGACTGATACGCCGATAGGGTTTGATGTTTATGGCAAAACCTATAGTCAGCAGCTCGTAACTTCGCCTGTTTCTCTTGTGGCTGAAAGTGTGTTGGCCCGTAAGTGTCGGAAGGATTTTCCTCGCTCGCTTGACCGCATGCCTTTTCTGCTTCCGACAGGCAATACTGCTTTTCGACGTATACTTGATGAATGGTTTTCTGCATTGAGTATTGCCCCGAAAATTGTGGCTGAGTTTGATGATACTGCACTACTCAAGGAGTTTGGTGCATCAGGAGCAGGCATCTTCGCCATTCCAGCAATTGTTGAAAGTGAAGTTATAGCTCAATATAAAGTTCGCCCTATTGGCCGGGTGAAGGGCGCAAGCATAGGGTTTTATGCAACAACCAAAGAAAGAAAAATTGAGCATCCTATGGTCGCTGAAATTCTAAAACACACCCAAACCCTTTGGGGTAAATCGCGCCGCTAAAAAATATATAGCAGCTTTCAGGCATAAAGCTTTTTTGGGAGGGAAGTTTTATTATTCGTTTTAAGCGAATTTTATAAACAACAATTCCTTGTACACGAATTATTGTTGGTGGTGTCCCTTGTTGCAAAGTGAATGAATGTATTTCTTTTGCATAAAACCAACAAGGAGACGAAAAATGAAAGCTTTACTCGAAGATCCCAAAAACCAGAACAAAAACCCTGGTATTTTTATTCCATCTGAAAGTTTTGCAAGAGCTGGAATCGTTAAACAAACTCGTAAGCAAAGTGCCGATCTCGCAGAACAAAATGAAAAAAAGCTCATACGTTATGGGCTGATATCGGGTGCAATAATTATGGTGCTCAACATGGCTATTTATTTTTCTATTTTTTGAGCAGGAAAAGCCTGTAAAACATCCATAGTGCATTGAAGAATGAAATATTGCTCGATCCTTTTTGTTCTTTGTGTTGCTCGGTGGTATCGCCGCAAATAGTATTGCTGATGCCATCCTAAGACTAGAGGTATAACAATTATGCATCCCCTGTTTATTTAAGATTCCATGTTTTGGTGTCGCTGGAGGTAGGTGTTGATCGAATGTCTTCTCGCATCAACGGTTGAAGTAGCAGTACTTCATGACGTGGTGATTGCGATGCTTTTTGCGTTTTTCGTTGCCCTGGTGGCAACACGTGTGAAGCTGCCTACTATTATCGGTTTTCTTATTGCTGGAGTGTTGATTGGTCCCCATGGGCTTGGGTTTATCAGAGAGGCATCCAGTGTTGATCTGATGGCGGAGATAGGAGTCGCACTACTCCTTTTTACTATTGGCATCAAATTTCCTTTGCGTCAGCTTGCTGCCATAAAAAAAGCGGTTTTCGGTGTTGGTTTTCTTCAGGTTGCAATAAGTTTTGGGTTGACTGCACTTTTCTTTGCAATCACAGATTTTGGCGATGTTAACCCTTTGTTTATGGGCATGCTCGTTGCCCTGAGTTCAACGGCCATTGTATTGAAGTTGCTTGAAGAGCGTGGAGAAGCCCAATCATCTTATGGCAACTTGGCTATTGGGGTATTGCTTTTTCAAGACTTGATTGCGATTGTTTTTATCGTACTCATACCAGCGATCTCTGGAAGCAAGGATCAATCATTTGCTGAAGTTGCTATGATTATTGGAAGGACAATCTTAGTTATTATTGGTTTGCTTATTGTTGCACGCATGCTCTTGCCCTGGCTTTTAACAAAAGCCGTACACACCAGAAATCGCGAAGTTTTTTCGCTTGCGACTGTTTCTCTCATTCTTGGCACTGCATACCTGGCGGCATCGGTTAATATATCACTTGCATTTGGGGCGTTTTTAGCCGGCATGGTTATCTCTGAATCAGATTATGCGCGGCAGCTTTTGAGTGAAGTGGGCCCATTACGTGAAGTTCTTACAAGTCTTTTCTTTATTTCCATAGGAATGCTGATTGAGCCTGAAACATGGTTTGAATACTGGTACCTGATCGCAATTGCAGGCTTGGGAATTATGGTGATCAAGGCTGCAATTGTATCATTCATCGGCAGTGTTTTGGGATATGGCGCAAGCACCTCCTTGCGATCTGGTTTATGGATTTCTCAGATTGGAGAGTTCTCTTTAATACTCGCTCTGATCGGTCATCAGAATGGACTTTTACAAGGTCCATCTTATGAACTTCTTATTGCTGTTGCCGTTGTCACAATGGGCTTGACTCCTGTTTTTATATACTTTGCTCCTCATATTCTTCGATATTTAGAGCGTTTTAAGTGGTTTTCTCAACGTTCAAACCCATTGGAAAAAAACGAGGATATGGAAAAAACAAAGGTCCTTGAGAAACTGAGCAATCATGTGATTATCGTTGGTTTTGGTATCATTGGTCAAAGCGTAGCAAAGTCCCTTCGTGAGGCCCAGGTTCCTTTTGTTATCTTAGAACTCAATCCTTATACTGTCTCAGAAAAAGCATTAGATGGCTGGCCGATTATTTATGGTGATTCCACACGTCCTGATATTTTGAAGCATGCAGGCATTGCAAATGCCAAGGCTCTTATTATAACGGTTCCACATGCTGTAACTTCGGAAGCTATTGTTCATATGGCTCATCAACTCAATCCCCGAACCTCAATCATTGTTCGAACTCGTTTTCTTCAGGAGATTGATCAACTTAAAAAGCTTGGTGCTCAAGCAGTCTTTGCGGAAGAATATGAAACAGCAATAAACCTTGCGGAACACGCCATGGAACTCATAAATGCGAATAAAGGTCGGGCGGATACCCGAGTCGTTGAAGTGCATGATGATGCTTATGCACTTTTTCGAGGAGAAATGCCTACGGATCAAAAATGAAAAGATAAACAAGATTCAAGGAGTATAAGCTGCAACCAGCCGTACTTCATGTTCCGTATTGAGCTCGATGGTAAGCTTATACGAACGAAACGAAAACATTCTTTTGCTTTTTCAGGTCTTGCTGATCTGTGTGAAAAGAAAGAAGCTTTACCCGTTTTCAGCTGAAGAAGCAGGCAGAATTCGCATGACTTGATCATCCTTTACCGGCGGATTCGAAAGATTTGCTCCTTGAGTTTGTCCGCCAAATTGATTGTCCTCTGGATAGATTTTTGTAGCGATGAACTCACAGAGCAATTGGTTCTTCTCATCAATAATAAATAAGACTTCACCGACCTGAGGAAGTTCTCCAGTTTCTAATTGAACAAGCACACTGTATTCCTGATTGTCTTCATTCAGGAATGTAGTACGTATCATGACCTTGAAATCACTAGCCA
>CAZJPQ010000012.1:0-29818 GCA_964548115.1 uncultured Planctomycetaceae bacterium
TCTGGTTCTTTCTGATATCAGAGTGATTTTTCAAAAGCTTGACCCGTGTTAGGGGGCTCAGGGAGTTACGGCATTCTGTGAAAGCACTCCGTGAAACGGAGAAGCTCCAAAGCTTTGTGAATATGAAATGCTAAAATAATTTTATACTTTTGCAACCACCTAAACATTTTCGGTTGCACTCATAAGTTGTTGCTATGAAATAATTTACGACTCGAAAATATGCTTCGAAAAACACCCGAGTGTGGTTGCAAAATAGCCCCTAAAAGAACCCAGTAAACACTTGGAGCTTCTCCATTTCGAAACGGCTTTGTGGCCGTTTCTCCCACTCCGAAGGGTTGCAAAATAGCCCTAAAAGAGCCCGATAATTTGGCCATCCGAATCGATATCGATGCCTTCTCCACCAGGGCTTTTAGGCAGTCCTGGCATGGTGTTCATATCACCGCAAAGTAGGGTGATAAAGCCTGCTCCAGCAAACAAGCGGGCATCAGTGATTGGCAATTCAAAGTCCTTTGGAGCCCCTAAAAGCTTAGGGTTGTGGCTAAAGGAATACTGAGTCTTTGCCATACAAAGCGCAAGGTCTTTATAGCCAGCCTTTTCAAACTGTTTCAATCGTTTCTTTGCTTGGGCTGAAAAGACAACCTTGCTGGCACCATAGATTTTCTGGGCGATAGCTTCAGCCTTTGTTTCAACGCTCTCTTCATCTTGGTAAAGCAGCTTAAAGTCCTTTGGTTCCTCACAGGCTTTAATCATGGCCTGAGCAAAGTCTCGAGCTCCTTCTCCGCCTTTTGCAAAGGCTTCACTGATCACGCACTCTGAAGCGCCTGCTTCAAGAGAGGCTTTTCGAATAAGCTCATATTCAGCGGGGCTGTCACTAGGGAAGGCGTTAATAGCAACAACGACTGGAACTCCAAAGCTTCGGACATTTTTGATATGGCGAATCAGGTTTGGCAAGCCAATTTCAAGCGATTCAAGGTCTTCCTGGAGCAGCTCCTCTGGTAAAGGCTTGCCAGCCTTAATATTGAAACGACCCGACTGTGATTTGAGCGCTCGAACAGTAGCCACTAGAGCAGCTGCATCTGGAACCAAGCCGGATTGGCGACACTTGATATTAAAGAATTTTTCAGCTCCCATATCAGCTCCAAAGCCGGACTCTGTTACGACATAATCCGCGAGCTTCAAGGCGATCTGATCAGCAATAATAGAAGAGTTGCCCTGAGCAATATTAGCAAAAGGTCCGCAGTGTATAAGAGCAAGCGCTCCGCCAATACACTGTAAAAGGTTTGGCTTGATAGCCTCTTTGAGAATAGCGGTCATAGCCCCAGCAACCTTGATATCTTCACAGGTAACAGGTTTTCCATCAGAGTTAAAGGCCGCTACAATATTGCCAATACGCTTGCGGAGATCATGAATATCCTGGGCTAAGGAAAGAATCGCCATAACTTCACTTGCAACGGCAATATCAAACCCACTCTCACGGGGAATGCCATTCGGCGAGCCACCAAGCCCAGTAACAATGGAACGCAGGTTTCGATCGTTGATATCAACAACCCTTCGAATGTTGATGGTATGGGGATCTATTTGGAGATCGTTACCAAACTTAAGATGGTTGTCAAGGAATGCACAGGCAAGGTTATTTGCTGCTGCAACGGCGTGGATATCACCGTTAAGATGAAGATTAAGTTCTTCTGATGGAATCACCTGGGCATAGCCCCCACCGGCTGCTCCCCCCTTAATCCCAAAGACTGGCCCCATGGACGCCTGCCGGATACAGCAAGCAACTTTTTTCCCAAGTGCATGAAGCCCCTGGGTTAATCCAACGGTATTGGTTGTTTTTCCTTCACCTAAAGGTGTTGGTGTAATGGCTGTAACATCAATGTATTTGCCTTGGGGTTTATCTTTGAGACGTTTTAAAATCTTGGGATCAACTTTTCCTTTAAAGCGACCATAGGGTTCAAACTCTTCTTCTTCAATTCCATAGGTTGCAGCAATTTCTGCTAAGGGTTGAATTTTTGAAGCACGAGCAATTTCAAGATCGGAAGCCATTACGATAACCTTTTCTAGTTAAGAACAAGTAATTATTGAGTTGAGCTCTCAAGAGAGTATGGTAAGAAATTAAAAGGAAAGAGACAAAAGTAAAAAGCCACAGGATCTTGAACTCTTTTTGAAGATCTTTTATGAATTGGAACTTTGAGCTTTTAATTTTGAGCTTTTAATGAAGAAGGGCTTTATTCATGCAAATAGCGGTCATTGGCAGCGGACATGTTGGACTTGTTACGGGGTTGTGCTTTGCTGAAAAGGGGCATCAGGTTCTTTGTGTTGACCACGATCAGGAAAAAATAGCAAAACTCAAAGAAGGCCAGACGAACTTTTATGAAGCAGGTCTGGAAGCACTCCTTCATAAGCATTTGCAGGCTGGAAACGTACGTTTTAGCTGTGAAACGGCTGAAGCTGTAGAGTTTGGTCAAGCCCTTTTCATTTGCGTCAGCACCCCCAGTAATGAAAATGGTCAGGTTAACATGCGCTATTTCGAAGCTGTCAGCCGCCAAATTGCCGAGCATTTAAAAGATTACCGTTTGATTGTAGAAAAAAGTACGGTTCCCGTTCAAACCTCAGAACACGTGAAGAAAACAATTCGACGCTATGCTCAGCAAGACGTCAATTTTGATGTTGCAAGCAATCCAGAATTTTTACGAGAAGGTTCAGCTATCCAAGACACCCTGGAGCCAAGTCGCATTGTAATCGGAGTTGAAACCCCAAAAGCCCGTAAGCTGATGGAAGAAATCTACGATCCCTTCGATGCCCCAAAGCTTGTGACTTCAATTCATTCCGCAGAAATGATTAAGCTTGCTTCGAATGCATATTTAGCTACTCGTATATCGTTTATCAATGCCATCAGCCGTATTTGCGAGCTTGGCGGAGCTGATATAGAAGAGGTTGCTGCTGGTATGCGGCTTGATCCGCGGATAGGGAAAAGCTTCTTGAACGCAGGCATTGGCTATGGTGGCAGTTGCTTTCCAAAGGATGTGGATGGCCTTTATCAAATGGCTGCTGGGCTTGGGTATGATTTTGAATTGGTGAAAGCAACTCAAGAGATCAATGAAGCCCAGTGGCAACAGCCCATAAGGCGCTTGGAACAAGAGCTGTGGAGCTTTGAAGAGAAGCGGGTTGCTCTTTGGGGCATGAGTTTTAAACCTGGTACTGATGATATTCGTAGTGCTCCCAGTCTTAAAATCGCTCGAAGCTTACTTCTTAAAGGAGCTCGCGTTCGAGCCTGTGATCCCGTAGCGATGCCTCAGGTTCAACGCCAATTACCAACTTTAGAAGTCTGCAAGTCGCCGTTAGAAACAGCTCAAGACTGTGATGCCCTTATTCTTTGTACGGAATGGCCAGAATATCTTGAAGTTTCACCTCAAGAACTTAAAGAGCAGATGCGAGTTCCTTTGGTTTATGATGGTCGCAATGCCCTTGATGCTGAAGCTTTTAAAGAGGCTGGCTTTCTCTACATGAAAATCGGAGTTTCTTAAAAAACTTGTTTTTCAAGCTTAGAAAGAGAGTTTATGCTTAAGCTCCTGGGTGGGCTCGTTTATAGACATCACGCATCCGCTGATGACTGACGTGAGTATAAATTTGGGTTGTGCTCAGGCTTTCATGACCAAGCAGTTCTTGAACATCTCGTAAATCAGCGCCATTGTTTAAGAGGTGAGTTGCGAAGCTGTGCCTCAAAGTATGGGGTGATACATGGCGATCAAGGGCTAGAGAATCAACCCATTTATAAAGAATGCGACGCACACTGCGATCACTTAAGCGTGTACCACGCTGATTGAGAAAAACAAAATTCTGATCGTTTGGAAGAATTCCTCGAGCTCGCGGCGGAGTTGTTCGGCAAGTAAGATATTCTTTGAGGGTTCGGCCTGTAACTTCTATTAAAGGGAGGATCCGTTCTTTTTTCCCTTTGCCGAAAACTCGCAAGGTGGAACGTTGCCATTCAATATGTTCAAGCTTCATAGCGCAGAGTTCGCTAACCCGTAGACCACAGTCATAAAGCAATGAAAAAAGAGCACGATCACGCTTTGCTGCCCAATCATCACCTGTTGGTGCTTCAAGTAAGGAAATCGCCTCTCCTTCGTTTAAAAATTTTGGCAGGTTGCGTTCCTTGCGGGGAGTACGCAGGACAAGAGAGGGGTTTTCTTTCAGACTCCCCTTTGCGCAAAGAAAAGAAAAAAAACTTCGTAGGGCACTCAGTTTGCGTCCTAAAGTACGCCGGGCATAATTGTGGTTATTGCGCAGAAAAGCCAGATAAGAACGAAGTTTAAGAGGCTGAACACTTTGAAAGCTCTGGATTCCTTCAGTCTCCAGCCAGGAGAAAAATTGGCACAAATCGTTTTTATAACTGCGCAAAGTATGGGAACTTGCGCCTCGCTCAATTTCGTAAGACTTTAAAAACGTCTCTAAAGAAGTTAAGAAATCAGGTTTTTCGTGATCCATACCTATCAGCCTTTGTTGTTTCTGGCGTTATTCATGCATCAGGTTTACCTTGTGAAAAAGAAGGGCTTACTACCGATCCCCTTTATCTCATCGACAAAGGAGCTGAAAAGGTAAAGCAAAAGATTCTTTATCCTTTAAAGTTCGTTGAAAAGATAAAGCTCTTTTGAAAAATCATGGTCAGCTTTGTATTCTGATTGCAGAAAAGAAACCTGATTTCAAATCAAATAAAAGCTCCCTATTGTGGGGTTGTAATCGTTATACTTAGTGGATCTTTAAGGCGGTAGATCCTGAAAATACGAGTAGGGCTACCAGAGTTCTTTTACGATTTGTTAGAGCAGCGTTATCTTATTAAGCTTCAAACTTAAGCTTCAAGAGAACGCATACGTAAAACAGAAATTCCTAAAGGATGGTAAAATGGCGGAAAATTTGGCTCAAACCAAAGATCTCCATAGTTCAAGCGCTGATTATCAGGAGCAAGAAAAACGCGTATTCTGGAAGCTCCGAAAACTTCGCAACAACATTCGCTGGATGTTCCTGGCCCATGGTACTTCCCGTTTATTAACCCTTTTTGTTGCTATGCTTGCCTGGCATTTTTTAACGGATACGTTCCTTAAGCCTCCTCTTGGCATACGTTTTGCCATGCTAATCGTTATTTTTGTTGCTTTGCTGATACTCTTTTTTCGCTCTATTTTTTATCCTTTAACAAAACGCCCCAGTGATGAAGAGTTGGCTCTTCTTGTTGAGAAGGAGTACCCTCTTCTGAACGATCGTTTTATTACAGCCTTGCAGTTTTCACGAGACAAAGAACGTTACAAAGGGGTTGCCTCTCAAGTCATGATGGAAAAGGTTATCCATGAAGGTTTTTCAGCCGCTGCTCGCCTTCGTTTCAAGGAAGTTGTCCAATCTGGCCGTTTACTGCTTTCGACAGGAATAACCACCATATGCATCCTTGCTTTTTCTGGACTGCTTTTCATTTACGGAGAAACTTCTGAACTGTGGGCAAAGCGGCTTTTGCTTGCTGCTGTTGATTATCCTCAAAAAACAATGCTGGATGTTCAATTTCCTTCTACTCTGGAAGAATATCCTGGATCCCAAGCTCTTGACCTTAACTTTGTTTATGAAGCATCGCAACGCAGGCTCCATTGTGCGCAGAATTCAGGGCTGCGAATTATAGCTTTCCCTCGGGGGGTTATCCCTCAGGAAGCCACGCTGGTCATTGAATCAGAGCGCGGCAAGCGCGAAGAAAGCATGGAAGTTGCCTATGAAGACGACCAGCGCAAAAAAATTGCCTATTTTCATTATAACATTCCTAATATTTTTCAGGAAAAACAGAGTATCTTTATTGAAGCGGGTGATGCTCGCAGTGGTCCCTATGACTTATATTCCGTTGCTGCTCCCCAACTGACAAGAAATACTCACGTTCTTTATGACTTTCCCTCTTACATGAAGATTCCTGCTGAAAAACAGTTTCAATCGCGGAGTATTGATGCACCGCAAGGAACTCAGACGACTCTTTTCTTCGAGAGTGATCAAGATCTTTCAAAGGATGGTGCTCGAGTTCATGTTTATTTTTCAGGAGCGCCTCCTCAAACCTATTATGCAAAACCCGTTGAGAATCAAAAAAAGAATAAGCGCTTCCGTTTTGATTTCACTTTAGATCCAAGTATGAGTGAATACGAAATAGAAATTACGCGACCAGACGGCATCCATAACACTGAGCGTTACCGTTATGATATTTCAGTGCGTCAGGATAGTGCTCCTGATGTTTATCTTGATTTTTTTGGACGTGGGTTGAAACAAGAGTTTCAAGTTCCTGTTACCCTTCGATGTGAATTGCCTCTTCAGTATCGAATGGAGGATATTTACGGCCTTCAGCGACGTAGCCTCTTCTTTCGTATTGAGGGGCAAAATGATGCCGCTGCCTGGCTTGAATACGAACCTTTTAAGGAGGCCTATAAGTCTCGGGATTATCTGCTTGAGAACCTGGTTGAGAATGCCACGAGTTTTGTAGACTTACTTAAAGGAATCATTCAACGCTATAAGGAAGAGGCTCATGAGAGCTCACAAGCAGAAGCTTTTCTTCAAAATCTCAGAACACTTCAAGAAAAAAGAAATAAGCTTGAAGCAGAGCTTAAGCAGGTTTTTGATATCCAGCTCCGACTTCTTGATCCAGCTACACAAGCCCATTGGTATACCCTGCAGAATATATGGGTTGAGTTTCAGGAAACCTTTCTCAAGGAACTTCAGGTAGAAGCTTTTGAAGCAGATAAAACCAGTGTTATCCAAGGGTTAGAGCGCTACCTGCAAGATGCTCAAGACTTGGAAAGACAATCAGAAGCTTTTTTTCAGGTTTTGTTTACTCGCACAAACGATGAGTTCACGCTTTCAATTGCAAACCTTTTAGAGGTTGCAGATTTCCCATATCGTAGTGAAGAACAACTGCTGGAAGCAATGAAGCTTCGAAGCTATGCCCCTATAATAATTGAGTTTAAGCTTGAAGCCGAAGATTACAATTACAACCCAGACGCGGGAAGAGCGGGTGTTTCATCATCAATTCCTGTTGAGTTAGAGCTGATGTCCGTTGACGAACTCCTGGCGCACATCTCGTATTATATTCGAACGGTTTTAAAGCAGGATCTTAATACACTCCAGGAAAGTCAAAAAAAGCTACTTGGCCAGATGATCACATTTGGCCAGGAAGAGCGCTCTTTAGCATTTGATGAAGACGAAGACGATGAAAATGACTCTCGCAATAGAATAGAAGAAGCTCAACTTCAACAGGGAAGCCTGCCAGATGAGGTGGGAAGGCTTGCTCGAAGTTTTACGAACATTGCTCAGGTCTTTATTTTCAATGAGCTTGAAGCTGATGAACCTTTAAAGCCCCAAGAAAATCGGATTCAGACCGTTCGTCTTCTTTTGCTTTTGCTGGCTGCAGAAGTAAAAACAGGAGATACCTTGAGCAATGTTTTTTCGATTGTTCGAGGCAACCAAGACCGTAAGAGTCGCATCCAGGGTGTACAAACAATGCTTCGGGAGTTAGACCTCCTTGAGCCTCGTACGGGAGTTCGTTCCAGTTTTGATCGTTTCAGCTTTGCAGAAATTTTAAGTCATTCCGACTATAAAGAAGCTGCAAACCTCCAGCGTCTTGATCTTTCTTACACTGAAATTTTGCGTTCAGGAGCTCGCCCGGAAGAACGTTATAAACAGCTTCATGAGGTGATTATTCACCAGCAAAAGCAAGTGCTTGCAGGGATTAAGGTCATTCAGGAACGTCTTAAAAAATGGGAAGGCTTTGATGCTATTCGCCAGGAGATGAAGAACCTTGCCGGTGAGCAGCGGGACATTCATGAGCGTATTCGTGACATTTACAACAACGATAAACAATGAGAACGCGCTTAAGAACGAGGTTGAGTATAGCGGGTAATTAAGGCCCGGGCGCTATGAAGACCATCAAGGGCAGCGCTCATAATGCCCCCTGCAAAGCCTGCACCTTCCCCCACTGGATAAAATCCTCTCATATGAGGGGACTGGCGATCTTCTTTATTGCGATCAATTCGTAGAGGGCTTGACCCACGGCTTTCTAAAGCATGAAGAGTTGCATGAGAGGCTGTGAAGCCATGGATTTTTTGTTCAAAAAAGTTTAAAGCTTGAAAAAGGCTCTGATTCAACTGTTTCGGCAGGTGTTCGGCCATGTTTACATAACGTCTGCCGCGGGGGTAGCTTCCCGAAAGCTCCCTGGCTTTAAAATGTCCTTTAAGGTAATCCGGAACAGGTTGAGCAGGACAGGTATAGTCACTGCCTCCCGCCTGATAGGCAATTCTTTCCCAATGTTCTTGAAATTCTATACCTGCTAGTGGATTATCTTTGCCTCCAAACTCTTCAAGGCCAAACGTTGAAACAAGACCCGCATTAGCATACTTCATATTACGAAGTGAAAAACTCATACCATTTGTGCAGAGTTCACCTTCAGTATTAACCGATGGAATGATCATGCCCCCGGGACACATGCAAAAGCTATGAACTTCCAGGGGGTGTGCTTTCGAACAATGCAGAAAGTACTCGGCAGGCCCAAGCGTTTTATTGCCCGCGTATTTTCCAAATTGGGCTTGATCCATGAAGTCTTGAGGGTGTTCAATACGCACCCCCATTTGAAAGGGTTTTGCTGAAACTTTCAGACCATCACGTACTAGAGCTCGGTAGGTATCCCTTGCTGAATGACCAATGGCAAGAATGCAAAGTTCCGTTTCAATCCTCTCGCCGTTAATTATCAAGGCTTTGAGTTGGCCGTTGAAGTGTTCAAAACCTTCTAATTTTCGATGGAAGAAAATTCGTCCTCCCATGTTTTCAAAGGATTCTCGGATTTTCACAACAATGGGGGCAAGCTTATCCGTGCCAATATGGGGAGCAGCTTGAACTAAAATATCTTGCGAGGCTCCATGGGCGACCAGGAGTTCTAAAACCCGAACAAGATAAAGATCTTTGTTCTTTCGAGTATAAAGCTTGCCATCTGAAAAAGTCCCAGCTCCTCCTTCTCCAAAGAGTACATTTGATTCTGGGTCAAGCTCAGCATTGCCGCTGTTAAAGCGCCCTATCTGTTGAAGCCGTTCTAAAGCAGGGGCGCCTCGTTCAAAAAGCAGAGGTTTATAGCCATGCTTGGCCAAAAAGTAAGCTGCAAAGAGACCTGCAGGCCCTGAGCCAATAACTACTGGTTGATGAGAGAGAGGTTCTGAGCCAGGTTCGAAATCAAGGCTTGGTAATTCTGGAATGGCTGAAATATTGCGGTAGTTTTTTAAACGTGTTTGAAGGTTTTCAGCATGTTGAGGTGAAAATTTTATGTCGACTGTACAGTTCCAGCGTGGTCGTCCCCCACGGGCGTCAAGAGCTTTTTGAACTAATAGAATATTTTGAAGTTGTTTACGTTCGAGTCCTAAACGACGCAAAACGGAACGATAAAGAGCCTTTTCTCCACTATCGATTGGAATCTCAATATTATAAAGACGAAAGCCCTCCATGTTTTTAGGTTCCCTACCTTCAATAGAAGAAATGAGCAATAAAGACCTTACTCAGGGCGTCCCTAAAACACCCTTTTCCACAGGGGTTTAAGCTTTTTTAAGGAGAACAAACCTGAAAGAAAGTCGACAGAGTCTTAGCTGTTCACTCGTTCAAGAAAATCGCCGGTCCGAGTATCAACCTTGACCTTGTCGCCTTCTTTAATATGGTTCGGAACTTTGAGTGAGAGTCCCGTGTCAGTTGTGGCCGGTTTTGTAACGTTTTGAACCGTATCACCGCGTACTGCTGGTTCTGCTTCTACGATGTTGAGCACCACAGAAGTAGGAAGTTCGATTGAAACAGGATTGCCTTCGTAAAAAAGGATATCAACAATTTCATTAGGACGAATAAAAAACATCAAATCTTCAAGGAGTTCACGCGGAATAGTTGGTTGTTCAAAGGATTCTTGATCCATGAAAACATAACCGGCCTGGTCTTCATAAAGGTATTCCATAGAACGCTTATCAAGATAAACGGATTCGACCTTGTCTTCAGGTCTAAGGCGAGCTTGTCCCCCCTGGCCACTTTGAATGTCCTTGTACTTAATATGGACAATTCCTCGCCAGTTCCCCGGAGTAATATGAGAAAAATCACTAAGCTTAATTAAATTGCCCTCGTATTTAACAACCATACCTTTTCGTAATTCTGTCGCTTTAATCATTTTATTTTCCTGTGTTTTGTAAAAGGCATACTCTCTCTGTTTTGTGGCTTGCAAGACGATCGCTTTAAAGTACGTGAAAAGAGAGCAACAATATGACTGAAATAATAGTAACTTTATCTGTAGTTGTGAATGTACTCTTGTAAAAGAAAAGTCAAAAGTCAGCTTGTGGTTTTAAGCTTTCTATCTCCTCTTCTATGGTATTATCTCTTATAATAAGAAAGCAAAAGATGAAAAAGGATGTTTTTAGCTAAACTCTTCCTTAAACTTGAAACGTATAAAAGTAAGAAGAGCAAAAGTTCTTTTTTTGATCGAGTTTGTTTCGGAGCTTTAAACTCTATTATTTGTGATTGATATACCGATTCATATATGAAAGAGGTTTTTGATGATTTTTTCTCGCAGGCACTCTTTTACTCTCTATTTTCTTTTCAGCTTTGGAATCTGTGTGCTCGGTCTGGCAGGCGGATGTTCAAAAGAAAGCAATGGGGGAAAAAGTACTCAAGCTGATGCTTCTTCTTTTTTTTCAGACGATGCGCGATCTCACCATAAAGATGAACTCTCTCTGATTGCTCGTTCTTCTGAAGACTCATATAGATTTAAAGAAATCGCAGAAGAAGTAAAGACGCTGAATGAACAAGAGGTTCAGCTTTTAGAATCTTTACTTTCGTCTCTCGCCCAAACGACAGATCTTCAAAAGGCTTATTCAATAGCAGAAAAAATTGAGGAGTTCGGTCCGGCTGCGATTCCTGTTTTAAAAAAGAGCCTTTCAAAAGACCTAGCACTTTCACCTCGTATTGCTCTTTATTCGGTGTTTTATAATCTTGGAGAGTGGGATTATGCTGTTGAAGGGCTTGCGGAAATTGCTCGTCAGGATAATCCACTTGAATCTCGTCTTGCAGCAGCAGAGCTTTTAAGCGTTTTTGCATCTCCTCGGCATGAAGAGTTTCTTGAGAAAACGTTGGATGAAGTCTTCTTAACCCCTGTAAGAATTGAGCTGGCTCTTGTGCTTTGGCAAAACACAAAATCTTCTCGGGCTAAAAAAGAGCTTTTTGATCTGCTGGAATCTGAATCAGAGAACTATCGTATGCAGGCAGCCCTTGCTTTAGGGCGAATTGGAGATCTTACCCGCTCAAGAAAAATACTTGAAATCATGGCTGATGAACCGACCCTTCGAGGCAAGCTTGCAGATGCTATCCTTGAACGTGAAGTCCTCTTGCGAGAGCTTGAAGGCATTATCCTTTCAGATGACCAGCAAAACAAAAAAGGCAAAACCAAGATCAATACAAGTATCCTTGACAAGGTTGCTCGTATGATTCAGGAGCGTTATATTTATGCAGACAGGGCTAAAACAAAGCGTCTTTTCCTGGCTGCTGCTGCTGGTCTGCTGAATAGTATCGATTCTTATGCACTTTATTTTGAACCTGAACGGGTTAAAGAACTCGAAAAACTAAAGGATTTTTATATTCCTTCTCTTGGAATTTATATTGGTGCTCAGGATTTCCGAAAGGGCAACCATTTCAGAGTCCCGACCATCATTTCCGTAGAGCTTGGTTCACCTGCTGACCTTGCAGGCCTGGTTCCAGGGGATAAAATTCTGAGTCTTGCTCCAAATGCTTCTTTTGAACGTATCCTTGAATGGAGAAAGGGCAGCCCTCGGGAATCCCATGAGGTTGTGGAGGGATTTATCCAAGAGCCTCTTTACAAGCAGCTTGAACTTTTAAAAGGAATTGAAGGTACAAGCTCAGGCCTTTTAATCTCTCGAAAAGATTGGTTGCTTTCGCGTTGGGTTCATCTTGTTCACAAAGCTCCCAACGATTTTCATAAAAAGATTTATTCTGAAATCACACCCAAGGAATATGCTTATATACAATTACCTGTTTTTCAGACCCACATGATTTCCGAGCTTCAGGCAATCCTGAAAAAAATAAAAGCTCAGGAAGTTAAAGGGCTTGTCCTTGATCTTCGTAATAACGCAAACGGAAGTGTGGAGGTTGCAAGCAAGGTTGCAGGCTTATTCTTATCAAAAAACTCCTTGGTAACCTATTCTTCAGGGCGAAGTGAAGAACTTGGAGCTTTAAAAGAGTACCGTACTGACGAAGCTCCACTCCTCCCAGACTTGCCGCTAGTCGCTTTAATTGATAAGGGAACGTCTGATAGTGCAGAAATTTTTGCAGCTGCTCTTCAAGACCATAAAAGAGCTTTGATCGTTGGTTCAAAAAGCTTTGGGCGTGCTATCGTTCAAGAAGTTATCCCTTTTGAAGCAAAACCGCCTCAAGCAGCTGGATTACAAGATTCTCAAGAATCCAAGAATTATGCACTCTTTATCAAAACAGCCCAGTACTTCACACCCTTAACGAAGCGCAAGCTTTATGAACAGGGAGTGATGCCCGATAGGTTAGTTGAGACAGAGTCTTTTCAAGGTTGGGTTTATGACGAGCTTGACCTTTTAAGAGCTTCTGGTGTTATTGAAGATTATTTGAAAGTGCTTTTTTCAAAACACAAGGATCAAGTGATAAAATGTATTCAAGAAAAAGATGCTCAACTTAGTGATTATCCTGGCTGGCAGGAAGTGAGTCAAAAACTCCCGGACAACAACTTAGAAGAGCAGCATTTACTTTGGTTCTTAAAACGCTCATGTAAGCTTTTTGCACTCAAAAAAGGATTGATTGAGAACCATAAAGACTTATCAAGCGACCCTGTCTTTTTTAAAGCGCTAGAAGAGCTTAAAGCACAATCTTAAGCGACCTGCCTCAAAAAGTTTGTACTTCTGGTAAGGGGCGCGATTTTGTTTTGTAGCTTCAGGTCTGATTTTAAGCTTTGCTTTAAAAATCCGTACACTTAGAGTTTTACTTTTAAAGGGTTTCTTTATGCCTCGTCTTTCTTATTGTACGAATTTTTATCCCACTCAAAATTATCAGGATCTTTTAAAGCTGCTGAATACTTTTCTGCCTAAGCTTCGAAAAGCGGGAAACTTCGGGCCGCTCCATGTTGGTCTTTATCTGCCGAATTCACTTTCTCAAGAGATCCTATCCGAAGCTTCTGCTTTAGCTCAGATCTTTTCTCTGTTTCAAAAATATGACTTGAGCACGACGACTCTCAATGGTTTTCCTTATGGTGATTTTCACACCCCTCATGTTAAAGAAAAAGTTTACTTTCCAAATTGGCATGAAGAGGAGCGCTATGACTATACCTGTCGTTTGATTGAGATTCTTCAAAACCTGATGGGAGAGCATTCCTATGGCTCTATCAGCACGGTTGCTTTTGGTCTGAAAGCTTCTTTTGAAAGATCCACGACGATTAATCGAGGCTTTTACTTCCTGGGAAAAATTGCTCGTAAGCTTGAAGAAGTAGAAAAAAGAAGTGGCAAGCGAATTGTCCTAGGGCTTGAGCCAGAACCTTTTACGTATCTTCAAAGTACGGCAGAAGCTGTTGATTTCTTTCAACGTGGCTTATGGAGGAAAGGAGCCCATATATTAGCAGAGTCAGAAAGCATCAGCGTTCCAGCAGCGCGTGAAATTCTTCAACGCTACCTAGGGGTTTGTTATGATTGTTGTCATCAGGCCGTTATCTTTGAAAATATTCAGGAAAGCTTAGACGCTCTTACTCAAGCAGGTATTGCAATCGCTAAAGTTCAACTTTCAAACGCACTTGAGCTGCGATCTTTAAGCGCACTTCAGGAGCTTGAACAATACAAAGAGCCTCGCTATCTTCATCAGACTTTTGTTCAATCTTCAGATCATTCAATTGAAAGCTACTTTGACCTTCCCCAAGCCCTTAACGTTCTTAGACAACCAAAAACCCTTTTTCAAAAAGCCCGGGTTCATTTTCATGTTCCTCTTTTCTGGGACCAGTCAGGAGCCTTTGGTTCAACACGTCAAGAGTTAGAAAAAACCCTTGAGCTCGTAATCCAGAATAATCTTTGTCAAGAACTTGAAATTGAGACCTATACGTGGGACGTTTTAGCAAATGGGATAAAAAACTATCAAGAGTTAGAACCTTTATCTCAAGGTGCTTCGGGAATTAATACTTCGATAGTTGAAGAAGAAATTATCCAAGGGATGGCTCAGGAAATAGCATGGACAGAGAAGAAGATTGCAGAGTTTTCATCTTGAGCAAAAACACATTAATGAGAAAAAATCCTAACCCTAAACATCAAGCTTGAAATCACTGCGTTCACAAAGAAGCACCAGCTTTTCGCTAAAGGGTGGATAATTCCAAATCTTGCGGCGTATTTTCAAATTACCAGCCTGGATGTCATTTTCGAGTTCTGAAAGCAGGTAGCGTTTGCGCGGAGGCTGTTTTCTTTTAAGAAAAGAACGAAAACGCTTAAGATGGGTGTTAATACAATAGCGGTGTCGTACATCAAGCACCACCCAGCGGCGGGAGACTCGGGCGAATTCTGCTAGAATCCTGGGTCTTAATGGGCGGGGAACGTGAAAAAGAAAACGTATGGAAATCACAGCATCAAAACTTTTATCGGCAAAAGGAAGATATTCTGCTTCAAAAGCTGCGCTCTTATTGAAGTTTGTTTGTTCTTGAAGGGCTTTCTTATGAGCTTCGCGCAGCATTTCCAGTGAGATATCGCCGTTTGTTAATCGCTTTCCTGTTTGAAGCAATTGGCGTGTAAAGCGTCCTGTGCCACAGGGAACATCAAGGATATCTTCGACATCTTCAAAGTGCTCACCAAAGGCTTCAAGAATCATTTTCCATTTTCGTCCGGTTGTATCCTTACCAAACTTTTTTTGGAAGCGCCTTTTATCATAGTTAGCGACAATATCTTTATCTTGATAATAGAGCTTTTTCTTATCCCAACGCTCCCAAGATGAATGCTTTTTTTCTTCTTCAAGCATGCTCTTAAACCATTTCTATGAATCTTAATAGCAGCAGGATTGACTCTTTCATAAAGATGCCCCTTGTTTTCACGGTCTGGACGCCACTATAAAGATAAGGGGAAATAATCCTACTATAAAATCAATAAGGATCTGGATAAACTTTTTGTTCTCTCATCATATTGTGGACGAAAGCTTTTTGTCATCAAAGTAGGTCACATAAAGAAAACCAGAGGCTAAAGCACTGCTATTTTATGGCATCCGAGGTGAAGTCTTGGTAGAATGAGGCCTGATCAAAGATAAGATTTTCAAAGTTATCTGTTCCTTATGGTATAGAAGAAATAACGCACAAGGAGAAATGAATGGTAAAACGTAGCACGGTACAGGGAAAAAGGTCTTTGCAAAAAGGTCTAACGCTGATTGAGCTCATGGTTGTTATTTTAATCCTTGGCTTGATTGCTGGTGTGGTTGGGCTTGCTGTTGGGAATGCTTTTGCAGATGCAAAATCACAGCTTGATGCAAGGTCTCTCACTGATTTTAAGAGTTCTCTCGAGCTGGGTATTTCTAATAAGCGTAAAGAAGTTCGAAGCTTGAAGGAGACGAAGTTTTCTGACCTGATTGCCGAACTTTATAAGTATAGAATTTTAAAGCTTGATGATGTTGAAAAATTAGCAGGCGCTTCTGGTACCAAAGGTGAAGAAGGAGATTACGAAAAAGGAAGTATCGATACCGGACCAAATGGGACTATCATATTCACAGGTCCTGCAAACGGTGCTGCTCTCTTGAACCTTACCGGAAAAGGAAAGAAAGAGGATGGCGTTCTTTTTTGCTACAATAAGAGCAATTACAACCTTTATGAAGAAGATGGTATGGTTGTCCTGATTGCCGGTAAGAAAACAGCTGAAGTTTTACCCTTTACCCAGTTTGAATTAACCTTCAAAGACATCGACAAAGCTAAGAATTTGAAAGAAATAAAATCTGATAATTCAGGCTTTTTTAATAAGTTTCCATTTGAAAACGTTGCTGAAGAATAATCAAACCTGCGTGTTTCTTTCTTCTTGTTTCTCAAAAAAGGGCAGTCATTGCGACTGCCCTTTTGGGTTTTATAACACGACCTTTTCAAGAACAAAAACCCTAAGAACCGATGGGCGTTCCTTGTGCTTATTTATGCTTGTTGATGAATTGGTTCAACTGCTGTTCGCCAGCCCCAACGATCCTGCTCTCGTCCGTGGACAACATCAAGGTAGCGAGTTTGAAGTTTTTCCGTAATTGGACCACGACGGCCACTGCCAATCGAAATCTTATCGAGAGAACGAATTGGCGTAACCTCAGCAGCCGTGCCAACTGCAAAGATTTCATCAGCAATATAAAGAAATTCTCGCGGTAAAGCGGTTTCTCGGACTTCAAGCCCTTCTTCTTGGGCTAAGGTTATAATCGTATCGCGGGTGATTCCGCCAAGAATTGAATTGCCTATTGGTGTTGTATAAAGCTTTCCATCCCGTACAACAAAGATGTTTTCACCGGATCCCTCAGAAAGAACACCGTTATGATCAAGCGCTATACCTTCTGCGTAACCATTTTCGATAGCTTCCATCTTAATTAAGGAGCCACTGGCATAGTTTGAAGCACATTTTGCAAAAGCTGGTGTTGTATTCGGTGCGTTGCGAGTCCAACTTGAAACTTGCATGTCAACACCTTCCTCCAAGGCTTCCTTCCCAAGGTAAGCCCCCCACTCCCATGTCATAATGAAGAGGTTGACTGGGTTTCCTAAAGGGTTGACTCCCATTGGACCGCAGCCTCGATAAGCCACTGGGCGAATATAGCATGATCGGAAATCATTCACCCGTACCGCTTCAATCATAGCCTCTTTTGTTTCTTCAAGGGAATAAGGCAAACTCATACGATAGATTTTGGCAGAGTCATGGAGCCTCTTGTTGTGTTCATCAAGTCGAAAAATATTGGCCTGCCCTTTAACTTCATAGGCACGAATTCCTTCAAAAACGGCTGAGCCATAGTGAAGCGCGTGGGCTGAGACATGAAGGGTTGCATTATTATAATCAACCCATTCTCCATCCATCCAAATCTTATCGCATAAACGTTTCATAGCTCCTCCTGCTTCATTCTATTATTAGGGTTCATGTGTATTCGCAAAAACAATCCAAGAGACACCCTTTATGAAGGGGCATTCTTGATTTCGATTTCTCTAGAAGAAAGATCTTTTCTTGAAGCTCACTTAAAACAGATCTTTGCAGAGAAGTTCTTTTTAACAAGCCCTATGCAGAGCTCTCTAAGATCGTATGACTATACTCAGAAACCCCCAAAAGAGCAAGCTTGATACGACCTGGAAAAGCAATTCCTCAAATGTTTTATTTTGAGGAGCGAAGAGGCTCTTCCAAGACAAAAAGAAGGTCCTGCTTTTGCCCATCGTTTTTTTGAATTTTAAGCTGCCAAGTTGCTCCAGTACCTTGATAAGCAGCATAAAGCGCAGCACCTGTCATATCACGGAAAGCTTCCTGCTTGCGTTCGCTCTGTGGCAAATCCATATCAACAAAAGCATAAATAATGTCTCCGACTTGAAGGCCAGCCCGCTCAGCGTTTCCACCTGCTTCAATCTGCGTAACCATAATGCCGCCATCCTTCAGGCCATACGTTTCCCAAGCATCGATTTCAATGGTTCGAGCACTAAATCCCAGCCCAGCAGCCTTACCTGCCAGTACATTATCAAGGGCACCAAGGATGAATGCTTCTTCTTGAAAAGGATTTTCTGTCGGAACCTGGTCTTCAGCATAGGGTTCAAAATGAAGTTTCATCGCTTCAAAATCAACCTTCATTGAGCGGTAACGAAGCGCAAGCGGCAGTCCCATCAAACCACGAGGGGTTGGAAGAGAAAGATTAAAAAGCTTCAAAAGTGGGTTTTCTGCAAGCGTTTCAAATTGCTGGAAGGCTTCCGGAAGCTCAATAATAGTGGCAGGTTTTTCATCCTTTTCTTCAAGGGTTCCCAGTCGAAAACCTTGAATTTTAGCCATGCTCGCTTCACCTTTTCCGACACCATAAACAGAGAAATCAAAAATCCCCTCGAGTTCAAGCTCTTGAGCGAAGCCTTTTTCTAGAACCCAAAGCATTGAGGCTCCAGTATCAAAGAGAAAGTCTTCTTTTTTTCCTTCAATTTCAGCTTCAACAAACCACAGAGGAACGAGCACAATATCCTGGCCGAGAAGTGGGTTGTTCAGCTCCAGCATTTTGAAATCAAGCTCAAGCGGCTCTTGAGGCCTTTGAGAAGATTGAATCATTTGGCTCTTTTCCTCTCTTATTCCTCTTGTGGGGTGATTCCAGGTTGAAAGCTTTGGCTCTGAAGAGAAAGCTGGAAGAGGGTTTTCGCCTTCTTGAGCCTTAAAAGAATCAAAGTTTTGGGGCATGCCAAATGAAAAGTCTTCTTCTCTTTCTCCTTTTTCGGGAAAAAGCGGGAAGTCTTTTAAGTCTTCGAGATCAAATCCGGGCAACCCAAGGTCTTCCAGGTTCTTCCGTAAGCCCTTAAAGACATCAAGAAACCCTTTCATTTCTTCACCAAGTCCACCAACCATTTGAGCAATCATGCCGTTGAGTGTTTGCTTCTTTTGGTCTGCTTCAAACTCTTTAAAGCTTGCTTTTTGAGTCTGAAAATCGAATTCAATTTCTTTAAAGTTTAAAAGCCAATCTGCTCCAAGAATACCGTCAATCCATTTTCCCGAAACATCAGCAATATGGGAAAGGTCGAGCAGAATCACAAGAGGGGCAGTCCAATGATACTCTCCAGCCTGGATCTCAAGCCCAAAGGCCATTTCAGCATTTTGAGTCCCCACCCCTTGAACTGGTAAAGGAGTTTCAAGGCTTTCAATCTCAAGCTTCTCTGCAACGTGTTTCCCAAGTACCGTATTGGTGGCACCAGAGTCAATAAGAAAGCGGAACTCCTGATCCTGATTGCCAATAAGTTTAACTTTTGTAAAAAGTGCCGAGCCTTCAAGTTCAAGCTCAAGGCTGAATTCCTCAGGGTTTTCGTGCTGCCCCAAAGGCTCTGGTTCTTCAAAAGGTCCTCCTTTTGGGAGAACCTCTTCTTGTGCTTTCATTTGAGTATTGGAAAAATCAAAAGAGAAGAAAGCTACACATACTAAAAAAGCCAATAAGCCTGAAGTATTCCTTTGCATCTTCTTATCCTTTCGCCGCTTTCGGGAGTTTTTATAACTTCGTTATTTTTGTGTGTGTAGGAATAGATTATAGCTTAAATCTTGAATAAATGCCTCGATTTTCAAGCTTAAACCTTCTTTTCCCAAAGCAAACCAAGCGGTAGAGGAATTTCAAGCTTAAGCATCGCCCGTCGAGCACTTAAAAGAGGACGACGCTTTACGATATCTTGAACCATATGCTCTTGACTTTTGCGAGGGACCCACAGGGCTACAAGGCCTCTGCCAGCTAAAAATTCTTTTGATGCTCGCCTTCCCTGCTCAAGCAGCAAACGCTTTGCAGGAAAAGGCAAGAAACTACCAAGGAAAAGCTTATCAAGTCCCCCACTCTTAGCTTCTCGATGAACGAGCAAATCAAACTCTTTGTTATCGCGTAAAAGTAAAGCACACGTTTCTCGAACAGCAGCTTCAAGCCGCAGGTCTTCCTCCCAATCCTCAGCAGCAGCTTCACGAGAACCGGGGCTGCTGTAATAATAGCGCTGAACTTTGAGGTGTTCTGGTATATCGAGCATTGCTATTGATAAATCTGAAGAAGGTGAGCTGGCTTTCTTTGCTTCTAAGATTGCTTTTTTAATTGTGTTTTCACTTGTCTTTGCTTGTTCAAGTGGTTCCTGGTCTTGTTTCTCTTGATTCTTTTCAAGAGCTTTTTCCTGAGCCTCAAAAAGTAACTCATGAATGCAAAGTTGGGTATAGGATTCACCAACAGGAATCAGGCACGCAAAAGCATGACTTTGTCCAGCCTTGTATCTTTCCCAGGTAAGCTTGAAGGGGCCATCCATTAAGATAACTTCAGGAGCAGGACTCAGCAGGCCACCTTGAAAAAGCTTGATTAAAGCGCGTTGCGACTTTTCATCCAGGATCGCTCGCAGCTCGATTTCCACATCAGCCAAATGAAAAGACTCATAAATCAATTCACCATGTTCTTGAAATTTTTGGAAGGCATCACTTTTCAAGCCAGATACTGCAAGCACCAAAGGATCAAGGAAAAGCTTTTGATGTTTCGCGAGGAAAGTTTTATAGGCCTCTTGGTTTTCATGATCAAGATCAGGATCTTGATCTTCACGCTGATCAAGATCAAAAAGAGCAAGATCCGGCAAACGTTCTAAGGGGTAGCGACAGTAAAGAGCATAATCTTGTCGTTTTCCTCTTTTAAAAGTAGCTAGTACAAAAGCCGCACTTTCAGACTCTTTAAGTTCTTTGCTTTTGCGTAATTGTTCCAGGTCAAGATTGGTGAAGCATTCTATGGGGGAGGGGATATTATTATTTGTTTGAATTTCTTTGTTTCCTGATTCTGATGGCAGGTACTCAAGGTCAGGTTCTTCAAAAGCACTGGCAAGGCTGAGGTATAAAGGTGCGATTCCCTGCTGAAAAGCACGCTTTGGCTCAAAGCAAGCATAATGAAAAGCTTCAATTTTTGCGGCCACTGCTTATTTTACTCCCCACGGCTTATTTCTGATCAATAGTTTTTTGTGATTCGATCATAGAGTATCTTTTTTTCAAAAGAGCCAAGGACCCTTTAAAGGTGTTTGTTATTCTTTTTCTTCTTGTTTCAGCATGGGATCTTCCCGTTGTAAAACAACCGTACCAAGCTTTTTTGTTTCACGATGAATACGAGAGATGTATTCAATAGCTTCATCAATATCATCCGTTACATGAAAGAGGTCTACGTCTTCAGGCGAAATAGTTTTATACTGTTTCTCCATGGCACTTTTGATCCAGGCTAGCAAGCCTCCCCAGTACGCTGTACCAAAGAAAACACAAGGAATTGGTTTGATTTTAAGGGTTTGGACAAGGGTTAAAACTTCAAAAACCTCATCCATTGTGCCATAGCCCCCGGGCATAAAGACAAAGCCCTGGCTGTATTTTACGAACATGACCTTGCGTACAAAAAAGTAACGAAAATTAACGAGTGTTTTTACGTATGGATTTGGTTCTTGCTCAAAGGGAAGATCAATATTGAGTCCAATGCTTTCTCCCCCTGCCTCTTTGGCGCCTCGATTTCCTGCTTCCATAATGCCTGGGCCACCACCTGTAATCACCGAAAATCCTGCTGCTACAAGGCTTTTGGCGAGTTCTACCGTTTTTTCATAATATTCCTCGCCCTGATGCATTCGTGCTGAACCAAAGATTGAAATGCCTTTTTGAGTTCTCGCCAGAACATCAAAACCTTCTACAAATTCAGCCATAACTCGAAATATTTGCCAGGTCTCAGGCTGGAAAGAACCTGCTTGTTCGTTTTCAGGCGTTATCATATTTTTCCTTAAAAAGGGTCTATTTTCTTTTCTATTATGACACTTTTAAAGACTGGAGCTTGCAGAATAAAGAAATTTAATGCTTCTTTTTGAAAGTAGGCTCAAATTTCGAGTTTTCATGCTCTTTTAAACATAAAGGTCAAGTGTTAACAGTCCCACAAAAATAATGCTGATAATGCCGTTCATTGTAAAAAAAGCTGCGTTTAAACGACTCAGGTCATTGTTTTTTATCAAAGAGTGCTCATAAATTAAGCAACCAGCGACAATTCCAAGCGCTAAAAAGCTTATAAAACCAAGCTGATAGCTTGGGGCATAGTTTTCCATTAAACTTCCTTGGGCAACTTCCACAAGAAACTGAGCTGTTCGTGCTGAGCGAAAAAGTAAAATACTTGCCAACCAGGAACACCAGGCTAACACATGAAAGAGGCGAGCAAGCAAAAGCGCTTTATGCTTCCCCAGTTTTGCCGGTATAGAGTGCAGCCCATTTTTCTTATCGAAACGAAGATCCTGCAAGGCATAGAGAATATCAAATCCTGCGACCCAGAAAAGAACCCCAAGACCTAATAAAAGAGGAACTGGTTGAAAAGCAAGGCTGCCAGGAAAAGGAGTAAGGCTTAAAGCAAGGCTTGTATTTTCACCGTTAAAGTTAGCCAGAGAAAAATCCAAAGCAAGGTTGAAAGCTCCTCCTAAGGCTGCAACCCAGGCCCCAATTGGAGCAAACGCAAGCCCTAATCCTAAAACAAGATGACAAAAAATGGTAAAGCGCTTTGTATAGGAGTAGGTTGCAACGACGAACAAAGCAAGAGGGGCAAGGATCAGAGCCCTGGTATTCAGCATGGCTGAGGCCAGTATAAAAAGCAAAGCCATTGCAAGGGTAAAGAACCAGACAAAACGCAGGCTTAATGTCCCTGCAGGCAATTCTCGTGAAGCTGTACGCGGATTCAGAGCATCAATTTTAGCATCAGCAATCCGATTGAAAGCCATAGCAAAACTGCGAGCCCCAATCATTGCAATCAAGACCCAAAATAAACTCCAAAGCCATGGAAAACTTGCCATTCCAAGGGTTTGAGCCAAAGGGTGTAATGCATCGACTTCAAGGTTTTTAAGCTGAGGTTCAATACGAGCAGCTTCATGGATGAGCTTTTGTCCGAAAATCCAACCCAGGAATGCAAAAGGTAATGCAAAAATCGTATGGGCAACCTTAATCATATTCAAGGTTGCTTGAAGCTTTTGAAAGAAATAGGAAAAAGAGGCTTGCTCTTGTTTTGCAGAAAAAGTTTTAAGATGACCCGTTGCTGAATTTTTCAAGTTCTACCTTCGATGGCTTGCTTATTCATCACTATTTTCGTTTACCTTTTCCTGCCAACGCTCACGCGCAGCTACAATCGCTGGTGTACTGTGGTCTATGCCTGCTGTTTTACGCATGCTAAAAAGAAGCTGATTCAATTTTTGGGACTTCTCTTGAATTTCTTTTTCAAGCTTTTCAGGTTCTCCACCTACTTCACTAAGAAGGTATTCGTAATGAGTTTTTGCAGTATAAGCAGCAACCATGGAAACTTGAAAATCCTCTTGTTTGCGACTTTGGAGAAATTCTTGTTCTTTATCAAAGGCCTTGTCTACCCATTTTACGAAAGCACTAGCGTGCTCAGCTTCAAGTGCCGGCAGCAGAAAACTTTTCGATTGTGGAGTTCTTTCCTTATGAGGTTTTGCCTGCTTTTCTGTTGAAACTTCCTGCTCATGAACTTTTGGTTCAGTCTCTTTAGCTTGTGGTTTTTGCTCTTGAGGTTTTTTGTGCTCGGGCCTTTGAGTTTCTTTTTCAACTCTGTGGTGCTTTGTTTCAGGGGGTTGGGAAGAAGTTTGCTTTTCATTATTTTTGTGCTCTCTCGGTTTTCGCCCTTGAGGGTGGCGCCCAGCAGAAATCTCAGATGGTCCAACCGTATGGTCATGGTAATCTGTTGGTGTCTTATTTTCTTCTGTGGAAGAACAGGCCGTCAGCAAAACAGAGCTTACACATAAGGCCAAAGAAAAAGTGAAAAAAAAGTATTGTTTCATAATTATCTCTCCTACCAGTTTGCTGTAAAAATCTGTCTTCTTATGAATTTGAAAAGCTATTGAAGATTCACGCTTTGCATCATCTTAATATTAAAATATCGAGAATCATCCATTGAATGAGGAATTTTTCCTGCTTGAAAAGCATCAAGTAAACTCTTGATGCCTTCTTCAACCCCTCGCTGTGGCTCAAAGCCAAGCTGCTGCTTCATTTTATCAGATGAAATACGATATGAACGAGGATCATTGGTTGGTTTATATTCAATCTCTACCTGTTCACCGACAATCTTTTGAACTTTTTGAGCAATTTCTTCGACGCTATAATTCTGATAGCCAGCATTAAATACTTCTGCATCAATCTTTTCTCTTGGCAGCTCTAATGTAAGACCGTAAAGATCAACCATATCATCAATATGAATATTTGGTCGAAGCTGTTTTCCGCCGAGTACAATAATCTTTTTGTTCGTGTAGGCATGGTTTGTCATGATATTAACAATCACATCGAGACGAAGACGTGGAGCATATCCACAAACCGTGGCAGGACGAATTACAACAGGAACAAAACCCGGTTTTTTCTTATCAAGTAAGATTTCTTCACAAAGAGCCTTGTAACGAGAATAATCTGTCAAAGGTTCGAGTTTCAGGCCTTCGTGGACCTTTTCTTCTTGTTTGACTCCATATACACTGGAAGAGGAAGCATAAATAAACCGTTGAACTCCTGATTTCTGGGCACTATCAACGAGGGGTTCAAAGGCATCATAATTTATGGATTTTCCAAGCTCTGGGTTAAGTTCAAAACTGGGATCATTTGAAATGCAAGCAAGATGAATAACTCCCCAGACATCTTTCAAGCTTTTGGTTACAAGCGAGAAATCTCGCAAATCTCCTTTGATGAGTTCCAGGCGAGGATGGTTTTTAATGTCATCAAAAACATCTTCTCCATAAAGGAAAAGATCAAGCACTTTGACACTATAGTCTTTTTCAAGCAGAGCAGGAACAAGCTTTGATCCAACATAGCCAGCACCGCCGGTAACAAGGATGCAAGGTTTAAGATTACCCATGGGCGAACTCATTCTTCTCACTTGTCCACAGACACCTAGACCTTGAAAGTATCAGCAGATAACGATATAGCTTCTCGGTGTTTTTTGTGTTGTTTTTGGTCTGCCAGTAAAGCGTCAACAAAGTAATGTCCAAGGACTTCATGGCTTAGTTCTGTCAAACCGTAGGATTCACAAGCGATGTAAAAGTTCAAATCTCCGCGTTGTCGTAAAGCATTATTCGCTTTAAAGCCTGAAAAAGTTATGGTTCGCATTCCCTTGGAATGGGCTTTATCAACGGCTTTTAAAATATTCTCTGAGTTCCCTGAACTGCTGATAGCAAGTAAAAGGTCTCCTGGCTCAGCCCAGAGTCCAACGTTATAGGCAAATGCTTCTTCGTAAGACTCGTCATTCGAAAGTGCCGTTAGGGTTGGGGTATCATGAAAGACCATGGCACGAATTCCAAGGGCCTTGGAAAGGTCGTTTTGAAGATGAGAAACAATGGCAGCGCTGCCACCATTTCCAACCAGTAAAACTTTTGTGTCTTGTTCTTTTGCTTCTGTTAACCAGCGAAGAGCCTGCTCACTTCCTTCATGCAGTGATAGCCCATGCCTTTGGGCATTGCTTACTTTCAACTCAGATAGGAGCTGAAAAAGTTGCTTGAAATACCCCTGTGGCTCGAGCCTTGTCATCTTTGATTAGCCTTTCTTTGAGAGCATAACCTTACCAAAAAGGCTTCATATTTGATACTGCTTTCTTTTTTCTGATAGACTTAGAAAGCAAATCAGAAGGTCTTTTCATTCTTAGAAGGCGTTTTACTTCAAAAGAGCCTGGATGCTTTTCAAAAGAGAAGATCGTTTTAATGATCTTCGGTGTCCTACTGTAGCCACTGCTTGAGCTCCAGCAATATTTCCAAGAAAACCTGCTATTTCAAGGGGTAAGCCAGCTGTGAGTGCAGGTGCTGCTAAAGAGAGAAAGGTATCCCCCGCTCCCATCCGATCAACGACTTTTTTACTTAAAGCAGGGATCTCAATGAAACCCTCAGTTTCAGAATAGCATAAAGAGCCTTTGCTTCCTCGAGTAACGATAAGAGTTGGCTGATGAAGTTTTACCGCAACCTCTTGTACAATCTCGTGTAAATCCCCTCTTCGGTCCCTAACTTCTTGTCGAATCTCTCCTTCGGTCAAGCAACCAAAATGCATCCGAGGGTAGGTTGAAATTGTATGAAATCCCCGGTTGCCCGCATTTGATTGAGCATTAACAGCTAAGAAAGGTGCTTGCTCAGAGACCACCTCAATAGCTCGTGGGCTCATGAGGCTGTGGCCATAGTCAACAACCAAAATAAGATCATATTCTCCAATGTAGCGTCCAAGCTTTGCCAGTAAAAGCTCTTCGTCTTCCTTGCTCAGAGCCCCATCGTTGAGCTCGTAGAGTGCCAGTAGTTTTGTGAAAAAATAGTGCTCAACAAAACGACGCTTAAGAATTGTTGGAGAGTTTTTGCGATACAAGAATTGGGTATCAATGCGTTCATCAAGCTGTGAGCGTATCCATTCTTCCTGGCTTTGATGATCTCCAAGAAAGGTCAGCAGGCTTACTTTATTGCAAAAATCAGCCATATGATTGGCCACAGCCAGTGTTCCGCCTGCGAATTTTTCACTTTTAAGTGACTTGACTGCCAGCATCGGTTCTTTGCCAGATTTGCCAATAGCTTCACAGTATATGTATTCATCAATAATGGCTTCACCAACAATTAAAACTTTGAGATTGGCTATACGCTGAAACGCTTCTTCCAGGTCTTGGGAGCTATAGCGCTGAGAAAAACCATGAAGGTAATGTTGAACTTCTTCGGGAAAGGGCGAATAAAACTCATTCAGAAGCTTGCTTGAGCTTGAGGTAATATCCTGAGTATAAATAAGCTTTCCACCGCCAGCCTCGACGGCCTCCTGCTCTAAAATAATGCCACCACTATGATCCTTTGAGTGATCACGATAATCTGGGCCTTTAACATAGAAATCAGGTTTAAGTTGCTTCAGAATTTCTACAGCGTGGGGCCAGTCACTTATCGCAACGTAATCTACAACATCAAGAGCAGCCAGAGATTCAGCCCGGAGTTCCTGGTCAAAAACGGGTCTTCCTGGCCCTTTGTTCACATATTGATTTGCGGTGACTGTTACGATCAGAAAATCCGCATGCTCTTTTGCTTCCCGCAGGTGGCGAATGTGTCCTATATGAACAAGATCAAACACTCCGTGGCAAAGCGCAACGCTTTTTCCCTCTGATCGGAGCTGAGCAAGCTCTTCGACCAAGGTTGAGAACGGCTTAATTTTATTGCGATAATCCATAATCAAAAAAAGATTGTTTTGGAGTCATGCTTCAAGTATCAAAAAAAGAAGTAAAGCAAAAAAGAAATAAAAAGAGTCTAGGGAAGCATAATCTCTGAGCCCATAAAAAGCGATTACTTTTCAAGTCTTTTCAAAGATCTTAAAACCTTTGCAAGGGTTTGTGAATATCTCTTTCCATAGCGCTTGCTTTCAAGAAGAACTATCTGATATAAGAACGGAAGAAAGGGCTCGTTGATTGCTAAGGCTTCTTTCTTATTACGATTACAAAAAAGCCTTTTTATAATCGATTATAGAAGCAACACGATAAAGCTCTGGAATAAAGATGATATGGGTAAAGAGCAAAACTCAGGATTGTTTGCACAAAGGGGTGTTTTAGCTTTCCTTTCGTTTTTTTTCTGGTTGTGGGTTTCAATAACGGTGATTTTCTTTTTCTTTGTTGAAAGTTTAGGCTGGCTGTTAACCCGCCCATTCGATTCGCGAAAACGAGTTTTGCACTATTTTGCCTGCTGGTGGGCTTGGATATGCTGCTTCCCTTTTCGTCTTATAGGGCTGTGGAGGTTCAGGTTTTATAAACAGCATGCAGCTCCTCGATCAGCAAGTTGTATTTACATTGCAAATCATTTATCTCAGCTCGACATCTTTTTAGTTTTCTCTTCGTTTCGAACTTTCAAATGGGTTTCAAAAGCCAGTGTACTGAGAATTCCGTTCGTTGGCTGGGGTATGAAACTTGCGGGCTATATTCCATTGGAAAGAGGCAGTATTCGTTCTGCGCGAGGGATGTTTGATCGCTGTGAACGGGAATTGAAGATGGGAGGCAGTGTACTGCTTTTTCCTGAAGGGACACGTTCAAGGGATGGAAAACTCAAGGCTTTTAAGTCTGGACCTTTTATCCTGGCAAAAAAAACAGGTAAACCAATTGTACCACTTCTCATTCGTGGTACAGCAGGAGCTTTGAAACGAGGAAGTATGCAACTTGGAGGGAAAAGCACCCTGAGTCTGGAGGTGCTTCCGACTATTGAAGCTGAAAAGATTCAAGCAAAAAGCACACAAGAGCTGACAAGTGAAACTCATCAATACTATCAAGAGCTGCTTAAGGATGAGAAAAGCCTCTAGCTTTATGAAGACTTTTTCAGAACGTATACGTACTCAAAGGCGGCGGCTGGAAGCTTATGAAGAAGGCTTAAGGTTCGTGCCCTCAACCCAGGCGACTGTCCCATCCCCGAAGCATTCGCGCTTCCAGATGGGGATATCTTGCTTCAGACGATCAATAAAAAGCGTTATGGCATCAAAGGTTTGTTTGCGATGAGGAGAACCAGCGGCGACAGCTAAACTGCTTTCGCCTATTTCGACTCTTCCAATCCGATGGATAGCAATAAAATCCTTAAGCTCAAACTTCGCAGCAATCTCTTCTGTCAGCTTTTGAAGTTCGGCTGAAGCCATGGCTTCATAACATTGATACTCAAGATAAAGCACACTCTTACCTTGATGGTGGTTGCGAGTAATCCCTTGAAAGAGCAGGAGTGCACCGTTCTCGGGTCTCGAGATTTCTTGCCAGAGTTCAGAGGTTTCTATCGGTGTTTTAATAATACTTGAGCGAATCATAAGAGTGCTTGTTTCTATTGCGCTTTGATGGATTGTTGCTTGGGGTTGTTGCTTGTTGGTGTCTAGAGGGGAGGTGCACTTGTAGATGTTATTGTACAGAGTCTGAACAAGCGTTGCTGGAGTATGCCTTGAGCGACGTATAGGAAAAGTCATGGCGGAGAGGGAGGGATTCGAACCCTCGGTACCTGCGAAGGTACAACGGTTTTCGAAACCGTCACAATCGGCCACTCTGTCACCTCTCCACAACAATGATTTGAGGAAGCTTGAAATCAGAACTCTGTTTGAACTTTTTAAGAGATGAAATGCTTAGCGAGGATTGCCGCCTCCCGTTTGGCGTTTCTTCTTTTCCCAACGACGAGTCGTCTTTCGTCCTTTAACTCGATGACGAGATTTCATTTTTTGAGGATTCATAATCTGCACCTTACCTGGTTCTTGAGACAGTCTCTTATCAATTATCCTAATTCTATACTCTATAGAGCCTTACTCACGAGAGCTTTTCTTTATTAAAAGACAAAACATGCTAACATGCTTTTCTTTGATCTTCAATCATACATTTTAATTCGTAGTTTTACTATCATTCTTAACTTCATTTTAAAGGATAAACAATGACTTCCAGCCCTAAGATAATAGCATTTTCAGGGAGTACTCGTAAAGCATCGTGGAATAAAAAACTTGTAGCCCTGGCTGTTGAAGGGGCTCGCAAGGCAGGGGGCACCGTAAAACTTATAGATCTTAGCGATTATGAGCTTCCACTCTACAACCAAGATTATGAGTCAGAACACGGCTTGCCTGAAAACGCTCAAAAGCTCAAGCAGCTTTTCTCTGAGCACCAGGGGTTTCTGATTTCAAGCCCTGAGTATAATGGCAGTATTTCTCCACTTATGAAGAATACAATTGATTGGGTTTCTCGGCCTGCAAAAGATGAGAAGCCTCTGCTTGCCTTCAAGGATAAGCTGGCTGTTTTGATGGCCGCTTCCCCCGGAGGTTTAGGAGGCATTCGTGCACTGCCTCATTTAGCTACGATTCTTAATGGTGTAGGGGTCACTGTGCTACCCAATAAATATGCGCTTAGCAGTGCCCATCAAGCTTTTAGCGAAGATGGTAAACTCAAAGATGAAAGAACAAACTCTCTTATTTATGGGCTTGGGGAGGCATTGACTCAGGCGCTTGGTAAAATGCTGGCTTAAGCCTTTATTCCAAAACACTCCACGAAACCTCAAAGCTTCAGGTGTTTGTTCGGAACTTTGATGTCTATTTTGCAACCCTTTGGAGTGAGAGGGGCAGCCTCCAAGCTGCAC
>CAZJPQ010000012.1:29918-82947 GCA_964548115.1 uncultured Planctomycetaceae bacterium
CGAAACGGAAAAGCTCCAAGTGTTCGTTGGTATCTTTCAAGGCTATTTTGCAACCCTTTGGAGTGAGAGGGGCAGCCTCCAAGCTGCACCGAAACGGAAAAGCTCCAAGTGTTCGTTGGTATCTTTCAAGGCTATTTTGCAACCATAGCAGGGTATTTTTTAGCCGCCAATTTTGAGTTGTAAACTATTTTGAAACAGTGGGTTACGAGTGCAACCAAAAATGCTTTGGCGGTTGCAAAAGTCCATAATTATTTTAGCATTCCATACTCACAAAACCTTGAAGATTTTCCATTTCACGGAGCGCTCCCAGCACTCCCTTCCCACTTCATAAGGGATGCCAGTTCCTTGGTGATTTTTCAAGAGTTGAAAAGAGTATTAAGGCTGCTCACTGCTTGTGTTCGAAGCATAATCAAGCATGGCAAAGTGAAGCTCTGCCAGGATACGTTTTGCCTCGTTATCATCAGGACCAGCCTCTTCCCATTGGGCCTGATCAGGCTTATCCGGATGCATAATACTGGCATTATGTTCGCTCTCTACTGCAATGCGCAAACGAACTTCAGTATTTCTGCTTGAAGAAGGAAACCTTTTTTCGACGCTATCCTGTGGTAATGGTAGAGGGGATTTTTCTTTTGCGACTTCTTTAATTTCAACCCAGGCTTTACGGCGAACTCCATTTCTACTGAAAATGGCTCCATAAGCTTGCCGCAGGTTCCAATCAGTGGAAAAGCTGATGAGGCCATTTTGCTTTTGATGATAATCACGAATCCTGTAATCAAACTTTTGGGTCATGACTCGGCGGATCGTGCGTTCAACGTCTTTAAGGTCATGCTGAAAACGTGAGTTTTGCCAGGAGCTTGGACTTGGGGCAGAGGAACAAGCGCCCAAGCAAAGTCCTAAACACAGGATCACGAGGTATTTCAAATGTGGTAATGAAAGAACAGGCATAAGAAACTCTTCCTGAAAGAAGCACTTGGGGGCTAAGAGCTTGCAAAAGGGGCTGTATGAAAAAGGGAATGTTACAAAGTAAAAAATGCTACAAAGCAAAACCAGAAGCTTTATTCTTTAAGCTTTATTCTTTTGCTCTGGAAGAAAGACCTGTGGCAATATCAAGCTCAGGTTCCTGTTCATCCTCTTCTTTTTCTTGATCCTGTTTGTCTGGTTTCTGGCGAGGGGTTTGCTTTTCCTGAATCAAAGCCACGATCTCCTGGTCTTCAACCAGTATTTCTTTGCCGTCTTCAAGCACAATAATGCGTTTATCATCTTCGTTGGCAAATAGCGTTCCCCGAATAACCTTTGGCTTGCTATCCTTGCCTTTTGCACGCAGGAAGATCAGATCAGCTTGAAGAGAAGGCCCAAAAGCAGAGCAGAATAAAGCAAAAATTGCTGTCAGTAAAAAGCTTTTATGACGGATTAAAGGCATGGCAAAGACTCTTTCTCAAAGTTTTAAAACGCTAGTATAACGAGCATTTCTTGACATGAAGACATTCTAGGGCAAATTCTCAAGCAGTGAAGGTTTTCTCTTTATTTTTTTGAGCACTTTTTAAAAGCTTATATGTTTAAACCACTGTGCTCTTAATACCAGCAAGCTTGCAAATGCACTTCCAATGTTTTGTTTCAAGGGGTTGAACGCTCAAACGTTGTCCTTTTTGAAGCAAAGGCATATCTTCGAGTTCTTTGATTGTTCGTAGTTCTGAGAGCAAGAGTGGTTCGGGAAGAGCCTTTACAAAGGCAATATCAACCATCCACCAGCGTGGTTCTTCAGGCGTTGCTTTGGGATCGTAATACTTGCTTTTGCTCTCAAATTGAGTGTGATCAGGGTAAGCCTCTTTTGAGACCTTAGCAATGCCTGCAATCTGAGGCGATTTATTGGAGTGGTAAAAAAGGACTCCATCACCTTTTTTCATCGCATCCCGCATGAAATTGCGAGCCTGGTAATTCCGAACGCCATCCCAAGAGGTTTTCTTTTCAGCTTTGAGATCATCAATCGAATAAACACCTGGTTCGCTTTTCATCAACCAGTAAGCCATAGGATTTCCAGTGTTTTTATGTTCGTGTCTTATGGAGGTTTCAAATTGAGAAACAAGGATCAAAACCGTATTTTGAGTGATACAAGCTTTTGCACGTGCTCTTATACCGCTTCTTCAAGCTGATGAAAGGTCGGCGCAAATTGTCCGTCAGGCCAGCGTACAACAATGGCAGACTTAATACAAACTTCTTCACATAAGCGGCACCCCACGCAGTCCTTGGCTGCGACCATTTCTGCAACTGGGAACCAGTCATCGCCATCCTGGCTGCGATATTCTTCGGAGTTACTCCAATCCATATCCAAACAATCAAAAGGACATGCTGCGACACAGAATTCACAGCCGGAGCAGAGCTCTTCAGCAACCACTGCAATAGGTCTGGTCTTCTGGCCACCCAGCTTGGGAATAATTTCTCCAAGATCGTTAGAAATAGCTTCCACAGGGCAGTAGCTTTCGCAAACACCGCAATCAACACAGATTTCAGGATCAATAACGTGAAGGTATTTATTTTCACCAGCAATACAGTCTACAGGACACTTCTTAGCGCAGATCGTACAACCGATGCATTTGTCAGTAATATAGTGTGGCATCTCTATATCTCCTTAAAGTAAAGAAGAGTTCTTTGAGGTCACCTGTGACTCTTTCATGATACCCTCTTTCAATTATGCGTCAATTGCAACTCATTTGAAAGTACAAAAGCGCCTGAGTCTCAGGCAATTTTCAAATATTACGCTTTATCTGGCATGCTTCAAAAGATAAAGGTTTGTTTCTTTGCTCGGAAGAGCTTTAGTTTTGAGCCAGCTTAACCGATTCTGAGAGTTGAGAAGCTTGCAGGCAGAGCCTGATGAGTTCTTACCCCCTTAGTTTTAGCGATATACGAGCTTTAGAAGTATTCTGTTTCAGTTCAAAGCTTCAATATAAAGGTCTATAAGCAGGTCCCAGAAGGACTATCTTGGGCTTTTAAAGCCTGTAATTTTCCTGCAAAGACCTGAATTGTATTTCATTTATGTTATTTCATTTATGTATAGCAAGAAGGAAATAGAGATGTTTTTTATTGATTCTCTAAGGTCTTTTGGACGAAAAAAGCAAGAGTTCGGAGCACAAAGCTCTGCAGGTCTTTCCAGGAAAAAATCAAAAGCAACATCAAAAACAATAAAGAAGAAAAATACAAAATCTCGTTCCCAGAAACACTCGTTTCTCAGGGCCAAGGAAGTCGCTAAGTGCCAAGACCGAAAAGGTTTTTTAAGCCCTCAGAAAATTTTTCGGCGGCTTAGAGAAGCAATCAGAAGGGAAGTATGGTTCAAAAAGAAGCCAACTCAGAAGAAGATAAATCAACAGCCTGATTGGAAAGTGGAAGTGCAAAAGTCAACAAGTGGTCGTCAGGTTTTGATTCAAGCGAACGCTCAGGGGCTAGAGCTTGAGCAGGCTCAAGCTCCTTACGACAAGCAAGAGTCTCAAGATAATCAAAACAGGAATGAAGCGCGTGAGGTAAAGCTTTCTGATCAGGTCAATCATCAGAGCAGCCTTGGCAGCCTTGATCAAAAACTCTCTGCCCTTGATTTTTATAAGGAGATTAGAAAGCTTCGTAACGAATTTCAGGCTTCACAAAAAGAAAAAAAGAACCTTCAGCAGGGGATATCAGAGCTTCTTACTCATATTCAACAAGAATTTCCTGCACATCAGCAGCAGATTATCGAAAGAGCCGAAAATACAGAACCTGAAAAAAATAACGAAAAGCAGCCAGAGCATGATTCTTTTCCAGCTTTCCAACAAGGTTTTGCAAGAGCTTTTCAAAGTTTAGAGCAGATTCCGGAACGTATAGCCCACAGCCTTGGGAAATTTGAAAGTATGTCACACGTGCTCCGTAGTCAGCAGACAGTCCAAAAAGAAACACAAGAGTGTCTGCAGGGAGTTGAGCAAAACCTCAAAAATCTTTTTACAGAAATCAGAAGTTTTTGCCATGAGCTTGGGAAAATGCAGCGATATAGCCTGGAAGCCAATGCTGATACCCACACTAAAGTCTGTCGAGTTTTGAAAGAGCAAAGCAGCTATCTTTCAGAGCTTCGTCGCCAGCAGGAAAACGTTCTTTTTGAAACTCAGCACGAAAGGCAAAGCCACAGGTTCCAACGTTCACGAGAGAGCCGTCAAACCTGGCGTAAGCTTTTTTCTCTGCAAGCTATGGTGGCCTGTATTTTATTGCTTTGTATTGTACAGATATTTCCAAGCTTAAAGCTTGAAGATATAAAATCTAGCTCCAAGGATGAAATAGAAACTCAAGGGGCCAATAGCAGGAATTCTAGTGCCTCTCAGCCAAAAGGTCAGCAAGCTGAGATAAGTTTAAAAAGCAAAGACCCAGAAGACTCAGCCGATTCTTCTCATCAGGCTTTACTTGAGCGCTTGGGAAAAGGAGCCCAGCGCTAAGCTACTGGGCTGAAGCGCTGAAGAGAGTTGTGAGCTTCTCAAAAACGTATTGTTTAGTCATACTTACGAGGCATCGGTGGCATCAGCTCCATTTTAACCTGGGCATATTCTACTTCAGGGCTTCCCTTTGAATCCTTGACAAGCGTTGGTTTATTCCATTCTGCTGATTGCTTGGTGAACTCTTCAAAGTACTTATGGTGCTCGGGTTTTATCTCACCCTTTTCTACTTTATCCTTAAGATCTTGATAAGGCTTCATGAGCCAGCGATCTCGCTCCTCTGGTTTTGCCTCATCAAACCAAGCCTTATAGTGTGGTGCGAATGCTTCGGGACGATGCTTATCAAGCCAGGCCCAGTAAAGTTTAGGGTTAAGATCAGCGGGTTGCTTGAGTTCAAATTCTGGTTTGTAGTGGGCACCTCGGAACTCGTTACGCATGCGAGCAGCCTTTGTGACAACACGTGACATTTCAATCATATGCTGCAGCCAGCGTGTAAAGGTCAAACCGTGGTTAGCATAGGCTCCCCGATCAGTAATCGTAATATTTTTTGAACGTTCTTTAATGGTCTCAAGTTTAGCAAGGGTTTCATCAAGAGAGGCGTTATCTCGAATAACAGTCACATTCTTTGTCATCAACTCACCAAGTTCCTTATGGAGTTGATAAGGGTTTTCTCCCCCACTGCAGGACTTAATGGCATTTTCTTGATCCTGGCAGCGTTTAAAGGCTTTCTCAAAGAGACTTTTATCAACGCTCTCGACATTCTTTTCCAGCGACTTTTGATAGTTTAAGGCAGCATCGGCGCCCACTCGCCCTCCAAAAATACAGGACAATAATGAGTTTGCTCCCAAACGATTTGCACCATGGTATTGCCAGTCGGCTTCCCCAATAGCATAAAGTCCAGGGACATTGGTCATCTGGTTGTTTGGACTATCCCAATTAAGACGCTTTTGGCTTGTGGCATCATAGCTGGCCCAGAGCCCCCCCATGGTATAGTGTACACCAGGGAAGATCTTCATCGGAACTTCTGTCGGATCGTCTCCCACGAACTTTTCATAAATATCAAGAATAGCTCCAAGCTTCTTACGGGTATAGGCCGAGTCAAGATGGCTTAGATCAAGATAAACCATGGGCTTACCGCCAAGACCATAGCCTTCAAGATACTTCATGAAAATTTCTCGTGTGGCGACATCTCGGGGAACAAGGTTTCCAAAGCGAGGGTATTTTTCTTCAAGGAAATAGAGACGTTCATCCTCAGGAATGGAACGAGGATCTCTGCTATCCCCCTGTTCTCGAGGAACCCAGACACGTCCCCCTTCGCCACGAGCTGATTCAGACATCAGACGAAGCTTATCCTCACCAGGTATCGCTGTAGGGTGAACCTGCACAAATTCAGGGTTGCACATCGCAGCACCAGCTTTATACGCTATGGTAGAAGCCGCACCAGTTACAATTTGACTGCAGGTCGACTTGCCATAAATAAGACCATAACCGCCAGTCGCAAGTAAAACCGCATCGCCAGGAAAGGTTTGCATTTCCATATTACGGAGATTTTGGGCTACAATCCCTCGTGTGACGCCGCCATCATCAACGATGATATCAAGCATGTCCCAAAATTCGAAACGCTCAACTTTTCCTTCAGCTTCCCAACGACGCACCTGTTCATCAAGGGCATAGAGAAGCTGTTGGCCCGTTGAGGCACCAGCGTGGGCTGTACGATGATGAAGCGTACCGCCAAAGCGTCGAAAAGCAAGATTCCCCTCTGGTGTTCTTGAGAAAGGCACTCCCATACGATCCATGGTATAGATTAAACCAGGAGCATGGTGGCACATCTCCTGGGCAAGTATCTGGTCATTAATGAACTCGCCGGACTTTAGAGTATCAAAGGTGTGGATATCAGGGTGATCTCCCTCACCCATGGTATTTACTGCACCATTGATGCCTCCCTGGGCACAAACAGAGTGACTCCGTTTGCAAGGTACGAGACTAAAAAGCTTAACTTTTCCCCCAAGTTCACAAATTCGGGTAACACACATCAAACCTGCAAGTCCGCCACCAACAACAATAATATCTGCCTGCGATTTCGCCATATATTCCCTACCCTGCTATGAGTTCTATTCTTCTTTGTGTTTCGCCCACCCTGATTTTGTAATTCTTGAATCTCAACACTTCTCTAATGATCGAAGGCTATTCTTCTGAAAAAGCTTCTCCTTCTTCTGCCACTGGCAAAGCATGCAGCTTTTTAAGTTCTTGTTTATTTTCCTGCCACTCTTCTTCGCTTGGCAATACATAGTCTTCAGCATCCTGAGATACAAAGTGTATAGCACTAACCGAACCTGCAATCGCAAGCATCACAAAAAGCCCCATCATCGCCTTGAACATCAAATCCTGACTTTTGCGGGTAATTGTAATCCCCCACATGATGCAAAAAGCCCACATTCCATTACAAAAGTGGAATGAAGCCGCCACAACCCCAACGATATAAAGAGCTGCAAGAATTGGTGTTTCTTCAAAGTAATGAACCATGCTTTCATACATGAAGTGTTTTTCGCTTTCACTGAAGCTGAAGCGTGTGCCAAGCACGTGTACAATTACAAACACCAGAGTGATTAAACCGGTAAGTCTCTGCAGGCTATACATCCAGTTTCGCTGATAGCGATAGACCGAAACGTTCTGTTTTGAACGAATCGAGTAGAAAATGCCTAATACAGAGTGAAAGATCAAAGGAAGAAAGATTGAAGCCTCAAGCAGATAAATCAAGGGTTGGTAAATCAGAAAATGCACGTGCTCGTTATAAACCGCAGCACCAGATAAAGCTAAAGCATTGCCATAGATATGCTGCAGAAGAAAAAGTCCAACGGGAACGACTCCCGTAAGACTATGCAATCTGCGCATAAGATAATAGGATTGATCTTTTGTTACCATATTCTTCCTTTTTGAGTAACTTTACTTCATACACGTCTTGTTTAAACCTGCTTTCATTGCTACCACAGGAAATAGAGCAGGATAAAGAGGACCCCCATAATAAAGAAAAAAAGGTAACGTGTAAGGAGCCCGCTTTGGATCCGACGAGCCATATATCCAAAAGCACCAACACTAAAAGCAGCTCCGTTCACGAAAAGCGCATCAATCAAAAACATATCGATAAAAACAAAAAAGAGTTGAGCTATCATACGAGTCGGACGAATAATCAACTTTTCATAGATCTCATCAACATAGTATTTATTTGAAAGCAGCTTGAAAAGTGGCTGAAGAGCTGGTTTTACCCCCTTATCAAGACGAGCCTTAAGATCACCGCGTTTATAAAAACGAAACCCAAAGCCAAACATGATAAGAGCAACCGCCAGACTTATGATCATGTTCATCCATTCCTGCCCATGCCCAGCATGAGAGTGGACTTCTGCTGCTTCAGAACTGTGGTTTGAGGCAGCTTCCGTGTCGCTGAAAGTTGGTGTACTAAAAGCTAAGGCAGCTTCTGTTTTTATTTGAGCCAAGTGCTCTCTTCCTTCAAGAGAGTTTGACTCTATTGCCTTACGGCTTTCATAATCAAGTTCTTCAAAGCTATCCCGTTCCCAGGCGATTCTCTTGGCAGGTTCAAAGCTTTCTTCAAGAAAATCCGAGAGAAAAGCTGCTTTTGTCGTAAAAGCATGAGGTAAGTTGATAAAACCTGCCCCAAGGGCAAAAATTGCTAAAATAATGAGAGGAGCTGTCATGATTCTTGGAGATTCATGGCATTTTTCCCATACTTGAGACTCGCCACGGAAAGAGCCATAAAAAGTCATAGCCAGCATACGTGCTGTATAAAAAGCAGTCATAGCCGCAGCGATCAACCCAAGGGCATAAATCAAGGTATTACCCTTCAAGGCACTGAGAAGAATTTCATCTTTTGAAAAGAAGCCTGCAAAAGGAAAGATTCCTGCAAGGGCAAGTCCACCAGCCATCATGCTCAGGTGAGTAAGAGGCATCTTTGTTTTTAATCCTCCCATATGACCCATGTCTTGGGCATCGGGATTGCCATGTCCATAACCATGCTCTAAAGCGTGAATGACTGAACCAGCCCCCAGGAAAAGCAGTGCTTTGAAAAAAGCATGGGTAATCAAGTGGAACATAGCATAATTATAAGCCCCCATGCCACAGGCGATGAACATAAAACCAAGCTGAGAAACCGTTGAATAAGCCAGAACCTTTTTGATATCACGCTGCACAAGTGCAATTGAAGCAGCAAAAAGGGCTGTTAAGCCACCGATATAACCAATAATTTCAAGGGCCAGGGGAGCCAGTTCAAAAATGGGGCTTAAACGGCAAATCATATAAACGCCAGCAGTAACCATCGTTGCAGCATGAATCAAAGCCGAAACTGGAGTTGGCCCTGCCATCGCATCCGGTAACCAGACGTAAAGAGGAATTTGGGCAGATTTACCCGTTGCTCCAACGAAGAAAGAGATACAGGCAGCCGTAAAAAGTGGTCCATTGGCCGCTTGAAGCAGAGTGTTGTCAGGATTAAGAATATCAGCATAGGAAAGACTGTGAAAATGCCAGCCAAGCAAAAATATACCCAAGAGAAAGCCAAGATCCCCTATCCTGTTAGCAATAAAAGCTTTTTTGCCAGCCTTTGATTTTTCAATATCGTTAAACCAAAAACCAATCAATAAATAGGAGCAAAGCCCGACACCTTCCCAGCCCAGAAACATAACAAGAAGGTTATCCCCAAGCACAAGGCAAAGCATGGAGAAGCAAAAAAGGTTAAGATAAGCAAAATAGCGCCAGTAACTCTTATCATGCCCCATATAGCCAATAGAATAAAGGTGTATCAGCGTTCCAACGCCAGTGATGACGAGAACCATGAGAGCACTCAGGCGATCAAAACGAAAAGAAAAGCTTAAATCAGCCCAACCCTCAATAGGGATCCAGGAAAAAAGCTTGCTTGAAACAAAAGTTTCAGAGCTTTCGTTGCCTAAGAAAAGTTCAAGCGCAAGGCCTAGAGCTAAAACAAAAGCCCCAAAAATAGCAGCACTGGCAAGTAAACCTGATGATCGAGCATCAAGTCGCTTGCCATAGAAAGCATTTAAAACAAAACCAATACATGGCAGAAGGGCTATCAGTGCAAGTGCTGTTGGCTTATCAATCAATTCAAACATCGTCTTTTTCTTGGCTCTCTACGCTCTTGTTTCCGGTTCTATTTTAAGGCACTGGGGGCTTTCAGGGCTGTTAAAGCTTAAGCTCGGAAGCGGCATCAAGTTCAATCTTTTTCTTAACCTGGTAAAGCCTGACCACAATCGCAAGCCCAACCCCAACTTCTCCTGCTGCAACCGCCATAACCATTAAGGTGAAGAATTGTCCAGCATGGGCAAGCTGAAAAGCTTCGAGAGAAGAGCCGTCAACAAGTGCCCCTGCTTGCATACGAGAAAAAAGGACTAATGCAATATTCACAGCAACCAGCATAAGTTCAAGGCTCATTAAAACAATCAACAGGTTTTTACGGGCCAAAACTCCATATACTCCGATGCAAAAGAGCAAACTTGTCAGCAAAAGAACATTTTGTGGTGTTAGTACGTTTTCCATAACAGCCTAGCCTTAAGTGTGCTCATTCATGCGTTGCATCGTTCGCTTTTACTTCTTTGTGTCAACAGATTCAGATTTCGCTCCGGAAATATTTTTTGCTAAAATGACGGCTCCCATAACTCCCACCAGGATAATAAAACCTACAAGCTGAAAGTGGAATGGAAAGAAACCCAGCATTACGCCTCCAAACTCTTTCATTGAACCGAAGTAGCGGCGCAATCCAAATTCGTTAAAGACTTCTGGAAGCTCTGAAAAAGGCTTTTGAAAGTCCGAAGGCAGGTTAACCACAACAAAGGTCATGAATCCAAAAAGCGTAAAGGAAACAAGGGCTGCTGAAAGCTTAAAGTCATAGGGGTTTTCTTCAACAACTTGTGTCTCTTGAACACTGGCAGGTTCGTATACTGAAAGACTGTCAACGCGAGGAGCAAGGACATTATCTCCCTTACGCCTTAAATCTATGAACATCAAAACAAAGAGAAAGAGAACCGAAATAGCCCCAGCATAAACAAGGATTTGGCTTAGAGCGACAAAAGTTGCACTCAAAGCATAAAAAACACCAGCTGCACCCACAAAACTTAAAAGCAGAAAGAGCAGCCCATAAACTGGGTTCTGACGAAAAACCATCAGAGTCGCTCCAAAAACGGCTAAAACAGATGAAAAGAGAAAGATGAACTCCATAAAAACTGGCCCCTTTTGCTTTGATAGCGAAGGTCTTTATTTTTTACGACTTTAGCCTCGTATCTTTATGACTTTTTCTTGTTATGTTTTATAGCCTGGACATACTTAGCCTGCAAAATACTCCAAAGCCAAATGAATAGAAAAAGTCACCTGCCCACAATCTTTTAATAGGCTTTCAAGGAGAGGTCAATGATTGCTTGAATTAAAATGATCACGAAAATCTGAAAACCCTCAATCGAGCAAATTACTTCAGCTTCTTTTCTCTATTTTATGATTTCTTGTCTAAGTCAAGAATCTGCTTTTTAAACTTTGGTAGCCTCTGAATCTGTTTTAGCGTATTCTCTAAAGCACCCAAACCCATTATCATAATGGGTTTGGAAGAACTCTTGGGCGCGTTTGCGAAGTGTTTTGAGCTTTTGGGTGCGGGTTTGCTCTGGGATCAATTCTAAGGCGTTACGATAGTGGGTTGCTACGTAAAGAAGATCGGGGGTCAGTTCTTCTGGTAAAGAAGTGTAAATCTTATCTGTCTCCTGAAGACGTTTCAACGCGAGTTCTTTGTTTCCAGCAATGCGTAAAATTTGAGTTATCGAGAATTTATGGTTGAACTCTGTAACCTGAAAGGGGAAGCGAGCCTGGGGCAATTCTGCAACAAATTCCTTTTCTGTTAAAGAACTCAGGTCATCTCCGTTTTCTTGTGTTCGATAAACTTGCAGCAAAACTTCTGCTCGAATGACTGTAAGGGGATTTTCTGGCTTTGAAGCGTCTCGTTCTAAAGCTTTGTAACGAGTGTGGCTCCTCCGAAGCAATGCATAGTCTTCTCTCCATAAGGCGAAACTGATCAGCAACACAGCAGCCCGAGCGTTTCCAAGGTAAATGTCTGGAAGTGCTGAGAGAGGAGCCTCTGCCCCAAAAAGCTGGAGACGCATGACTGAAATCCAGTGATAGTCCTTGGTCTCATTCTCAAAAGAAGCTTGAGATTTTCGTGTATAGACTCCTCCTTGCCTGATATCACCGAGTTCTGTTTGGAGCATGCCATAATAAAAAGCGAGAACATTATAATAGACAGAGAAATCTTGGTTTCCTTCTGCAAAGGCTAAAATTGCTGCACAAATTCGGCGAGCTTCTTTAAGTCTTCGAGCTTGAAAAAGCATAATTACAAAATTAGCTGTTGTTTGGAAAATACGACCATCTGAAGCAGTATCTGGAAGTGACCGAAAAAATACCTGGCGCATAAGCTCAAGGGCTTTTCCATGATTATTTTTTTCATGCTGGTAATACCCTTTAATACTAAGGTAGTTCAATTTAAGTTCTTCATCTGCACTTAATTTCTCAAGCTGAGCACAAGCAAGCTCTTTAGCATCGGCAACCTCAAACTCTCCGTCGACTACAGCTTTATAAAACTCTCCTAAAAGCTGATTAAAAAGAGGAGAAGTCTGCTTGTTCAAGTTTTCACAGAGCCTTTGGTAATCTCGAAAAAGGTTTTTGTATTGACTCAGAGCTTCAAAGTATTGCTCTTTTCCCAGGCTTTGAATTTTCATCTTTACCAAGGAATTCATAGCCTTCACAAGTTCAAGCAAGTTTTGAGCCATTGATGAAAGTTCCAGGTTTGCATCAAACTGATGAGCTTCCCCTTTTCCTGTAAGTAGCCACCGAGGGTTAACCTTAAACTCCTCTATAAGGGACATACAAAAGTCTGCAGGAATCTTTCTGCCTTGGAGATAGTGATGCACGTTGCTTGCTCGATTGCCTGTTCGGCGTGCAACCTCAGATTGAGAAAATTTTTCAACAAGAAAGCGAATTCGCTCAAGAAGTTCTTCCTGTTGACTCTCTTTTTCGCACGTTTTTGCCATATCGTATAGGCTGCTTTCATGAGGAGGAGTGATTCAAAAAATATAGTCTTCACATGGTTTTAATAAGAGCAACATTGAGGGCTAAAAGCCTGTGCTGCTCATAAAGTTTTAAGTTTTTTTGCCAAAAGGCAATAGGCTTTACTCCTTTTTCCAAAAAGCAAAACAACTTTGTTTCTTTCAGGCTTTTAGATTCAATTTTTTTTATAAAAGCAAGCACCTAATGAGTTAGGAATAATTGTGCATTATGGGAATTAATTGATCGTAAAAGTATCATAAAAGCAATAAAAATACATGCGAAAATGGAGAACATGACATGCAGGGAAATATGATCAAAAATAAAGAGAAGGCTATTTTGAGGACATTTTCACACTATGCCATGTTTTTTGTTTGTACTCTTTCTTTAATAGCGTGCTATGGAAGTAATGGAGAGAAGGAAAGCAAAAAAGTTAGTGGACAAAACAATAACCCTAATTCTGGTGGTATAGATCCACGTTTTGGTGATATAGATCCACGAAGTGTTGGAACAAATACTTCTGGAGATTCATTTGCCAAAAATGAGACAACAATTTCAGTTGTTGATCAGAGTATTCTTGAAACGAATCAAGGTACAACGACATTTATTTTTATTGTAAGTCTTACCCATGGAAGCATGTTTCTCTCTTCTACTCCAGAGTACAAAGTTGACTATACTACCGAAGACGGCAGTGCTCTAGCTGGCCAGGACTATCTTTCAACATCTGGAACACTTACCTTCAAAGATTCTGAAAATTTTATTCAAGCTATTGAAGTTACGGTTCTTGGAGATACCGATTTTGAAAGTGATGAAACCTTTTTTCTGAAATTATCGAATCCCCAAGGAGCAACACTTGCCAAGGCCGAAGCCATTGGAACAATCGTTGATGACGATGGTCCCATTCTCTTGCCAACCATAAGTGTTGATGATCAGAGTATTGCCGAAGGTGACAACGGCGAGCAAAATCTGACTTTTCATGTCAGTATGCATCGTACAAGTTTAGATCCTGTAAGTGTAGGCTTCTGGTCCATTGACGGTACAGCTCTGTCAAGCTCAGATTATAGTATTGTTGCTGGGATTTTAACTTTTGCTCCAGGAGAAGATACGAAAGAAGTTCAAGTCCCAGTAAAGGGCGATACTGTTGTTGAACAGAATGAAACGTTTCATCTCGTGTTAACAAACCCTGAAAACGCTTCGATTAATGATGCAGTTGGTAGAGCAACGATCATAGATGACGATACTGGTGGTTCCTCTAAAAGTACTGAAGAACTCAAGGCGAACGATCGTAACGTTCCAGAAGGCGACACAGGAGTAACTAAAATTCTTGTTGATGTCGTGTTAACTTCTCCTTTGAGCGTCACTCCAATTGGCGATTTGCTCGAGAGAACAAGCAGCCAATCAACGGCTGTAAACAGTCAACGTTCCTCTCTTGAAATAAATGGCAATACGAGTGTTCTTCAGAACGGAGGGGCCAGTGTTCTTATACCTCAAAATAACCAATTCGGGTTAAGCACTGGAGGAGTGAGCCTCGATTATACCACTGAAGATGGAAATGCTAGAGCAGGGGCTGATTACAAGGCAACTTCAGGAAGCTTATACTTTGCTGATGGAGAGAAAAAGAAAAGCATCGAGATCACTATTCTGGGAGATACGCTTTCAGAGGGAGACGAAAGCTTTCTTCTGCGCTTTAGTAATGTCAATGGCGCACCAATGAAAAAAACAACGACAAAAATTACGATTCTTGACGATGATTCTCAGGGGAGTGGCAACGATAATAACAAACCTACTATTTCTCTTCTCCAGAATGAAGGGGTAATCACCGAGGGGACACATACAAAAAGTTCACAGCTCTTTCATGTTACGCTTGATAAGCCTCACACTGATGCTGTTTCCTTTGAATACTTTACAAGTGATGGTACAGCAAAAGCAGGTGAAGATTACGAAGGTATTTCTGGTTCAATTATTTTTACTCCTGGAGAAACTCATAAATTTGTGGGAGTAGCAATCACCGCAGATTCAGACGAAGAGGATGATGAAACTTTTTCTCTTACCCTTAAAAACCCTGTCAATGGAAAACTTGGTGAGGCTAAGGCTGAAGCAACTATTTTGAATGATGACAATGCCTATGATGCAACTTCTCAGGCACTTTCCAAAATCTTCTTCAAGGATGACTTTTGGATCGAAGAGGGGCATGATGGCACAAAAAACGCCGTATTTTCAATTGAACGACATACCTTAAATATTTTGGATTCTCAGATTGTAAGCGTTGATTATGTAACCCAGGATGGGAGTGCCGAGGCTGGTAAAGACTATGAAATAAGTTCTGGAACGGCTCGTTTTCAATTCGGACGTAGTATCACAACCGTTTCAATCCCAATTTACGGCGATAAAGAAGAAGAAGAAGAGGAGTTCTTTTCTTTAAAGCTTATGAACCCGGTTAACGGAGAAGTTCTCGAAGATACAGGGGTTTGCATTATTGGTGATGACGATACCCCTGTTCAGTCGCCAACACTTTCATTAAAGGAGACTCAGGTCCGAGTTCTTGAGGGAGACCAAAGGGTTTTCTTTCAGCTTCAGCTTTTACCAGGAGGCAGACTTTCAAAATATAAGCTTGGCGAAAAAAATACGCAAGGTTTGCGTTTTGAAGGCGATCCCTTTGCACTGAATTCTCAAACGTATGGCGATAAAGTTATTCAATTTAATTATGAAACTTTAGATGGCAGTGCCCTTGCAGGGGAAGATTATAAATCAGAATCCTCTTCTTTTACTATCGATGTTCTTGAAAAAATTCGCATTGCAAAAGAAGAAAGAGAAAAACTGATTGAAGAGCATGGTCTACCACTTCTCTGGAATCCTAGTACAGGAAAATATGAGTCAAACCCAAAAGTAAGCATAATTCCTAAAGATCCTTTTTCTGATCTTGCCATTGAAATCAAGCTCTTAGAAGATCTGTGGCAGGAAACAGCGGAAGAGGATTTCACACTTAAGATCTCAAGTCCTGCAAACGCATCCATAAGCACGAGTCAAGCAAGTGCTACAATTGTAGACGACGATGATGGCAGTATCGTTCCCAGCGATGCTATTAATGCTTTTGATTTTAACGGTGATGGTTTTAATGATATTGTGGTTGGGGCTCCTCAAACAGATAACCGCAGGCTTAGAAATGCTGGTGCCGTTCATCTTTTCCTTGGATCATCATGCCTGTCAAAAGAAAAAGATCCTTCTTTGGGAGGAGAAGCTGCGAACATTCCTGTTCTTGATTCCTATAGGGCTGATATTACATTTTTGGGTTCAACAGAAGAAAGTCAATTTGGTTTCAGTATCAGCGCATCTGGAGATTTAAATAATGATGGTTTTGACGACCTTGTAGTCGGTGCTCCGACTTCCATGAAAAACGGAGAAGAAGTTGGTACAACTTACGTTTTCTTTGGGTTTTCGCCCTATTCTTCGCCTTCTTTTAGTGGTGTGATTGAGGCTCAAGATGCTGATTTGATTCTCAACGGCAAGCAGGCTAAAGCACAGTTTGGCTATAGCGTTTCAGGCGGTGGAGATTTCGATAAGGATGGCCATGATGATATTTTAATAAGTTCGCCTTATGAAGATGATCAGAGCTTGGGAGAGAATGTCGGCATGGCAAGGGTTTACTCAGGTGCTAGAATTACCGAATTGAGTAAGGGAAGGAGTCAGCAGGTTCCAAATGACTTATGGGGTAATGATCACGGAGTTTATACTTTCTCAGGAAGTGGGCAGAACGCACGCTTTGGAACAAGCACTTCCTTTATCGGTGATTTCAATGGAGATAATTTTGATGACCTTGTGATTGGAGAACCAGGAGTGGGAAGCGCTTATATTTTCACAGGTGCAACAGACCACTTCTCACCTTCGAGCTCTAAAAATCAAGGAGCAAAAGAAGCTCCAGGGCTTCTTTTTTACCCAAGCGGAGATTTTGGACAAAGTATTTGCGGGGTTGGTGACTTTGATGGGGACGGGTTCAATGATGTTGCTGTTGGAGCTCCACTAAACCTTGTCGATGGGTTGGAAGCAGGAGAAGTCTTTATTTTTCGAGGACGCTCTATCGATTTTTCTACGATTAAAACAAACTTCCAAGATGCGACAAAGATCAAGGTTGATGACGGAAGCTTGGCCCAAGGGCGTTTCCATAACCTCATCCTTGGGGATAGAAATGCGGACTGGTCTCTAGCTAGAACAAAGTACTCTTTTAATAACGACTATGACCCGATTTTCTTTGGAAAGAGTCTTGCAAGCACCGGAGACTTCAACAACGATGGCAAGGATGACCTTATAATCGGTGCTCCAAAAGCAGGTTTTGGGGGTTTCGTCTATATTATTTATGGTAGAACAAAAGGCCAGAACGGCAGGAGTGATACAAAGCTTTATGGGCATAGCGGTCAAGAGCTTGGTCAGCAGGTTGGCTCTTTGGGTGATGTCAACGGAGATGGCATAGATGATATTTTTGCCGCAGGCATTGGAGGCGTTCTTCATTTCTATCAAGGAAACTCGAACCCTTCCAATCAATTGGTAAATACAGATTCAGATGTTTTCATACGAGGTTCTATTCCTGGAACTGATTTTGGGCTTGGTACCATCCGTTAAGAGTTTTAACTTCAGTTTTGCAATCTTCTATCCATGAGAAGCCTCTCGTTTACACAGCGAGGGGTTTCTTTTTATCTTCTTGATTTGTTTTAAGACTAAGTCCTGAGAGGATAAACCATAGTAAAAAAAGATTTGTGATAGCCTTGTTTTTCCCAAAAGTTTTGAGCTTCAGCTAAAACAGGTGTACTGAGTTCTATTCTTTCGACTCCAGCTTTTTTTATCCACTTCTCTGCTATCTGAAGAAGCCTGTGTCCTAATCCACTCCTACGGGCATCAGGAACAACATAAAGCTCTGAGATAATTCCTCTATTCTTTCCTGAAGAGCTATCTTCTTTATGGTAACAAGCAACTATTCCTTTCCCTTCCCGGGAATCTGTCTGAGCCAGACAGAAAAAATGATGCTTTGAAGGGCAGACGTTCTCAAGAGCCAAGCGGTAGCGAGCACGCCAGTTTTGAGGAAGACGAAAGCCAGGATCTTTCTGACTGTAAGAGGAATAGTGAGCATCCAAAAGTTTTAGAAAACCATCGACTTCTTGTTCTTGGTCTTTTTGTTTCCCAAATATAGAGAAACCGACTTTTTGCTGAAAAGCCTTATCTTTAAGAACAAAAGGATCCGGTATTTCTTCCAACAAACTTTCTCCAGATTATTGTGTAGCACCATCTCTCTTGTGCATCATAATTCTATTGAAACGATAGACAAAGGCTTTAAGAAGAAAGCGTTGTTTGATTGATCTTTCGATCTTTGCGAAGCAGACGATCCCAGGAAAAACGATCCTTAAGCTCAGTTATCCGTATTTCTTCTGGTGCATCAAGTAATCCAATAGAGTAGGCTAAAAGCCCAATGATTTTTTCGGCTCTTACACCTTGTTCTCGAAGTTGAGCTATACTTCCTACACCCTTTTTTCTTTTTGAAAGCCGCGTTTGATCCGTATCTTGAAGTAAGGGCAGATGAGCCCATTCTTGAGGAGACTGAAGCGCTAAAGCTTGATAAAGAAGGAGTTGACGAGCTGTGCTGACAATCAGATCTGCCCCTCGCACAACCTGAGAAATTTTCATATATGCATCATCAATACTAACTGCAAGCTGATAGCTTGGTTGCAGGTTTTTTCTATAAACAACAAAATCTCCGATTGCTTGCTGGGTGTCAATTCGTTGTAGCTTAAAAACCTTGTCCTCAAAATTTACTATTTCTGGAGGGTTTTTAAAACGCCATGCAAGAGAACCTTCTTCTTTGTTTTCCGAATTATGTTTTATCCGGCAAGTGCCCGGATAAAGAATTTCTTCACCAGAGTGTGGGGCACTGGCTGCCAGGAGAATATCTTTGCGGCTACACGTGCATCCAAAAATACTTTGATTTTCTCGAAGCTGGCGAAAAGCTTCCATGTAAAGATCCATGCGTTCCGATTGCCGATAAGGAGCATATTTTCCACCAACATCAGGCCCTTCGTCCCAGTCAAACCCCAACCAGCGAAGATCTTCTATTTGCTCCTTTTCATAGGCTTCTCGAGAACGTTCTCTGTCAATATCTTCTATACGAAGTACAACCTTTCCACCAGCAGAACGGAGTCCAAGCCAGGCAATTAAAAAGGTGCGAATATTTCCCAAATGAAGGTGGCCGCTGGGAGTAGGCGCAAGACGACCTCGCAATGGTATCGTTCTTATGGAAGTTTTGTTTCCCATAAATCAGTCGACTCACAAGAAAAAGGGAGTGATGCCTAAACAAAAAGCCATGGGTCTTGGGCCAGCAAGACAAGCAAAGCAAGCCCTGCTCCAATACAAAGCAAACGCAACCACATTTTGAATGCCTGCCGCAAAGCAAGTCTTAATTGGCTTTCTCGGAGAAGCCCGATCGTCAAAGAGAAAGCTAAAGCAAGAGGAAGATAACCTAGAAGAAAAACCATAGAGGTTCTCAACTTATTTTAAGGGTTTATGCTCAAAGAAAAGCTTTAAGCATACAAAAATTTTTGACCTTTTATGTATCTTTTTGCTTATCAGGCTCATTTGTAAAAGAATCCTGGTGCTTTGCTAATTCAAGAAGTGCTAGAAAATTCAAAAGGCCTGAAAAAGCGGTATAAAGCATGCCCATAGAATGCCCAAGGATGCTCACATTTTCTCCTAAACGCGCTTCAATTTGCATAAAATCAAAACTGAAAACCCAAGCAATAAGGCCATTAAGAAGCTGCAAAGTCCAATAAATCTCATGGTTTTCAAGGTCAATGGCGCTTCCTGAGGAAAAAAGCATGCCTAATCCGAAGATGCCATAAATGCAAGAACCGAGTATCAACGCATGCCAATACCGTTTTTGAATAATATGCCCCAAGCCAGGAATAAGCAAACCAGCAAAACCAGCACTACGAGAAAGCTTTGCGATATAGAAAAGAGTAAAAAAAAGAAAGAGTAAAAGAACAAAAAAAAGCGGGCTTTGTGGCATAGTTCAAATTCCATGTTTTGATGAAGCTTACAAAAAAAGCCTTAGTTTCTGCGTTCCCCAAGTGTAACATGAAGAGTGATTTCTTTCTCTTCTTCTTCTTCTCTACGAATTTTCAGTTCAACTTCTTCTCCTGGTCGATAGTGAAGCAATATCTCTTTGAGATCATTAAGATTTTTAATTGCAGACCCTTCTAAATTGTAGATAAGGTCACCAGCTTCAATTCCTGCATGGTCAGCTGCAGAAAAAGCCATAACTTCTTTTACAATAACCCCAGGCTCGGAAAAGGAATTCTGTCCAATAACCCCTAAAAATGCTTGTTCTAAACTTTGTCCATAATCTATTACCTGATTTTCAAAATGCCTGCCCTGCTCCTTGGCACTTTCAATAATTTCTTTTGCAACCTCTTGGACAATTTTTATCGGAATAGCAAAGCCGATTCCTGTGGATTCACCACTCTTTGAATAAATAAGATGGTTCATGCCAACAACCTGGCCTTGGAGGTTAACTAAAGGGCCGCCGGAATTCCCTCGGTTAATAGCACAATCCGTCTGAAGGTAAGGGATAGCCGTTCCATCTTCGAGAAATCGCCCAACAAATGATACAATCCCTTGCGTAACAGTCGCCTCAAACCCATAAGGCGAACCAATAGCAAGGACTTCTTCCGATTGAAACACTTCTTTTTTCTCAAGGGTCAGGGCTGGTGTCATTTCAGGAGCATTAAATTTTAGAACGGCAATATCTGCTTTGTTTGAATAGCCGATAAGCTCTCCCCTATAAAGTCTTCCCTGCCATAAAATTCTGAAAGAAGCAAAGCCTTCCACAACATGACGATTCGTAACGATGCACCCTTCCTTATTCAGAATGAAACCAGAACCACTGCTTATCGTGGTATAACCTTGAGAAAAGGAATCCTCATAACCAGCAAGAATGCTTAAAGTATACTTTTGAGCTGCTTGTGTTGCATGTTTATACCGTCCTTCTCTTTGAGCTGGAAACTTTTCAAGAACCTGAGTCTTTGCTTCCGATTGGTCAGAAAGAGAAAAACTCCCATAGAAGATAAAAAATCCTCCAGCCAGTCCAAGCAAGAGTCCAATAATAAGATAGAAGAAAAGCCGATATTTAAAAGCGCTGTGAAATTCCTGAAAACCATCAACATACCCTTGTTCATAGTCAGGATTTTGCTCTTCAAGCTGGTGAGCTAGAAGAGTTTTCGAATTATTCTCGTCTTTTCTCACACTCTTATCCTAGAGCAGGGAGCTACTCGTAAAGTTGTTGGAGTTTAGGGCAATACTTTACCACACCATTCTTGAAACGCAAAACAATAGCTTTTTCCTTATTCCAAATGAAAAAATCAGGTAGCATTGACATTTCGATTAAACCTGAGGGTATTGGGAGGCAAAGTACTCTCGTATTTCAGGCTTTGCATGTGTCGGCTTGTTATATACCAAGCAAAAAGCCTTATAGTATGGTGCAGTATCAAAAATAAGGCTCAGGAAGAGTTTCTTTATGGTCTTTGTCTTCTAGTGCAGGAAAGTTCTATGCTTAAACTTCAATCCCCAAAGATGCTTTCTTTTTTACTTTTTATTGCGTTGCTTTTACTCCTTCCAGTGAGTTTAAAGGCCCAGGAAAACCCTCGTATAAAAGCACGCCTTTTAATAGAAGGGCTTACCGAACGAAAAAGCTTTATTCCTTTAGAAGAACTCGCTGGGCTCGATTCAGCATCTGCAGAGGTTTGCAAAGAGATTGCAGAAGAGCTTGTCAACCTTAACCCTCAAGAAAAATCTTTGCTGATCAACCATCTTGCTCAATCTTCGAATCCTTATGCTCATGCTATTCTTCTGCGTGGGCTTGAATCTCAAAGTTCAGAAACTTTAGTGAAGAGCCTTCATGCCCTGACAAGATTAGAATATTCAAGCATTTTAGCTCTTAAAGAACACTCTCAAGCATTGGATATTGATTCTATAACGTCTTTCCAAACCCCTGAGAGCTGGAAACGTGTATTGGCCGAACTTCTTCTTGAACTCTCTTCTTCGCAAGCTTCTTCAACTCTTCGTCACCATCAAGAAAGGGCCCTTGCTCTTTTCTTTGATCTTTATATTCAAGATGGCGGAAAACTTCTGGTCGAAGCAACCCTTCAGCAGCTTGTAGGTCAGAACTTTGAACAAGAAAGCGAGGACCTGCTTCCAGAAGATGAGCCTTTGGATGAAGAAGCTTCTTCTGAAGAAGAATACCCTTCGGGAAGTCCTGCTTTTCTTCGAAACAGAGCCCGTGAGACCTTCAGCAATATTCTTGGGTTTGATGCTGAACGCTTCCAGCTGGGACAAAGTTCCGGGTTCGAAGTTCGACAAAAACAAGCTTTGCTCTTTTGGGAAAATTATCAATTACTTCTTCAGACCCCTTTTACTTCCTGGCGCCAACATCTTATGACCTATTCAAGGGCAGGGGAAAGCGAAGACGAACGAACTCGTGCGATGCTTATTATGGATGACCTTTGCAATGGCGTTACTATTACAAAGGTCCAGGGAGAAAAAAGCTATGAAATCCCCGTTTTTGAAGGAGAAAGTGATCCTGAAAAAATCAGTACCTTTTTAACTCTTGATACTCGCAAAGAAAAAAGACCTCGCATACGACAAATTAAAAAGATATTTCGTGCAATGATGATGCTTGATGATGAATCATGAGCTATTTTTCTTCCTTGTTAGCTAGCTTCTTTAAATAAATATTTAAACTCATAAAAACGTGTGTTTGAAAGTTAATCTTTTTTGTTACTTACTAGCCTTTTCACTTTCCGCTCTATCTTGAAGCTTTTCTTTTAGCCAGTTTAAAATACGTGCCGAAAGCCTCTGTTCAGAAAAGCTTTTCTCCTGATCATCAAGAGGGTATTCAAGAGCCAGGCGGTTGAGTTCTTCAAGATGGTGATCAAGTTCAAAACCATGGAGTTGAGCACCTTGAGCAAAAGTTTCTGCTTCTGCCGCAAGACACCCAAAACACTGGATTCCCTGGGAGCGATAAAAAGCTACTAGCTTTTCCCAGCTTATAAGATTTTCTGCTTCAACAACCAAAGAACCAGCCTTTAAAGGTTTGCTATTCTGGGAGTTGTCTTCCTGGATATCTGCCTGCTTTTTTTCTTGTGAAGTATTTTTTGCCATAGGTTTTTCTCAATGGAAGCAATAGGGGTTTTGTGCTTTCTTTCTCAAGGTTTCCCTGAAAGAATGCCCAACAAGACCTTTTGAGTCAGCCTTTAAATTTAAGGATAATCAATGCGATTTTTTCTTCAACCTATTATTTTGAAACTTAGAAAACCAAAAGCCTGGGTCATTTTTATCCTCGCTTTCTTTCTCTTCTTGCTTGCTCTTGAAGGAGGGTTCCAACTTTTTGCTTCCTGTGAATCCCCGTATTTTCAAGCCCCACAGGGAGTCTCATTGCATGAAAATGAGTACCGAACGCTTCCTGATTCATCTTTTTCTTATGGGAGTGTCTCTTTTCCTCTTCATCATTTTGGCTTGAGGGGTTCGTTGCCAAAAGAGCAATCTCTTCCTATTTTTTTGTTTGGTTCAGACAGTGTTTTTGGTGGCCGAATTCAAGAGCAAGCACACACCCTGAGTCATAAGCTTGAGAAAATCTTAAAGCAAGATATGCCTCAAGTTCAAGTCATCAATGCCGGGCTTCCTCACGCTCGTCTTCAAACTCATCTGATGCAGCTTCCTGAAATATTGCCTTCTCTAAGTTCTTCTCAACCAGTAAGTGTTCTTTTTTTTCTTGGCTACGAAGAAGTTTTTGCCTTACTTTCACCACCTCAAATTCGCAAACCTCTTTCTTCTTACTTTCAAAAACCAGATCTTTTAGAACGCAGTGCATTCTATCGATTTTTATCATCTCAAAACGGTTCTTCTTCTTTGGCAACAGATGTTTCTTCTTTTGTTCCAATCTCAAGCTCTGGGGTTCAAAGGAAGTACTTGAAAAATATAACAGCCCAACTTCATAAGTGTATAAAACTTTGCCAGGAACAAGGTGCAGGTTTACTTTTTGTGACAGCACCAAGTATTTATGCCTATGAAAGAGAGCACCTTAAAAAAAAACTCGAGCACAAAACTTTTCAAGAGGCCTATGCTGAGCTTAAAACACTGCTTCAAAATATAGAGCTGATCTTTCCGCACGTTTCATTTTATGATCTTCAGAATGAAATGAAAAAGGAAGACCAAGCTTTATCAGCATCTCCTGAAGCTTCTCGACTTTTTTTGCCTTATGATCCAATTTTGGGTTATGGTCTTTCTCCTGCTGGAACTCGCATGGCTGCTCGATTTCTTCACGAGGCTTTATACCAGAAGACTCCCTGGGTCTTTAAGTGAGAAAATAGTGGAAAGGCAGACGTCGCTGCTGAGAGGGGCGCTGAGGCTGAGCGGCAAGATATTGAAGAGGGTAGTGTTGTTGCCAATGCTCATATTTTTCAGCAGCATGTAAACTCAAATAGGCATCTTTAAGATGAGGGCGTGCCAGCATCACAAGATCTGCCCGTTCAGCAGCAAGCACAGTGTTTCCGAAGTCTGCATCCAAAATTCCACCGACAGCCATCACAGGAACATCTGCCTCATAACGAATTTTCTCGGCAAAAGGAACTTGGTACATACGACCATAAATTGGTCGTGATTCGGCAGCATTTCCTCCAGAAGACACATCAATAATATCGCAGCCAGCTTCAACAAGCATTTTTGCAATTTGCACGGCTTGATCTGGAGTAATTCCTCCTTCCTTAACCCAATCACTGCCTGTGATGCGTACACTTATTGGTTTGTTTTTTGGCCAGGCTTCACGGATACCTCGAAGAATTCGGAGAGGATAGCGCATACGATTTTCAAGCGAGCCTCCGCATTGATCCTTGCGTTGATTTGAAAGAGGGCTGATAAATGACGATAGTAAATAGCCATGAGCCATATGAAGTTCTAATAAATCAAAGCCTGCATCTTCAGCCAAATGAGTCGCTTGTATAAAAGCTTGATACACCTCTTCCATATCACTTTGGTTCATTTCTTTTGGTTTTGGCCATCCCTTACCAAAAGGTAAAGCAGAAGGAGCATATGTTTGCCAGGCCCCTTGTTCTGAAGTAAGAGGGTTGTCCCCTTCCCAAGGCAGATTAGAAGAAGCTTTTCGTCCAGCATGGGCAAGTTGTATTCCAATCTTTGCCCGGGAATGCTCGTGGACAAATTTAACTATTTTCTTCCAGGATTCGGCTTGTTCTTGATTGTAAAGCCCCGTGCAACCATAGGTAATGCGCCCTTCAGGGCTAACATTTGTCATCTCTGTTATAATCAGACCAGCACCGCCAATTGCCCGACTCCCATAATGAACAAGGTGCCAATCGTTTGGCATACCATCTTGTGCCGAATACTGACACATTGGACTTACAACAATCCGGTTTTCCAGTTTGAGATCAGCAAGTTGATATGGAAGAAAAACAGGGACTGGTGCATTTTCTTCTGGCCCTGGAGAGCTAGAGCTCTCATTCTTATTTGCATTTTTTGAGTACCAATTTCGGACTTGGTCAATTAATTCAGGATCGCGTTCCGAGAGATTATCATATGTGATACGTTTCGAACGTGTCAAAAGGTTAAACGCAAAAGGAAGCGGAGCCTGTTGAGAATAACGCTGGCTGTTCTCAAACCACTCAAGGCTTGTTTGAGCAGCTCTTTGAAGCTTAACAACATCAATCCAACGCTTTTCTTCGTACCTTTTTAAAATATCTGAAATATCAGAATCTGGGCATTCCTGAAAGGATTCTACCAAAGCAATTCCATCTTCCATGGCAAGTTTCGTTCCTGAGCCAACAGAGAAATGGGCTGTGTGGGCTGCATCGCCGAGCAATACGACGTTTTCATGGTGCCAGCTTTCACAACTTATGGTTGGGAAACTTCGCCACCATGAGCGGTTTGCTAAAAGCTTTGCTCCTTGCAGTTCTTGATCAAAAAGTTCTTGACAGAATTTTAAAGTCGCTTCTTCATCTTTTTCGTGAAGGCCCGTTGCTTCAAAAACATCCTGCTGGCATTCAACAATCCATGTTGACATTCCCTTTTCGAAAGGATAGGCATGAACTTGGAATAATCCATAGGGCGTTTGTTTGAAGAAAAAGCTGAATGCTTCAAGTTCAAGCTCAGCGCCAAGCCAACAAAACTTGCATTTCCTCCAATCAAGATGAGGTTTAAAAAAATCAGCATACTCTTCACGCACAAAACTATTAATACCATCAGCAGCCACAAATAAGTCGTGACTTTTTAAAAATTGAATATCTCTTTTTTCTTCTTGAAAAGTAAGTTGGGCTCCAAGTTCTCGACAGCGTTCTTGAAGAATCATAAGTAAGCGCTTGCGAGAAAGTCCACAAAAGCCATGCCCCTTCGAACGAATTCGTTCTCCTTGATGAAAGATATCGATGTCTTTCCAGGAGCGAAAATGGCGTTTAATTTCCTGGTAGCTCTGTTCATCAGCCAATTCAAAGTGCTCAAGGGTCTCATCAGAAAATACAACACCCCAACCAAAGGTATCATCCGCACTATTACGCTCGAACACCTTAATGTTGACATCAGGGAAATTCTTTTTCATCAAAAGGCTGTAATAAAGACCTGCTGGTCCCCCACCAAGAACTGCAATGTCCATCCGCTTCTTCTTTCTTCGTTATGATTTTCATGGAACCTGAGCTTGAGCCCCGCAGGTTAGTTTTTATAAAGTAATCCGCATTCCCTTAATATATTAGTGAGAAAAAAAGAAATCGACTGGCTACCGAGCTTCGTTTTCTTTGTATAGCCTTCAATGCCTGATTTTCATTAATTCTGAAAAATGGGAAGATAGTTGTTCGGGATTGAAAGGATTAAACAGGCCATGGCTGTAGCATAAGCATTTGTTTCTTTCTCCCAGCCGCCAATCTCATCGATCCAGGCCCCGTTTGATTGTTGAAGTGAGAGAAAATGCTTTTGATTCATCTTATTCCATTCCACCCACATTGTTTCGTCAACGTAGCTGTACTGGTGAAAAGCCTGGGCCGCATAATAATGACCATACCAAAAGGAAAAGTCACATCCCTGAACGGAGAAGCGTGTTGTCTTATCAGGACGATACCCAAGGAGATAATGAAGTGACTTTCTGAAATCAATCACAACTCCACGCCAGTCGCGGAAGCTACCGTAGTTTCCAGCAGACTGCAGCGAGACAATGCCTGCCGCAGTGAGAGCAAAACTTCTTCGTCCAGTTCTCCAGGAAGGTTGATAATAAAAGCTTCCATCACTTTGCTCATAGTTTAAAGTGATATATCGTCGGGCAGCATCAATAGCTGATTGCTCAACGTGAATACCAACGTTACGAGCTGCTCTCAGAGCTTGAAGCTGACAGACCGTAATAGAAATATCAGCATCCTGCTGACCAGGTTCGTAACGCCAGCCGCCCTGAAGGGAGTCTGAAGAAGGCCCTCCCAACACCTGGTTCTTAATAATAAAACGAGTGGTTTCATGTAATGCTGTTTTTATCCGTGTTGTATTTGTCATGCCATAGACTTCTGCCAATAACAAAGTTGCAAAGGCATGACTGTACATGCGCGTTCCATTTGCCCGAATATGCCCACCTTGAATATTTCCAAGAATATATTCAATTCCCTGCCTGACATGCTCACTATATTTTCCACTGATTGGAGTATGTCCGCCAGCGATTAAAGCCATGCAGCATAATGCTGTTACTCCAACGTGAGACTGATCATAAACATCTCGTTCATAATGATGCCCATACTTATAGCCAACATCGTTTTTCCACGAACCATTTCTTCTTTGAATGGAAACAAGAAAATCAAGACCACGGGCAACACTTTCCCGTACTTCAAGGTCTTCTTGCCCAGGGGTATGAGAAGATTTTTTTTCCTGCCCTTTTACTTTCCCTGTTTGCTCATGGCTGAAGGGGCTGATCCAGAAAAAGCATAACAAAGCAAAGCACAAAAAAGTAAATAATGAAAAACGTAAGACCATGATTTTCCTCTATTCCTTTCCTGCAACTGCACGAATAAGCGTTTGTCCTATAAAAAACAATCCTATTCCAAGACCGCCAATAAGGTATTCTAACCCCAGGTTACCTTCGCCAATACCAATAAAGAGTCCGATTGGAACCAGGAGAATGCCTGAAAATTCCAAACTTTTCCCCAAAAACCAGAAGAATGTTTTCATTCAAAATTCCTCTTTATGCCACGGGATTAAACAGAGCTTAAACTAAAAGCTTAAGGATAACGACGCACAATTTCTCGAAAGCATCCATATCCTTTGGCATAATAGCGATGGAAGAAATCTCGAGCCTTTCCCTTCAAATCGTGTAGGGATTTCATGTTCGACTTCTGAGTAACAAGATCTAAAATATTTTGATAATGAGAAGAAAGCTGGAAAATTGGATACGTCATCTTTGGCGGTGATGCTTCTAAAATAAGCTGACTCTCTTTAATGTCAACTAAAGCTTCTTTCTTTTCCCCTAATAACCGCTTTATCTGGGCAGAACAGACATGATAATAAAAGGGATCCATGGAAAGGATTTCTCCTTCTTCTCTGGATTCATAACTTTTTTTAAATTGAATGAAAAACTTCTGGTATTTCTTTTGATTGAATTTTTCCGGTTTTTTAAGGGCTTCAAGCAGGTGAAGAGCGTAGACCGTAAGAGGGTCCTCAGATTTAAGCTGTCCAGGTTCATCCCCAACACAATGCTCAAGACATTCTTCAAGAAATTCAACATCTTCAAAGAAGAATGCAAAAGCAAAGGCAGTTCTTGCTTCTATATAAGGACCATTATAAAAACTCCTGGCTAAGTTCATGTCAAGACCAGCGTTAAGAAGCTCAGCTGCGACAATACGGAGGCGAGTTGCAGCAAGAGCATCTCCCTCAAGGCGTGCTGCTGCTCGCTGGAGCTTTTCCATACCTGAAACAAGATCACCGAGAGCAACATCAAAAACGCCGACAAGGCTCAAAAGAGCGTTATAGCCTTGACTTTGATGCTGGCTGGGACCTGCTAGATTGAGCACAGCCATGGAAACTCTCCGAGCCTCTTCGTAATAAAGGTTGTAACGCAGGGCTAATGCAAAATTGATTGTAATTCGAAAAAGGTTTTTATCGGCAAAGACATCATTCGGAAGAGAAAGCATGAATGTCTTCCTCGCAAGCTGCAGAGCAGCTTCGCTGTCCCCTTTTTGAGATTGCAAACGGGCCTGATGGGCAACAAGAGTTTTCTGTAACTCCTGGTCATCGCTAAGCTGCTGAAGCTCCAAGGCGTATTCTTCAATTTCTTCTGCAAAAGAAAGGTTGTTGTCTTCTAGGGCCTCCAGCATATCATCCAAAAGCCTTTTAAAGACAGGTGTTGTTTTTTTGTTCAATTCTTTTCGAAGCTTTTCATATGTTATAATTGCTTCGTTAAGTTGATAAAGCGTTTTGAGGTGGTCTTTTCCGACCAATTCCCCAAGCTTCATCCTCGCCACTGAGTTCATAGCTTTTACAAGCTCAAGGAAATCGCCTGAAGTTTGGCTGATATCAGCAGAAACGTCTGCTAAAAAGGGAACACCTTCTCCTGCTAAAAGCCAGGTTGGGTTGACATCAAGATTTTTTGTCAAAGCAATACAAAAATCAAAAGGAATTTTCCTGCCACTTAGATAGCGATTGATATTGCTTGGTGAAATATTTGTTTTACGAGCAACTTCTGACTGCGAACTTTTCTCAACAATGAAGTTAAGTCGTTCGCAAAGCACCTCATTATAGTTATTCACCCCAGCCCCCTTTATAACGCACAAATTTTATACGTTAAAGGTTTCCTGTCTTAGTAAGTCATGCCAAAAAATATCTTCGATTTTTTTGATTCATTCTCAGCCAATCATTCCACCATCGATGACACATACTTGATTCGTAATATAAGACCCCTGGTCACTTGCAAGAAAGGTTGCTAACCCGGCAATATCCTCAGGCTTGCCTAACCGTCCCAAAGGAATGTTCTTGAGAATCTCCTGGCGAGTTTCCTTTGGAAGCTCCTGGGTCATATCTGTATCAATCATACCAGGACAAAGTGCGTTAACACAAACTCCACGACTGGCAAATTCCTTGGCCAGAGATTTGGTCAAAGCAATCAAACCACCTTTTGAAGCGGCGTAATTTGCTTGCCCAGCATTTCCTGTCACTCCAATCACTGATGATATGTTGAGTATACGCCCAAACTTTGATTTCATGATATAACGGGCAGCAGCTTTGGTTAAAAAGAAAACAGATTTTAAATTAATATCAAGGACTTTGTCCCAGTCTTCTTCGCCCATACGCATCAGTAAATTGTCACGGGTAATGCCGGCGTTGTTGACCAGAATATCAAGCCCGCCTGCATCCTTGGCGAAGGATTTCACGCCTTCTTCACAAGCCTCTTTGTCTTGAATGTCAAAAGCTTTGACTTGAACGCTTGAAGCGCCAGCAGAAAGACAGGCAGCCGCAACTTCTTGAAGTTTTGCTTCATCTCGAGCAACAAGGCCAAGCACTGCTCCTTCTTTGGCAAAAGCAAGAGCAATTGCTTTGCCAATGCCACGAGAAGCTCCGCTGATAAAAGCAATCCTACCCTGAAGAATCCCCATAAACATGCCTTCTTTCTGCATTAATGTTCGTAACCAAAATAAATGAGCATCCCACTTTTCTTAAAGCACAGACCTGGGAAGTGCATTTCAAACGCCTTTTAAAGCCCGAAAAAAGCCTCAAGATCCTGTTTTTCGCCTAAGTTAACTCGCTGCTGTCCTTTGGCTATTCGTTGAATGAGACCTGTTAAAACCTTGCCTGGTCCAACTTCAATAAAACAATCGTAGCCCTCTTCAACAAGTTTTGTCATTGATTGGGCCCAAAGCACTGGAGCGCTAAGTTGTTTTATCAGTAATTTTTGAGCCTCTTCACCTGTGCTTATAGTTTGGGCATTAGCATTTGCCACCACAGGGATCTGAGGATCTTTAAAATCTATTTTTTCTATTTCTAAACGTAACCCTTCTTGGGCAGGCTCCATTAAAGGGCTATGAAAAGCCCCTGCAACCTGAAGCTCAAGACAACGTTTTGCTCCAGCTGCTTGAGCTAATTCGCAAGCATAGCGAAGGGCCTCTTGTTCTCCCGCAATCACAACCTGTGAGGGAGCATTGAAATTTGCCGCAACGCAGACCCCCTTGCTGCTGGCCTGTCTGCAAACTTCCTTCACACTCTGATCATCTAACCCTAGGATACTGGCCATGGTTGATGGGTGGGCATCACACGCAGCCTGCATCAGTTGACCTCTTTTCCGAACCAGCTCTAAAGCGTCTTGCCAGCTTAAAACACCTGCAAAAGCTAAAGCACTATATTCCCCCAAGCTTAAACCTGCAGCAGCACCAATCCCAGCAAGCACTTCCTGTCCACAAGTGTGCTCCTTTAAGAGCTCACAGATGGCCCAGGAATGGGTTAAGATCGCAGGTTGAGCAATCTCTGTGCGACTAAGTTCTTCTGAAGGCCCATCAAAACAAATTTTTGATAAGGGAAAATCGAGAAGCTGGTCCGCTTCGCTGAAAATCTGCCTGGCTCGCCCAAAGGATTCCGCCAATCCTTTTCCCATGCCAACATACTGTGCCCCTTGGCCTGGGAAAAGCAATGCTCTGCGTTCAAAACTTTGAACAAGCTCCTGACACGGAGATTGTTTTGTATTTTCATCCATCTTTTAAAAAGCCTTTTGAGTTCAATTCAAGCAAAACTAAAATCCTGATAAAAGTCTACATTTAAGAGTTTATACAAGGCTCAGGACATGTAAACCTTCCTCCTTATTCTTTCATTCAATCTTTGGGCATCATAACAATTATTGCTTATAAAATCTCAATGTACAGAATCTTATTTTACTCTTACCAGCAATCTATTTTGAACCTTCTCTCGTCTTATGCGATTATAAAGATAACAAGAGTATAAGCTGCTTTATAATCAAGTAGCTTAAGGAAATGAATTATGCCCTTCTTTATTGCCTGTAAACTGGTTAGACTAAGAGGTGTGGCAGGATTTTTTATGGCAAAAAAAGAGATGTGAGATGGAATGGAAAAACTCATCCAACTAAGAACAAAAGAAGAGGCCTTTGCTCTTTATGGAGCAAAAGATCACTTCTTGAAGATGATTCGAAATCATCATGATGTCAAAATTTTTGCTCGTAACGGACATTTGCGGATTGCAGGTTCAGAGCCAAATGTACTTGAAGCTTATGCCACCCTACTTAATTTATTAGAGCTTTATCGCAATACAGGCAGTCTTCGTACGATCGATGTTGAAAATGCCTTGCTTGGTCGCACTGAAGAAGAAGAAAGCAGTAAGGAAAAGGAAGCCCAAAGTCTAGATCCTTTTCAACCTAAAACAGAAGGTCAACGACGTTACATTGAAGCTATACGCTCGAATGATATTACTTTTGGAGTTGGTCCTGCTGGTACAGGCAAGACCTTTCTAGCAGTAGCGTGTGCAGTAAGCGCGTTGGTACGAAGTCATGTTCAACGTTTGGTGCTTGTAAGACCTGCCATTGAAGCTGGAGAAAAACTTGGCTTTTTGCCTGGAGATCTTCAGGCAAAGGTCAACCCCTACCTGAGACCAATTTTTGATTCACTGCGTACTGTTATGCCTGCCCATCAAGTACAAACGTTTATTGATCGAGATCTTATAGAAATTGCTCCATTGGCCTATATGCGGGGTAGAACGCTTGATCGTTGTTTCGTTATTCTTGATGAAGCTCAAAACTGTACTTCAAAACAAATGCTGATGTTTCTTACCCGACTTGGTGCCAAAAGCAAAGCCGTTATTACGGGCGACATAACCCAGACAGATTTACCCGAGACTGAAGTCTCAGGATTGGAGGATGCCCTTCAAAAATTAGACTCCATGGAAAATATCGCTATTTGTCAGTTGGGTAAAAATGATATTATTCGTCACGAGCTCGTGCGGCGCATTATTCATGCCTACGGAGAAGACGAAGAAGCCTGAATCTCAAATATACTCTTCGTAGAATAAGTATTCTTAAAGAATTTTTATATTGAGTTTCTGCTCCATGATCCCTACTTTTAAAACCTGAAATTATGGCTCAACCCCGAACTCATTTAATTCATCGCCGCATTCCTCGTAAAAAAGGATATGAAGATGCTTCTCGTTTATCTTCAATGTTGCCTCAAACCGTGTTCATAGTGGCATTTTCCCTTTGTATTATGCTGCTTTTACTGGTCGGAAAACCCTTTCAGCACTTTAACTTGGAAAAAACTACAGGCCTTTTTTTACTCATCAGCATAACAATTACTCTCTTTATCACTTATGCCAAAGGCTTCCAGTCAGACCATCTTGATACGAAAGCTCGTAAAAGACTTTTTATACTCATTTTGCTTGTGACGCTCTTAGTGAACAGAATTATTCTCGAGTTAGGCAACAACCAGCCCTGGTTGCTTTTCTGCTTGCCAATTCCGCTGATAACAATGACCTTGACAATCATGTATAGCCACCGCTTTGCCTTTGACACTTTGATCCTTATTTTCGCTTTGCTTATGCTGCAAATTCTTGTGCTTGGACAGGAGAAAGATCTCAACCAATTTCATTTTTCAGCCCTTGGAATCCTTTTAATTGGTTCTTTAGTTCCAATTTTTCTCACTCGTAATCTTCGGCGTCGTACCGTTCTTCTTAAAATAGGGATCCTGACAAGTCTTGCTATGAACCTCGGGCTTTCAGCTTTTAGTCTGCTCGGAGCCTGGTACTTTGACAGGGATGGAACCCTGGGTTTACTCCCCTCTCTGCTCTTGCTTCTGGGGCATGGGACTATGACAGGTATTCTTGCGACATCCCTGATTCCGTTACTGGAACAGTTTTCTGGTATTGTAACTGAAATTCGCCTTTTGGAATTAGGAGATGGCAATCATCCTTTGCTTCGTATGATGCTTGAACGAGCTCCTGGGACTTACATGCATACGCAAAACGTTGCTCGTATAGCTTCTGCTGCTGTTGAGGCTATTGGAGGAAATGCTTTATTGACAAGAGTTGGAACGCTTTTTCACGACCTTGGCAAGATGGTGCGTCCTGAGTACTTCACTGAAAATGAACCAAATTCCAAGCTTTTTCATGAACGCCTGAGCCCTGCAATGTCGGGGATTATTATTCTCAGCCATGTTAAAGAAGGTGTTGCTCTTGCTCGCCAATATAAACTGCCGAGAGTTCTGGAAGACTTCATTACTGGACATCACGGCACAAGCTGTGTTCAGTATTTTTATCGCATGGCAAAGATGCAGGCTCGAGAAGGGGAACGGATCGAAGAATCTCATTTCCGTTATCCCGGCCCAAAGCCCCAAACACGAGAAGCTGCCGTTGTAGCGATTGCTGATCTTGTTGAAGCTGCAGGAAGGGCTAAGCTTGATGGCGCTCAAACACCTGCTTCGCTCCAGAAGTTTGTTCACGAGTGTATTATGTCAAAACTGAATGACGGACAGTTTGAGGAATGTGATCTTAGCCTGCGTGATCTTAAGATTGTAGAAGAATCAATCGTTAAGACCTTAGCATCGATGTACCATCATCGAGTAAAATACCCTGACGATCCAGATGCGAAAAAGCGTAAGCTTGCTTTGCTCGAAAAAGAGGAGCATCGTAAAATGCTTGCCCGTCGAAAAGAAAAAATCCTGACTCAATAGATTCTCTATTTCTCTATTTTTCTTTAGCCTTTGACCTTTTCTTAAAGCCTTTCATGGATAGTTCTCAACGACAGTTGACTAATCTTTCGCTGGTACAAAAAGAGGTGAGTTTTGATGTTGAAGCATCTCACGAAGGCATGCGCATTGATCGTTTTTTACACAAGCGTTTAGGCTGGTTGACCCGTGCAGCCCTTAAAGAAATTTCACAGGCAGGCCGCTTGCTTCGAAATGGCTCTCCTGTGCCCTGTGGGCGGAAGATTAAAGCCAATGATACGGTTACTTTGGTTTACCCTGAACCAGAAGAAGATCTTCAAGAGATGGATCGTATTTCGTGGGAAACACTTTATGAAGATAAAGCACTTTTAGTTATTCACAAACCTCCTCATGTGATCGTCCACCCTGCTGGGGGTTATCGCTATACAACTCTGCTCAATGCCCTGCATAAAAAATATCTTGGTGATAAATCAGAGCTTAGAGAGGAAGACCCCATTCCACGCCTTGTCCATCGGATTGATAAGGACACCAGTGGAGTTTTAGTTATTACTTTTCAACGTCATACACACAGTGTCTTGGGAAAGCTCTTTGAGGAACACTCAGAAAGTGTCCAGAAAAACTATCTTGCTCTGGTGGAAGGTCGAGTCCCCTGGAGCCATCAAGAGATCAGGCTGCCAATTGAAGCGGCAAAGAATGATCCTATTCGACTTAAACGTCAGATTGCCGACAAAGGCTCTGGGCAGTTGGCCCATACAAGTGTCAACCTGGTAGAACGTTTTGAGCGCTTTAGTCTTGTTCAGTGCAAGCTCCATACGGGACGCCAGCATCAAATTCGTGTTCATATGCAGGCGCTTGGTCATCCTTTGGTCGGAGATCACCTTTATGGTCTTCGTGATGAGCTGCGAGAAATTGATATTCGCAACCCTGACTATCCAAAGTTTCGCTTTGAAAATATTTATTTTGGTGAAAAACTTACCAATAAGGAAGCCAGTAAGCGTATTCGAGAACTTGATGCTCAAAGACGTCATGAATACCGCTTAATTGAAGCTGGTGAGCCTATTATGCGAGGTGAAAAACAAGGCCGGCTTTTAATTTCACGCTGTGCCCTGCACTGTTCTCAAATGAGTTTTCCTCACCCTCTTACTCAAGCAAAACTCTCGATTAAAGCACCGCTGCCAGCTGATTTTCAGCTTGCCCTGAGCTATTTGAGAAAGTATCAATAGGCAGTGCTTAAAATGTAAAAATACGAAAAGTCATACAGAGAGCTTATGGGGCATGACTCGGAAACATCTTCTGAAGAATTGAAACGGGCCTGGCGCTTTCGTCTTGCCCAGCTCAAAATAAGTATGCCCGAAATGATCGGTTGGCTTGCCCTTTGGTTTTATCTTCCTTCTTTGATTGTGATCATAGGCAGCTTCTTTGATTTTGAGCCTCTTGATGTTATTGATCAATGGCTTCCAGAATGGCTTCCTACGTCATTTACGCTTCTCATGATGCTCGTGAGTTGTTTCATGTTGATATATGCCCTTAAAATCAAAAAACTCTCGTTAAGTTTTTTTGGGATTCAAAAGCCACTCTGGAAAAAAGACCTTCCTTTTCTTTTCCTGATGATCGTTTGTGGTGCGGGTATTTTTTCCTTGCTGCTTCTGGGGTTGCTGGGAGCTATCTGGCTCGCGCCTGAGTTGGTTGGGGCTCAAAAAGGAGATTCTCCTTTTACATTTCTGCAACAACACTTTGGTGCCCATAATTTTTCTTTTCAACAGCTCAGCTATATGATTCTGATCGCTCCTGTTATGGAAGAACTCTGGTTTCGTGGTTGGATGTATCCTGTCATGAGAAAGCACTTTCCCAAAAACTTGGCTATTTCACTGGTGGCTATTCTTTTTGCCCTTGCTCATTCCTGGCCCCCCATTACTCAAATTATCGGAGGCTTCCTCTTTACCTTCAGTTATGAAAAACGACCTAATTTATTTATCCCTATTGTTTTGCACATGCTTGGAAATGCCTCATTGGTCGCAATTTCCTGGCTCTTTTTGCTTTAAAATGTTACGAAAAGCTGGCTAGAATGAGTTTCATCACGCTTAAAAATGTTTCAAAAACATACTTCCTTGGCAAGCGCAGCCAACCAGTTCACGCCCTTGAGGCTATAAGCTTTCAAGTTGAGTCCGGTGAGTCTCTGGCTTTATTAGGAAAATCAGGAAGTGGCAAGTCAACTTTGATGAACTTGCTTGGTGGTCTTACAAAACCAACAAGCGGAAGCTTGAAAGTTGCAAACAAAGAATTAAGTCAGCTTTCTTCTCGAGAATTAGCCACCTATCGTTCAACTCAAGTTGGTTTTGTTTTTCAATCCTTTCAACTTGCCCCGGCTTTTAAGGCTTGGGAAAACGTTGCGCTACCCCTGGTTTTTCAGGGCATAAAAAAAAGCGAGCGAAAGCATAGAGCTCATGGCTTGCTTGAACAAGTCGGCTTAAGCAAGCGAGCAAACCACCGTTCCAATCAGCTCAGTGGTGGAGAGCAACAACGGGTTGCCATTGCTCGCAGCCTGATTACAAAACCATCACTATTGCTCGCTGATGAGCCTACTGGAAACCTTGATTCAAAAAACGCTGCACAGATCATGCACTTGCTTCAAGAATTTCATAAGCTTGGCACAACCTTGATCGTTGTTACTCATGATCAAGAATTAGCAAGCACCTATCTTTCAAATATTATTGAGATTGCTGATGGTAAAATAAAAAAAATCTCATCAGATAAAAAATAAGATTCCATTCAAAACCTATTTAGCTCTGGCCTTTTTATTGAAAGCTCTATGTTTAAAAAATCTCAACCATCTTGTTCCCGGCTTTCCTACCTCTCGCTTTTAAGCCTGGTCCAAAAAGCTCTTATGCGTCGACCTCTGCGGGTTGTTCTGACTCTTGCGGGTATTGTGATTGGTATTTTTGCCCTGACAGCCATCAGTGCTTTAGGACAAGGACTCGAAAACCTTATCACTACAACTTTTCACAGTGACGAGAACCTGCGTCAAATTATTATTTCTCCTGGGTTTCGGAGCCGTAAAGATGATGACAAAAAAGTTGTGATTGAAAGCCAGGGCATCAGTCCACGCAGACAAAAACGCCTGAGAAGAGCAGCTCTTAATCGTCGTTTTCTTGAAGCAAGGTTCGGCAATAAGATTAAAAAGGTAAGTGAGAAGGCCCTGGAAGAGCTCAAAGAACTTAAACATGTAACAAGCGTAAAACCAATTTTACTTGAACGCTACAGCATAGACTTCCAATCAAAGCGGGTTCAACCGGACAAAAGCATAACGAAGGAAAATCAGGAACAAGGAAAAGAGGCTCTTCAAACCTCCTTTGACCAAAAAAGCACTCATTTTTGTTTTGGGGTTGAACCTACTCAAAAGGGGTATGCTTCTCGGATCATTGCTGGACGAGCCTTGGCTTCTCCTCAAGCACAAGAAGTTTTAATTCATGAGTATTTAGCCTATCAGTGGGGTTATCGCAAAAAAGAAGAGCTCAATAAACTGCTTGGAAAAAAGCTGCATGTTAAGCTTCTAGCAAAAGAGGCCCAGGAAAGCCTTGAAGATCTTGAGCTCTTTGATCTTGCCATAGCCTTGGATCAACTTGATCTCAGCGAAGAAGAAAGGGATCTCCTCAATCAGCTTTCAAAACGTCTTTTTCAAGCCAAGCCAAAGAGTGCTTCGAATGAACCTGATTTTCAAGAATTTACAATCGTCGGTATTCTTCGAGGTCTTGATGATGGTGATACTTTTAATTTGATGCTTGATGGCAGTGCATCACGAGCTGATATTTTTCTACCCTGGCAGCATGCCTTAGAACTTTATTTTGCTTCCCCAAAAAATAAACGCATGGGATTTTCTCGGGTTTCTCTTCTTGTTGACAAGGTTGAACATGCCCAGGAAGTTGAAGATAGTCTGAAAGAGGAAGGGTATTCGGCATTGAGCATTGCTTCACATTTTCAATCCGTACGAGGCAATTTGAAAATTTTCACTTTGATTCTTTCTGCGCTGATGGGCGTTGCTCTTCTGGTTGCAAGCTTTGGTATTATCAACACCATGCTCACAAATGTTCTTGAGCGTACTCGAGAAATTGGGCTGTGGAAAGCTCTTGGAGCAAGTAATCGGCAAGTTCGCTCACTCTTTTTGCTCGAAGGTTTTCTGCTTGGCTTATGTGGTGGGTTGCTTGGGTTTACGTTAGCCGCTTTAGCCCTGATCCCTTTAAACCATCATCTCAAGGCTCTTTTTGAAGAAGAGCTTTTCATTCCAATTCAAGCATCTGTCTTGGAATTACCGATTTGGAGCTATTGGGCTTTTCCCCTTTTTGCCGCGTTTCTTGCGATGCTTGCTGCTCTTTATCCTGCTTATCGGGCAGCACGAGTAGACCCCATCCAGGCTTTACGGAGCGAATAAATAATAGAAAGATTTTTCAACTGGCTATGAAGATTGAATCCTTCTCCTTTTTTTCTTTCATCTCCTCTTTTCCTGGGCAAGCCTGAAGCAAATTGTGCTCAAGAAGCTTTGAGAAGCAACCGATCATGTGAGTGAGGCATACGCCCTATCCAGGAATTTTGCCCCTTCGTATCTATACTCCAAAATCATACGAGCTTTTGAAAAAAGCTTTGAGAAGAATTTTTGATGTCTATACAAAAAAGGATTTTATGAGAATACAAGACCAAGTACGTGCTCGCTGGATTCCTCCGATGACCTTTGAAGGTGGAGAACTGAAGGTTGCACTCCCCCTGATCCTTGATCACATCAATGCCCGTGTTATCCGCAAGCTCGTACTCAGCCGGTTGCCAGAGTGTTTAAGCATTTGTTTTGATGCTGGTTCTCTGAATAATCTTGGGGAAATGGGATCTCGAGTACTTTGGCAAATGGTCACCATCGCCAAAAAGCATAAGATTCATGTTGAAATCACGAACGTTACGCAGCATGTTCATGACTTGCTCTTAAAGGTGAAGGAGGGTGAATCCATTCGAAGGGCATCTTATGCTTCCCCTCATGAAGAATTACTTATTATCGTCAATGATGAATTTGAAGCGCAGCTTGAGCAAAATAAGAAAACTCGCAAGCTTCAGCCACGGCCAAATAAAAAATCAAGCTTGCGTTTGCGCTTTGTTCACTCCTCACATTCGCAAGAGCCACCTCCCCAAAAAACCCGATCAAGCAAGATTTTACTGCTTTCAAAAAGACTCTTGCGGAGAAAAAGCTCTCGCCGCTCAGCAGCATAAAACTTCATCGGCCCAAAGTCTTATCATAAAAAATGACAGTACCTTAAGGTTTTTTTAAGCAAAGCCTTTCAGCTTCTACTTTTCGGGTTTATTTTGCTTTGGAATTTTTCGGCTTGCTCGAGGACCAGCCATTCGACGGCCACGTGGAGCATGAGGCTTTTTTTCCTGCATCTTGAGTTGCTTGATTTTCTGCTGCATGCTTTTACGCATGAACTCTTTCCACTGGGGAAGTTCCCTCAGCTCTTTGAAACTCAGAGCCGATTTTCCTTCTGCTTCCAATAAGTGTTTTAAAGGAGAATCCTTTGGGAGCTCTGTTTCTTCAAGCAGACCATTCTTATTTATATCAAGTTCATGAACTTGTTCGAAAACACTGCCTATGATGATTCTTCTTTTGCGTTTTCCTCCTTCAATCTTGCGATGTTCTTTTCGTAATCCACCCGCAATGAACTCTGATTTTGAAACCTGGCCATCTTCATTCCAATCAACACGAAGAAGCCTTTCTCCAAGCTCTTCTTGAATCTCTTCATTTTCCAGTACGTCATTAGCGTTGTGATCAAAGTTTGCAAAGTGTTTTTCCAGCTTCTGCCGTATGTCCTGATAATGCTGCTGACTTTTTTCGTCAGATAAAGCTGGTAAAAGAACACCATCAACCAGGCTTAAGCCGTCTTGAGCTTGAAGAAAGGTGTAAGCCCCACTTTCTTCAACCCATAACCAACCCCCACCAGCAAGCATTTCAATCTGATAGACTCCAGGACTATCCGAACTCGAATGCCAGTCTTTTAAACGCTTTAGAAGTTCTTCTTTACTCTCCCCAGTTAAACTCTGGCGATCTTGAACCTTTATGCGGAATGCCGCTGGGCCTTTAACATCAAGCTCTCCCCACGGCAAAAAATGAAGTTTTATGTTTTCTTGATCGTCAATTCGAATTTCAATTTCTCCAGCCTGCAAAAGAATTTCTCTTGCTCCTTGATCAGCCTTTAAGAGTGTTCCCGGCTGAATTTCAAGTGCTGTACGTTTGCCAAAGGCCTGCTTACTTTCTTCCAGGTATCCCCTAAACCCTGTTCCAAAAATTTCAGCTTCCTGGTTGTCTCCAGACTTGAAGGCAGAATAGTGCGATGGTTTTTGAGAGGGTGGTGAAGGAACATTTTTTTCTGTTAATTGAAAAAAGACAACCACCCCAAGAAAGACCAAAGCGGCCGCCGCTGAACCCCAATAAAAGAACCTGTTTGAAGCGAAGAAAGACTTTTGACTTGTTTCAGCCAGAACTCTTTGGTGAAGCCCTTGATTTCGATCTGAAAATTGAGAGGAGTAATCATGATAAGCTTGCTTTGCCTGATTGAGTAATTGATCAAGCTCTGCTGAGCCAGCACCTTCTGTCTTCTCAAAAGCTAAGCGCTGAAGCTCTTCTTGAAGCCCAGGCTCTTCGCGAAGCATACGCTCAAACTCTTGCTCTTGCTGAGAGTTAAGTTCTTGAGCAAGAGCTTTTTTGATAATTTCACGGAGTGCCTCGGCGTCCACCTTTTATATTCCTTTTTCTTAAATCATTGAATGACAAACAAATTATGCAACCCTTTGAAGTGAGAGAAAGAGTCTGGGAGACTGTGTCAAAACCAAGAAGCTTTCAAGAGCTATTTTCTTCGAAATAATTATGATATTATGCAACCACTAACCGCTTCTTTGTTGTGTTTATAAAGTATTCAATATAAACGACTTACGCTTCAAAATCATGCTCTTAAAAATACCCGAGTGTGGTTGCAAAACTCCCTTTGTTTTGCCTTTCTATGAGGAGCTTTTGCAGCCCGAAGACTCAGGTTGTTTTTCGACTTTCCAGCCGCTCAAGAACCTCCTTAAGTTGAGCCCGAGCGCGTGCAAGCCGCATGGCAACAGCGCCTGAGCTTAAATCCAAAACCTCTCCAATTTGAGTAATCTCAAGTTCTTCAAAGTAGCGAAGCCTTAATACTTCTGTCATGTCGTCCGGCAAAGAGCGCAAAGCTGCTTCCATAGGCACTTCAAACCAAGGGTCTTCTAATTTCCTTTTGTCTGCTTGAAGATCACTCAAGAACTCTTGATCCCCTACTATTCTTAAGCGTTTTCGAGCCCTTTGATGGTCAATAATGCCATTGCGCAAGGAGCGATAAAGATAAGGCAGCGGATCTTCAAGCCTCTTTAAGCGCTCAGCCTTGCGATAAAGTTTTATCATCACCTCCTGGACAAGATCCTCGGCATCAGAAGTATTGAGCCTCATCCGAACATACCGAAGAGCCAGCTCCAAATACTTTTGAACAAAGGATTCAAAGAAGTCTTTATTGGAAACCCATGCCATAAGCTTTCACTACTCTCTTAACGTTTCCTATGACCTCTTGATAACACAAAAACATGAAATATCATTTTTGTTTTCTATGCTTTGCCAGGCTCTATTTCCTTTATGTTCCCTTTTTTGTTAAGACCCTAGCTGACAACAAGAAATATCGCAAAAAGACTCAAGAGCTTGAATCATACCTTGAGCCTTATGAAAACACTCTTCATATTCAAAATGGAGCTCGCTATCAGCAACAATCCCACCGCCAGTATGGAAACTCAAAAGATCTGGCTCAACTCCTAAAGTCCGAATCAAAATGTTGCTTCTCAAAGACCCATCCTGTCCGAGGGCAAAAATGCTGCCGGTGTATGGCCCTCGCTGATAAGGTTCAAGCCCTTGTAAAACTTCAATAGCCCGTAGCTTCGGGGCCCCTGTAATAGAACCTCCAGGAAACCCTGCTCGTAAAAGATCTGAAAAAGTCGTTTGCTCCTGAAGTTTCCCCTGAACAAGAGCAACAAGATGGTGCACATGGCGATAGCTTTTGACTTTGAAAAGCTCTGGAACCTTGATCGTTCCAGGCTTACAAATGCGTCCTAAATCATTGCGCTCCAGATCAACAATCATAGTCAGCTCAGCCCGGTCTTTTTCACTATGGAAGAGTTCTTGTTGAAGAGCTCTATCTTGATCTTTATCTAAAGCAACCGGTCTTGTGCCTTTAATTGGAGCGGTTTGAATCAGGCCGTCTTCAACGCTATAAAAAGACTCAGGAGAGCTTGAAAGCAGGTAGCGCCCCCTACCACAATCAAGAAAGGCAGCATAAGGAGCCGGGGAAGCCTGACGAAGCTTGAGATAAAGCTCGGGAGTAGAAATCTTACCGCGGGCATGAAAACGCTGACTTAAATTTGCCTGATAAATTTCGCCGCTTTGAATGTTTCGTTGAAGCTCTGAAAAAGCTTCTTTATAATCATCAAAACCCCAGGCTGCTTGAAGCTTTTGGAGCGAAGCATCAGGAGATTCTGCAACATGTTTAAATTGCTTAAGCTTCTGATAAAGCTTTTCTCGAAAACGTTTGAACCTGGCAAGGTCTTGTGAAAGCCCGCGTAGCCACCAGCGCCCCGCTTCTTTTACCAATGACCAGCTGTGAAAAGAACCTTGGAGCAAAGGAAAATTCGAAGGTCTGTTGTGTTGAAGCTTTAAGGTTGGCTCAAGCGTTGAGTAAAGCTCATAGCTGGCAAAAATCACCCAGCCCAGATCAGCCCAATTACCTACTCTTGTCGTATCTGGATAGAAAGAAATACGATCAGTAAAGGTGGTAAGCAATTCCAAAGGGCCTGCTTCAGATTCTTCAAGCTGGCCTGCGCTTTCAATTATTGATTGATCTTGATAGCATTGAAAACGCAGCTCTGGTCCCCAACGCAAAGTGTTTTTGCCTTTGAAATGACAAGAATCAAGAAAAGCAGCGCCGGGTTGAGCAAGCCCATAACGAAGAAGGAGCTCTTCGTTACAACCAGGCTCAAAGGGAAGCTCAAAGTAATCCTTGGGAAGATTCTGAAGCCTGTCAGACCAAAAGCTTAAGGAAGCCATCCTCAACTCCAGAAAGCCAGAAAAGATGGCTTTGATTTGACAAAACTAAAGCTGCTCACAGCAACAACGATCCAAAAGCCCCGCCCACCTTAGGCTGTCAGCACTACGACAAAGAAAAGCTTACACGAATAAAAAGCCTTAAACGAACCTTTGCCTGTCAAACCCGTAAAAGGTTCTAGTGCCCAAGTCGCGCTACTTGAGAGCGCAGGCTTTCAGCCAGATCAGCAAGTTCTTTTGAGGCTCGGGCAGTATCTCCAATGCCTCCCGTTACTTCGCGAGAAAGATTTGCGATGGAATCAATATGGCGCGCAATCTCTTCAGCGGTTGTTGATTGCTCTTCGGCTGCCGTTGCGATCTGATGAACCATATCATTAACCGTAACATAACTTGAAACAATATCGGAAAGGCTGTGCTCTGCCTTGCTGGCAAGATCAACACCCGTTTGAACATCAGAAGTTCCTGATCTCATAGCTTCTACGGCTTCTCCTGTTTCCTTCTGAGTTGCACCAATAGTATCGCGAACTTCGTTGGTTGCCTGGCTTGTTTTTTCTGCTAACTTTCGAACTTCGTCAGCGACAACCGCAAAACCTCGACCGTGCTCACCCGCACGAGCCGCTTCGATTGCAGCGTTTAAAGATAAAAGGTTCGTTAAATCTGCAATATCAGAAATAACACTAATCACCTGACCAACTTCAGCACTCCGCCGACCAAGCTCCTCAACAGTTGCAGCACTGGCATTAACAGAATTTGCAATGGTTTCCATTGATTCAATAGTTTTACGAACAATACCAGCACCTTGGTTTGCAAGGTCTGTCCCGACTTTAGCCTGTTCGGCAACTTGAGTCGCATTACGAGCGACTTCTGAAACCGTAGCAGTCATTTCTTCCATAGCTGTTGCAACTTCAACAGCTTGATTTGCCTGGCGGTCAGATGATTCCGAAATCTGGTGAGAAGAAGAAGCAAGCTGGTTCGAAGCTGCTGCAACTTGATCAGCAACGTTTGAAATTGTTTCAACGGCTTCAGAAACTCCAGCAACAATCCTATTGATTGATTTTGCAACACCAGAGAATTCGCCAAGATCTGTTTCCAAACGATGATTAAAATCAATGGAACCTTTAGAAAATTCTTTGACCTCTTGACTGAATTTGCTTAAAGGCTTTATAACAGCAACCAGGATATAGATTATGGAAGCAACTCCAACCAAAACACCAAAGAGATCAATAATCCAGATCCACTCTCCCTCAATCCCTGCAGAATGCATAATAAGCTCAAAGGCGACTATAGATGTAAGCGTTATAAGAGCTGCAAGAACTTTTGTGCCAAATTTCATTATCTACTCCTATCAGCAAAACAACCTTTCATGAAACATGTGCATGAAGGTTGAAGCTCCCCCCTCTATTATCATTTGGTACGTAAACCAAAATGCTCTAAAAATTCTTCTAACCGAAAAGTGCCTGATTTACAAAACTAAAAGTCTTGAATACTCTTTCCATAATCAATTCATGAATATGTCTCATACTCGAATTACCGTCAACAGAATATCGCAATAAAAGCACTATAAACCTTGATTATCTTTTACAAAGCCTGAGGCAGGCGAAAAGATTTTTTCCACTCCTTTTTTGAACCTTTGACCTGAAAATTCGTTTATATAGTATTATAAAGCCTGAAATAAAGGCTTAGTAAGCTTCCGAGGCAAAGAGGCTTATCGAAAACTGATTCTGTTTAAAGTTAAAATATTTATAAAAGGAAACCTAATGTTCTCGTTAAAACACCTCCACGTAAATCCAGGTGAATGATGAAAGAAGCATAAGGATTTTGGAGCTTGAGATCGTATCTTCAGCTTCTATAATCATTAGCCATTTCTAATTTAAAATACTAGCTGAATAAAGGCCTTAGAGTTATGAAAACATTCAATCAAAAAAGCAGCTTTCTTACGCTTCAAAGCATTTATCATAAAAATAGAAAGCAACTTCAGCGCTACTTGTCCCTAGCCTGTTTTTGCGGGCTTTTCCTCTTGGCTTCCTGTACAGAAAAAGACCCTTCACCACAGCAAACAAAAAATCCTGGGCAAACTCAAAACAAAGAGCTTCAAAGCTCAGTCCAAGATCTTTCTAAAACAAAAGCAAAGCTTGTAACCAAGGGCTGGCAATATTTGGAAAGCATCTATAACCAAGAAGGCAATCCTGATGAGCTTTACGATGATGCCTGGGGACCAAAGTGCAACCTGGCTTATTCTGGACTTGTCGTATTAGGAGCTCTCAAGACAGGAGTTGTTCAGGCCAGCAATCCTAAAATTGACGAAACAATCCACAGTATTTTGCAGCAACAACGCCCCCAGGGAAGTTTTGACTTTGGGGGAGGAAATCGAGCGGTTTATGCAACTTCAATTATTGTTCAGTTGCTTGCAAGGCTTCGAGACCACCACCAGACCTATTATCAGCCTCAAAAAGCTCGCTTTGACAGCAGCCTTGCTCAAGCGGTGGAATACTTAAAGCGTTCCCAGGTTGGACACCCTGAAAGCCCATTGGCAGATTCAACGAAGGACAACGATCCTAATTATGGTGGTTGGGCCTACAGCACAGAAGAGCTTGAGTCTGTTGGCAGCTCAAAACCTCGGGCAAACCTGTCTACTTCAATTTTTGCTCTTGATGCCATGGCTGCATTTGGACTTGAAAAATCTGATCCACTTTGGGAGGCAGCTTTAGTCTTTCTTGAACGTAACCATAATTCTGCTGAAGTCGACAAAGCTATTGAAATAAAAACCTTAGAAGGCAAGACGGTTGTTGATCCAGCCGCTGATGATCCAGCATACGGTGGCGCTCGTTATAGCCCGGCAACTTCAAAAGCTGGGGCTTCCTATGATCAGGACGGAAGAATCATTTTCCGAAGCTATGGTTCTATGACCTATGCTCTTTTGCGGGGCTATCTTCATAAAAAACTTGAACGCGATGACCCTAGAGTACAATTGGCTTTTGGGTGGCTGAAGCAAAACTTCAGCGTTAAAAAAGTCCCTGGTTTTGTGAATGATGATCACAATCCAGCTGCTGATAAACAAGGACTTTTCTATCAATACATGCAAATGGCTGCTACTTTTAATGCCTATGGCAAGGACGCAGAACACTTCAAAGATAACCGAGGGTTTGAGCACCACTGGAAAAAAGAGCTGCTCGAAGAGCTTCTCCAGACCCAGGCTGAAGATGGCTCCTGGAGCAATGAGCTTTCTGAGCGCTGGGCAGAAGGAAACCCTGTTCTCTGCACAGCCTATGTCCTTAACACCCTTGGAGAAGTTGATACCTCCAAGGATTAGTCCTAAAACATTGCTTTCCAGCTCAAACCTCTTTAAGAAGAGGTTTGGGTTGAGGGGGTAAGACATTCCCGCTCTCGAATCAAAGTTTTCAGGATTCTTTCCGTAAAGCAATACAGTCAATTTCCACAAGAACGTCTTTTGGAAGACGGCTGACCTCAACGGTTGCACGGGCAGGTTTATGTTCTTTGAAAGCTTCTCCATAAACTGTATTGACCGCTTGAAAATCATCCATGCTCTTCAAGTAAATTGTGGTCTTCACGACATGCTGAAGGTTGCTTCCAGCTGCAGCAAGCACTTCTTCCATATTTTTGAGCACCTGCAAAGTTTGTTCAGAAGCACTTTCACCAAGAATGACGCCCTCAGAGTTAAGTGGAATCTGTCCTGAGCAAAAGATCCAATTCCCCGAACGAATAGCCGGGCTGTAAGGCCCAATAGCCTGAGGCCCACTTGTTGGTTGAATACCTTCTATTTCTGCCATAATTATTCTTCCTTGTTTTAAATTTAAACTTTCTTAGGGCATGATAATGCTGGAAGCCTCGCCAGGGCCCTCTCCCTCTGGTTTGGCTCCTTCCTGGCTTGGGCTTGCTCCCTGCTTTGTTGCCATTTTTGAAACCTCAAGAAAACTCATCTGCAGTTCTGGTAAAATTTTAGAAAGATAAGCTTCTTCTTCGCTGCTTAAGTTGCCTGCGGTTTTCTCCTTAAGCATCACAATACTATCAATGAAATAACGGGCTTGAACAGGATCAAAAATCCTCTTGCCCTCAGCCATTGGATGCTCAATCATGCCCATAGACATCATGGCTTGAACAACCAGCGATTCAAGGTGAACGAGAAAATTCACCTCTCGCCTGGAAGTCTCGGCTTCTTTTCCCTTTTCAAACTCTTGGGCCAGTTCCTCCCGCTCCTTTTCGGCCTGATTTTTCCAGTCATCATCAATAAAAAGCTTTTTATCTTGTTCTTCTGCCATTAGGGCTCCTCTCATACCTCGACGATCAATAGTTGTCGCTCATTCTAAATCAGCATTGAGCAACTTTCCAGCGAAGCTTTGAGCTTTCTCAATGATTATCGCTTTCTATCTCTTTATTTATGGTACAATCAAAATTCTTCAAGATGATTTAGGTCTTGTGATCTTTTGAGCTTAAGTCATGATAAACATCACTCATCAGGGGTTTTCCCTCTTACGTTTTGGAGCAATGCAATGAAAGTAAGACACTTTTTCGTTTTGATTCTTCTAGCACTCTTTTCTTTAGACTGTTCAAAAAAAGAAGCCGAGTGGGAAGCCTCCGAACAACAGGCTCGTATTTTCCTGGATGCTCTGCGCGACGGAAAATATGCGCAAGCCCATACAATGTTTAAAGAAGGGGTTGGCTGGGGCATGAAACCAGAAATAGAATTTATAGGCTTTTTACAAGCGAATGAAGCTTCTGGCGCCCTTAATTTTGACTATGAATTAGAGGCCTATAGCAGTGATCCACGGGCAGGCTGGTACAGCTTTCTTGTTCATAAGACATGGAAAAAAGGAATCGATGCTTCAAAACTTTCTGAGCCGGTAGCAGGTTTTTCCCCCACCAGTGAGCTTACGCTCCAAAAGAGTAAAGGAAAGTGGAAAGTGTTGAGCTATCAAATTCACCGGCGTTTTAATATAGGGCTTCAAAAAGAGTGACCTCTTATTGTCAAGCAATCAGCTTTTGTGTTAAAAGAGAAGCAGCCTAAAGTACCCTTAGCTTAAAGGTTTATTTTTTCGAGGCTGAGGAAGACGAACCTGAGAAGTATTCGACTGATTTTGCTTTAGCCCTTCTTTCCTTGTACTGATTTTCTTATGGCGAATGCTTTTTTTCTTTGGTTGAAGAGGTTCTGTAAGCGCTGCTTGTCTTCTTGAGCTGGTCTGGGCTTTTAACTTTTGAGAAGAAGTTGAAAGCCTTTGAAAACTACCGCTTACGGCTTGAGCTTTACGGCTGAGCGCTTTGAAAGGGTCACTTTCTTGGTGATCTTCCGGGATGTATTGAAGATCTTTTACCCCACCCAGCACCTCTTCTATGTCATCAACAATGCTTTGAGCGGATTGATAGCGTATACTGCGATCCTTTGCCATCATCTTTTCAATAAAGTAATGCATGTGCATAGAGATCTTTCCACCTTTAAGCAATGCTGCATCAAGACTCTCCATGACCTGCTTTGCCATCACCTCCATAGAATCCTTGCCTTTAAAGGGCAGGCTGCCCATAACGAGATGATAAAGAGTACAGCCAAGAGAGTAAATGTCAGCTCGTATATCAAGATCTGCTTTACCACGAGCCTGCTCGGGCGAGATATACTCAACGGTTCCACAGGTATCAGGATCTTGTTCTGCCTGTACCTCTGCTCGAATTGATTGAGCAAAACCAAGGTCAATCAAAACAATGCGCCCTTCAGGCCCCCAGACAATGTTCTCTGGCTTCACATCTCGATGCACAACTCCCTGAGCTTGCATATAAGCAAGGGCCTTTGCTGCTTCAACAATACAGTGAAGAGCCTTTTGTTCGGAAAAGACCTGCTCTGCATCAAGGAGTTCCTGTAGCGAAGAGCCCTCGATATGTTCCATCCCGACAAAGTAAAGATCCTTGCCTGCCCGACCGCATTCAAAGCCCTTGGCTATATAAGGGCTTTCAAAACGCTTCAGAAGATTACCTTCACGTAAAAAGCGCTTAAGATACTGTTTGTTTGAAATATGTTCTTTATGCAAAATCTTTAAAGCCCGTGCTTGACCCGTTTCACGGTGAAGAGCATAGAAAACCTGGGCCATGCCACCTTTTCCGATGATTTTTTTGACATCATAAAGTGGAATTTTTTGGGCTTCTTCAAGACTCACCCCTCTTTTAAGCTGTGATCCAAGGGAGCGTAATTCCTTTATTTGCCCAGGGCTGAGCAATTTTTTATGCAAAACAATTTCTTCCAGGCTTGCTTGCTTGCCTTGCTTCTTGAGATCCTGTTGAAAATTCATGCAGGCTTGGGCTTGGGCTTGGGTAACCAAGCCCTTTTTAACCGCAAGTACAAGAAAGAAAATTTCTGACTCTTCACCCATAAGATGGCTGACGTTCCAAAATTCTTAAAAAAATAATCATTATAGAATCGAAGATAACAAAAAGTATGAAGCCTTCCAGCCCCTAAGCATGTGTTCTTTATATCATAAACAGGCTTACAACTTTCCGAATCTTTTTCTTATGTAATAGATAGTTCTTTTTATTATAGTTTTTATTTCTGAAGCAGATTATTCTCAAATGCAATAAACCCTGGAAAATAAAAACCGTTTATAAAAGCCTTATCTTACTCTGAATTATGAAATATTTTTATCTCAAACGATAAAAAATATATTCTTAATAATGCAAGATCTCAAAAAATCTTCTCAATGCAACGATAAGCAAACAAGGAAATTATCGCGTGCTTCTTCAATTCCTTTTTTCTGATCTTTTCTTTTTGCGACCTTTACGACAGAACCTGTACCGTAGCCTTTTAGGCTTTGGAGTTTTTTCCATATTGATGGCTTGCGTTCCTTATGGCTATCAGGGGGAGGTGGTTGAGCCGGAAAAATTGCCTCCATATAAACTTGAAATTAAAGTACTAGAGGAGCCGCATTATGATCATGATGGTTATGAAGTTTCATTGCTTTTTCGCCTCCATTCTCAAGAGCCTTTCCCCTACCGCTACCTTATCCAGGAAATTGAACAAACCCTCCATTTCTATGACTACAATAATAAAAAACGAGAGCAAACCTTTAGCTTGGTAGAAGTCTTTCGCATGAGTGGAGTACCTGAACGAAAATCAGGGCTCTGGATTTATAACCTGGAACCATTTCAACACGACCGTCATTTTGAAACAGGTTTTACAGAATACCAGGGCGTTTTTAAGCGTGTTTTACTTTCAAGAAAAATACGCATCTATCCTGCAATGGTCGCAGGTGCTGATTTCACGTTCCTGGGATTTGCCCACCTGCCTGAGAATCGTGATGGATCACTGCAAACTCATATTCCTCACAATTTTAACCGCAGCTATCAAAAGAATCATGAAACTCGAGGCAAAGTTCTTGTTGATGACCGAGAAAGAGGAAGCCGCTTTTATGAACTTGATTATCAGTGGTATGATGAAAAGCATGACTTTAAACTGGAAACATCCCCCACAAGCTTTGAGCTTTCCCTGCTTAAAACCAAGCCTCTTCGTTAATTTATCTTGAGTACCCATTACTTATCAAAGGCATAGGTCTCATCAAAATGCTTACTGTGAAGATATCTCCAGTTATAGCCTGAAACAATGGGTTTACGCCCCTCTTCAAAACTCTCCCGTTTCAATTCTGGAATAAAATGAGCAACAAAACGCTGCTCTACGCTTCCAGGGGCATACCCTTCGATCGTATAAGGAATACGGAGTGGTGCTTGTTTTTCACCAACACTTAAATCTGGAAGATCACCATAATCGGAAAGCCAGAGAACCATTTCCTGAGAGGGATCATCCCCGAGCCCAAAAAGCATCCTGGCAGCAATCAAATCATGCTTATCATCCTTAAGGTCAAACCAAAGCCAAGCCTGGTCCCCTTCCTGGGGGCGAACATGATAACAGATCGTTTCATAGCTCTTTCGACTGACAGGGTGCTGAAGCTTTTCAAACCCAACACAAGAGAAAACTTCTTCGTCCTGGGCTAATGGATCATGCAAGAGCAGCAGTATATTTCGTACTCGTAGTTGGGTCTGTAATTTTTGACCTGTATTCCCAGGGGTTGCAAGCAATTGCTTTGAGCTATCCGTTCCAAGATAGGCTTGCTCGCCATCCCAAGCCTTTATCACCCAATCTCCATTAAAATTATCTTCTGTTCGTAACTGTTTTTTACGCGCACTGCGGCGGTAAACTTCAAGCATTGTCCCTTGTTTGTTTTTAACCGTTCCATCTTCGATTTTAACATCAAAACGATAACTTAAGACCATGCTTCTTAATGCCCGTTGAGCAAGTAACTCTGCACTTCGCTTTGCTGAAAAACAATGTTCAGCAACCCACGCTCCTGTAGGCAAGGCTTCACGAGCCCTCTTGCGATCGGTCAACGTTTTCCAATTGCCTGTCTCAGTATTTTTTTCTGGTTCAATCTTTCCAAAAGTATAGCTGAGATCATTGAGTTCAAGGCTAAGCTTCTCTTCTTCAGAACCAAGCAAAAGGAAAACCCCTGCTCCAATTGCCTTTATTCCTCGAGGAATGAAAGGCAACTCAAGTTGAAAGGTTTGAAGGTTTGCTTCAGAATCCAGATAAAAAATACCTTGAGCATCAAAGAGCAAAAAGCCTTCTTGATAAGCAAGTGCGCCAGCTAAAGCAGGAAAAGCTTGAAGCAACCGCTTTGAAACTCCTGGTGTTGCTTGAAGTTTCAAAGGCTTGAGCAGCTGATCGTTGACCTCTCTTATCCTTTTTCCAAAACTTGGATAAAGAACAACCTCACGCTTACCAGCGTGAAGCTCGCGAATAGCCAGAAAAGTATCGGATCCTTCATTATACGTAAGAGTATCAACCCCCGTTTCTACGGGATACATTCCTGACTCAAGCACGGTTAGAGCAGCTGCTTCGCCAGTACGCACCAATACGAGCTCTCCATCATAACTATGGGGCTTGTTTCCAAAAGAAGCATGCTTTTCAAAAGAAATCAGCTTCTTAGAGCGTATGACCACAAACGCATCATCCGTAATCCAAACAGGGCGTGAAAGATATGGATAAGCCTCCCAATGGTATTCCGCCTTTTGTTCCCATTTTGGCTGATTGTTTTCGTCAGAAATAATATCCCATAATTGCAGCCTGCTTTTCTCATCCGCTCCGTAGAAGACTCTAAAAAGTGCCGCTTTCTGATTATCAGTAACTCGTGGGCTTTCTGATAAATTAGGCAGTCGGCAGTATTCTTGCCCACCCCCTGCGGCTTCAACTATTGAATAATATCCCTCCTGGTTGCTGCGAAACCGCATCCAGGAGTATTGGCCTGCTGCAGTAAAAGGAGAATGGACGACGTCCCAATCATGGATCCCCTGAAAATGAAGGCTTGGGTAGCGACCATGGCTAAGCCTTCTCCACCTATACCCCTGCTTGAGATCATGACTCTGTTGAGCAAGCAGATATTCTTGAGTCCCCCAGGTCCGAGGGTCTCGGTGATTCCAAAAAGGATCCCAAGCGCACTCGTTATTGAGCACGCTTATAATTGCAGGAGAATCAGGGGTTCCTGGATCATAAAGGGCTTGAAAGAACTCCCCCTTCGTATGAGGCAGACGATAATCAAAAGAAGAGGAAGCGTTTCCAGGCTCATTTCCGTCAGAGGACGAAGAGTCTATAGGAGTTTCTT
>CAZJPQ010000013.1:0-20341 GCA_964548115.1 uncultured Planctomycetaceae bacterium
TGGTGCCCCTGTTGAGGGAAAGAGTGTGTTTGTGCTTGATCGTTCTGGATCAATGCAGGAGGTTGACGGGGTTCTAACTTCAATAGAAGACTGGAATGGCAATGAAGTTATCAATCCAGACCGGATGACAATCATGAAAACAGAGGTTATTCTTGCTATTCGTTCTCTTGATGAAGAGAGTGAGTTTGCCGTGGTAACTTTTGGTTCATCCCCTGAATGGGCCTGGTACAAATTTCGCATTCAGGCAACAGAGGCTAACAAGCAAACTGCCATTCATGAGCTTCAAAAAATGTTGCCTCGTGGCAACACTCCTGCTTATACGGCTTTAAGAAAAGCCTGTACTCTTTATGGAACGGATTTGGACAATATTATTTTTCTTACCGATGGCATACCAAACGACGATAGTGAAGCTCCTGGTGGTGATGGTTCTCCAGATGTTATTTTAGCAGACTTTCCAGGCTGGTATGCAGATTTAAAAGCTAACGGTTGCGAACTCTATACTACCCTTATTGGGCCTCAAGGAGGTTTGGTAGAACAATTTATGCAAAATCTTGCTTCTCAAAACGATGGCACCTACATCTGGGCCTATGAGTAAAGATCAAGTAAGTTAAGCGTTTATCTTTTCGAAATAACCCCTGCATGTTCTTTTTGAGCACACAGGGGTTGTTTTATGGTTCTCAAAACTTCCGAAGCCTAGCCCTTATACTGACCCCGTAAAAACCCTTTGATTGTTCCAGCAAGTCCCACGGGCCATAGAAATGGGTTCCTTTTCCTTATGCTATGGCCTGCATAACGAAGAATTTGCATGGTAAGAAAAACGGGCCAGGTATAGATCGGGGCGTAACGGCGTTGCAAGAGAGCTGTGTTATGCCCATGCCAGTAGGTCCAGCGTAAGACCGAAGGATCTCGGCAGCCACCCCGTGGCAGATGAAGATGAACCAAAGCTGCTTTTGGCTCAAAGACAATAGTTTTACCAGCTTTACGCAGACGAAACGAGAAGTCGCTTTCCTCGCCAATTGAAGCTGGTCCGCCAAAGCCATTCGCATCAAAGCCTTTAAGTTCATGGTAAAGCTTTCTTTGAACGCTGAAATTCCCTCCAGGAAGCTGTTCGATGGAGGTCAAAAACTCCTGGCAATGAAAGTTTCGCTGTACTTTGCCAGTCCAGAGGTTTACTTTTCCTACGGCCTTGAGATTGTCAAAAGCATCATCGTAGCCCCCAGTAATACGGCCTGCTACGGCATCGATCTGCGGTTTTTGAAGGTGCTGGAGGTGGTGTTGAACAAAGTCCTGGGCCAGCTCAACATCATCATCAATAAAGATAAGATGTTCTGAACGAGCGTGATGGGCTGCTACGTTGCGAGCATTTGGCAAGGATTTTCGTTCAAGATGAAAATAACGAAACTTACCATTGGAGGCTTGAGCTTGTCTGGATGCCTCTTGGTTTGGTTGATCAGATTGATCAATAATAAGTGTTTCAAAGTTTTGGACCTTTTGAGTCTGAAGCTCTTGAAGCAGTTTTTGAACTTGCTCGGGACGTTCGAGCGTTGGGATGATAAGAGTTGCCTGGGGAGTAAAGGTGCTCATGAAAAGATCTTTTCCTAATCTATCGGAGGGTTTTTTAAGAAACAAGGAGGTGGGAGGATCTTTCTTCAAGCTGTGCTGAAAATTCTTGTTCAAAAAGGGTGAGCAGTTTTTTTGTTACCTCACGACGGTCAGGCAAAGGGTTAAGCAGGTTTTTCATGCTTGTCACAGGCAGATCAAGGCCACAGGGGACAATCTGTTTGAAATAGTTGAGATCAGGCGCGTAATTCAAGGCAAAGCCATGCATGCTGACCCAGCGTGAGCACTTCAGCCCAAGAGCTGCGATTTTTTCTCCGTCCACCCAAACGCCAGTTTTGCCTGTTATCCGTTGAGCTTGCAATTTGAAACAACCAAGTGTTGCGATTAAGACACTTTCAAGAGCGCGGAGGAAGCGGTGAAGATCCTGCCCACAGGGAAAGTCTCCAAGCTTGAGAATAGGATAACCCACAATTTGTCCCGGGCCGTGGTAAGTAACGTCTCCGCCGCGATCAACTTCTACAACTTGAGCCCCAAGAGCCTGGTATTCTGACTGGCTTTTAAGCAGGTGCTCCTGGTGACTTTGCCGACCTAGCGTATAAACATGAGGGTGTTCGCATAAGAGCAGGCAGGAGGCTTGTTCCTTCGAAACAATTTTTTGGTGCAGGTGCTGCTGAATCTCCCATGCTTGATGGTAGTCAATCTGGCCAAGCTCAAAGAGTTCAACGGGTGTATTCAAAATGACTCCAGATCATAAGTACTTGATAAATCTAAAACTGAAAGAGCAAGAGCTTCAGGCCTCAGCCATCCCGCAAATATCGAAAGAATTATCAAGCAAAGGAACTTCCGTAATGGGCGAACCATTTCCAAAACTGTCCCAAAGATACACCGTAGAACGGTTATGGGAAAGCCCAAAAAGATGATTCCCGAACTCTCGTCCAAGCCGCATATTCTGCGGAGCGTCATATCGTGCAAAAACGCCACTTTCAAGGTTGAGAGTCCGAAGATGAGGGGAGCGGTCAGCCAAAATCAGATGCTTATGGTCGCTCGAAAGGCTGGCAGCACTCAGGGGTGCTTTCATTTGAAAGAAGAGTTCTGGCTGTTGGGGGTTAGCATGAGACCAAAACAGAATACTGCCATCTTCACATACGGCATAAATACGCTCTTTCAGACCTGAAACAGAGAGTATTTCTGCTGATGCTCCTTGAAAAAGGGCTTTTATCTGGGGTTCTTGTTCATGGTGTTGAAAAAGCAAAATATTACGACCACAGCTGAAAAGAAGCTCCTTTTCGTGATATGATCCTGATTGAGAAAAGGAGAGTGAACGACTGCTCTGGGAGTGTTCTGTATATTCTTGAAAAATACTTTGAGCATCGTGTCCGGGTTGATGTATTGCCCAACGTACAAGGCCAAATTGTGAATGAGTAGCATAATAAAAGCCCTCATGTTCCAAAGCGGCATTGATTCCAGTCACAGGATTAAAGGCAAAACTGATGGGGTAGCTGCTGATTTCTTTTGTTTCAGGTTGAATGACATAAAGCCCGCGACGAGCCCCGACAAAGAGTTTCTTTTTACCTTGAATATCGTATTGAACCTGAAGGCTCCGTAGGCTTCCAAGCTCAAAAGCATCGAGATCTGTATAAAGGTTGATATGACTTGCTCGACCGTCTTGGGATAAATAGGAAGTATAGATCTTTCTTCCAGAAAGAATTAAAATTTTATGAAGCTCAAGGAATGAGCTTGATGGTGTATTTTCATGGACCGCTTCACTTTTTGCAACTTGGTCTTGAGTCTGACTTTCAAAAGCAGCTTCAGCAGTGGAATGGTGAGGTCGTGCTTCTGGAGACAAAAGGTCTTGAGCTTGAAAGACTTCCTGTACTTCTGTTTGAAAAGTGGGTTCAGGTTCGGGTGGTTCTTCGATATTGAAAGGCAATGGTGGTGGAGTATGCTCTGAAGAAGTCTTCTGGACATCTTCTTGCGAAGGAGTTGTTTGTTTATCCTGGGGATTTGCCGCTGTGATTTCGTCTCTGGTTTTTGGAGCGGTGCTCTCAGGTTGTGCTTGAGTTTTTATTTCGGGTGTGCTGTGGAGCCTCTCACTGCGAGCACGTTCAAGGGCTGTCAGCTCTCGCAATTGTTCCACGCTCATGTCCCGTTCAATTAAACGTTTTAATAATTCTGTTTTGAGGCTTTCGTCCTTAATCTGGTGGATATAAAACTCAATGCGATCATCTGCAAGCTGTTCGCGTACCTGTTTTGTCATCCGCAAGTATTCTTCGTACTTGAGACGATCAATGGCAAGCTCGTTTTCTGCCATCATTTTTCCAAGAGCAGCTTCAAGGTTATAGCGTTCTTTACGATAGTTTTCTTCAAGCTTGGTAAGGGATGATTCCCGTTCGAGCCGCCGTTGCTTTTGCTGAAGCTCAAGCTTATGTTCCTTTTCCTGGATTGAGTCAAGCACTTCCGAAAGCTCTGCACGAGAGAGTTCTGCTCCTGTTTCCTCTCGCATGATCAACGTTTCAAACTCAAGCTTTTTGCGTTTCTCTTCAAGTTCTCGCTGCTTACGAGCTCTTTGAGACAGAGTCTTTTGATAATCTGGGCTGGTTATATCCAGACTGTCAACGCCGAGAAAGTGAAAGCCTTTATTGATAAAGCTTTGACCTATCTCTTCGAGTACGGATCCTTCGAATGTCCCCCGTTGAGGATCATCTAAAAGGTCTGCAACGGAGTAATTGGCACAGTGCTTTTGAAGCATTTTTGTAAACAAAGCTTCAAAGGGATATTTCAAGAGCGGATAGCTTAAGTGGCTACTGCCTTGAACAAAGGTTTTAAGAAAATCCTTAAGGCTTGCCTGGTCGCTTGTTTGAAGCCGTAAACTAAATTGGAGTTTGGCATTCAGTTCAAAACCATCAAGACTGTGCTCTACTTTTCGAGTGAGAGGAAGCAGCAGACTGCCTTGACGAAAGAGGTGGAGAATAAAATTGCCTTCGGCCTTTTCTCCGGCCAGCAAAGTTCTTTCACGTTGGTCTTCCTGATCAATGACTAAGCCTACAAACCCTTGGGGAATGAAATATGATTGTTCCTGGCGGTGATGTGATAAGGCTTGGCTTGTAATACAAGCATAAGCGGTGTCCTGTCGCAAGCTCGGTAAGAGTAAGGGCTCAAGGGGAATAAGGCGCAAGTCTTGACCCTTGAAGCCATCAAAAAGGGTTTCTTTACCTTGTTTTTGTTGTTGGATATGACCTTGGTTCTCGGAATTTTGGATCGAAGCACTTCTCAACGCCTTCCGCTTTTTTTGCTCTTCTTTGTCCTGAGCAGGGATGCGTTGGGGTGGGCGCTCTTGGTAATGGAGTTCTTCTTCCATGTTGGCTCTAAACTTTCTTTGCCTGGAACAATCAGCCTTTTGGTTCTCTATGAAGCATTTCGACTTTGAACCTCTTAGCCTTGGACTTTCCATTGTAGCGAAAAAACGTTTTGCTTTCTACAGAGGATCATAAGCATCTTGGCTAAGAGGTCTTTCAAGTATATTCCTTTTGCTGTGATATGGATAGCAGAACACAAGGGCTGGCCGTAGCATGAAGGCTTCTTTTGAAGTATACTTTAGTTATGACAGCTTCTTCACAACCTCAATCACTTTTTCCTCAAGCTCAGGAAGAAGATCTCTCTAGCCAGACTTCTGAAGCTTTGTCTGCTTCAGAAGCGCGGATTGGGCGGTTTGTATTGCCTGTGCCTGCAGAGCGCGAATTTGATTATTTGATTCCCCAGCCTTTTCGTGGTCTTCTCAAGCGAGGTATGCGGGCAAGTGTAGAATTTGGGAAACGAAAGCTGACAGGCTATTGTGTTCAGGTTTTAAAGACTTCACCTTTGCCTGATTCAAAACTGAAGCCAGTGCTTGAGTTGCCTGACCAAGAGCCTCTGGTTGATGAGGGTATCATGCGTTTAACCCGCTGGATGGCTGATTATTATGCTTGTTCCTGGGGGGAAGCCCTTGATGCTGTCATTCCTGGTGTCATTCGCAGAAAAAAAGCACTCAAGAGTGTCAATGTCCTCCGGTTAGGAAAAAGCCCGGAGCAGGTCAGCACCTTTATTCAAGAGCTCCGTCAAAAAGCTGAAAAATCAGCCAATTCGCCGAGTCATAAACAGGCTAAAATTTTGCAGACCTTGCTTGATTTTGAGCACGAAAACTTTCGGCCTAACACTTTAGTGGAGAAACTGGGCTATTCTCTTTCACCCGTGAATACTTTACGCAAAGCCGGGTGGCTGCGACTTGAAGCTATCCCCTTTGAAGAGGAAGCCTACGCAAGTCCGGTATTTTCCAGCGAAGAGCACGATGCCCTGACTTCGGAGCAAGAAAAAGTGCTCGAGCGTATTTATCCTAAGATTGAGCAGGATGAATACCAAACATTTCTGCTCAAGGGAGTGACAGGTTCCGGTAAAACAGAAGTTTATATTCATGCTCTCAAGCATGCCCTATCGCTTGGTAAGGGGGGAATTATTCTCGTTCCAGAAATTTCTCTTACCAGTCAAACGGTTGAACGTTTTGTAGGGCGTCTTGGGAGTATTACGGAAATAGCAGTGCTTCACTCAGGCATGACGGATAAGGAACGACGCAAAGCCTGGAAAGCTATTGTTTCTGGTCAGGCCCGAATAGTGATTGGTGCCCGTTCAGCAGTTTTTGCACCGGTTAAGGATCTCGGCTTGCTTGTGGTCGATGAAGAACATGAGCCAAGCTATAAACAAGATACGACTCCTCGCTATCATGCCAGAGATGTCGCCATTATGCGTTGTCATCAACAACAAGCGGTCTGTATTCTTGGTTCAGCAACGCCTGCTCTGGAATCAGCCTATAACGCCGCAAAAGGGCGTTACCAGCTGCTTGAGATCAAGCGGCGTGTTTTTGATCGAACCCTACCTCATGTTGTTGTGATTGATATGGCGGAAGAGTGCCGCATGCAACGACGTTTCACTCATTTTTCAAACCAACTGCTTCAAGCTATCAAGCGAGCTCTTGAAGCCAAACAGCAGGTTGTCCTTTTTTTAAATCGTCGTGGCTATCACACCTTCTTTCAATGTACGAACTGTCGCAGCCTTATGAGTTGTCCAAACTGTGAGGTACCGATGTCTCTCCATAAAGAACCAACCAAGCTTGTGTGTCACTATTGCTATGAGACAACAGCTCGTCCCTCTATTTGTCCTCATTGCCAGGTTGGGCGTATGGAAGCTTGCGGTATTGGTACGGAAAAACTTGAGGATGACCTTCAAAAACTCTTTCCTCAAGCCCGCATTGCCCGAATGGACTCTGATGCCATGAAAAAACGCGAGGACTATGAAGGTGTGCTTGAGCCCTTTCGGGCAGGTGAGCTGGATATTTTAGTTGGCACTCAGATGATTGCTAAAGGGCTTGATTTTCCTAAAGTAACCGTCGTAGGCGTAATCCATGCGGATTTAAACCTTTATTTGGCAGACTTTCGAGCCCAGGAACGCAGTTTCCAACTCTTGACACAGGTTGCTGGAAGGGCAGGGAGAGGCAAAGAACCAGGTATGGTTTTTGTACAAACTTTTTCGCCTGACCATCCCTGTATTCGAGCGGCTCAATCTCAAGATTACTCAGCTTTTTTCTACTACGAAATCGAACAGCGTAAAGCCGCTCTTTATCCTCCCTATATTCGCCTGTGTAATATTACAATCGAAGCCCGCGATCGAAAGCGTGGTTTAACCCTTGGTAAAAAGCTGCGGGCTGAACTTGACGATCTCATGGAGCTTGAAAAAGGGTCGATTCTGAAAGTTCTTGGTCCAGCAGAAGCTCCTTTGAGTCGAATTCGAGGGCGTTACCGTTCCCAAATTCTGGTGAAGGTTCCAGATCATAAGAGCATGAGCATTATCAGTCAGCGTATGCGAAAGCACCTTAAGAGCAGTGAAAACTTAAGAGTAATACTTGATGTCGATCCATATTCGTTGCTTTAAAGCCTCTTCGCTATACTTCTTTTATTCAGAAGACTTCGGAGTGTAAAGCCCACGACGAAGCAGTCGCGAGTAGCGTATCCCGCCAATTTCATCCTTTTGTTCCGCAGGCAGTTCTTGTTCTCGAAGAAAAGCGTTCATCTTTGCATCCAGCATTTCAATGGTATGGATAAGCTGAGCTTCAGGGAACATCGGGGGTTTTGGTGAGCCGTACTCCGGGTTTTCGTGATGGCTTAAAATAATGTGTTTCAGCTGGACCAGACGGTCTTCTGGGAAGTTTTCAATCAAGCCAGCTTTTTCATGCAGCATGCAAATGCCAATGGTGATATGTCCCAGCAGCTGACCGTGCACGGAATACCCCTCTTCTGGTGTACTCATCAGTTCAATGATTTTTCCTGAATCGTGCAGGAAGAGACCCAATAATACAAGATCACGATCAACCCAGGGGTAATGATCACTCATTACCTGACCAAGCTGCATAACAGAATGAACGTGTTCGAGCAGACCATGGAGATAGGGGTGGTGCATGCGCATGGCAGCAGGCCAGACTTTAAACGCTTCGTTATAAAAAATATCATTAAGATAGGCCTGAGCGAGTTTTAAAAGCCAGGGGTCTTCTAAACTGTGAAGGAGTTGAACGACTTCGGCATATACTTTCTCAGGTTGAATGGGCGCGGTTTTTTGGAAGATGGAAGCATCTAAGGTCTGCAAATCAACCACTTCAAAACGTTCAATAATGCATTGAGGCCGCTCTCGAAAAATTTCAACTCGACCATGGAGTGATAAAAAAGTGCCAGCACTGATCTCTTCAAGAATATTGGCTGGTACCTGCCATATTTTAGCATTGACCTCTCCGCTACGATCACTCAGCCCCAAGGCCAGGTAGTCATCTCCTCGAGAAGTTTTGAGCAAACGCGGGTTCAATACACGATATGTCCCATCTAAGGGGCCTGGTTTCAGATCCGATATAAAAATATGTTGATCGCTACCCATAAACTTTACCACGTGCTTGAACGATAGACCTGAAACAATTGATGGATATAGAGGGGCCAAAACCTATCTCAGTATAGCCTCTCTTGACCCCGTTTTATTTTTAGTTGGTTGAATATACAGTTATTCTTGAGAAATAGAAAGCCCCAAGGAGCGTAATTTTTCAGGATTTCAGGGTTTATGCTCGCGTACGAGAGCCCGAAAACTTGCATTTATATCGAAAGAACGAAAGCGTGCATCAAGTTGGCCGATAACGACTTTTCGGTCCTTATAGAGTATCAGCGCTTGTCCAGCAACCAGAGAATCACTGATTTTTCCATCAAGAAATGAAGCGACTCCTGCGGGAGAGCTGGCAAAAGAGCCGTTGCTGATGGTGCCATCATCTTCAATTTGAAGCTGCAAAACCAGATGCTTGTCATCAAAGCTATGGAGTTGGTTAGCCGTGTCCGTGAAGTAAAGGCTTAAAACTGAAGAATCATCGGCAGCCACGATTTCTCCATTTTCATCAAGTCCCGCCCACTCGTAGTAAAATAATTTTTCAAATTCATAAACCAGATTAAGATCGCTTACGATTGGGTTTGAAAGTTCAAACGGTGGCTGGCGTTTATCGGAAGATTCTACTACCATGGCATCAAAATAGGGATGGTATAAGGCTGCTTGGCTATTTTGGCAGCCTAAGAGACCTAAGCTAAGCAAGCTGAAACCGAGCAGCCCAATAAGAAAAGGTCGAGAAAGTATTGTTTTCATAGTTTTATTTTCCATAGTTGATTTTTGAGATCTATATTTTTGTTTTTTTAGTATTGAACAACAGCAAATTGCTTGTGATCGCGTATAACAAATCAAAAGCCATCATAATGCAATTATCTTTTCCTAAAGAATGCTCTTTGATTCAAGAATTGAGTAAAGTTGAGTGCTGCATAATTCTTAAAAACATTGTATGAGTAAAAGAAAGCTGCTCAGAGCATCATCCCTCAGGTTTCATGCTCTCTTTGCATCTGTCGTTTTTGACAGACGTCTCAAGCAGGAGCACGCTGGTTAAAACTGAGACCTGAATAATTGAAAGCAACCCATACCTATGTCAAAGCACCTTCCAGTACAGCCGTCATTGTTGGGTCTTGAGCCCAAAGCACTCCAGAAGCTGATTCAGGAGAAGGCCGAAGCCGAATCTTCAGGCGTGAAAATTGAGCCCTTTCGGGCAAAACAGATTGCCCATTGGATCTATCAAGACAAGGTGCTTGATTTTGATGCCATGACCAACTTATCTCTTGATTTGAGAGCTTTCTTGAAGGAGCACTTCAGCTTGCGACAAGCACAGCCTCTCGAAGTTCAAAAGGATGCCGAAACGACGACAAAAGTTGCATTGCGTTTTCCCGATGGCAGCATTATTGAAAGTGTCTTGATGTTTGAAGAGAATGCTAACGGAAGTGAACGCCGTACGCTTTGTATCTCGACTCAGGCGGGGTGTGCCATGGGCTGCCATTTTTGTGCTTCTGGGCAGAAAGGTCTGAAGAGACATCTGAGCACAAGTGAAATTCTTGAACAGTTTTATGCTTTTCCAGAGATCCTGGAAGAGGGAAAATGGTTGACGAATGTGGTCTATATGGGAATGGGAGAGCCTCTTCATAATTGGGATGCTTTTCTTAGGTCTTTGAGGGTGTTGACCGAATCATGGGGGTTTGGCATGTCATCTCGACGGATTACAGTTTCAAGTGTTGGGTTTCCTCAGCGCATCCGTGAGTTGGCAAGGATGGGACTTCATATTAACCTTGCTCTTTCCCTTCATGCTGCAAACGATACTTTGCGGGAGAAGCTTATCCCTACGAATGCTCTTTATGGAGGAGTACACGAAATTGTTGGTGCTGCTCGTGAATATCAGGAAACAAGTGGGCGCCAGGTTACCTGGGAATACACATTGGTTAAAGGGGTTAATGACCATACCAGCGATGCTTACGAGTTAGCGGGACTGATGAGAGAACAGGGACAAGGAACAAATATTAATCTGATACCAATGAATCCTGTGACAGGGAGCGGGTTGGCTGCCCCTGATGCTCGTGCCGTAGAACGCTTTTCTCAAATTTTGAGAAGTTTAGGCCTTTCAGTTCATACCCGCAAAAAGAAAGGCCGTTCGATTTCTGCAGCATGCGGGCAGCTCAGGCTTCAACTCGAAAATTCGGGCAATAAGGCATAGAATGACGTGGCATCCTCAGCAAAAAGGTTTTAAAAGCAATGTTTTCTGAGTTTGTAGATTCGATACTTCTTTTCCTATGTTAAAAATAAAAAGACCGATTTATGATAGAATACACCCCTGAACTCGAAACGAAGCTACACACCGCAGCCCAGGGTGTTCGTAAAGACATTATTGAAATGCTGACAGAAGCAGGCTCGGGTCATCCGGGTGGATCTCTTGGTATGGCTGATGTCTTTGTTGCCCTTTATTACGGTGGTTTTCTTCGGCATCGGCCGGATGATCCTGCCTGGGCAGAAAGGGATCGCTTAGTGCTTTCCAATGGCCATATCTGTCCAGTGCTTTATGCATGCTTAGCAGATCAGGGCTACTTCCCAAAATCGTGGCTTTCAAGACTCAGAAAAACAGGGGCAGAACTTCAGGGCCATCCCTCAATGACAAAAACGCCAGGGATTGAGGCTAGCACCGGGTCCCTCGGTCATGGGTTTTCAATGGCTGTTGGAATGGCCATAGCTTGCAGGCTTGATAAAAAGGACAATCGCATTTTTTCTTTATTGGGAGATGGGGAGTGCCAGGAAGGGCTGATCTGGGAAGCTGCCATGAGTGCAGTGCACTATAAGCTTGATAATCTGATTGCAATTGTTGATCGCAACGATGCCCAGATTGATGGCACAACAGAAGATGTTATGTCCCTTGAGCCTTTCGCTGATAAATGGCGAGCTTTTGGCTGGAAAGTCATTGAATGTGACGGTCATAGTTTTCAGTCACTTTTTGAAGCTTTGAACCAGGCTCTTGAGCATCAGGGGAAACCTGTTGTTTTGATCGCCAAGACCCTTATGGGGAAAGGCGTGCAATTCATGGAAGCAGATGGTTATAAATGGCATGGCAAAGCACCGAGCAAAGAACAAGCAGACCAAGCGCTTAAAGAGCTTGCAAAGACAAGCTAGGGAACAAAGTGTTTTTTGCTTTGGTTTAGCCCTGAAATTTTCAAAGAGAAAGAATAAGAAGAAAGAAGCTGACAGAGTCTTTGAGTTTAAAATGCTTATTTCCAAGGGAATTGCCCCAGAAGCCAGATTAAAGCTCAATAATTCTTCCGTGATCTGAGAATTAATTCCTAACAATTCTGAATGCTATCTGATATAATTAAAAAGGCTTAGGTTGTCCATGGATCGTTAGGGGCAGCAAAATCGTATTTTAGTTTTTTGTAGTGAAATGGAAGGAGCCCCCCTTATGTCTAAAATTTTTCGAGTTGCGTTTTTACTTCTTTTCAGTGTTTTTTGCTTTGGCCTAGCTCAAGGGTTAGAAGCTCAAAATAAAACCCCGGAAATCCGGCGAGAAAGTGATCAAGGCAAAAACGATGACAAAGGAGCAAAGCCTTTTCGTCTTGTTTTGCCAAAGAAGCAAGGCTCTCCATCGAAGAAAGTGAACACGCCACCTGTTACTACAGGTTTTCCTCCAGTTCAGAAGAAAAGTCCAGAACCACCCCGCGAACAAGAGCCTCGTGATCCACCTGTAGTAGCTGAAGGGGATGCGCCTCCATTTTTTGGCGAGCCTGTCGTTGGTAACTTTGTTTTTGTGCTCGATCGTTCAGGATCAATGAGTTCAACACTTTCTACCCCAATAGAAGATTGGAATGGAAACGTGGTTTCAAGACCAAGTTTTCTGAGGACAGTTAAAGCAGAGGCTATTCGTGTTATCAGTGGGTTGACAGAAGATAATGAGTTTGCGGTTGTAACCTTTGGTGGAGGTCCTGAATGGACCTGGTATGATTCCCGCATCAAAGCAACAGAGGGCAATAAGCAAGCCGCCATTAACGAGATTCAAAAGATGAGAGCCAGTGGCTCAACTCCTGCTTATACGGCTTTGAAAAAGGCCTGTACTCTTTATGGAACGGATTTGCACAAGATTTTCTTTCTTTGTGATGGTGGACCAAACAGTGATAGTGGAGCGCCTGGTGGTTATGGTGGTGCTTCTAAAATTCTTTCACACTTTCCCCAATGGTACGAGCATTTAAGGGCAAATGGCTGTGAGCTGGTGTGCATCCAAATTGGCGGAAGCAGTGCAGCGAAGAAATTCATGAAGGATCTTGCCAACCAAAATAGTGGTAAATATATCCAAAAGAAATAGCTGTGTTTTCTAGGTTATTTTTATGAAAAGGAGTGTCTTTAAGACACTCCTTTTGTAATTTTGAATAGGTTTCTTTCGGATGCAGAGAAAATAAATACCTTTAATGAGTTAAAGAATTTCAATTTCAGAGTGGTTCTTTACAAGCATGAATAAGACATGTCAAAACTTCCTGCAACATCTTTGATTCTTGTGGCAGCAGGCACAGGAAGTCGTATGAAGACGAAGGTCCCAAAGCCTTTTCTTCAGCTTCAAGGACGAGCAATCATTGATTATACTTTGGCAGCTTTTCAAGCCTGCGATTGGCTGTGCGAACGGATTATCGTGGTGTCGCGGGTTTTTCTTGAATCAGCTTTCGGAAAGAATTGTCCTGATTTGTGCAGACTCGATCAGGAATCTTCAGAGAATACTCTTATAAAAACGTTTCGAGCACGTGGTGTGCAGCTTTTGGTTGCAGGAGGAGCAAGTCGTCACGAAAGTGTTTTACGTGGACTTGAAGCCTTAGAAAGGCCATCATCCTTTGTGATGATCCATGATGCTGTTCGTCCTTTCGTTGAACAGAACCTGATTGAAAAAGTAAGTGCTCAGGCTCAAGCTGTTGGAGCAGCGATTTTAGCACTTCCTGTGAAAGATACAGTTAAAGAAAAAACGGCTTCGAATCAGGTGAAACGAACGTTAGACCGCAAGCAACTGGTTGCAGTCCAAACCCCCCAGGTTTTTGAGCGAACTCGTTTGCTTAGAGCTTATCAGCAAAATTTTGATCACACTCTGGCAACGGATGACGCCAGCATTTTTGAACAAAGTGGAGGAGAAGTTGCTCTTGTCCCGGGTGACTATAAAAATATTAAAATTACAACACCAGAAGACTTGGATTTTGCTGAATACTTACTCACACGAAGAAACCAGAGAACCAAAGCAGAGCCCGCATAAACGATTTTTTTATTTTTTCATAACTCTTTTCCAAAAAATAGAAGCTAAAAACTATTTATTAAAAGCAAAAAAATGTAGCTTCCTTTTTAAGGTTGTCAAATCCTTGAAACGTTTGATCAAAACTGGTCCAAGAGCAAGCAGATAAAGAAAATGGTCATGTGTTTTCTTTACGACTTTGAAGGTTGGCGATGAAGCAAAGAGGCGAAGAATGCCCATTTTATCGTGAAGCTCAAGAGCTTTTCAAGCAGGGAAAGTTCGAGCTTGCCCGGGATACGGGCTTGCGCTCAGTGAGTGAAGATTTTTCAAACGCTTATGCCTGGGCCTTATTGGTCCCTGTCTATGAAGCCATGAACGAGCCAGAACATGCACTTGAAGCCGCTCGTCAGGCAAAGCGCTCTATGCCTGACGATATTCGTTGGCTTTCTCTTTTAGGCAAACAGCTCTTACAAGAGAAACACTTTAGGGAAGCTCTTGACCCTCTTGAACAAGCTTTAGAAATTGAACCAGAGCACAGCGAAGCTGGCTTTTTTTATGCTCTTGCTTTGTATTATTCGGGAAAAGAGAACCAGGCAGAAGAGTTTTTGCAGCAACTTTTACTTCAGGATAAGCATATCCTTCGATTTCTGGAAAACGTTCCTAAAATTACATTGCCTAAAAAGCTCAAAGATATTTTGAATGAGACTTAAAGTGAGCAAGTCGTTTTTAGGTTTTTATTTTCGTAAGTAGGGTATATAGAAAACGAAGCATGTCGGGAGGAGCGAGAGTAGAACGGATAGAAGGTATTTCCATGGTTTTCCGGGCTTTAAAATATACAATCTAATGATTACAAATATTTGTTCTTAATCATGCAGAAGTCTATCTATTTTGTATGATCAGGAAATTAAGGAATGCTTTTTAATTTGAACGCTTTAAACACGAAAATCGTGCTATAACTTGCTGATAACAAGAAAGTTTTCATATCCTTAAAAAGTTTTGAGTCTTTTTTTAAGTTTAAGAAACTTCAAGCTCTAGCGTAGCCTTTAAACCTTGGACAAGGATTTTATAACCATGGCGAAGACCTCGCCCCAGCAATCCTCATCATTTCCTCAACAACCACGAGGCCAAAGGGAGCTCCCAGGTTCTGGAGACCAAATACCTCCGACCGTTGCTCAAGGGCAGGGAGGTAACCCAAAATTACCAGTACGTCCAAAACTCCCTTTAAAAGGGGGCCAGCAAGCAGTAAGTCGCAACGCTTCTTCTCCAAAGAAAAGTGGTCAAAACCCAGGAGCTGTTCGACCAAGGGTGCGCTCGTCTCGAGGCATGAGCATTAAAACAAAAGTTGTAATTGCTATGGCAGGGCTTGCTGCTTGTATTGTGATTCTTTTCTTTGTTCTGGTTTCTCGTATTACATCAAATGCTATTGAAGAAACCGTGAATCAGGCAGGGGTCGGTTATACAAAATTTGTTTATACTATTGGTCGTCAATATAACGACTGGCTTAGCGACAGCATGCTTCTTGCTTACTATGCAAGTCTCAAAGAGAGCTCAGATGTTCAAGATAAAAAAGATCGTAATAAAATACAGGGGTTATGGAATGACGTGTTGAAGCGTTATGGTTATGAGGTGAGAAAATCTGACGAATATGTTTTTCACCCTGCTCACCCCGATGGTTCTTATCTTAGTATTACAGAAATGAAGGCTGATCTTGAATGGCTGAGAGTTGCAAATGCCCTTGAAGCCCAGAAAGCTTTAACTGAAAATTCGAACCATCTTGAAAAAGCAGAAGCTTTACTTGGTCCAGAGTGGAAGACATTTCAAGGGGATAAGTCGCCTTCAAGCCGGAAACTGGAGAAACTTCCATTATCTGCTCAAGATTGGCCTCCTGGAAATAGTCCTCTCTTTGGTTTTAAACGCATTGGCCAGGATCTTTTTGGAGATGGACCACAGGCTCTCTATCACTTTACGGTGGCTGGGTTGCTTCAGTCATTAAAAAACAAGGAAATCAAACGACTGAGCAAATATGGACTTTCTGCCCATAGCAAAGCCCAGGTTGCAGGCGTGAGTTATGTTCCAAATACCGAAGGAATGGCTTTTGTCCAAAAGTTGTCAGAGGCCAATTTTGATAGCAATAAAGCTTGTCAGATTGTGGTCGGCCTTGAAAACTTCACCCCTGAAGTTAAGACTCAAACGACCTTGGGTGACATTCAAATGCGCAAAGGGCATTCTCCTGAGGTTGGGAAAGTGCGAGAATATGCTCACAAATCAGCTGGTGGAAAAGAGGAAGTACGAATTTTTCTCAATTCCCATGCCGTTGAAGAAGCCCGCATAAAAGTTATTACATGGATATTTGTAATAACAGGGGTTAGCCTTGTTGTTACTCTCTTTGTAGCCTTCTTTGTTGGTGGAAATATTGCTCGCCCAATTCAATCTTTGATGCAGGATGTGAATATCATAGCAACAGGCAACTTCGATCATCGTCCCCGCATTTACTCAAAGGATGAGGTGGGCTTGCTCGCTCAGCTTCTCGGGGAAATGGCAACAAACCTCAGGCTGGGGCAAGAGCTTTGGCGACAAAACCAATCGCAGCAGCACGACCTTAATATGGCGAAAGAAATTCAAGAGAACCTTCTCCCTCAGCATGTTCCAAAAATTCCAGGTTATGATGCTTCAGCCTATTACTCGCCTTCAAAAGAAGTCGGAGGGGATTATTACGACTTCTTCTTGATTGATAAAGAGCATATTGGAATGATTTGTGCTGATGTTTCTGGCAAAGGTATTCCTGGTTCTCTTGTTATGATGATGACAAAAACGCTGATTAATTATGAGGCTCAGAAAAACCTTTCGCCAAAAGATATCTTCTGCAAGGTTAACAGAATTATTGCTCGGGACATTAAACGGGGCATGTTTGTCACGGCCTTTTATATGGTGCTTGATGTTCCTCGTAAAGTTTTAACCGTTTCCAGTGCAGGCCATACGCCTTTGCTCCTTTATCGGGCTTCTTCTAAGAAGTGCTATGAGATTAACCCGGGAGGAATTGCTCTTGGGTTTGATAAGGATGGACGGCTTTTTGAAAAAAATATGGCAGAAAAAGCGATTCAACTTGAAAGTGGAGATCGTGTTGTAATCTATACTGACGGTGTCACTGAGGCTATGAATCCCCAGAATGAAGAATTTGGCGAAGATCGCTTGAAGGAAATAACAATCCGCTGTTCCCAGATGTCTTCAAATGATTATCTCCTGCACCTTGTCAACGCCATTGAAAACCATGCCCAGACAGATCAACAGCATGACGATATTACAGTTGTATCTTTAAGGGTTGATTAATGAGTTGTTTTAAGAGAATAGAATAAATGAGCGAGAAACTGTTTAAGAAAGAATCGAGGTTTTCAGCCCAGACGGACCAGCTGGTGAATGCTCGTTCGTTCGTGACTGAAGCCCTTAAACAGACGCTGATGTCAGATAAGGATGCTCGTCAGGTTGTGCTTGCAGTTGATGAGGCTATTTCGAATGCTATTGTGCATGCTGTTTCATCGCAAAAAGAAAGAGTAATCTGCCTTGAGGTTGTCTCTGATGGCAAGGCCCTTTCGATTACCATTTTACACCAGGGACCACGTTTTGATACAGCAGCAGAAGTGGGTCGACGTGGGGTGGACATAGACGAGCATGTCATGAACGGTGAAAAACGAGGCTTGGGGCTCCATATTCTGGGAAAAGTTATGGATGAAATCCGTTATGATTTTCAAGAAGAGGACCAGGGGAATAAGCTTGTGTTAGTTAAATATATAGTGGATAACTCATAGGTGTTTTCCTTGCGATTGATAAAAATATCTTAGCAGAATAGTTTTCAAAAAGCAGGTCGGACGTATACTTTGGATATATGAAGAGCTCAACAATTCATCATAAATATTTGAGGTTCTTGTGTATAAGGGTTAGAACCAGGCAAGTTTAAAAATTCAGGTACGACACATGAACGAATTTGAAATTACCTTTGATGAACCTTCACCTGAAGTGACACTCGTCAAAATTCGTGGTTGGCTTGATGCCCATACTTTTGAGCTTTTTGATCGAGCTTTGGCAAATCTCTTTCAAGGCGAAAAAAAACACATACTTATAGATCTTTCACAGGTTGAATACATTTCTTCCGCTGGAGCTGGGGTTTTTATCGGTGCTTTGACGACGGCACAGGAAACCGGTGGGAAAATCATTCTTATGAACCCGACAAAAACAGCAAAAGAAATTTTTGATTTGCTCGGTCTTTCACAAATATTTCAATTTGTTCAAAGCGTACCTGAGGCTCTCGAGCTTTTTGAAAACTAGCGCAAATTTCTTCTCCATTATTTTAGCTGTGTTGCCATGGTGTTAGACAGAGCTCTATAGTTTTCATGGGGTTAGCTCCATGAATAAAGGTTCGGGCTTTGAAAAATCTTTGAACAGGAGTAGATCTTAACTTGTTTTTGAGGGCTCTCAGCGTTATTATGCGTTTTGGGCGTTTGTCGCTTTTGAACGAGGTTAGCACTATCAAGCAAAATAAATCTATTTTCATGATATCAAGAGTGAAAGAGACTCTTATTCATATGGAGGTAAAAGGGTAATGAAAAGTTTTGGTTTTTCGTGGTTGTGGGTATTTGCTTTGACTATGGTACTTGGGTTTCAAGCAGCTCTTTTTGCTCAATATGAAATTCCTCTGACAGGTCAAGTTTCAGGCGGTCATTATTGCAATAGTGTGCGCTTAGATATCTTTAAGCATGATAATAATGGCCCAAGTGGCTTTCTTCCCTACTATCAGGATTTCACATCCATAGGAGCAGTGGTTCATCTTGATGTGGGGGGAAATTATACCCTTGAGCTTGAGACAGGTACAAACCCTTCTGATAATAGTTTTGCTGCCTGGATTGACTTCAATGGAGATGGTGACTTTGATGATGCCGGTGAAAAAATTGGAGAACAAACAGGGCTTGGGGCTAGCGCATGGGCGTCGTTTCCTTTTACCGTTCCAGCTCATGCTCGTTGTGGAGATACTCGCTTGAGAGTTCGTGAGCTTTTTCAGGGGATTAATATTGACCCTTATAGCCAGGAGCATACTGGTAAAGGAGAGGCTGAAGATTACACTATCCGGATCACAGATGATGTCTGCATTGTGACAGGGCAGTTTTTGCCAAAGGCTCGGGAAAATACAAGTTATCAGACAATTTTGCAGGCGGATGCTGGCACAGCTCCCTACACTTGGTCAATCAGTGGTGCACCCAGTTGGTTGATGCTTGATGTAAACACAGGAGAGCTCAGTGCTACTCCACCGCTCGGAAGTGGTGGAGCGCAATATGATTTTGAGTTAAGTGTCAATGACAGTGCTGGCAAAAGTTATACAAGACCTTTCGGGCTCTATGTTCTTAAACCTTTAGCGCCATTTCCTCATTTTGAGGATTTTGAAGGGGACGTCAACGAGTATCAGCTTGAACTTGGATCGATGCAAAGGGTGAGTTTTGATACAGGAGAGCAGAGCCGAAGCCAAATGAGTTTGCGACTTGATTCTCTTGGTGGGCCCTTGTCCTGGAAAATATCTCAGGGGGATGCGAATGATCCTACTCGCTGGGAAAGTGCAGATGATGGCTATGTGGGTAAGCTTGAATGGGCTGTCCAATCTGGTGGTGCCAGTGATTTTCTTGCTCAATTTGATTATCAGATTATGAATTTTTCAAATCAGGGGGTAGATTGGGATACGAACCTTGTTTTTGAGTGGAGTGATGATGATGGTCAATCGTGGAATATTGCTTCTGGAGGTGGCGCTTTACCTTCGGGGATTTACCGGGATGATACAGAGAAAGTTTTTCAGACAACCAGCTTCCTTGTTTCTGGGGTCGGAACCCCCAATTCTGGAGAACTTCGCTTTCGCTTTCGCTGGTTAGTCCACTATTCCTTTGATGGTATTCCAATAGAAAATGCAATTTTTATTGATAATCTTCAAATCCAAACAGGGGTTATTTCTCTTCCTCTTGCAATTACAACAGCTTCTCTTGTTGATGCTATAGAGGGGAAGCCATATTCTGCAACTCTTAAGGCAGAGGGCAGTTCAGCTCCCCTTACCTGGAGTCTGTTTAAAGGAGTGCTTCCTGGAGGACTTAGTCTTGATTCTAATACTGGAATTGTCAGTGGGACACCAGTTGCTGGCAGTGCGGGGGACTATTCCTTGCGTTTTGAAGTGAGCGATGGCAGTAAAGTAAAAGTTAATAAATCTTTTACGCTTCAAGTGAGAAATACGGCACTTGCTCCCAGTATTACAACGCTGAACCTCTTGGATGCTGATGAGAACAAGCCCTATTCTGTGGTGCTTAAAGCGTCTGGTGGGCTAGGCCTGCTAACCTGGTCACTTGTAAGTGGCAATCTACCAAGTGGTCTAAGCCTAGCTTCTAATGGGTTACTTTCAGGTATCCCTGTAACAGGGGCTCAAGGCACTTATTCTTTCCGTGTAAAAATCATTGATGCGGCCAATCGCCAAGCTGAAAAAGATCTTTTGCTTCAAGTGTTAAGCCAGTCTTCAAGCTTGAGTGTTTCAACCACTTTTTTGCCAACCGCAGTTGAAGGTCAAGCCTATTCTTCAACGCTTACATCAAGCGGTGGCAC
>CAZJPQ010000013.1:20441-80399 GCA_964548115.1 uncultured Planctomycetaceae bacterium
CCGTGTAACGGACAGCACAAACCAGAGCGTTGAAAAAGACTTAGCCCTTCAGGTTTCTGCTCAGTCCTCGAGTATAACGATTACAACCTCATCTTTAGCAACCGCAGTTGAAGGTCAAGCCTATTCTTCAACGCTTACATCAAGCGGTGGCACGGGTGCTTTGACTTGGACGCTGGTGAGTGGTTCTTTGCCTCAGGGGTTAAGCTTGAATTCCAGCAGCGGTGAAATCTCAGGGATACCAACGGTTGGCAGTGCAGGCAGTATAAACTTGCGTTTCCGTGTAACGGACAGCACAAACCAGAGCGTTGAAAAAGACTTAGCCCTTCAGGTTGCGCAAAAGGCAGGGGGAAGTAGCAATGGCACGGGCAACGGAGGTGTCTCGTCGCTTTCTGGCCTCGGCTCCAGTGGAGGCGGCGGTGGCTGTGTGCTCGGACAAACAAACTCACAATTTTTCTTTGCTTTCCTTCTTATTATCCTTATGGGAAGCTTTTGGGTTGTTGCCCGATCTAAAACTTTCTCAAAGCGTTAGATTTTCCGAAGTATTACTCTCAAGGGTGCTTTACTATGACAGCGTCATAAGCAGAGCACCCTTTTCAACAGCTTGGCCAGCTTCGACATGAACCTTTTGGACAGTGCCCTCAACTGGTGATCGGATGTCATTTTCAAGCTTCATGGCATTCAGTGTTAAAAGGGACTGTTTCGCTTTTATTTTTTCTCCCTCTTGAGCAAAAAGCGCCATGACCAAGCCGGGCATAGGCGCCTTTATTTCTTTTCCACTGCTTGTTTGCGGCGGCTTAATTAAGGCTGCATAATGCTTAAAGCGTTTTTCTTGAATCTTAACGTTATAATTTATGCCTTGATAAAAAATTTCGCAACCGTTGTTTTTCCAACAAAAGCTGTAAGGAATGCTTTCTTGGTCGCTGAGATCTATTTGATAACAAAAAATATCTTTTCTCGAGATTGATAATAAAAGCTCCTTTTGTTCAAGCTTGATCTCTGTTGAAAAATCTTCGCCTATAGAAACGTGGTAATGAAGAGGGAGCTCTGCTCGAGTCCCATTGGGTGAGCTTGAACCCCTACCATCAGAACGTTTCTGAAAAGCCACTTGATAACGTTTTTCCCTCTCAAGTTTCATTCGTGCTGCAATCAGCGCGACTGTTTCGAGCGGGTTCAAAACGTGATTGAGGACCGACCGGGTTTGTGTCTTATATTGCTCCAAAAATCCTTGGCTTATGAGTTCTTCAGCTCTATGGATATGATAGTCGGATTGAAGGAAACTCTCTTCTGAGAGCATTGCTATATGGAATGGGATGCAGGTTTGAAGCCCTAAAACCATAAACTCTTGAAGTGCTTGTTGGGAAGAAGCAATAGCCTCTTGTCGGGTTTTTCCAGAAACAATAAGTTTTGCAAGTAAGGAGTCATAAAACGGACTAAGCTGGTTCCCCTGGGAATAGCCAAGTTCATTCCGAATTTTATCATCTTTGGCATCGGTTTGGCTTGGAGGATTGAAGTATTGGAGGGTGCCTAACGAAGGAGCAAAATTTTGGAAAGGATCTTCGGCAATGATTCTGAACTCTATACTGTGTCCTTGTTGTTGAATATCGCTTTGTTCGAGTTTCAGCTTTTCTCCAGAAGCAATAAAAATCTGCTGTTGAACCAAGTCAACCCCCGTAACTTCTTCGGTGATTGGGTGTTCGACTTGAAGCCGTGTGTTCATTTCGCAAAAATACCACTTCCCTGAAATTCGATCATAAAGAAACTCGCAGGTTCCAGCATTGGTATAGCCTGCTATTTTTGCAATGGCAACGGCATCTGCACACAGTTTTTCCCGTTGTGCTTGATTAAGAAAAGCGCAGGGAGTCTCTTCAATAAGTTTTTGGTTACGACGCTGGATTGAGCATTCACGTTCATACAAATGCAAAACTTTGCCGTGATGGTCAGCTAAAATCTGGACCTCAATATGACGAGGACAAACAAGAAATTTTTCTACCAGCAATCCTTGGTCACCAAAGGCTGCTTGAGCTTCACGACGTGCGCGTTCAGTTCGTTCAAGGAGTTCTTGCTTATTTTCACAACGATACATGCCTTTGCCGCCGCCGCCGGCAATAGGCTTAAGAATGACAGGGTATCCAATCTGGTCAGCAGCTTGGGATATATGTTCGTTGAGTTGCTCTAAACTCTTGTCTGCAGGAACTTCAAACCAGGGAACAACTTCAACCTCTGCCTGTTCTGCTATGGCTTTTGCCGCAGACTTGCTACCAAGCTTTTCCATGGCCTCTGGAGAAGGGCCCACAAAAATAAGACCTGCATCTTGTACCGAACGGGAAAAGCGTGGGTCTTCTGATAAAAAACCATAGCCAGGATGGATTGCATCAGCACCACAACCTTGAGCAATCGCTAAAATTTTATTACTGGAAAGATAACTTTGATCAGCTTGTGAAGGGCCGAGATAATAAGCTTCATCGGCTTCTTCGACAAAAGGTAAACGCGCATCTGCATCGGAGTAAAGGGCTACACTCGTAATGCCAAGCTGTTTTGCACTACGAATAATTCTACTGGCGATTTCTGCTCGGTTCGCTATCAAAAGCTTTTGAATCATTGGCCTTCTCTCCTCTTTTCATCTTTTGCGGGCTTTTTAACATTTTATTTGTGAATATCCAATGTTCCATACCTATAAGGAGAGAATTCAGACGGCTAAACACTATACGAACCGCGACAAACAAAGTTTTTTGTATTAAGATCAAAGAAGCGGCAAGTTTCAATAAGCTTTTAAAAGAGCGAGCAGAAAAGATAGGAAATTATGGAAGAGCAAATTGATCAGGCGAAGAAGACTAGCTTCTTTCAAGGTTTGTTTGCGGGGCTTAAGGATCTTTTTGTCCGAAAGGCATTTTTCTGGGTCTTGGTTCTTGCTTTTGCAGGGCTTGATCTATGGTCAAAGAGTTGGGCCCAAGAGAATTTGACAAAAATGGTTACGATGCATAATGGGCTTGAAAGACGAGAATATGACTATACTCTTGGCTTTGAAGGATTTGAATTCATGCCTGGTTTTTTGCATTTTAAGTGGGCCGAGAATTATGGAGCAGCCTTTTCAATAGCAGCTGGACACACTTTTTTGCTTACACTTTTAAGTATTATGGTGCTTGGGGTCGTATTGTATTATATTCGCAAGACGCCGACTCGCCGCTGGTTCATGCTTTTTGTTCTTAGCCTTATTACCGGCGGTGCATTAGGGAATTTGCACGATCGAATTTTTCACCAAACCCTTGACCTTCGCCACTCCCTTGGAGATCAACCAAACCCTCATTACGGAGAGCCAACAACAGCGGTTCGTGATTTTCTTTACTGGCCTTTTGATATTCCTATTTACGCTACTGCGGGGTTAAGCCCAGAAGAAAAATCCGCAGGACATACCCGTAAGTGGCCGATTTTTAACCTTGCGGATGTTTTTATTGTTGGTGGAATTATTGGTTTAACTGGGCTGACTCTTTTTGGATCAGGAATAAATCGTAAAGAGGATGAGGAAAACTCTGAAGAGGCATAATCTGAAAAAGCTTACATAAAATGGCAGACCTTTCAACACGCATAGCTTCAATACCATTGCACACCCCACTCTTGACAGCAAGCGGAACAGCGGGCTATGGGGTTGAACTTGCTCGTTATGGTTCGTTAAAGAGCTGGGGTGGAATCGTTGGGAAGTCGATTAGCCGAGAACCTCGCCAGGGGAATCCTTACCCGAGAACTGCTGAAACACCTGCGGGCATGCTAAACGCAATTGGTTTGCAAAATGAAGGCTGGGAAAGTTTTAGCCAGCAAACCTTGCCAGCTATGAGAGAACTAACGAAAGAATTTGATACAAAGATTATTGTTAATATTGTCGGGCATGAATTAGAAGAATACGTTTGGCTTGCTGAACGATTGAACGATCAGCCTGATGTGGCAGGTGTTGAGCTCAATTTAAGCTGCCCTAACGTCAAGGCAGGGTTACGTTTTTCAACAGAACCCCAAGCTTGCGAAGAACTCATTTCTCAAGTTAAAAAAGTGCTCAAGCTTCCCCTTATAGCCAAACTTTCTCCAAATGTAACCAACATTGGAGAAATTGCTCGAGGAGCGGAAGCTGGTGGTGCGGATGCTTTGAGCTTGATTAATACCTTAGTTGGTATGGCTATTGATTGGAGGGCGAAGAAAACTTTACTTACTCGAGGAATTGGCGGTTTAAGTGGTCCTGCTGTAAAACCTGTTGCGCTGCGGTGTGTTTTTCAAGCTGCTCAAGCGGTTGATATCCCTGTGATTGGCATTGGTGGTATTCATAATGCTGATGATGTTCTCGAGTTTATAGTAGCCGGTGCCAGTGCAATTCAAATTGGCACCATGCTTTTTGTGGAGCCTGATATTGGCATGCGAATATTAAAGGAACTCGAAGAAAAATTAGAAGAAGCAAAGGTTGAGCGTTTAAGTGATTTAACAGGAACGCTTCAGTTGGGTTGAGTTGCATTTGATTCGTGGCTTTTTTGGAATAGTGCTTCTTTTTTTATCTAAGTTTTTAAAGTATATGACCCTATATAGTTTGAAAATACAAGAAGGGCGTGGTTCTGTTTCGTATTAAAGGTTGAGGGAGTGAATTGTGGTAAAAGACCCAAATTATTGGCGAAAGCTTTTTGTCGAATTCTTTCAGTCGAAAGGCTGTCGCAAGATCGATTCTGATAGTTTAGTGCCTGCCAACGATCCTTCTCTGCTTTTTACCGGCGCTGGCATGAATCAATTTAAGGATGATTTTACCGGAAATTTACATCATAACACGAAACGGGCTACTACAACTCAAAAATGTATTCGACTGCCTGACTTGGAAAATGTGGGGAAGACGGCTCGTCACCATACATTCTTTGAGATGCTTGGTTTTTTTAGTTTTGGTGATTTCTTCAAAAAAGAAGCCATTGAGTGGCTGTGGGAATTTTATACTTCAAAGGCCTGGTGCGACCTGCCAATAGATAAGCTGCGAGTCTCAGTTTATAAAGAAGACGATGAAGCTTATGAACTTTGGGCTGCTATGGTGCCTCATCTTCATGAGCGTGGTTGGATTTATCGTATGGATGAGCATGATAATTTCTGGCCTGCGGGATGTATCAGCCAGGGACCCAATACAATCTGTGGACCATGTTCTGAGGTCTTTTATGATTTGGGAGAGAGCTATAATTTACCTGAGCTCAAAGACAAGGATACACCAGAAAACAACGATCAGCGTTTCATGGAGCTGGGAAATATTGTCTTTACGCAATATCAACGGAGCGGCCCTGTGCCTGGGCAAGGTGTGCTCACGGCATTGCCTCAAAAGAACATCGACTTTGGAGGTGGTTTTGAGCGGCTTATAATGGTATTGGAAGGTGCCACTACAACACTTGATAGCTCGTTATTTATGCCAATACGCACAAAGCTTCGCAAGCTTGTGATTCAAGACCAAAACGCTCTTACTTCCTATCAGCGTTTTTGTTCTGGAGGTTCTCAGGAGCTGGAAGGTGAGGACCTGATAAGAGAAAAACGGATTGCAGACCATATCCGAGCAGCAGTCTTTATTATTGCCGATGGTGTGAGTCCAAGTAATGAAAAACAGGGGTATGTTTTGCGGCGGATTCTTCGTCGTGCTTATCGTGATGGGACAAAGCTTGGTTTTCAAGGACCTTTTTTGCACCAACTCGTGGAAGAAGTTGTCGAACTTTATGGTGATGTTCCTGATTATCATAATATCAAAGCCCATCAGGCCCTTATTCATCAAAGTATTTTACAAGAGCAGAATGATTTTGCTCGCGTTTTGAGTAAAGGTATTGCTCGTCTTGAAGAAGAGTTTGCGGCTTTAAGAGAGAATGATCAGAACGTGCTCGCTGGAGAAAAAGCTTTTGAACTTCACTCTACTTATGGTTTGCCCATAGATATTACGAAAGATTTTGTTGAAGAGGAAGGTTTTGAGCTTGATGAAGAAGGCTTTAAGCGGGCTTTCAAAAATTTTCGGGCAACTTCTCGACTTACAAGCCGCTTTTCAAAGGAGATCTTTGATCGTGGTTGGTTAACCCAACTTAAAAAGCAAGCTTCTTCCACGCTTTTTCTTGGTTATGAAAAAGATATGCTTGAAGCAAAGTTAGTTGCAATCCGTTTTCAAGACGAACTCGTCGAAAACCTTGAAGAAGGGCAAGAAGCAGTTCTTATTCTGGAGCAAACCCCCTTTTATGCTGAAGCTGGAGGCCAGGTTGGTGATCAGGGGTTGATTACGACGCACCAAGGTGCTCGCTTTGAAGTTGCTGATACGAAGGTGCGAGAGGGGTATTATTTGCACCTCGGGAAGCTTGTGGAGGGCAAGCTTTCCTTAGGAGATCAAATAAATGCCCATGTTGATCAGGCTCGTCGATCCTTCATTCGTAAAAATCATTCAGCAACCCACTTATTACATGCTGCATTGCGGCAGGTGCTGGGTGAGCACGTACATCAAAAGGGGTCTTCTGTGGATGACAAAGGGCTGCGTTTTGACTTTAGTCATCCAGCTAGGCTCAGCCTTGAAGAACAACAGGTCATTGAGCAACATGTTAATACTTGGGTTGCAGAAAATTATCCTGTCGAAACGATTACAACAACTCCATCAGAAGCACGTGAAGCTGGAGCATTGATGTTCTTTGGAGAAAAGTATGGTCAAGAAGTTCGCATGCTCCAAATGGGAATAAACGAAAAAACCGTATCGTGTGAACTTTGCGGCGGCACACACGTTCAACATACAGGGGATATAGGCTTAATCAAGATTGTGGCAGAATCAAGTGTCGCTTCAGGAGTTCGGCGAATTGAAGCACTAACAGGTTTGCTTGCGCTTGAGTATGTTCAAAAACAACAGGCGCTTATTTATGATCTTACGAGTAAATTAAAAACAAGTCCTGATCAGCTTCCAGAGCGCCTGGAAGCGCTTCAAAAGGACTTGAAAAAGGCCCAACAAGCTCGTAAACAACCATCTCAAGTACTTCCGACATCTCAAAAGTTTGAAGAGGTTGCGGGTAAAAAAATCCTGGTAAAAAGTCTTGATAATATGGCTATGAGCGAGCTTTTAAAGCTTAAGGACCAGGTGATGAAAGAACCAGACCTGGTCGCTCTTATATTGGCAGGGAAACAAGAACCAAAAATTAATGTACTCATCGCGCTTTCACCAGAATTTGTTGAGCGTGGAGGAGATGCAGTGCACATTTTAAACGAAGTTTTCACTCTGCTCGGGGGTCGTGGAGGAGGACGAAAGGATTTGGCTCAAGGAGGTGGCAAGCATATTCAGAAACTGGGAGAAGCTCTTGATAAAGGTAAAAAAGCGCTTTTTCAGGAAGTTAAAACCCTTTTTTCTGATTAAGTTTATATTAAATTTATCAAGCTAAAGGTTATGCACGACTTCAAAACCACAGTTTTAACCTGTATTTTTGATTTATTTGCCGTAAAAGTAAAAGCTTGCTTTTTTCTTGAAAAGCTTGAGCTTATAAAGAGAGGGAAATAGAATACTAAGTTTCTTCTATTTCTTTTTTTGATTAGAGTATTGAAGAAGAATTCAAACGGGAAAATATTAAGACAACAAGAGTATAAGAAGCTAGCTAGAAAGAAAAGGAAGAATCATGGCCGTACCAAAGAAGCGCCAAAGTCGAGGTCGTTCAGGAAAACGTCAATCTCACCATGCTCTTCAAGGAGCAAATGTTGCTGTGTGTAAAGTCTCAGGACTGCCCAAGATTTCTCACCGCATTTGCGAAGAAAGTGGTTACTATGGGAAAAATAAAAAGGTTTTTGAGGTTAAAGAGCGCCTTTAAAAATCTTTTGCCCGCAAGAGCTTAAAAGTCGTTATGAATTTAAACTTGCGGTTTAAATTCCTTCGTACTTCGATTAAGTAAGAAAAAGTAGATGCTGTGGAGAGTTCCATGCGGATAGCTGTTGATGTTATGGGAAGCGATAAGGGGCCACGTGTGATTGCGCGAGGTGCTTTTCAAGCGCTTCAAGAACTCGATAATTTGGAGTTGCTTCTCATCGGCGACCCAGAAGCTATCCAGCAGGCCGCAGAAGATGAAGGCGTTCAAAAAGATGCCTTCGAGTTCGTTGATGCTTCGGTTACGATCAATATGGATGAGCATCCAATTGAGGCTATACGCAAAAAACCGGAGAGTTCTCTTGTTCAAAGTGTGAAGCTCCTGGAGGCTGGAAAAGCTGATGCTCTCATTTCAGCTGGTTCAACTGGGGCCTTTGTGGCTGCTTCATCGCTTTTGCTTCGGACTCTTGATGGTGTTCGGAGAACAGGCATAGCAACTCTACTGCCCTCTCTTGAGGGGCAGATTGTTGTTATTGATGTTGGTGCTAACGTAGAGCCCCGCGCAGTTGATCTTTATCAGTATGGCGTTATGGGCTCCTTGTATGCTCGCGAGGTACTGGGACTCGACACTCCTCGTGTTGCTTTGCTTTCTGTTGGTTCGGAGAGCACAAAAGGCAACTCTCTTGTAAAAGAAACGAATGCTCGCTTTACTGAATCAAACCTGAATTTTGCTGGCAACTGCGAAGGCCATGAAATTTTTCATGGAAAGGTTGATGTTGTCGTATGTGGTGGTTTTGTTGGCAATGTTCTTTTAAAAATTACTGAAGGACTTTCAGAAGCCCTTGTGGGGATTTTTTCTCAAAGTTTTTCGGCTCTTAATATGGAAGAAGATCCAGCATTTCGCCAAGCCATTGGGCGAGTCCAAAAACGCATTGATTGGACAGAGGTTGGAGGTGCTCAGCTTCTCGGCATTCGTGGCACATGTGTGGCTGCTCACGGTCGGAGTAATGAGACAGCGATTTTAAGTTCTGTGCGAACGGCATACCGTTTGGTTCAAGCTAACCTTAACCAACAAATCAGTAGAGCTCTTGAATCAGAGCCTCTTCACGCTCCGTGAAAACAGGAGCTATATTTCAAGCACCTATGAATAAGGTCAATTGTCTGGGCAAGGAAAAATATTGTCTCGGGGCGAAGAAGCTGTCGAATTTAAGTTGCGATTTTTCTATTTCATTGAAGAAGAGATTCTCTGAAAATTTCTGTTTAGACTTCGATGAAAAACTTAACAAAAGCGCGGGCCGTGGTTGATTGCATCAAGTTTTAGGGCACGGGGCAGATCAAAATTATTAGAGGTGCTTCATTGAATAATTCTCAGTGAAGCAAGGAGGGTGCGATGAATAAAGCTTAAATATCTGCCCCTCTTGAAAAGCCTTTGTCCTGTTTTCTTTGTAAAAGGGACTTATAATACATGTTTTGTTTGTGGAAAGTAGAATTGTAAATTTCGTTAATTTGAATGTGAGATGAGTATGTCTAAGCCTTTACCTCAAAAAATGAAACCCTTAGGATCCGACCAGAAGGAGAAGCGTTTAATACAACAAGGGTCAATGAAGCAGGAAGCTTTACCTTCTCATCCTCAGACTCAGAAAAAACGCAACCGACAGGTTGCATCAGAAAATCAAAGACGATACGCTCAAAATCTTGGTCAGCCACCAAAACAGGGTCTTACCCAAAAGCAATCGCAAACCTTTAGGCCTGCTTCTAGTGCGCAGCAAAAGCCAAAGCTTGAAAAAATCCGCACATCGCCTAAAACGGTTCAAACAAACGTTCCAGCGCAAGAAGATTCTCCTGTTCAATCAGACCCTTTTCAAGAGCTTTTAAAACCTATACAAAAAACTTCGGCTTCAAAGCTTCGTTCTCTTTCTGGGCAAGAACAAAACACTCGCTCAACGATGGTAATAACAAAAGGGTTCCAACAGCAGCTTCGAGAACAATCTCAAGAGCAATTTTATGGCCAAAGCCTGCTTAACCGATTGCTTGAGGTTTCTAATGAAGAAAATGCCTCTGATCTTCATCTTGTTGTTGGTGCGCCGCCGGTTTTACGTATACACGGTAAATTAGTTCCACTTGAATCTCGCAGACTAACGCCTCAAGATACGAGGGAGGCTATCAAGTCAATTCTTTCGAAGGAGCAATTGGAGCGTTTTAACCGCAAAAAAAATATTGATTGCACCCATACTTTAGGTGGAGGCTCAGTTCGTTTCCGAGTTTCGGCCTACATTCAACGTAGTAGTGTGAGTTGCGTTTTTCGAGCCATTCCTGAAAAAGTAAAACCTTTTTCGTCCCTTGGCTTGCCTTCAGGCGCAGGCAAGCTTCATCATCTTCGTGACGGTTTAATTCTTGTTGTTGGCCCCACAGGATGCGGGAAGTCAACAACTTGCGCTACAATTATCGATCAGATCAATGAGAATTATAGTTACAATATTATTACTATTGAAGATCCTATCGAATACCTCCACCGCCATAAAAAGTCACTTGTTAACCAGCGAGAAGTTCATACTGATGTTCCAAGCTTTAAAGATGCTCTCTTTTACGCTTTACGTGAAGACCCAGATGTTTTAATGGTTGGAGAGTTACGAGACCTAGATACAATGAGAACTGCTCTTTCTGCAGCTGAAACTGGGCACCTGGTTCTTGCAACTATGCATGCTGTAGATACCGTTGGGGCTGCTGATCGTATGGTTAGCCTTTTTCCTCCTGACGAGCAGGACTACGTTCGCACTCAGCTTTCAATTGTATTGCGAGCAATCCTCGCACAGCGTCTACTCCAAACACAAAATGCAAGACAGCGAGTGCTTGCATGTGAATATTTAGTGAATACTCCAGCAGTTGCCACTGGAATTCGAACAGGTGCCCAAAGTCAAATTATGAATGCACTTGAAACTGGCACAAACGCTGGAATGATAAGTTTTGATCATTCACTTCTCCAGCTTGCTCAACAGCGTTTGATTGATGGTGAAATGGCACTTCGTATGGCCCGAAATCAGAAAAAAGTACAAGAACGACTTGTGCGTCTTGGAGTGCGTTAAGCTCTATTCAATAAATTAAGTTGTTTTAAACTGTTGTCTGCGGAAGAGTTTTATGTGGGCTTGCCTTTTTATTGGCAAGATAGACGAGTGGCTTGGATCTTTCAGAGGCTCAGGGTTCATGAAGATTGCTCTAGCACAATTGAATGTGACTGTTGGTGCACTGAGGCACAATCGAGAGAAAATTTCTTGGGCCGCAAAACAGGCAAGAGAGCGTGGGGTAGATCTTCTCGTCGGTTCGGAGTTATGTTTGTGCGGCTATCCTCCCCTTGATCTTTTAGGACACCAGGATTTTATTTCTTGTTGTTATCAGGAACTCTTAACTTTAGCAAAGCAAGAAGCCCATTCGGGGTTAGCATTACTGATTGGTTATCCTGGAGAAAATCAAAACTCTTCAGGAAAAGCGCTTTACAATTCGGTTGCTTTGCTCGTGGAAGGCAAAATTCAATCGTGTATGCATAAAAGCCTTCTTCCAAGTTATGGAATTTTTAACGAAGAGCGTTATTTTGAAAGTTCTTCACAACCATTAACTCCACTTGAATATCAAGGTTTGAAGCTTGGTGTTCATATCTGCGAAGATGCTTGGGCAGATCAAGTAAGAGGAGGTCATTGCGATAAAAGAGGCCTTTATCGTCGGAATCCTGTTCAAGAGTTGGCAGCTTCTCAAGCAGACCTTTTCATTAACCTGAGTGCTTCACCATGGTCTTTCAATCACGACAAACATCGGTCAGAAATTTTTATAAAAAACTGTGAGCGCTGGAAAACTCCTGGGGTCATGATAAATCAAGTTGGGGCAAATGATGATCTTATCTTTGATGGAAATAGCTTGGTTATCAAAAAAAAGGGGGAAATCTTGGGGCAGCTTCCAGCATTTCAAGAGGCTTTAGCCTTTGTAAGTTTTGATGCTGGCGAAAAATCCATTCAAGATATGGAGCTTATTCTATTAGAGAAAGCTCAAAACAAGAATCATTTTATTTCGTCTGAAAACCAAAATAACCAGAAAGCAAAAGATAGTTTTTTGCAAACAGGCCCTGTGCAGGGGGGGCAGAGAGTTCTGAAGTCTGATCAGGAGCTTTTTATGCTTCAGCAAGCCTTGGAGCAGGGAGTTCGAGATTACTTTCGGAAAACAGGGTTTTCACAAGCTTTGCTGGGACTTTCTGGTGGAATTGATTCTGCGCTTGTTGCAACTATTGCCTGCCATGCATTAGGGGCTGAAAATGTACGTTGTATTGGCATGCCAAGCCAATATTCCTCAAGTGGCTCAATACAAGATGCCCGCATGCTTTGTGAAAATCTTGGTTGTTCTTTTGAAGTTATTCCAATTCACAAGCTGCATAAAGATTACCTCGAAGCTCTGCCTCGTTGGGTTGAGGATTATTCGGCACAAAAAAATCTAACAGAAGAAAATCTTCAACCGAGGATTCGTGGAACTCTTTTGATGGCTCTTTCAAATCTTAGTGGAGCTCTCTTGCTTGCCACGGGGAACAAGTCTGAACTTGCCGCGGGCTATTCGACCCTTTATGGGGATACCTGTGGATGTCTTGAAGTCATAGGAGATATTTATAAGCTCCAAGTTTATCAACTTGCTGATTTTTATAATCGAAAGAGGGAGCTTATCCCCCAAAGTATTTTGGAAAAAGCTCCTTCTGCTGAATTACGTCCAAACCAAAAAGATAGTGATACATTGCCAGATTATGAAATATTGGACCCTCTTCTCCATGCTTTAATAGAAGAGCGTAAACCATATCGTAATCTTGTGGAGAGTGGATTTGATGTAGCCTTAATGCAAAAAGTTATTCCTATGATCAAAAATGCAGAGTACAAACGCAGACAGTCCCCGCTTGTGCTTCGAGTTCAGAACTATGCCTTTGGGAGAGGAAGGCTGATGCCTATCGCCCAAGGTTTTTTGCCTTGGGTTTGATAGGATAATTTTTATGCCAAGGTCCTATTAGAAATACACTGAGAAACTTGGCCTTCTTAAAAGCAAAGTCTTTGAGAAGGTTTTGTATTTCCAGTGGCATAAGAATCGGCATGCTTTTAGCGTTCTGCATTCAGAAGTGCTTTATTGAGCGATCTCAATTTTAAGAACTTCGTAATGAGCCATAGCTCCATCAGGCGTTTGGAAAGCATTTGATTCTCCTACCTGGAGCCCTTTTATTCCTTTTGCAATTGGAGAAATATCAGAGATTATATGCTTTTCATGGTTGCTGTCCCAGCGCCCTAGAATAGTATAAATCTCATGCTCTCCAGATTCATGATTTTTAAGCTCGACCTTTGTTCCAAAGCCAACTTTTGAAGAGTTAATTTCGCTGGCGTTTACAATTCGGGATCGTTTAAGATCCTTGCTCAGGCGAGCAGCTTGGTTCCGCAAAACTTCTTCTTTTGCACGGGCTGCATCAAGTTCTGCGTTTTCGGAAATGTCTCCAAGTGCTAATGCTTCTCCAATTGCTTTTTGAACTTCAGGCAATTCTATATTCATAATTTCACCGAGTTCATTTTGAGCTTTTTGATAGCCCTCAGAGGTTGCTAAAATTTCACCCGTATCTTCGTCATCATCATCTCGTAGAGCAAGAGCAGCACTTGTTTCTTCGGCAGAAAGGTCAGGGAATTGCTTCAGAATTATTTCACAAAGACTTTCCTGGTGAATTTGGGAAATAGCACCATTAATACGCACGCTGTAAAGTAAATGTCGGGCTTGATCAAGATCAGCTTCTTCCAATACCATAGTACAAAGTTTGTTGTTTCGTTCAGACAGAATAGCGCGGAACTTGATGAGAAGGTCTTTCGCTTTTTTATCATTTTTCTTTTTTTCCAGGCGGTGGGCAATATCCATACCAAGCTTGAAAAGCTCACCTATAATCATGGGGCTGTTTGCTTCAAGTTCGAATTTTAAAGGGTTATCTTCAATCAGAACTTGACGAACGATCCATAGCATTTGAGTCGGATAGTGGCTGCCATTTTCATATATCTTGCGTACCTGGGTTTTTACTTTTTCGTTTTCACCAGCCTCTTCCAGGGATCGGATTAGCATTTCCCAGGAACCCGGGAGCTCAAGCAAGAGGGCTTCGGCATAAATATCTTTCCACAACTTGTTTTCTTCCTGAACAAGCTTAAATAAAGTGTGTTGGTATTCAGCAATTGAGATGTCTTCAATAAAGCTGAGAAGTTTTTTGTCTTCTGTGCAGATGGCTCTCAGGTCAAGGGGATAGTCGAGTTGTACATCTGATTCAAGGGTTTTAACTTCGTCAAGTAAAAGCTTGCCGAGAATCTTTTCTGCCTCGTTTTGACGTTCTTTTCGGCTGATACGATCGAAAAAGAGTTGCATTTGCTGGGTTAAAAAATCGGCTCGCCCTTCTTGAGTTTTTGAATCTCGAAGGTATTTACGCAAAACGAGGGTGAAATCAATAGAGGTGTGACAGGACTGTAAAGTATCTGCATACTCGTTTTCTTGGGTTGTAGGAACGTAAAGTACTTCAAGGCTTGGGTTGGTTCCTTTTCCGATCCGAACCTTGCCATTTTGGGCAAAATCTTTTTTAAGGGCTGTCCACCACTTACTCCAATTACTTTTATTGATAACATCCGGGACCAAAATTTCTTTAACTTCTCGCAAAGTCGGCTTCCCTTCGAGGCTTTTAAGTACACAAAGAAAAAGGCCTGTTGGATTTTCTTCAGCTTGGGCTTGGACACTCACAAGATCATCTGCTTTTCGTGCAAGAATATGATCCGCAGGAAGCTTGCGGAAGAAGCGAGTAACTGCTTGAAGCTCAACTTCATGTCCTTTTGTGTCTTCAAAATCAATGATGATACGATTGTTCAGCAAGTTAAGATCAACGACTTTACCAAGCCCCCAGCCAGTTTCATGAAAAAGGTAGTCGCCAACGCAATAGCTGCAAAGCTTTTCGAGGCTTTCAACATATCCACCAGGGTTGTTGCCCAGTTTTTCTTCTGTTTGCTTTAGGACATCTTCAAAACCTTCTATATTAATGAAGCGAGCACCATAAGCTTTATTTGCACTTTCTTTAAGTCCGCGATTATTGCTATCAAGTCTTGCTGCAATATTGACGACTTCGCAAGCTGCTTCTGGTTTACTGGCATTAAGGAGCGGATCAACTAAGAGTTCTAAAAGCACAGAAGCTTGTGAGGCTTGTTCCTCTTCTTTTGCTATTTGTGATGCTAGCGCGAGGAAAGGCGTGTGGTCCTCCAGGGAATCTTCGATAGCTTCCATCCAAACGTTTTCAACTTCGCTCAGTTGCCCTTTGCGAATTAATTCTTCAAGCTCTTTGATCCGTGATTCCACTCCGGTCATTGTTTTTTCCTCAATAAAAAAGTTCAAAGTTTCGGTTTACTTTTTTGTTTTTATGTTTAACGAACAGTAGTCAAAGCCTCTTAGAAATACTGCTGTTAACAGTGTTGCCACCTCAGTAATATAGAGAAAAATCAACAAAAAAAGCACGGCATATATAACCGTGCTTTACAATCTACTACTATAAAAACAGCACTTGCACTTGCAAGAAAAAAGTTCTGTCTTCTTGTTGCTGAACGAAGGAGATTCACGGTTTGTGCTTTTATTGGGTTCTGAAATTTACGTTTTTCCTTCATCTTTTTCGTGTCATTATAAGTAATAGTCAAGCTTGCTTTAAATTTATTTTAAGGTGTTCAGCAGAATATTGAAATGGACTTAAGTCTTCGGCTTAAAAGGAAAAAGGGTTCCTTCATGGCGCCTGTCAAGCTGAGAAAAAATTTCTTGTTCCGTAGCAAACGTCCGAGTGTAGTCATGCTTTGAAAACCAATAACCTTTTTTCCCTTGTTTTTCTCCTGATTCGATAAAAGTTATTTCTTTTAAGTTTGAAAAAGCTGTTATGTATCGGGCTTCAATCATCTTTTGCATCCTCAATCTCTTTGTTTTTCAATCAGCTCATTTTTACTATATCTTTATTTGCTCCTGAATACAGAGTCTAATCAACTTCATAAAGAAGAGTTTTCAGCTTATACAGTACACTAAAGCTTACACCATAGTAGCAACATTTGTTAAAGGCTTAATCGAAGTTGCCGCAACATGTTGGGGAGTTTTTCAAATTCTTTTTTAAGGCCAACAAAAGCTTGATAGCTGCTTGTTTTTTCCCAGTTTTGAGAAAAGAGGTCCTGGACTTTTGCTTGAGCAAAGTCTCCGCTCTGAAAAGCATGGAACATTTGAGCGCCAAGAATATTGCCAATAGAGCGAGTAAGGCAGTAGTGCAGCTCTGAGGAAAGATTATAGATCTTTCGCAAGTGCCGTTGTTTTTTCTGATCAATGAAGTCTTGGATCATTTTTTCATGTTCAAGAACATACTCTGCTCTTTCCCGAGTCTCTTTTTCACGTTCGGACAGTCTCCGCCGGCCTTTAAAGTCTCTTAATGCTCGGGCGTAGTCAGCAAGTGTTGAGATGCGATAACGGGGGTTCATGATCAAAGTGCAAAATGTGCCTAAAGCTTCGTAGAAAACATCCTGGTAAAAGCTTTCTTTGGACGAAGGGGTTCTGCTGGTGCGAGTTTCTTTCCTTGAACAAGTTGCATAGATAAATTTTCCTGCCATATTTGCGGCATTGTTAATAGAAAGGTTACCAAGATAGATAGTTTGGGATTTTATGAGTAAAAGGGAGCGTCGTGCAGCTAAAGCCTTGGAGAGCTCTGTAAAAGTTTTTGAGCGTCGTGAGACACCTCGCTGGAGGTTCGGAAGAGCATCAAGATCCAGGAAGGTATAGATTTCAAAGTTATCAAGAGAAGCCTCCTTAATACCCAGTAAATTTGATAATGCTTCGACAATTGCAGAGAATTGTCCTGTAATATCAGCTGGACCACGGAGTTCGCGAGCTAAAGGGGTTGAACCAGAAAAATCGAGCTCCCCTCCAGACTCTTGCCAGTTGAGCCAGCTTTGAAACTTAACGAGTGGCGTTGCATTCATGACGCAATAGCTGTCTTTTCCCAGCTTAAGAACATCAGTACTGTTCTCCTGGTTTTTTGAAACGAGCTCCCAGTAGAGGGTTTCTGAGTTTTGGTAAAGAGTAAGAGTCTTTCTCTTGAGATTCTTGCTTTTAAGTTGGGCCTCGACCATCTTTGGAATATGGTTTTTGGCAATATGCAGATCGCCAAATACAGTAGCGACAAGGTGCTGTGGAAAGATCATGCTTGTAGTGCTGATAATTTCAGCAGCATGTTGATCTCTTTCATAAAGAGCCTGCTGAGAAGTAGCTGCACTGTTGAGACCAATAACTTTTAAATTATATTTGCGAGCAAGATTAAAGAAAAGTTTATAGTGACTCCACTCAAACCCCCAGGTTCTTGGGTAATCGATGGCATCAAGAAATTCTTGATCATTAAGCTTATCTTTAAGGTAATCTTCGGCGAAAGTCTGATGCTCTGTGCGCAGCATTTCAAGCCCAAGAATAAGCTTTCTCTCGTAGGCTTCTATAAGGTCTTCAAGCAATATTATAACAGTTTTTTGGGCAACTTTAAGGGTATGAAAATCTCCAAAATAAATGATATCTGATTTTTGGAGTTGACGTATAAGCTCTTTTCGGCTGACTGATCGCTTATAACCTTTTCGAAACATTGCTCGATAATCTTTATAGTACCGATCAAGTTCGGGATTATTGCGTTCTGTTGTGTTATAAATCTGGTTCTTAAGGTCCTTTACCCATGCTTTTTGAAGCTTAATAATACGTTCGCGTGGATTAAGCATGGTATTTTCAGGGCTTCTCAAGAACCGAAATAAATTCTAGTGTGAATTTTCTTTTTGGAAATCAAAAGGGTATTATAGATCTTTGAGCTGCTTTGCGAAAAATAATTCAAAATAAAAAAAGCTTTGTGGAGTTGGAGTTTCATCCTTAATTTTGAAGTATGGGTAAAGAGTTGTTTTTGCGATGTTTTTCTCAAGAAATGCAAAAAGAGCAGCGAAGCAAAAGAAGTGTCCGTTTGAAATTTTTCAGATAACCTTCTTGCCTTTTCTCATATCAGAAGCAATAAAAGAGGTTTTTATATTTTCTAAAAGCTTGCTCCAATTCTGAGGAAGGATGCTTTATGGGAACATTGGTACCCGCAATTCAGAAAGTTCGTCCAGAGGAAAATGGACTTGAACTGAGGGAGGTTGAAAAACCAGAAGTCGCTGCAAATGAAGTTCTCATACGGGTTCAAACAGCTTCAATTTGTGGTTCTGATCTTCATCTTTTTAATTGGGATCAATCTATTCGAGAAAAATTATTGAAAGCATCTGGTAACTTCCAACAGGGTTTAACCATCGGGCATGAATTCTGTGGTTTTATAGAGGAACTTGGGAGTGATGTTAACCAGCCTGGAACTCCACAATATGAAAATCTAGCACTTGGTGATTTTGTAAGTGCTGAAAGCCATGTTGTTTGTAATCAGTGCTATCAATGCTTACAGGGAGAAAAGCATGTTTGTGTAAATGACACAATCATTGGCTTTGATCGCCCAGGAGCTTTTTCACCTTATATTGCACTGCCTGCATCTTGCGTTTGGAAAAACGACCCAAACTTGCCACTGGAATTTGCTGCTATCCAAGAGCCTCTTGGCAATGCGATGCACGCAGCTGCTCATTTTCCTCTTCAAGGACAAAAGGTTGCTATTTTTGGTGCAGGGCCGATAGGCCTTTTTTGTATCGCTATAGCCAAGGCTTTTCAGGCGGAACAAATTATAGCCATTGATTTAAACCCTCACCGCTTAGCGATTGCTCAGAAAATGGGAGCAGAAGTTATTCTTCAGAACCTTAAAGAGGGTTCTCAAAAAAATATTGAAGCTAATCCAAATTTTTATCATGTTTCATCGAATCAAGAGGTTGTTGAAAAGGTAAAAGCATTGGCTGGGCATGATGGCCCAGATGTTGTTCTTGAAATGTCTGGACATCCTGATGGTATTAATAATGCAATAAAGACTTTAAGGCGTGGTGGGAAAATGGTGCTCTTTGGAATTCCACGAGATGATCGAGTCCTCCTTGAAAGATATTCATCGGACCTGATCTTTAAAGGCTTGAGTTTGCAAGCAATTATCGGACGTAGAATTTATCAGACGTGGGAACAGGTTAAAGTGTTTTTGCAGGATGAAAAAAACCGAGCTTCCCTTCAACCAATTATCACCGGGCCCCTACCCTTTCAAGACTTTCAAAATGGCTTTGAAGCCATGCTTCAGGGGAAAGCAGGAAAGGTTGTTCTGGATTTTCAAAATCTTTAGTATTTTTAAAGAGCTCTGAAAACTAACGCTAGATAAAGCAAGGGGGCGCTGAAAAGGAGGCCATCAATGAGATCAAGGATGCCTCCGAATTCTGGGAAAAGGCTGCTTGAATCTTTAACATTTGCGCTTCGTTTCAATGCGCTTGCAAAGAGATCCCCATGGACGTTTACAAAGCTTAAAAACAAGCTGAGAAGAGCAATAAAACCAATTCCAAAGTTTTGATGGAGAGGCGACATAACGACCCAAGACAAGCAGCCTAAAACTAAGCTTGCAAGGCTTCCGCCAAGTACTCCCTCGATAGTTTTTCCAGGAGAAATTTTTGGAATAAGCTTTCTTTTTCCAAAGGCCTTACCAAAGAAATAAGCCCCTGAGTCTGCTCCTAGACGACAGACAATTAAAAGGTAGAAAAGTAAAGACTCACCATATACAGGAAGTTTTCGTATACTGAGTAAAAGAGCAACAGGCACAAAAACGTAAGTAAAACAAAGAATTGTTCCAATGAAGTTTCGGACCAGGGTCTGAGGCTCTTTACCCCAGAGGTTTGTAAAAGCAGTTATGAAAAGCACAAACCCTATCCAGCCGCTGATGAGTGCGCCACTAGATATTAAAGTTTTTGTTATACTGCCATAATCCCAAAGCCCAAGCGTTAAAAGCATGCCTGAACCGCTTATAAGCATAACCCACATGTCAGCCTGCACCCCGTTTTTCTCCAGTAGTTTTGAGACTTCAAAACAGCAAAAGCTGGAGACCACTAAAGCAAGGGCTAGAAAACCAAGTGGCAGAGGTAAAAAATGGTCTAGAGTGAATAGGCCGGTTAAGAGGAGTATAAGTATTGAGCCTAAAAGTATGCGAGTTTTCATAGGGTATGCCTTTTCGTATTTGAACTCTAATGTCTTAGCACAGAAGGGCTGTTTTGCAACACGTTATTTTTGCGAGTGTGCTAAAGCAGGTTGATATAATCGGTCTCACTTAGATTTATATAGGATAGAAATAGGGTATTACCCCCCTCTCTCAGATTTGGAAAATACACGAAGAGGAGTTTTTATGCATCTTTTAATACAAAGAGTAAAGCAGGCAAAAGTGTGGGTAGAGGGGCAGGACGAGGACAAAGCTTGTCGGATTGAAAGAGGGTTGCTCATTTTTATTGGGCTTGAGAAAGGGGACGGGCTTTCCCAAGTGAAGGCAGCAGTCCAAAAGCTTTTGGGGCTTAGAGTTTTCGAAGATAAAGCAAAAAAAATAAATCTTTCTGCTGAATCAATCAAAGGAAGTTATCTTGTTATTTCGCAGTTCACACTATGTGCAAATTTTAAAAAAGGCAAAAGACCAAGCTTTGAGCAGGCGATGCCCCCGGAAAATGCCTGTAAACTTTATGAGTCTTTTTGTCATTTGCTCCAAAAAGAGAGTGGTTGTGACGTTCAGCAGGGTTTTTTCGGAGAACATATGGAAGTAAAGCTTTTGAATGATGGACCATTTACTTTTGCTTTGCACTTTGGTCCTTAAGAATCTTGATTTTAGACTCTTATAAGTTTCGGGGTTTGATGAAATAAATAGTTTTACAGCGTTGTTCAAGGGCCCTTTTCTGGAATTTAATCTTGTCAAATGCAATATTGAGATTGCAGAGCCCCTCTCATGTACTTAATCTTTTACATCAATCTTGAAGCGTTCCATAAAAATAGATAACACTTGTAAGTAGGCATAAAAAAGGCATGGCAATGAAGGTACTTGTAATTGGAAAAGGTGGTCGAGAACACGCACTTGTTTGGAAGCTCGCTCAATCAAAGGAAGTTACAAAACTTTATGCGGCACCTGGAAACCCTGGGATTGCAGAGCATGCTGAGCTTGTTCCAATACCGGTTGATCAGCATGCCGATCTTCTTCGGTTTGCCCGAGATAATGCCATTGATTTAACGGTTGTTGGGCCAGAGGATCCTCTAGCTGCTGGCATTGCCGATCGATTCGAGCAAGCTGGGCTTCGACTCTTTGGGCCAAAAAGTCGAGCTGCTCGGCTTGAAGGATCAAAGGTTTTTGCTAAAGAGTTTATGCGGAAATATGGAATTCCCTGTGGAACCTCTCGTTCTTTTCATGATTATGACCTTGCAAACCAGCATCTTAAGGGGTTGCAGCCTCCAATAGTTGTGAAGGCAGATGGCCTAGCTGCTGGTAAAGGTGTTAAGGTTTGCTTAAGTATTCCAGAAGCTCAAGATTTTGTACGCAAGCTGATGCGTGAAAATCATTTCGGAGAAGCTGGAAAAGCTGTTGTATTTGAGGAATTTCTCGAAGGCCAGGAACAGAGTATTCTTGCTATTTCTGATGGGCATACGATTATTCCTTTTGAACCCACCCAAGACCATAAACCTATTTTTGACGGAAATAAAGGAGCAAATACTGGCGGCATGGGGACTTATTCGCCAATTCCAGGCTTTTCTCAAGAGCGTATGGAAGAAATTGAACGAGAAGTCTTGGTCCAGGCTATCCATGGTCTTAACCGAGAAGAATCCTCTTTCCAAGGCTGCCTCTTTGCGGGTTTGATTTCTGATGAAGAAGAATCCAAGGTATTGGAATTTAACGTTCGTTTTGGTGATCCTGAAACTCAAACAGTATTGCGCCGCCTACGATCAGACCTTTTTCCTTTATTTTGGCATGCCTGCGAAGGAACCCTTGATCAGGTTGAGGTCGAGTGGGATCCGCGCAGTGTTGTAAGTGTTGTACTTGCATCTTCCGGGTATCCTGAAAAATCGAGTTCACCAGTACCGATTTTTGGGCTTGACAAGGACTTTGGAGAAGATGTTGTCGTATTTCATGCTGGAACGAAACTTCAGGCACAACAGCTTTATACCGCTGGTGGCCGAGTATTATGTGTTTCTGCAATTGCGGATGACCTTCAACAAGCGCGCACTAAGGCTTACGAAGTTGTAGAACAAATTGAATTTGCAGGCAAGCAGTATCGTACGGATATTGCGGCAACACCACTTAGTGAAGAACTCTCTCCTAGTCCGGAGTAGCAGGAGTGCGTGAAGAAGCAGAAGCTTCATTTTTTTATAATTGTAATATTAAAGACCCCATACGAGAAAACTCATATGGGGTCCTTGTTTTAATCATCTGAAACTCTAGTAGTGTAGTTTAGGAAGCAGGAGCGCTTTGATTTTCAGCTTCTCGGGCTTGACTTACAATTGCAGAAAAAGCGGCTTCATCACGAATGGCGAGTTCGCTCAAAGTTTTGCGGTCAAATTGGAGCCCAGCTTGCTTCAAGAGATACATAAAACGGCTGTAACTCAGGCCCTGAGCTCGAACAGCTGCTGATATGCGAGTAATCCAAAGCTTCCTGAAGTCGCGCTTGCGCAAGAAGCGATGATGCCAGGCATAGCGAAGGGCACGCTGATGGATGTTCCTTGATTGACGAACTTGGGTTCGACCAGCTCCCCAATAACCACGAGTAGCACGGCGAAGGCGCTTTCTTTTTTGATGACGGGCAACTGCGTTGGTTGTACGAGCCATTTTTCCTTCTTTCTCTTATGAATACTTACTCACGGTGACAGGCATTATTAAGCAAAGTGTTTTCAGCGAGCATGTATCCGTTTTTGTATCGGTGTTCATTAAAAAATCAGCGGGCTATACTTGTTCGAAGTAAAATAAAAAATGCGAATGAGATCGCTAGCCTGCTGCTTGAATCATATGCCGAATTGTTCGGGCTTGAGTCGTAGAGATTACGCTAGGCTTACGCAAGGCACGACGGCGTTTAGAGTTTTTATTACTCATAAGGTGAGTATGCCCTGTGTTGTAGTGCTTTACTTTGCCCTTTTTCGTAATTTGAAAACGCTTTGCAGCACCTTTATGAGTTTTCATTTTTGGCATGATGTTATTCCTTTCCCGATGCTTCTTGTGTTCTTTACGCTGCAGGTACTTTGCAAATCCTTGTCTTTATTTCTGAAACAAACATTAACTCTTTCAATTTCACATGGCTTTCCCATGATCATTTTAGGGAGGACCATGATAAAAATTCTTCTTATCGCTACGCAAGAACTTTCTTGTTTCCTTTTTCACTTTGTTTTGTCATTTCACAACTTTCTTCACAATGGTTTTGTGCAATTGGGTGGGCAAGCACTTCCTCTAATAAAAATCTTCATATATTATCAGTTAACTTAGACTTAGATTATGAAAGACGGGTAAATCTCAGTTTGACCGTTTTAAAGGCCCTTGTTATTAAAGTAGATTTAGTAGGTATACAATCTAGCATCATTTTTATAAACATGCTAAAATCCCTGCCCGGATTGTTTTCAATCCAGAGTTTTTGAGCCCTATTTTTTTATTTCCATAGAAGGAGAAATATTATTCGTACGCCACGCCCACGTAGTAAATTCAATGAGGATGATAAAAGACGAGATCTGAGGGTTGATCGACAGATTCGGGTCAAAGAAGTCTTTTTAATAGACGAGCAAGGAGAGTCTTTGGGGGCGAAGCCCACTCCAGAAGCCTTGAAGATGGCAGAGGACCTTGGTCTCAACCTTGTTGAAGTGAGTCCTAATGCCCGTCCTCCTGTTGTAAAGATTATGGACTATGGCAAGTATAAATACCGCCAAAAGAAAAAAAGCCAGGGTCAAAAAGCGCATCAGTCAAAAGTTAAAGAGGTTCGTTTTCACCCTCGCACCAGCGAACATGATGTCACAGTGCGTTTCAAGCAAATACGAAAGTTCCTGGAACAGGGCGATAAGGTCTTGATCGTTTGTCTTTTTAAAGGGCGAGAGTTTGCACACAAGGACGTGGGGTATCGTTTGATGGAGCGCTTTGAAAAAGAATTTAAAATGCTTTCCCAGGTTGAAAAAGCAATTGGTATGGAAGGGCGTCGCCTTACCATGGTCCTTTCTCCTCTGCCTTTTGAGAAGCGGAAAAAGCTTGAACGAGAAGCTCAAGAGGTTGCAGAACGTGAGCGAAGAGAGGCATTATTTCAGCAGGATAAACGAGTGCGTCGAATTGTTCGCCATGAAAAAGAAGAAGTTGAATCCGCTGAACCAAAGGAAGAGAGCCAGGAGACAGAAGTTTAAACCCTATTTTCACAAAAATACAAGCTACACAGATTGGAATGTATTGAAAGTAAGGAGCCATTTTCAATATATCTATAATGCTTGCCTTCACCCTCTACTCTTTAACAAAGAAGTTCTTTGAGCAAACTTCTCAGACATTATCCTTAAGCAAAAATGAGCTTTTGATACATAGGGGCATAGGTTATGCAAAAAAAAGCAAAGTGGTTTATTGGTTGCTTTTTTTTATGTTTTGCCTTTCTGCTTGTGAGTCGCTTTACACTGAATCCAATTGCCTATAGCAAACGCCATGGGGCTCAAAGCCAAGCTCTTGTAAGCCAAGTTTTTTCTGGAGTTAAGCCTTTTCTTATGATGAGGCTCTGGAACCAGGCAGAAGAGGCTAAAAGCCAGGGGAAGTGGTTTAAGACTATTGGTTCCTTCAATGCTATGGAAAGACTTGAGCCAAGCAATATTCGCTTGTCGTGTTATATTGCCGAAACTGAAGCACTTTTCATTGCTCCTGAAGTAAATAAGCGCATGGAGGCCTGGACTTGGGTGCAGCAAGCTTTGCAGCGTCTTCAAGAGAAAGAAGAGTGGCTTCCAAATCAGGCCTTGTTTTGTCAACAACGCTGGTGGATCGGTTTTTATATGGGGCAGCGCTTTCCTCTGCACTATGCTAAAGCCATTATAGCTCTAGAGGCAGAGGAGGAAGTCGCTAAGCGCCTTCAGCCATTCCTTTCAAAACTTGAAGGGGAAGTTTCTCAAGCTCCAGAACTTTTTGCTTTTTTGGAAGACCACGGTCTTATTGCTGATTTTAGTCTTGCTGACTCTTTCCAAAAGCTTGATCTTTCAACCCAAAACTCTTTGTTCGAACTCGAAGCTTTGCGCTGGAGTGCCATGCTTTTAGCACTTAAGCCTGCATTCTTAAAGGAAAAGAGTCGCTCATCTCAACAAACAGAAGCTTTTTTTGTGAATCTGCATCGTTTAAGTGAAGTCTCAAAAGTGCAACAAATGCGCCGACAAATACCAACCCTTTTTCATATCTTTTTGCCTGAAGCTTCAAGTCTTTCATCTCCTGAAGCATGGCATCCCTTGCTTCGGTCTCAAGCTTCAGAGGTTCTTACTTCTGAGCGCCAACGTCTTCAAAAGCTTGGAATTTCTCAAGGCGAGATCGAGGCTTTTGCAATGACGTTTCAAACCGTTTTTCCTGAGTGGTTCAATTAAGTTTTTCCGCCTCGGGATGCTGTTTGTAGAGTTTTCTCGTACTCGCCAGAGAACATATGCATATGGAACTTTAGCTCTTTTCTTGAGCTTGCGGCGAGAACAATTTCAAATGTAATCTAAAGCCATGAAAGCCTCATTTTGAGAGGATCTTTGAACAATAAGGGGGCAATAAAAATAGACGAACAAAAGAAAAGCTCAAAAAGGGGCTTTTCATCGCAAAAAAGTTCTCTATAAACCCTAAGTGTATGTTAAACGAGTAAGGGGCAGTTTGGGGCACTAACTTTTGCCTAGATAAAAGCTTAAGAGTCCTTTCATAATTAAAACATGAATGACAAAATTAAAGAAAGTATAAAAGATTTAAACAGTACAACTATAAAAAGCGTTCAATAACTTAAGTTTTAAGTTCTTCGTCAGTATAAGTGTAATTCAAAAGGCCTTGGGATCTCATGTTGAAGTCTTGGGGGAAAGGATAAAAAACGTATGAAAATACAAGGGGATAGAAGAAAAGCCAAGGGGCTTTGGATTTTGGTTTCAACAAGCATATTTGCTTTTCTTTTTGTTTTTACCATGAGCTGGTTTGGAGCACTTCCTTTTGGCGAAAGTTCTGGAGAGCTTAGCACTTCATTGAGTGCATCTTTGGATGGGGCTTCTCTGCTTGAAGATGTAAGTGGAAACCTTCAAGCAGTAACTTCAAGCGAAGTTTCGGAGACACCTTCAAAAGGCGGATTTGTGACAGCTTGGAAGTCGTGGCGTTTTTATATTCTTTGGGCTTTGGGCATGGCGGGTTCCATTGGTGCTCTTTTTATTGCTCGTAAGTTCTTTTACGATGTTAAGAAAGCTGAACCTGGTAACGAGAAGATGCAAGAGATTGCTCAACACGTTCGTGATGGAGCAATGGCTTACCTTAAACGTCAGCGAAATATTGTGCTGCCGGTAATCTTTGTGGTTGGACTTTTGGTTGCTTTTGCTGCGAATTATGAGCTTCTTGAAGTCAGCTTTTGGTGGAATATCACTATTTTACTCGGTTTTGTGACAGGTGGTTTGTGTTCCTTTGCAACGGGCTGGTTTGGTATGAACGTTGCCACTCATGCTTCAAATAGAACCGCTTGGGCTTGTGCTGACAAAGAAAATGGTCTTAATAAAGGGTTGCAGGTTGCCTTCAAGGCCGGCTCTGTTATGGGACTTTCGGTTGTTGGTTTGGGGCTTGGGTTTATCTGTGTATGGCTTTTAATTCTTTCGATTTTCTCCGGTGATGAGCCAGCTAAAGTCGGCTTTGTTATGGTTAGCTTTGGTATGGGAGCATCTATGGTTGCTCTTTTTGCTCGAGTTGGTGGTGGCATTTATACGAAAGCTGCTGATGTCGGAGCAGATCTTGTAGGGAAGGTTGAGGCCGGAATTCCAGAGGATGACCCCCGAAACCCTGCAACTATTGCAGATAACGTTGGTGATAATGTCGGTGATGTTGCTGGTATGGGGGCAGACCTTTATGAATCTTACGGTGGCTCTATTCTGGCAACGATAGCCCTTGCAAGTGTAGCGGCGATGAGTGCCGGTCAAAACGATCCTTGGGGTTTTATCATGGCTCCAGTAGCACTTTCCGCTTGTGGTATAGGGCTTTCTATTTTTGGCATGACACTTGTGAAAACAAAAGAAGGAGCAACCCTTAAAGAGCTTCTCCACAGTCTTCACAAGGGAGTCAATACTGCTTCTGCAGCCATGGTTCTTGTTGCTTTTGCTATTAGTTATATTTGTTTTCCAAGTTCAATTGCCTGGGGCATGGCAATAGCTATGTGCATTGGCTTGGGGGCTGGGCTTCTGATTGGCATGGGCTCTGAGCGTTATACGGCGTATGATTATAAGCCGACTCAAGATGTGGCTCGCTCATCTAAGACAGGGGCAGCTACGGTTATTATTTCCGGTCTTGCTGCTGGTATGATGTCAACCTGGATTCCAATTATTGTAGTCGCTGTTGCAACGGCCTTGGCTTTTGGTTTTGCTGGCGGCTTTGCAGATCCAGCCTTGGGGCTTTACGGTATTGCCATTGCAGCCGTTGGTATGCTCTCTACTTTGGGTATTACCCTTGCCACTGATGCTTATGGTCCTATTGCAGATAATGCTGGTGGTAATGCTGAAATGGCTGGGCTTGAGCCAGATGTTCGCAAACGCACTGATGCTCTTGATTCCTTGGGAAATACCACAGCTGCGATTGGAAAAGGATTTGCTATCGGTTCTGCGGCTTTGACAGCCCTTGCTCTGATAGCGACTTATGCACAGTTTTCCATGGCCTCTGAGGCAACGATTGCATTAACGAATCCCATGGTGATCTCCGGCATTTTCATTGGCGCTCTTTTGGTTTTTGTATTTGCTGCCATGACGATGACAGCCGTTGGAAAAGCAGCTCTTGATATGGTTCAAGAAGTGAGACGTCAGTTTAAGGATAAGCCAGGCATTATGGAGGGCACCGAAACCCCGGATTATGCTCGCTGTGTTGATATTTCTACGACTGGTGCTTTGCGTGAGATGGTTGTTCCTTCGGTCATGGCTATTATTGTTCCAGTTCTTGTTGGTGTGTTCTTTGGTGTTGGTGGTGTCATTGGCATGCTTGGAGGTGGGCTTGCTGCTGGTTTTGCCATGGCTATCTTTATGGCTAATGCTGGCGGCGCCTGGGATAATGCTAAAAAGTGGATTGAAGCTGAAAAGTTTGAGTATGATGGTGTCGTTGTTGGGAAAGGGAGTGATGAACATAAAGCAACCGTCGTTGGTGACACGGTTGGTGATCCGTTTAAAGATACATCTGGCCCATCACTTAACATTTTGATTAAGCTTATCAGCATGGTTTCGGTTGCAACCCTTGCCATTACGCAGATGGTCAATGATGGCAAAGGGCTTTTTGAAATGCTTTTTGAGATGATTTTCAAAAAGTAATTTGGACCAAAATAAAAATACCATAAACTTTAAAAAGCCTTGGATAGCTTATGGGTCTAAGGCTTTTTAAAATGAGTGAGTGCTTGTTGAGCAGGTATACTCATATTTTGAAGACTTTTCGGATAGCGTTTTCTCTTAGAAGCGATGATGAAGACTATGGGAAAATCCAAAAAGAAAGTAATGGCGAAAAAGAAGAAAACGCCGGTTGAGCTAAGGGAAAACCTTAACTTTAAGCTTAACCCAAAAGAAGCTGCTCAAGCGGCTTCTTCACCACTCCAAGATTCCCGAAAAACTCTTTTTGACGACCCACTCAAGCGTGCTAATGAGTATTCAAACATTCGAGCGCTGATTGAAGGTCAAGCCAAAAAGTATGGAGACAAAACCTATCTTATTTATGAAGATACGGGGCAGCACTACTCCTACCGTGATCTTGATAGGGAAAGCTCACGAAGTCTTAATGTCATTCGAGAGCTTGGAGCGAATAAGGGAGCTCGTATTGGCATTCTTGATGCTAATACGCCTGATTTTGTTTTTCTTTATATGGGAGGCATGAAGGGAGCTTATACCTGTGCACCATTGAATTATCACTTAAAGGGGCCAGAGCTGCTTTTTTGCTTGGAGAATTCAAATTCAGAGTTGCTTTTTGTTGCTCGGGAGTACTGGAGTGAAATAAACAAGATTCTTCCACAATTAGGCTTTCTCAAAGCTATTGTGCTGATGGGAAAAGGAAAAAATCCGAGCTATCAGGTTTATACAAACCTTAAGGAGCTCAAAAAGGCTCAAGCAAAACATCGAAGTGAAGAAATACCACTGCTCGCCGATTTTGAAAGCTTGCGAAAGGACATTTCAACGAAAATCCCTTCCTCCCATCCAAAACCCCGAAAACAAAGTGCTGGTGAGATTATTTATACCTCGGGGACAACAGGTAAACCTAAGGGGGTTATTTTACGACACCATCAGTTTTTGACCGATGCAAAGTATATTGCTGGTTGGTTTCACATGAGCCCTGGCCAGGGCAATAAGGTGAAGGAGTCGAGTAAGGACCAACCTCTTCCTGGCGAAACTCGGATGATGATGGTTTTGCCGCTTTTTCATGTGAATGCTGAGGTTGTTACAACCTTCACCCCTTTGGTTTGTGGAGGCAGCCTGGTAATGTTCAAAAAGTTCAGCGCTTCTCGCTTTTGGCCCGCAGTCGAACGATACGGCGTTCAGATTGTCAGTGTTGTTCCCACTATTCTCACTATTTTAATAAGCCAGGAGCATCAAGCCCTTGGTTCTCAAGCCTATGAACGGGCTCAAGCCTTGCATGCTCCAATGCCAAAACCACTTAAGTCTTTTGCTGCGAAGAAAGCCACCAAGCAAGCCCAAAAAGCAAAGCAGAAGAGTTGGCGTAAACAAGGATTAGGGGCGGCATATGATCTTTCGTCGCTTCGAACTTTTATTTGTGGGGCAGCACCTTTGCCGGCAGAAGTTCAGCTTGAGTTTGAGCGTACATTCTTAATCCCTGTTACAGAGGGCTATGGACTGAGTGAAACAACATGTTATTCAAGCTTTAACCCTACTGAAGGTTGGCGTAAGATTGCAACAATTGGGGTTGAGGTTGGTAATCAAGTCGGCATTTTTAATGCCAAGGGAAAGCTTCAGCCTGCTGGTAGTATGGGTGAAATCTGTATTCGGGGTGAAAACGTGATGAAAGAATATTTTAAACGTCCTGAAGCAAATGTTGAAGCTTTTAGGGGTGGCTGGTTTCATTCAGGGGATGTGGGTGAAATTGATGCTTCAGGTTTCATCCGTATTCGTGATCGTGTCAAAGATATGATTATCCGAGGGGGAGAAAATATTTATCCCCGTGAAATCGACGAAGTCCTTTATACCCATGAAGCTGTTGAAAATGCTGCTACGATTGGGGTTCCAGATGAAAAATATGGTGAAGAGGTTTTAAGTTTTGTGGTGCTCAGCTCTGGGAAAGTTCCTCAAGCTGGGGCAGCAAAAAAACGTGAAGCTGAGATTTTGAACTATTGCCGAGAACGTCTGGCAGATTATAAGGTTCCTCGAGAAATACGTTTTGTAAAAAGTATACCTACAGGACCAACTGGGAAGCTTTTGCGTCGAGCTTTGCGAGAGCAAAGGTAGCCGAAGTTTAAACGCTTTGGCTTGCCCGTTCAGAGCTGAAAAGTTTTCTTGATAGGGTCGTATTCTTTGATATGAATGGATGGGTAAACTGTCCATTATGCTTGATTGCTAAAAAGGACTTAGCTATGGATCCTTCTCTTCCTTCTGGTGTGTTAGGGCATAAAGAAGCTCTGGCGAAACTTCAAAACCTTGAAGAACGCTCAAAGCTTGGCGGCGGCAAAGGGCGAATCAAGAAGCAACACGAAAAAGGAAAGCTTTCTGCTCGAGAGCGTATTCTTCTCTTATTGGATGAAGGAAGTTTTGAAGAGATCGACGCCTTTGTGGAGCACAATTTTTCTGGCGAAAAGATTTTGGGCGATGGTGTTGTTACAGGGTATGGGACGGTTCATGGTCGTCCCGTTTATCTCTTTAGCCAAGATTTTACGGTTTTTGGAGGCAGCCTTGGTGAGCGCTATGGTCAAAAAATTTGCAAGGTCATGGATCTTGCCGTAAAGAATGGTTGTCCCTTGATTGGCCTGAACGATTCAGGCGGAGCTCGTATTCAAGAGGGAGTAGTGAGTTTAGGGGCTTATGCGGATATTTTCCTACGAAATACTTTGGCTTCTGGAGTTGTTCCCCAAATTTCAGCTATCATGGGCCCTTGTGCTGGAGGTGCAGTTTATAGCCCTGCCATCACCGACTTTACCTTTATGGTAAAAAACACCAGCCATATGTTTGTGACTGGACCTGCTGTCATTAAGACAGTGACGCACGAAGAAGTAAGCTTTGAAGAACTCGGTGGATCTGAGGTCCATAACGAACGTTCAGGAGTTGCCCATTTTGATTGTGTGAGTGAGACAGAATGCTTGCAGCATATTCGTGAACTTTTGAGTTATTTGCCTCAAAGTAATCGAGATAAGCCTCCTTGTATCGAGTTTGATGATGATCCAGAACGCCTGAGTCCAGAGCTTGACCGTATTGTTCCAGACAATCCTTCAAAACCCTATGATATGCTTGAAGTTATTCATAAAGTGCTTGATGATCAGATCTTTTTTCAAGTTCATGAATCTTATGCCCAGAATATTATTGTTGGTTTTGGTCGTTTAGCTGGACAGTCTATCGGCATCGTTGCTCAGCAACCCATGGTGCTTGCAGGTTGTCTTGATATTCATGCAAGTCTTAAAGCTGCTCGTTTTGTTCGCTTTTGTGATGCCTTCCATATCCCATTATTGACCTTTGAAGATGTTCCTGGCTTTTTGCCTGGAATTGCTCAGGAGCATGGGGGTATTATTAAACACGGTGCAAAGCTTCTTTATGCCTATTGCGAAGCAACTGTCCCGAAGCTGACTGTGATTACCAGGAAAGCTTATGGTGGAGCTTATGATGTCATGAGCTCAAAGCACATCCGTGGTGATTACAATGTGGCCTGGCCACGGGCAGAGATTGCTGTAATGGGGGCAGAAGGGGCTGTCAACATCTTATATGCAAAGGAGCTTCAGAAAGCAGAAGACCCTGAAGCTGAGCGAGCACGTTTACTTGAGCAGTATCGAATGCGGCATTGTAATCCCTATGAAGCAGCAGCTCGTGGCTATATCGATGCGGTTATTCATCCTCGGGAAACTCGTAAAAAGCTTATTCGAGCACTTCATGGTTTAAGCACAAAGCAGGATCACAATCCACCGAAAAAGCATGGCAATATCCCGCTCTAAATACACACCTGTTGATTTATTCTTCAAGAGTTAAGTTTGAAGCATGTTCTTAAGCCCATACTCAAGATCTTTTTGAGCACTCCAGTTTAAAAGCTTTTTAGCGCGTTCAACATTTGCAAAGGAATGATAAACATCTCCCTGTCTTGCAGGAGCATGTGTGGCTTGGAGTTTACTTCCAAGGAGTTTCTTCATTATTTCAAAGAGCTCAAGAATGCTGGTAGCTTTTCCGCTGCCAATATTAATAGGGGTAAGAGAGGCTTTTTCTAGTTCGCTGGCTTTAAGGAAGGCTTGGACCACATCTTCAATAGAGACGAAATCTCGGCTTTGTTTGCCGTCTCCAAAAATTGTTGGAGTTTCATTTGGGTCTAAATTTTGAGAAGCTAAGATCTTCAAGAATTGAGGAATAACGGCAGCATAACTATTCTGTGCATTTTGACCTGGTCCATAAACGTTAAAAATTCGTAAACTATGGGTGATTAATCCATAGTTACGAGCAGCAATCTGTAATAAAGTTTCACCTGCAAGTTTAGAAGCGGCATAGAGCGATAGCGGTTCTGGTGGCATTGTTTCACATAAAGGGGGATGATTATGACCGTAAACAGCACAGCTTGAAGCAAAAACGACTCGTTTCACTCCTGCTCTCCGAGCAGCTTCAAGTAGAACCATAGTTCCACCAACATTTGTTTCATAGCTTTCTAAAGGTGCTTCATGTCCGCGAGCAACGCTGGCAATAGCTGCGAGATGAAATAGAGTGTCAATGTTTTGACAAGCTTTCGCGGCACTTACAGGTGTTCTGATGTCACCCTTTTGGAAATCAAGCTTAAGCCCTTCAAGGCGATTTTGGTCACCACTGCTCAGGTTGTCAAGAACTCGTACGGTACACTCTGTATTGAGGAGTGCTCGAACGAGTTGTGAGCCAATAAAACCTGCTCCTCCTGTAACAAGATAGCGTTTCATAGTAATAACTTTGCCTCTCAGATTTTTGAAAGCTTTGGTGTCAGTCGTTTTACATATATAAAAAATGGCTATACTTTTCCTTCAGCCAGCTTTTCTTTCATATCTTGAATAATCGGTTTAAGGATGGACTCAATAGATCCTTGTGGCGCCCAGCCAAGGAGTTCTTGAAGCTTTTGAGTGCATGGGTTACGGCGTTGCATATCTTCAAAATCTTCTCCATAAGCTTCAAGATAAGGGACGTATACTTTTGAGCTTGAGCTTTGAGTAAGCTCGAGAATTTTATCCGCAAGCTGATCAATAGAAACTTCAGCACTTCCTCCAACATTAACGATCTTGCCCAAAGCTTGTGGGCAATTCATAAGTTCTATGATAGCCTGCACAACTTGGAATACATCGGTAAATGTTCTTCGCTGCTGGCCACTTCCATAAATCGTAATGTCTTCGCCAAGCAACGCTTGTCGTACAAAGCGTGGAATGACCATGCCATAGCGCCCAGTTTGTCCTGGCCCAACAGTGTTGAAAAGCCTTAAGACGGTAACAGGAAGCTTTCCTTCGTAGTAATAGGCCATGGCCAGAAATTCATCGATCAGCTTGCTGGCAGCATATCCCCAGCGCCTTGAAGTTGGAGGTCCAATTAAAAGATCATCGCCTTCCTGAAAAAGCTCGTGAGAGCTGCGACCGTAAACTTCGCTTGTAGAAGCTATCAATACTCGGCACTTTTGAGACGCACATGCGGCCAAAACCTTACGCGTGAAATCAACATTGGTTTCTAAAGTTTGGACTGGCTCGTCAATGACCTTTTGCACTCCAACTGCAGCAGCCAGATGAACTAGAACATCAACTCCTTGAAGCTTTTCTTCAAACGATGGCAAGGTTGTACCGTCTGCTTCTACAAAAAGAAAGTTTTCATGATCTTGGAAAAGTGCAATATTTTCTTGGCTGCCTGTGGAGAGGTTGTCGATAACTTGAACGCGATGCCCCGCCTCGAGTAACGAGCGTACAAGGTGAGAACCAATGAAACCAGCGCCTCCAGTAACGAGTACGTGCATAATTTTCCCTAAAGCTTTTTGATTGAAGTGGAGCTATGGCCTGTAAGAAGTCGTTTGAGCTTCATAGATTTATATTCATTTTTTGTTCTATTTATAAAAATAGGCTATAAGAAAAGGCGAATTGAGGACCTTGCACACCTTGAATATCAGGTATTTTTATCACTCAAGCGTGGTCCTGTCAGCTAAAATCATAGTTCGACAACTTTTTTGCTCCTTTCCTGCTGATCAATTATTGTAAAAAGGGCGGGATCTTCCTATACCAGTAAGGATCGCAAAAGAGATTGAAGTGTCATTTTAATCAGAAAATTATGAAGGTATTCATAAAACATCAACGTATGATTTTAAAAATTACGAGTTTGTAAGAGGTTATCGAGTTAGAGAGAACATGTTTTCTCCAACCAGAAGGGAAGAAAATTCATGGCAATCGCAACAAACTTAGGCTATCCACGCATCGGTCAAAAACGTGAGCTTAAATGGGCGCTTGAAAAATTTTGGAAAGGGAGTATTTCAAAACAAGATCTTTTAGAAAAAAGCGCATCGATTCGGCAAGAAAATTGGCGGGAGCAACAAGCTGCTGGAATTCAGCATATTCCAAGTAATGATTTTTCGTTTTATGATCATGTTCTTGATACTGCTCTAATGGTTGGGGCTATTCCTCAGCGTTATATTCAGGCTGACCAAGACTTTTCTCTTGAAACCTATTTTGCCATGGCTCGAGGCATTCAAAACCAAGACAAAAACCTCAGGGCTCTTGAAATGACAAAGTGGTTTGATACGAACTATCATTATATTGTACCAGAGCTTTCAAAGGATCAAGAGTTTACCCTTACCTCAACCAAAGTCTTTGATGAGTTTCAAGAAGCTCAAAAACAGGGAATAACGACTCGGCCAGTGATTCTTGGCCCCCTTTCTTTCCTGCTTTTGAGTAAGTCCCAGACGGATGATTTCCAGCCAATTGAATTACTTGAAAAGCTTGTGCCAGTTTATGAAGAGGTTTTAAGAAAGCTGAACTCTCTTGGTGCAGAGTGGGTTCAAATTGATGAACCTTGTCTTTGTCTTGATCTGGAAGCATCGGTGCTTGAAGCATATTCGAAAACATATGCTCAGCTTGCAAAGGCCGCATCAGATCTCAAGATTTTGCTTACAAGTTATTTTGGAAGTTATGGCAAAAATCTTGCGACAGTTGTTTCGTTGCCAGTTGCAGGGATTCATCTTGATGGTGTTAGAGCTGCTGATGAACTTGACGCTCTTCTTGAACAGCTTCCAGAAGAAAAATTTCTTTCCCTTGGGGTTGTGGATGGTCGCAACGTCTGGCGTAATGACTTTAAAGCTTCGCTTGGGTTGCTTGAAAAAGCTTCTCAAGTGCGAGGAAAAGAAAAGCTTATGGTTGCTCCCTCATGTTCGCTTTTTCTTTCTCCGGTTAATCTTGAACTTGAAGCAAAGCTTGATGGGGAACTTCAAAGTTGGCTGGCTTTTGCTAAGCAAAAGTTGACAGAAATTGTAACACTGACACAAGGGCTTGAAGAAGGACAAGCGAGCATTGCTCAGGCGTTAGAAAGTAATCAGTCTGCGATTGAAAGCCGCCGTAGTTCTCCCCGTATCCACAATCAAGATGTCAAGAATCGCATGGGGGCACTTGAAGAAACGATGTTTAAACGTACTTCAGGATATGCTGAGCGCCAAAAGCAACAAGCTGAGAATATGAATTTACCCCTCTTTCCCACCACTACAATTGGCTCTTTTCCTCAGACAAAAGCTGTTCGGGCCTTACGTGCAGAGTATAAAAAAGGCAAGCGTGATTTAGAAAGCTATGAGCAAGCTCTTAAAACTGAACTTGAAAACACCATTCGTTTTCAAGAAGAGGTTGGGCTTGATATGCTTGTGCACGGTGAATTTGAGCGCAATGATATGGTTGAGTACTTTGGTGAATTAATGGAAGGTTTTGCTTTTACGGAATATGGTTGGGTTCAAAGTTATGGTTCTCGCTGCGTTAAGCCGCCAATTATTTTTGGAGATGTGTACCGCAAAGAACCAATGACTTTACGCTGGACTCAATATGCTCAATCGTTAACTGAAAAACCCGTCAAGGGCATGCTTACAGGACCAGTGACAATTCTTCAGTGGTCTTTTGTACGTAATGATCAAGCTCGTTCTGAAACAGCTTTTCAGATTGGACTTGCGATTCGAGATGAAGTTGTTGATCTTGAAAAAGGTGGTGTTAAAGCCATCCAGATTGATGAACCAGCTTTTCGTGAAGGTTTGCCGCTACGAAAAAAAGACTGGGGTGCTTATCTTAAATGGGCTGTTGAAGCTTTTCGTCTTTCTTCTTGTGGTGTGCAGGATGCAACTCAAATTCACACCCACATGTGCTATTCTGAATTTAATGATATCATTGAATCAATTGCTGATCTTGACGCGGACGTGATGTCAATTGAGACCTCGAGATCAAATATGGAATTACTGGAAGCCTTTACTCGCTTTGATTATCCTAATGAAATTGGGCCTGGGGTTTATGATATCCACTCACCACGCATTCCATCGAGGGAAGAAATGAAGAACCTGCTCCAAAAGGCGAAAGAAGTTTTAAGACCGACCCAAATTTGGGTTAACCCTGATTGTGGTCTTAAGACACGAGGTTGGGAAGAAGTTCGACCAGCACTTCAAGAGATGGTGCTTGCTGCTCAGGAGCTCCGTCAGGAAACAGAAGTTTCCTCGTCTTCGTAGGAATCTCTAAACAACGAGCATAATTCTTTAATATTTTAGAAACGAGAGAGGGCTGTCTTTCAAAAGGCAGCCCTCTGTCTATGTAACGATAAACTTTTTTATTGGGAGTATCTTAAAACCCAGGAATTTTTTATTTAAGTTTGTTAGGTATGAAGAAGGGAAAAAGGGGAGAGAAGGCTTCGTGGACCTCTTTCATGAATTGTTGTTTGCCAACTTCCCAGGCATTAAGCAGTGCTTCTCGCTTTGCTTCTTCTTCAGCTTCAGCATGACCAAGGGTTTGATCAATTAAAGCAAACCCCTCTATTTTAGTGCTGACAAGGCTTCGCCCTTTATGGATGGCAAAGATTATGGTGCCTTCAGCTTGAATCTTTCTGTACTTTTCAAACTGAGAGCTTGGGAGTTCTTTGCAGCGAATGGTTCCTTTGATCTCGAACATAAAGTCTTTTGGAAGAAGAGAATCTTCTTCTGTTGTTCCAGGGTCAGATCGTTGTTTTCTTTCAAAAATCCTTATATCTCCAAGACTTATAAGCTCTTCTAGTTTCTTACGAATAGGGCCTGGTTGAATTGTTGCTTTTGATTTTTCAATCAGATTAAGATAAATGCCCGAATTATCAGGTGCAGGCAGATAAAAAGCCATAACCCAGGGCTCTATCATAATGCCAGTGCGAATGCTTGGGCTGAAAGCATCAGGATCAAGAGCAAAGCCTAGAAGATTTTGTGTTTGTCCGGTATAGGTTATGGGACTTGCAAAACGAATGTGTGCTTGACCATTTTCGTCGCTTTGATTGGACCAGTTGAATTTTAAGGGCTCAGGTGCAATAAGTCTTAAAGGCAGGTTTTGAGCCGGTTTTCCTCGATAAATAAGGGCTAATTCGATTATTTCCTTAGGGTGTTCTGCGAGTTGATAGTTCTTTTTGTCAGGGCTGCTTAGGGTGACTCGAAACTCTTCTCGGAATCTATGTATTTCTTCAGCGTTTTTTTGAATTTGAGAAAGCAGGGGTTTGAAAGCGTCTAATTTTTCTTGCTCTTTATGGAAGTTTTCAGGGGGTTCTTGTGGAGTATGGCTAAGAAAACTTGCCAGTAAAGTGTGTGTAAGCTGCTTGAGCAAAAAGCCAAGAGTGTTGATCTCTAAGGATAAGCGCTTAAAGGCTTGATCTTGCTCGAAGGTTCTTTTTTGCTCTTGTACCGAAAGGATATCTTTTTCTTTGTTTCGTTGCGAAATAAGCTGATTATGCTTTTGAAGTTCTTGATAGGAAATCGCTAAAAGAGCTGCTGATTTCAGGCCATTACTCCACTCATGATATTTTTTTTCTGCTTGGGGAATGTGTTGATAGCTTACCCACTGGCCATGAGCAGCGAGTTCTTGGATATCGTGTGGTAAGAGAGTTTTAAGCTGAGGGTTCTTAAACAAATGCTGGTGTAACTTTTGATAAAGAGTTTGTTCCAGTGCAAGATGGCTTGGAATATACGGTGAATCTTGAATCATAAAAATGCTGAAATATTCTTCTTGAGGGTAAAGAGGGTGTATGCCTTGGTGCACCCAGGTTGGTGGTTCAGTAATTTCACCGGTGATTTTACGCGTCTCTGAGCCTGAGGAGCATCCCGAAACAATCAAGCCTAGTGTTGCTAAGGCATAAATTACCAGCTTTGGGAATCTCATTTTCTTTAATCTTATGGAAGGATACCAATGGATAAGCTTTGCTCGGAGCATTCAAAAGCCTTCCTGAATTTCGGTAAGGGGAAAACAAAATAATACGCAAGAAATTTTTGGTGAAGCATTATTCTTTATTCGAGCTCAGCCAGAATAGCTTCCATCTCTTTGCGAAATTCTGTTGGAGTTTGCTGGCGTTTTCCTGGCTTTTTCTGTAACGATTTTTGGATCATGGGCCAAACCTTTGGGTGGAGTGTTTGGTTTGCTCGTTCATTAAGATTCGGTGGATCCTTTTTATTGATGGCTTCCACAAACTTCCAGACACCGACTTCATCAAATGGAGGTTCTCCACAAAAGCATTCATAAAGGGTTGCTCCAAGAGAGTAGATATCTACTCGATGGTCAACACCCTTTGTATTCTCAACCTGTTCAGGAGGCATATAATGAAGTGTTCCAATGCCTTCACCAGTTTTGGTGATGTTGACAGAAACGAATTGCTTAAGTTCTTTGGCAAGCCCAAGGTCAGTAACCTTAACCTCACCTTCGTGGGAAATCATAATGTTTTCAGGCTTAATATCACGATGAATAATGTTCAAAGACAAGGCATGTTCCAAAGCTTGGGCAACCTGAACCCCAACTTTAAGAACAGCTTTTTGGCTTAAGGCTCCTTTATCGTCGAGGATTTCCTGGAGCGACGAGCCACCTATGAATTCCATGACAAGCAAAGGGGCACCATCGTGTTCACTAAGCTCAATAGCTTGCATAATGTTAGGATGATTGAGTTTTGCACCAGCCTTGAATTCTTTCAGCAGACGCTGACGACTTTCAAGATCTGGCCCGCTTTCACCAGTACCACCTTTAAGAACTTTAATTGCCACAAGAAAGCCATCTTCTTCTCGACGTGCTTTGTAGACAATGGCCATGCCTCCTTCTCCAAGCACACTCAAAACTTTGTACTTGTTCGCTAGAACCTTTCCAATGAGTGAGTTTTCAGGAGTGTAAGGAGAGTCAGGTTTAGAACGTTTTGTTAAAACAAACTCTCGTATAACGTTCGTGTCCTCGGTCCTTGGTTTTTTGCCTTCGTCAGCAAGATACTCCAAAGTCACACAATCAAGGGTAAGCACATCACCGTGAATAAGCTTTGCTTTCTCTATTGCCATACCATTTAAAAGAGTAGCATTAGAGCTGCCATTATCATAAGCCCAATAACTGTCGCCTTCGCGTTTGATCTGAAGGTGTTCGCGAGAAATGGTGTCAAGCCGAATCACAAGGTCACAATCACTTCTCCGCCCAATACTAAAAGATCTTGATTCTTCTTCATGGAGAGGAAAATTCTGCCCCGCAAGTTCGCCATCAACAACATGGATTCGAGCTTTTGACATGGTTTTTACCTTTAACAAATACTATAAAAAGAACCCCCTGGTCGTTTTAAAAACAGACACTTCATAATGTTATAAGCAAGAAACAATTCCTGGCAAGCTTTTGCCATGCGTCATCATGAGAAATTTCTTATTAAGAAAACGAGATCTCAATTATAACGTTTTGAATACTGCTTGACAGGCCTTTTATCTCTAAACTTCATATCGATTCTTGAACGATCGCATCTCAAGAGCTATATAAACAATGTAAAGAAATATTTGCTGTCGCAATATGAGAAACAAGCCTATCTTGCAGGGCTGGCAGCGAGTCTTTGAATTTGTGTAATTTAAAGAATGCTTTGAGACTGAGGAAATACTTGTAAAAAGTATCTTTCTAGTAATATTAAGACAGAGGAGAAGGTTTCTTATTCTCCTGAAGCAGTGTTCGAAGTGCCATCTTTGAAGGTTTTTTAAGGGGTGAATGATGCATATTCTTGTTACGGGCGGTGCTGGTTTTATTGGCAGCAATTTGACTCTTGCTTTACAGCGTCGTTATCCAGAGGCTCAAATTGTTGTGCTTGATGATTTTTCCAATGCTAATTTTGAAAACTTAAATGGTTTTCAAGGAGAAGTTGTTTGTGCAGATATGAGTGAGCCAGGCTGGATGGTCAGTCTTGCAAACTATAGCTTTGATATGATTTATCATCTTGCCTCTAATACAGACACGCGCGTAAGTGATCAATCTTTAATGATGCGACAGAATGTAGAGGCCTTTCGTTTGCTTTTAGAATTCGCTTCTGAGAGTAGCATTCCTATCGTTTATGCTAGTTCTGCTGCTGTTTATGGGCGTAAGGAAGGGATGATGGCAGAATCAAACCCTTCTGAACCTGCAAACGTTTATGCTTTTTCAAAGTCTATCATGGACAATATGGCTCGCAGCTCGAGTGAAGAACGGGGAGGTGAGTGGAAGATTGTAGGCGTGCGTTATTTTAATGTTTATGGCCCAGGGGAAGGGCATAAGGGGGTTCCTGCCTCAATGATTTATCATCTTTCGCAGCAGATGTGTGAAGGTAAAGTCCCTCGAATTTTTGAATTTGGTGAGCAGAAGCGAGACTTTGTTTATGTTGAAGATGTTGTAGAAGGTACGATTTTGGCTATGGAAAAGTCAAAACAATCTGGGATCTATAATCTTGGCTATGGTGAAGCTCGCTCTTTTAATCAGCTTGTTGAAGTTCTGAACCAAAGCCTTGGTCTTGATTATGAGCCAGAATACTTTAAAAACCCCTTCGCTTTTTATCAAAACTACACTCAGGCAGATTTAAGCCACTCAAAGCAGGAGCTTGGTTATCAACCTCGCTACAGCTTGGAAGAAGGGGTTAGCACCTATATGCGTTGGCTTTATCCAGAACGCTTTTAATCCTTTCTATTCACTTTTTAAAATCAATTGTTCCTTTGCTTTAAAATGACCCAGAAAAGTCTAAAAATTTGTGGTTCCCAAGTTTGGCTCGGTACTGAGCAAGGTTGGGCTGAAGTTGATATATTTTGTCGTTCAGGAAAGATCGAAGCAATTGGGGCAAGCCTGAGCGAGAAAGCTGATCAAACCATTGATGCCCGAGGTCGTTTGCTTATTCCAGGTGCCATTGATGCTCACGTTCATTTTCGAGATCCAGGTTTTCCAGAAAAAGAAGATTTTACTTCTGGATCTATTGCTGCTGCTGCTGGCGGTGTTACGACCGTTTTTGATATGCCAAATACGAACCCAGCGACACTCAGCGTTGAAGCTCTTGAGGAAAAAAAAGGCCTTGCTCGAGCAAAAGCTCTTGTCAACGTTGGTTTTTTTATGGGGGCAAGTGCGACGAATTTGCCCGAAATTCTACGAGCCAAGGATATTTGTGGTGTAAAGGCTTACCTTGGTTCTTCCACAGGTTCACTTCTGCTTTACCAGCAAGCAGCTTTAGAAGCCCTTTTTGACGGAACCCCCAGAGAGCTTGTCCTTGCTCTTCATTGCGAGGATGAGATGCGGATCCGCGCTCGTTCTCAAACCTTTGCTGATCGCCAGGATCCAATAGCCCACACTTTGATTCGGGATCATGAGGTTGCTTTGAAAGCAACCGTACGCGCCCTTGATCTTGCGAACCGCTATCACCATCGAACTCATATTGTTCACGTCTCAACTCGACAGGAGTGTGAATTGCTGGCTGAACGACCGCCTTGGGTCAGTAGTGAGGTTACGCTTCACCATCTTTTTTTGAATCAAGATGACTACAGTCGTTTTGGAAACCGTATTAAAGTAAATCCGGCCATAAAAAATAAGGAAGACAATAGTGCGCTATTAGAAGCCTTAAAATCTGGCACTATTGATATGATTGCCAGTGATCATGCCCCCCATACCTTATCAGAAAAAAATCAATCAGAGTTAAATCGTGTTCCTTCTGGTCTGCCCGTTGTGGAAAATAGCCTCGGCCTCATGTTGCGTTGTGCTGAACAAGGTTTATGTAAACTTGAGGAGGTTATCCACTGGTGCTGTGAAGCTCCTGCTCAAGTGTATAACCTGGGGCATAAAAAAGGAAAAATTGCCCTTGGTTATGATGCTGATTTGGTCTTGATTAACCCGAAGCTTGGTCATCGTATAGAAGATGAGAGACAGTATACGCACTGTAAATGGTCCCCCTGGCACGGAGAAGAATTTCAAGCCTGGCCTGAGACCACCATTGTTTTGGGGCAGGTTGCTTTTGATAAGGGTAAGGCCAATCTTGAATGTCGAGGAACAAACCCTTTTCAGACAGATGGCTGAGGTGAGTCTTCAGCCCGTCGGGCATAGTGAATAGCAACAACCCCAAAGGTTTTATAGAAGTAGTGAACTTCTTGAAAGCCTTGTTTTTCCATCAAGCGAGCAAGTTCAGGAGCCCCTGGAAAAAGGCCAACACTTTCTGGTAAATATGAATATGCTTTTTCTTTTGAGCGTGAAAAAAAAGCGCCTATGCGAGGGAGAAGGAAATGCATATAAAAACGATAAACCTTGAGAAAAAGTGCATTGGGAGGCTGTGTAAACTCAAGAATCACGGCTTGGCCACCGGGTTTAAGTACTCGATACATTTCTTTTAAACCAGCTTCAATACTTTCTAAGTTTCGCAGTCCAAAGCCAATCGAACAGGCATCAAAGCTTTTATCAGCAAAAGGCAGATGGAGGCTGTCTGCAATTGAATATTTGGGCGCTCTTCCATGGTTTTTATTGTGATAGCGGACGGCTTTCTTTTGTGCAACGCTGATCATTTCAGGAGTAAAATCGCTGGCGACAATATCTGCATGCTCTCCAAGCTGGCGACAAAACTCAAGGGCAAGGTCTCCTGTGCCACAGCAAAGATCAAGTATTCGCGCATTTGGTCCAAGCTTAAGGTTTCTCACTGAAAAACGCCGCCAGGCTTGGTCTTGTCGAAACGAAAGCAGATGATTCATGAAATCATAGCGTTGAGCAATGCCCGCAAACATTTGGCGGACAGCTTTTCCCTTGTGGGGGTCTTGATAGTTAACCGATGATTTTTTCATGAACCTTGTTTGGGTATGCGCCAGAATAAAAGATACAAACACAAAGGGTATTTTGAGAACATTAAGATAAGCATAACCCTGAAGCACCATACTTTTTTATCGGGTTTTGTGGTATCATTTTGTAGGAAACTCTTTTTGAATGCTTGGAGATTGAAGTCTTATAGATCAGGGGAGCCTGAGGTACTAGGAAAATATTGAACTCGTATTGGAGAATCAATGGAGCTTGATCATATTGGTATTGCGGTTAAGAGCATCGAGGAATCCCGTCACTTTTATGAGCAAGGACTGGGATTGAAAGCTCTTCCGAAAATTGAAGAAGTAGCAGGTGAAAAGGTGCGAGTCCTTAAGCTTGAGTGTACAGAACGTTCTCATGTTGAATTATTGGAGGCCATGGGCGATGATTCAACAATTGCCCATTTTATTACAAAGCGAGGCCCTGGGGTTCATCATCTCTGCTACCGATCACAAAACCTTCAAGCTGATATCAAACACCTTCAAGAACTTGGTTTCAAGCCTTTATGGCAAGAACCACGATTAGGAGCGGATGGAGCCCTTGTGATGTTTTTTCATCCTAAACAGACCGGAGGAGTTCTGACGGAACTTGCACAATACGAGAAAAGAGACTAGCTTTTACGAATATTTTTGTGTTAAGGGTTTTCAAGGTTTCACATCCCGATATAGTGTTTTTTTGAAAACGGGAAAACCCTTAGATTTTTTTGACGCTTTCCATTTTTTAATGTAAAGTGATTTAATATAAACTGAAGTTCGGAATGCAAAATCAGTTTTTGAATCGAACCCGTTTCATTCCATAAGTTTAAAATGGAGAACTCTCATGCCTGTACAGCCAATGGCCCCAGTTTCAGTTCCTCGTCTTGTTCGGTTTTTTGGGCCTGATCTTGTTTCTCTTGATATTTCCCACAGTGCGAGTGTTACCAATGCACTCCGCTCTCAGGCAACGGCCCATCGTATTTCAAACCCTGAGGTACTGGCGCCTGGTATTGTTGGTTCTATTCTCGATGCAAAAGTAGGTGGAATAGACGGGTCTTTTAATGTGTTTAGTGGGGCAAGGCCTCAATTTATTGAACGACTGAACGCCTTCATCGCCTCTTAAAATTTTCTTTCCATCAGGTGCTTGTTTTTGTGAATTGGGCTTTTGAAAAAGGCCAGTTGGTTGCTGCACGCTATCGAAAGAGAACAAGCATGGGTCTGCAAGGAAAGGTAGAGGAGGCTTTAAAAAGAAAAGCTCTTTATTTTTTCTCTGGCACTTTAAAGGTTTTGGTTTGTTCAACGCCATTACGCTCATAAATAACATTGAACTCCCGAACCCCTTCGTTGCGTTGTTTGCTTACAACAGCCCTGACTTCTGACATATTTCTTACGGCTTGGCCATTAATCGACTTAATAACATCTCCTGCCCGTGCGCCAGAGCGGTAAGCAAGGCTGTTTTTATCCTTAAGGCCATCAGAAACCTGTATCCCAGCGGGTTTTCCATCGGCATCGATATAGGTTTTGGCAAGATTCGCAAGCTCGTTGAAAACATCCTCGTTCATATCTTCCCAGCCAACCTGAACAGAACCGTCGCTCAGGACTTGAGTTTCTTTCCAAGCGGGATCGCGCTGGTTTGATTGTGATTCCGCAACTCCAACTGGAGGCAAAGGCAAAGGCATGACATCTTCATTTTCAGACTTTTTGGGCATATCCAATGCTTTGCCAAATAAAAGAGCATGGTTATCGCTGACAGAGTCTTCTTCAATTTTTAAAAGAGCCTTGATTCTTCCTGTTTCTGGACGTTGATCTGCTGGAACTTTAAGAAGCTTCTGTTGCAACTCTGGAGTTGTCAATGCAAGGATTACAGAGTTATAAGTAACCGTAATTTCTGCATCAATGGCATTTTCGCTCAGTATTTTACGCTTGTCTTTTTCAATTTGAAAATGGTATGGATCCGTAAGTAAATTCAGGTTTTGTCCATCATAAAACGTAAAATCTTTGCTAATAGAGCGCACTGTGATCAGCACCATGCTTCCCATGGACATCGAGTTCGAACTTTTAAAGACTCGTTTCAAAGTAAATCGCTGATTCACTAATTCTTGAGCCTCTTCTTCAAGCTCTTGGAGTGTAAGCACTTCTGGTTTAACGATGACTTCTTCTTTGATTGGTTCAGGTTCTTTTTTCTCAGGAATTTTCAGAGGTTTACCAGGTTGAAGCTTGACATCACTGGTTGTGAAGTTGTCGGTATCTTGAGCTTGTTTTTGCAGCTCAGACCATTCATTAACGGGCAAGACCTCTGTCTCGTTAATAGCTTTGATCGCATGTTCTCGAGATTTTTCAAGTTCACTTTGAAAATCATAGATCAAATAAACGCCTAACCCTGCGACGATTATGACTCCCAGCCAGGAAAGAGATTTTAAAAAGCTTGTTCCCACACCTATTCCTTATTTTTATGCTTTTTGTGAAGCATCGCGTTTTCAAACAGAAATCCTATTATAGTTACTCCATATGGTCAAAGGGAATGCACAAATAGAAAGATATTCTTTGATAATCTCTCAAAAGTTTTTTTGTGAAGCTATGTACTATGCTTCTTACATAACGCTTCAAAGAGGCTGGTCGTTGGAAGATTTTGAATAGCTCTTATACTATTCTTTATTTATAAAAATTGTGATAGATGGGCGTTTGAAAAGAATATCAATCTTTTACTCTAAAGATGATCAGCTAAAATTCGTCAGTTTCTGAGAGCTATGCTATAAGAGTAAAATAAAATTTTAAAAATAGATTGTGAGAGTAGCAGAAAAGATGACAGAGCCTTGGTATCAATCAGGTCTCCGCTTTAAGTGTGAAGGTCTTGAATGTGGTGATTGTTGCAGTGGTCGGTGGGGGCCGGGGTATGTCTGGGTTGAAGCCCAGGAGATGCAAGCCCTTGCCACAAAACTGGGGCTTGATTTCGATGCGTTTACCCATCAGTACGTGAGGCAAGTAGGCAAAAGATATAGTCTTCGAGAGAAAGCAAACCATGATTGTGTTTTTTATGTTGAGAACAAGGGTTGTTCCGTTTATGAAGCACGCCCAAAACAATGCCAAAGTTACCCTTTTTGGCCAAGTGTTGTAAAAGATCAAGAAACTTGGGATCGTGAAGCAGAGGATTGTCCTGGAATCAACCAGGGAAGCCTGCCTGAAGATCTCCATAAAGCAGAAGAAGTAGAGAGGCTGCGCGCTCTTCACGAATAAGAATCATAAATAGAGTAGAAGTGAAAATAGAAAAGCCACCTTTATTCAAGGTGGCTTTTAATGATGAAATATATGAGTAGATCGTTTTTTAGAATATGACCTGAACCTGGAAGCGGTACTGCCAGCTTGGGTCCTCGTTGCCACCGACGTCAGACTCAGTGATATAACCAATGTCTCCGCTGAGTTTGAGCTTTTCCTTGTTAATACGATAGTTCACTCCAAGCATATACTCCCAGATGTCGGAATGAAGAGCACGACGTCCGATACCGCCATCATCAAATTCATCCCAATCGGTATGGCTTAAACGAAAAGCACCTTCAAGCTGATTGCCATCTTCAAGGTTGTGGTTGTAGCCAAGTTGAACAAAACCACCGAGGTTTGTTAAAGCATTGGGGTGAACTCCATTGCTTTCAGCTCCGTCGAAATCAACCGTGTTGTGGAAGAATGCAGCGTTTAAGGAGAAACCACGAACGTGGACTCTGCCATCAAGGGTGAAGTTTGTAATATCGGCTTGAAAGACTTCTGGGCCACCAACTGTCACAGGGTCAAGGTCGGTGTCACGATCGCCATCGCGGTCGACAAACCATGAAAAGGCTGTACCTAAGAGTACGAGTGTATCTTCGCGCTCGCTATTTTTTCTAAGATCAGATTCATACTTTCCAACCGTCTTCTCTCCACCGAAGAGAAGAACTTCTGCTCGTGCATTATAAAGGAAGGTGACGTCCTGGTTTGCAGGTGCAATATCCTTATCCTTATTAATGAAGTCATTGCCATCCTTGAGAATACCATTGTAAATACCAGCCCAGTAGCGGAGGACAGCGCTTGAATCACCAATCATTGGGGTACCATGGACCCAAACCCCTTGGGCGAAGTCCTGGTTAAAATCTTCATTTGACTCTGAACGATCAACGAATTGCTGGCGTTTTGATGAGCTGGCTTCTTGAAGATTGTAAGGAAGCTTACTCTTGCCCATGTAAAAGCCGTAATTTCTTTCAGGTACATAACCAATAACTGCTGTTTCAACAACTTCTCGGAAAGTTGTTCCAGTCCAGGCAAGCTTTGCCTCATACTGCCATTCTGGACCAAAAGCGTTCCCTGAGAACCCTGTCTTTAAACGACGAATTCGGAATGTAGAGCTTTCGCCAGCTTTTCCAACACCATCGTGACCATCGAAGATTTCGAATCGAGTTTGAAGTTGGGATTCCATTTTAAGCGTGAATTTTTTGCCTGTTTTTGCTTCAAGCTTTGAGCGGTAGCTGACATTTGTGCTTTCAGCTCCCTCAGCAGCACTGCTCTCTCTTTTGAGCTCTGCTAATTCGGCTTCAACCTGAGCCAGGCGTTCTTCACTGCTTTTTTGAGCTTGTCCTTCACCAGCAAAACCACTTCCAGCAAAAGCTAAGCTTAATGCTGCTGATAAAAGAAACTTTTGCGTCTTTGTAACCATTCAAATCTCTCCTCTTCTCATCGACATGACAAGATAAAAACACATGCTGGCTCTTCTCAATCCGGAGCCTATTCTATTTTATACAGGGCTTTTTGCCCCTTATACATCTATACACATAATCTACCATTAACAAAAGTTACTGACATACTTTGTTTAATGAAGATTCCCTTAAGATGCTAGAAAATTTTCCAGGAAAGTACATGCTAATTTTTTGAGTTCTTTTATGACTCTTTTTTCCCAATACGTGGGTGATGCACCATTTTTAACTCTTACGAAAAGACGTTCAGCAGGAAAGAGCTTTCTTTTCTCTTGCGAACCTTCGCAGGTCCAAGCTTTAATTGCGGAATGCAAGAGAAAGAGGAAGAACAGCAAACCGAACAAGAGTGCTTCGACTTGATTGTCGTTGGTGGCGGACCAGCTGGCATTATGGCCTGTCTTGAAGCCAGCAAGCATTCTGAGCTTCGTGTTTGTCTGCTTGAAAAAAATGATCGCTGTGGCAAAAAAATTCTTATTTCTGGTGGCGGTAAGTGCAATATAACGAATATCAGGATGGGGCATCAGTATTTTCATGGTTCACATCCTCGTTTTGCACAGGATATGCTCAGGTTTTTTACGCAGGCCGATTTGCTTGCCTGGCTCCATAAGCTTGGGATTGAAACATGCGTTGAAGAAGAAAGAGGTAAGGTTTGGTCTCAGGCAATGACGAGCAAAGCGGTTCTGGAGCCTCTGGAGGCAGAACTCGATAGAGCAGGAGTAACGCTTGAGCTTCAGGCCGAAGTGCAGGAAATAAGCTACAGTGAAGAGCAGGATTCTTTCTTTATCCGTACCCAAGGGAATAAGCATTACTCTTGTCGTGCTCTCATTCTTGCTACAGGGGGCCGAGCTGCTCCTCATCTGGGAGCTGATGATTCAGGTTTAAAACTTGCTCAGAAGCTTGGGCATAAGCTTGTTTCCCAATATCCCGCTTTAGTTGGGCTTTGCACTCAGGAAACCTGGTGTCATGAGTTAAGCGGCTTAACTTGCGAAGATGTAGGACTTACGCTGCAAATTCCTCAACAAAAGAAATCTTTTGAAGCTCGTGGAAGCTTACTTTTTACTCACTATGGCTTAACAAGCCCAGCTATTTTTAGACTTTCACGGGAAGTTGGCCCTTGTTTCGAAGCAGGCAAAGCGGCTCGTTTGGAAGTTAACTTTTTGCCTGATACTTTAGTCAGTCTGGAGGATGCAGAAGAAATACTGAAGCAAGCTTTGGGAAGCCACACAAAAAAAAGAGCTGGAAATGTCCTTGGGTGGTTAGTTGGCTATCGGCGTTTAGGAGACCAGCTTGTGCGTTTGAGTGGGGGGGATCCAGATAAGCGTGTACGAGAGCTTCAACAAAAGCATCGCACAAAACTTCAAGAGCTCCTTTATGCCTGTCCTTTCACAGTACCAGAGAGTTTGGGTTGGAAAAAGGCTGAAACCATGCGTGGGGGTGTTGATGTTCGCAAGGTTGATCCGAAAAGTATGGCCAGCAAGCTTCAGCCGGGACTTTTTATCTGCGGAGAGATGCTTGATATTGATGCGGATGTCGGCGGTTATAGCTTTCAATGGGCTTTTTCTTCTGGAAAAGCAGCAGGGCAAGCAGCAGCTCATTACCTTTTTGATTCAAAGTGAAGAGATTTTTTGAAGTGAAAAAGCCTGACTTCAAGAGCTTAACTCCGGGTAAAACTTCAGAGAAACTTCCTTCACATCACTCTCAAAGCTATAATAAGAGGAGTGTGAGGGAGCTCCCGGTTGGAGCATTTCTAGAGTTTATCATGGTATATAGAGAAGGATATTTCGCATGCTGAACATGTTAAAGAAATCCGTTTGGTTCTGTTTTGGGGTTGTCATTCTTTATGCCTGGTTCGCGTTTTTTTCTTTAGGACCACATTCAGGATCTCCTTCAGGTTTTAAAACCTATGCTGATGGCAGAGAACGTGTGAGTGAGTACAGTTTTCCTACGGAATTTCCCGGGGTTGAACTTGGGCGCAAAGAGTTGATTCAGTGGATTGAAAACCAGGAGCTTTCTGCTTCGGATATGATAGAGCTCTTTTTCAAAGACTACTCTTTATACGCTTTTGCTGATCTTCTTCGGAACCACCTTGGTCACAAGGAGCTTGAGGCCCTTGATTTGGCTTTGCGCTCAGAGCTTGATAATCAATCCCTTGCTGATACGGTACAAAAGTTTTCGAGCACCCATAACCTGGCTTCTCGTTTAGATAAGCTCGGTTTAAGTGAATTTGAGTTTGAAAATGGGCTCGAAGAGGTTTTTGAGGATTTCTACCCCCTGGAACTTTCCGCTTACTGGCTTCAACAAGGGTATAACGAGCATTTTTTATTACGACGACTTCAAGAACAAGTCCGCTCTGAAGAAGTTTTTGAAGTCCTTGCGGAATACCGAAAAGCTGAAGTAGATGAGGATGCGGGTGAACTTTGGGATGATATTATCGAGGATTATTTTGCCGGTTCGCTTCAGGAAATGGTTGAGTTTTATCTTGGGATTCGAAGCTCTTCCAAAAAAGACCAGCTTACCAAGGTCTTTCAAGCCCAGGAGCTTGTTTTTACGCCAGAACTTGAAAGAGTTTTTAACTTTGGTGATCCTGTGATTGCTACTCAACAAGCACTCAAGGCTGGCATGAATGCCGAGGCTTTTCGAAGTGGTTTAGAGGATTTTTATGAGCTGCAGGAAAGCTCTTCAGACGATCCAGCGTTTAAAGCGTTAGGAGATCTCATGAATATGATTTATCGAGAAGATCTGATAGATCGTCTCGAAGCTTGGCACAAGGCTGAAAGCGCTTGGCTTAAGCGCAGGGGTGCCGATGTGCTTGCGGTCTACAGTGGAAAGCTTCAGCCGGATCAAAACTTTCCTTTACTCGGAGTTTTAGAGAACAAAGCTGAAAAAGCTCAAGAGCTAGCCGACTTTGGAATTTCGCTTTCCTTAGAAAATTATTTTTCAAATGAGCCAGATTGCGTCCTTGTTCACTATCGTGGTGATGCTTTTCGTGCCGAAATTGCTGGCATTCGTTATGAGGGGGTTTGGGATAAGAATAAAAAGATACTTGGATTGCAGGCTCTCTACGGTGACGGTCAGGATTATCAATTCAAAGATGTGCACTTTCATGCCCAGGGTTTGCTTTTAGAACTTACCAGGCTTGAGGCTCAACCAGAAAAAGCCCATATTTTGCTGCGCCGTACTCATCGTTATTAAAGAGTATAAGCTTTTTATCTGATTGAGTATATTTAGCGGTGGAATCCTTGAGAATAAGAACCCCACCGCTGATTGGTTGTTTTAAAGCTATTGTTTCTTGTTCGTAAGAGAGAACTTCTTCAAGCGATTTTACTCAAGGCGTTTAATAATATGGAAACCAAAGGGACTTGTTGCTGGGTCATAGGCGCTGATGCCGATTTCTTCGGGTTCAAGTTTCCAGCCGACATCACCAAAAGCACTTACCATTTCTTTGCGTAGAAAAATAAGCTTGCCATGATCTGGCATGCCTTCACTGATCATGGTGTAAATGCCTTCTCCAGAATCATCGCTGAGTTCCTTTACAAGCTCATGGAAATCTTCACCTGCCAGAATTCGCTGGTAGGTATTGGCGGCACGTTTTTCCGCTTCATCAAGACTGCGACTTACCCCAGGAAGGCCAGCGTCCTTGAGGCCAATGAGAATATGTACGACTTTGATTTTGGTCACATCTTTTTCGGGGCTCTTTTTGACTTCTTCAATACGCTCTCGTAGCTGCTCTAATGATTGTTCCTCACTCATTTCTTTTCCTTTCTCTGTGTCTTTATTTTCATTGCTCTTATGGGTGTTATTTGAAGATTCTTCTGGAGCTGCAACAGGCTCCTCTTCTGCTGGACTATCAGGGCTGCCTTCGCCAGGGGTTAATGTCGAAAGCGCAATTTTTTCAAGGGCAATCTCAATTGCCTTATTCAGTTGGGGGTCTCGCTTCAATATGCGATCTTCAGCACTAACCTCCACCTTGACATCGGGCTCACAGCCATTGCCTTCCTGGTTTGTTCCATCAAGGTTAACAAAACCGGAAAGTGTCACTCGAAAGGTGCTGCCATCAGAAAGTGTTAAGTCTCTTGTGCCAATCACTGCTCCTGGAGTTGCTACTCCAACAATCGTGGCAAGGCCAAGGGTTTTGATGGCGTGAGGGAAGACTTCAGCGTCTGAATAGCTGTCTTCGTTAATCAAAAGTACGATTGGACGATCCCAGAAAAGTTCCGGCGATTTGGTTGGCTCACCCTTCTGGCTGGTATTATTGGCGTAGTGGCGACGAGATAAAATATCAATCAGTTCCTGATGGATATTACCACCACCATTGTTGCGAACATCAAGGACCAGAGCCTTGGCTGCTTGAACTTCAGCACTTCCAAGTTCGTTTTGGAAGTTCACCAGGGCATCCTGTCTCATACGAGGGATATGAATATAAGCAACTTGTTTGTCGCTTTTTTCAGTGGTTTTCTCTTTGTTGGTTTTGATCCATTCTCCATAACGACGGGCTGCTGTTTGGCCATGATGCTCAGGCATAACAACAACCTCTCGAATATCGTCGGCATCAGGGGAGCTCCCAACCATCAGCCTTACAGGCTGGTATATGCGGTTTTTGAGTAATTGATAAAAGTTATCTTCAACTCCAAGACGCTTGCCATCCACACCGAAAATGTAATCGTCATGGCGAATCCAGGCTTTATCAACAGCTCCACCTTTTTCTGGATCCTTTACTCGTAAGCGAAGCTGTAAAGCGCCCTTGCTTTTTTCCAGATCTTTGGCCTCAATAACTTCAGGAATCAATTCACAGCCAAGAAATCCGGTGTTGTAGCCAGGAATATCGCTAATGGGGCCATAAATGCCTTGATGGCTGGCATTTAACTCACCAATCATTTCAGTAACGTAGTAATAAAATTCGCGACGAGTTTTGCAGCTTTCAACGAGCGGGCGGTATTTGTTCCGCATAGCCTTCCAGTCTACGCCGTGAAACTCCGGGTCATAAAAATTGTTATGAACCAATTCCCAAGCTTCATCAAAGCTTTGAATAAAGAGCTTTGATTGCTCTGTTTTTTCTGTAGCAATAAATGGAATGGTACGCCCCCCTTGGATTGAGGTCGGAGCAGGAATCGCCTTTATTTTGCCATCTGGACTGACATAAAGGATTTCCTTACCATCAGGTGTAAAGCAGCCTCCTGAGCCTTCAGCCAAAATAATTTCGCCTGATCCCTGCAGGTCTGTTACGACTACATTGCGACTGAATGATATGCCACTCACATTGGTACGTGTAAAAACAAGGAGTTGACTGTCCGGTGAAAAGCGAGGAGATTCTTCCTGGGCAAGTGTTCCATAAACACGACGAACACCACTGCCATCAGGATTCATCACATAGATATCAGCATTGCCATGGCCCCAGGAATCAAAGGCAATTAAACTTCCGTCGGGAGAAACACTGGGGTCATCGTCGGAATAAGGATTGTTTGTGAGCTGAACGGGCGGGCTTCCATCAAGGGCTATTTTCCAGATGTCGCGATGAGCTCCACGGTCAGAAGCAAAAACAAGATAGCTGCCATCGGGAGCCCAGTTATGGAACTGATCCGCTTTTTGGTTATGGGTTAACTGACGCATTCTACGGCTTTGGATATCGATTACAAAAAGGTCTTCATTGCCACTGCGGGTAGCGGAGAAAAATGCAATCATGCTGCCATCGGGCGAAAAGCGAGGCATGGCATCACCAGAGCCTGGAGAAGTAAGCTGGGTTGCTTCGCCCCCGCTTGATTTCATAATCCAAATCGAACCACCAAGCTCAAAGGTCATTAAACTGCCATCAGGAGAAATGTCCAATGAAGCTGTGCCAGAGGTTATAGTTCGTGTGATCACAGGGTCGCGACGAGTATCCTCTACAATTTTAACCGGGATCAACTTTGGTTCTTTGGTTTCACTCAAAAGATCAATCTCGTAAAGACGATATTTCCATACGCCATAAAGCTTGGAAAAGTCTGCGTTAAAGGCGATACTGCTTATGCCGTTGCTGTCAAGGTGTGTGAGCTGTGTTTCTTCGCGACTTTCCAGATCCATCACAAAGAGATTGTAGTCTTTTCCACTTTCTCCGGTTTCGCGAATAAAGTAGAGCTTGTCTCCTTGAGGCGATACAAAGGGTTCGCGGTCATTTTGATTGTTGTTGGTTAAGCGTTCAGGGATTTGTCGGGGTAAGGTGCGGAAAATTTCGTCGTTTGCTGATCCTCGATATCCTTTCATTTTGCTATCAGAAATAGCGTATTGGTAGTAGATCATTTCGCTGTCTTCAGCAGCGATACTGGCAAGGGTGCTGTCTTTGTCGAGGACGAGGGGTATTGGTGTCCCTCCTGATACCGGAATTTGATAGATTCTCCATGAGCCGTTACGGGTCGATTGAAAAATAATATTTTCTCCATCGGGTGTAAACTGATTCATATGATCAAAGCCGCCATCATAGGTGATGCGAGTAGGCACGCCACCTTCTGCAGGCATTAACCAAATGTCCCAGCTTCCAGAACGATCAGAAGTGAAGGCAATACGCTTTCCATCTGGTGACCAAACGGGTTTAAGGTCATTGGCTTCATGGAGGGTCAGGCGATTTGCCCTGCCGCCCTCTACTGGTATCGTCCAAAGATCTCCGTGTAATGAAAATGCCAAAAGCTTTCCATCAGGGCTCAAGCGAGGGTAGCGAGCGCCAGCTTCACCAAGATCTTGCGGCTCAGATGGTTTTGTCTCTTCTGGGCTTGCCTGCTCTTCGGGGCCTGATTTTTCCTGGGCTACCAGCTTTTGAGTAGAGCTTTGGACAGGAAAGAAAGCCCCGGCCATAAGAGTCGAAGCGCTGCAAACAGAGCAGACGAAAATAAAACCACGGAATAACGTTTGAAAATGCAATGGACACCTCCTTGTTCATGCGTATAAATCAACACCAAAAATTCTAATCTTTTCCATAGATATCAAACCTCCCCACTGAAGAAGAGGGTAAAACGTTTTGGTTTTCCTGGAATACATATAAGAAGTTTTAAGAAAACCAAGTTTAAGGTACGTATTCTTACTACGTTAAAGTCTGGCCACCATAGAATATTTTTGTTCTGGAAAACAGGGCTAAAACGTTTCTATGGCTCTGGAACTACGGTCTTAACGAAATTTTAAAAATGTTTGAGAATAACTTGAAGCGTGATTTTGTGGGTTTTCTATGCTGACTTCGTTGGATAGGCGAGATGTTTTTCGAAGTTCTTTACCAAAGCCAGTTTTTCAATGGTGAATTGGAATTTGTGGAGTTTTCTTGAATCAGAGCCTTCAACGCTTTTGCTTTTTCCTTTTGCTTTTTCCTAAAAATTATAAAAGCAAAAGCGCACCGGTATACAAACCGATGCGCTTTTCGGGCTCCCTCCTTCTTTTTTGGCTGCCACCATGCCCAAATACTTTTTGAGAGACAAGACTCATGGACCTCTCAAAAAACAGGGTTCTCAATGTTTCAGGATCTTTCTTTTGAGCTCTTTTTCTTTTGAGTACCTTGGTCGTGTGAACCCTGGTTTGATCCTTGCTGGTTCAGCTTTTCAATATTATGTTTAATTTCTGTAATGCTTGATGGCATCACAATCAGCTCGTCAGCACCACGCTGTCTCAGTTTTTCGTGGTGGCGTGGATCGAAGCTTGGGGTTGCTACAAGCAGGCAAAGATCAGGGTAGTCATCACCATATCGCCTGCAAACATCATCTAGAAGCTCTTCATCCAGCAGTACGATATCGGCTCCCAAAGTTTCCAAGTAGCCTTCAAGCAGCTCAAAGCTTCCCACGGAACGAGCGACGTATTCATAGCATTGACATACGTTGCGAAACATAGTTCTCATTTCGTAGTCTTCGTAAAACACAAGAATTCGAGAGCTATTCATGGCCTTCTCCTTATTAAAATTGGTCCAGAAAGAAACTTGAGAGCTTGAAGGTATTTCTTTTATTGAAGCAGCCCTTGGTTTTTACACCCCCATAAGTCGCAAGCTTGATCTTTGCGCCTCTGAAGCAGAGAAGAGCGATTGGTGTGCCAATGGGTTTTGAGTGAAAATCTGTTCCGTTTTGCGACGTTTTGCGCTAAAGAGGCTTTGAGTGTATCTTTTTGACACAAAAACTTCATCTCATAGTCAAACAAGTCGTTGAATTTTGTTCGATGAGCTGGGGATTAAGGTCTTTTCAGCATACGAGTTTAAGCTATCCTAAACAAAACGAACAAAGTGCTCTTAGTGTTGAAAAATGAAAGTTGTGATATCATGCAAAAGCGCCGATCAAACAAGAAGCCAGCTTCCACAAAAGCTCCTGCCCCTCAAAGCAAAAAGGGTCCTATAAAAGCCCAAAAGAAAGTAGCAAAAGCCTCTCAGCCTCGATCTTCAAAGAGTTCCAGGGGTGCGGGCACAAGCAAGACTACGAGAGCGAAAAAGAGTGTAACCAGAAAGAAGAGTACGAGAGCAAAAAAGCCAGCAGCAAGTAAGAAGGCCAGGGTTCAAAGAGTTTCCGCAGGCTCGAAGGCTTCAAAAGCAAGCGTTTCTAAGGTGAGTAAGAAAAAAACGACTGATGGTTCTCAAGCTATTTCCCAAGCTGCTCCTCAGGTGAAGCGTAAGCCTAAGCAGAAGCCAGCGAAATCTCAGGTCTCGGATCAAAAGAACCCTTCAGTTCAGACGCGGATTTCTGCTCCCAGGGGCAGCAAAAAGAGCTGCAAAACCTGGCAGGCTGAAGCGGCCATGCGCATGCTTATGAATAACCTTGATCGAGAGGTCGCAGAGGATCCTGACAACCTGGTGATCTACGGGGGGACAGGGCAGGCCGCCCGTAATTGGGATTGCTATCACGCCATCATTAAGCAACTGCGTAAACTTAAAAAGGATGAGACCCTTTTGGTTCAATCTGGTAAGCCTGTGGCCGTTTTCCAAACTCAAGAGGAGGCGCCCAGGGTATTGATCGCAAATTCAAACCTTGTTGGAAAGTGGGATAACTGGGAGCACTTTAATCAGCTTAAAGAGCGTGGGCTCATCATGTACGGCCAGATGACCGCTGGCTCCTGGATTTACATCGGCAGCCAAGGAATCTTGCAGGGAACCTATGAGACGCTTTGTTCTGCTGCCGAAATTCACTATGGTAAGCGAAAACTGCAAGGCAAACTCTTTGTTTCTGGTGGACTTGGTGGGATGGGTGGTGCTCAGCCTTTGGCCATGTCCATGGCAGGTGGGGTTTCCTTAGTCGCTGAAGTTGACCCAGCCCGTCTTCAGGCCCGTCTTGATACGAAGTATCTTGACAAGCAGGTTCAAGATCTTGACGAGGCTATTGACCTTGCCCTTCAAGCCCGTGCGAAAGGAAAGGCCCTATCCATAGGCTGGCAGGGCAATGCTATTGATCTGCTTGAACGTTTGTGTGCTAAAAGGGTAACCCCTGATCTTTTATCCGATCAGACTTCAGCCCATGACCCTCTCAATGGCTATGTTCCAAAGGGACATAGTCTGGAAGAGGCTGTAAAGCTTCGAGCACAAAGCCCCAAAACCTATCTTAAGTACAGCTTTGCAAGCATGGCTGAACACGTACGTTTGATGATTAAACTTCAGGAGCGAGGGGCCCATACCTTTGATTACGGCAATAATCTGCGAGGTCATGCTTTAGAAGCAGGAGTTAAGAATGCTTTTGACTTTCCTGGTTTTGTGCCGGCTTATATTCGACCTCAGTTTTGCAAAGGCCGTGGGCCATTCCGATGGGTGGCGCTTTCTGGAGACCCTCAGGATATCTTTACTACAGATCAAGCCCTGATGAAGCTCTTTCCCCAGGATCGCGCTTTGCATCGCTGGTTGACAAAAGCCCAAAAACGCGTGACTTTCCAGGGCTTGCCAGCTCGTATCTGTTGGCTTGGGTATGGCGAACGTGATAAGGCGGGGCTGCTCTTTAATAAGCTTGTCGCGAGTAAGAAAGTTAAGGCCCCAATTGTAATCGGGCGTGATCACCTTGATTGTGGGTCTGTTGCCTCGCCGTACCGGGAAACCGAGGCGATGCAGGATGGTTCTGATGCTATTGCTGATTGGCCTCTTTTGAACGCTCTTTTGAATACCGCTTGTGGCGCGAGTTGGGTGAGCTTGCACGGCGGCGGCGGTGTTGGAATTGGGTATTCAAGCCATGCTGGTCAGGTTGTGGTTGCTGATGGCAGCCCACAGGCTAAGAAACAGCTGAAGCGGGTGTTGCGCGCAGATCCTGGCCTTGGAGTAGTACGCCATATTGATGCGGGTTATGAGGAGGCCAAAAGCTTTAATCGTTCAATGAAGGATAAGGCGGTCAATGTCCCGATGTCCTAAGGCTTGTAATGAGCGCTTTGCGAAGTGTTCTGCCGCGGAAAAGCCTCGGCGCGACCCAGAGTAATGGCACAACAAAATTTTTATAACTTCTCTTCTCAAAACCTTTGCTGAGAACTACACTCTTGCCATGATAGAAGAGCAAGAACCTGACACTCCTCTTTTCTGGTACGACTGTCCAGCTAAAATCAATTGGTTTTTAGAAATCCTGGAAAAGCGCCAGGATGGCTTTCACGAGCTTATAACGGTTATGCAGACCATTGACTGGTGTGATCGTATTGGTTTTCAAGCTCGGTTTGATCAGGAGCTTATCCTTGAAGGCGTTCCAGAAGGCTTACCCAGTGGAAGTGAGAACCTTATTCTCAAGGCTGCGTATGCGCTTCGAGAACATACGGGCACAAAATTAGGAGCTTCTCTTCAACTGCAAAAGAACCTGCCAGTTGGCAGCGGTCTAGGAGGAGGTTCCAGTGATGCCGCCACAACCCTTTATGGTTTAAACCGCTTGTGGAGCTGCGGCTGTGATAGGCACGAGTTGTCAATGCTTGCGGGGAGCATAGGCAGTGATGTGAGCTTCTTTTTAAAGGCGCCTTTAGCTCACTGCAAGGGGCGTGGGGAGTTGGTTCAGCCTTTAGAAAACCCAAGGGCTCATGCTTTAGTGGTCGTCGCGCCGGCTTATCATGCGGGTACGGTCGGCATTTATCAGTCCCAGGCTCTTGAGCTTGAAAGCCCCCGCAAAACAGGGTTTGACTACACCGCCATCAGTTCAGGTAAGGGCCAGGCTGAGAACAAAGCTTTTAATCGCTTAGAAAAGCCGTTTGCACTTCTTCATCCAAAGGCCTATCAGCTTTTACAACGCACTCGCGAGCTTAACCCTGGGAAGACCGTGTGTTTGAGCGGTTCTGGATCAAGCTTCTTTATGCTGTGTAAGGATTTGGAAACGGCCAGGGGTGTAAAGCAACGGCTTCAAACGGAGCTGGGATCAGCCCTCCCGCCAGGATCTCATTTAAAGGTGCTCAAAACCTTGCAGCAAGACCACCTCCAGGGCTGAGTCCTATTATGCAACCACAGTACGGCATTTTTCAGCCGCCAATTTAGAGTTGTAACCTATTTTAAAATAATGAGTTACAAATGCAACCAGAAATGTTTGAGTGGATGCAAAATTCAATAATTATTTAAGCATTTTATGCCAAGAAAAGCCTCTGCCTAAAAAATGACTTTAGTCACTTTTTTGAGCAAGCTTCTATCACACACAAAGCTTCTTGATTTTGTCAATAATCAGATCGGTGTGTTCTGGCATAACGACCAGGTCATCGGCGCCGCGGTTTTTAAACTCTTGGTGTTTTTGGGGGCTGCGTTTTGAGGTGAAGACCAAAAGCTTTGGAAAGGTCGGGTGCTGGCAGGAAAGAGCATAGCATTTATCAAGGAAGTGCTCGTCTAAAAGAATAATGTCTATGCTGATCACTTCCAGATAAGAGTGGAGCAACTGAATGCTCTCGACAACTCGGACGACCATGCCTTCTCTGCGCAGAACCTGGGCAAAGGTGGTTCGAAAGATTTCGTCGAGATG
>CAZJPQ010000014.1:0-25462 GCA_964548115.1 uncultured Planctomycetaceae bacterium
AGCCTCAAATGTTAACCGGAGATTCGAAAGTTCGTATAAGGGGACATATGGCTCCGCGGGTAGGACTCGAACCTACAACCTGCCGGTTAACAGCCGGATGCTCTACCATTGAGCTACCGCGGAACCTACTTCAAAGAGAATGAAAAGCTTAACAACTCCTTTTTTGATTGCAAGCACAAGTTTTCGCTTTCTTAAGATCTCCTGAAGCCTCCTTCAACTTTTCAAAGCAGGGTAAAATATACTCGTTTTTTCTTAAAATATATTAGCTATAAGAACCCAAAAAAGAAAAGCTTATATTTAAGGTCTCTATTGCCCTTACCAGACAAGGCGCATGGCAAAATTTGATCAGGAAATCAAGGTCTTCGATAAAGAGAAATATAATGAAAGACGAAAAAGAAGACCAAGAAGCTCTAGGCAAACTCTCTGGAGAGTCAAAATCAAATAAACCATCGTATTCAAGTCCAGTTTCAGAGCAAGAATACCGAGATCTCTACCAAATTTCTGAGCTTCTTAAAACAAAATCAGAGAACTCCCCAGGCATGCCACGTCTTTCTCATTCTAAAGAGTCCCAAAGTCTTCGCCAGTGGGCGCGCTATACGGGCCTTGGGTTTCAGATGCTTTTTTTAATGGTTTTGCCAGGCCTTGCAGGTTGGTGGCTTGACCATACATTTGAACTTGAGCCTTTTGGGTTGCTTGCAGGACTCCTTATCGGCATGGTTCTAGGGATTTATAGTGTTATTGCAGCAGCTCAAAGAATGGAGCAAAATCAAAACAACCGAGCAAAAACCAATCAGAAAAAAATATAACTTCTTTTTATCTTGAAAAACGATTCTTAGATTCCTTTCCTTAAAATAAAAGAGTCTATAAAGTATGAACAAAGGAGAATAATGATCGCTGTTTATGGTTGGCTTTGTTTTGCATTGATTATCTACCTCGTGCTGGGGTATGTTCTGATTGAAAACTCTTTTGTTTTGTCTACTTCCTTAGGCGTTGGAGTTGGGAGCATTTCAGGTGTTTGTGTTGCTTGGTTTCAAAATAGAAATACATTGCGCGCTGTTCAGAAAACCGACAAGAATACTCTTTCTGCTCAGCTTGTTGGGGGTTTTAGCCTTGCTCTCTTTGGGCTTTTGCTTCTTGGTGGGGGGCTTTTCCTCTTGAAGAAGAGCAGCTTTGCCTTGCATCCTTTTAGCGTTCTCATGAGCTATCTTGCCATTCTCTTCCTTGGCTTTGCTTATCAGGCACGAACTATTTTAAAGAGCCTTAAAGAAGAAAGCGCTTGACGTTCACAAGTTTTATCTTTGGGGAAGAAAACGCTTAAAATCAGGTTTTTGACAAGTATCAAAATTTTGGTTTTAAAACCTTTGTTTTTTAAGATAGAATGAAGCTCAAGCAAGTTCTTGACAACATAAAGATAAGCGAGATTACTATGGCTGTTGATGTTCGAAATATACTGAAAATTAAAGTCCATCTTTCGGTGCTTTTGGCACAAAAAATGATGAACGTAGAAGAAATTTTGGACCTGAGCCCAGGGACAGTCCTCCAGTTCAATAAGAACTATGAAGCTCCCCTTGAGCTTCTTGCAAATGGCCACCGCATTGGAAAAGGTGTGGCTGTAAAAGTGAATGAAAAATTTGGACTTCAAGTTAAAGAAATTGGCCCACAAGAAGAGACGATCCAAGCCCTTTCAGTTTAATCTTTCCTACACTCAAACAAAACTAAGATACCACTTGGCAAGTGGGTGTGCATGTCTTTGACTGAGAAGTCAGGCAAATAGTTCGAAGATGCCTGAAAGAGAGAGTGTGCTAGTCCTTATTGTTTTCATTACGAGTTGGAAGCTGCGTCCGTTTTTCTTTGTTCAGGGCGATGGGTAAGCCATGGGCGCTGGCACGCATCAAACCGATCAGCTCACCACAAAGAAAAACAGCTGCTCGCTTAAGATCTTCTTCTTGCTTCAATTCTAGCCATTTTATAAGGGTAAACTTCTTAAACCAGTTCAGTTGTTTGCGGGAGAGTTGCCAGGTTTTTTGCTTTATCTTTTGAACAGCTTCTTCGAAGTCATACTCCCCCTCAAGGTGCTGAAGAACCTGTTGATAGCCAATGGCCGCTCGAGCGCTGCGTGAATAGCCTCCTGTCTCAAGAATATTTTGAACTTCCTTTTTTAAGCCCGCTTGAATCATGGCATCCACACGGTTGTCTATGCGTTCTCGTAGCATTTCAGAAGGCCAAAGGGGAGCAGTTATAAAGAAGCGGTAATCGTCACGTATATTCTTAAAATGAGTATGCAGCTGGCGAATAGAACGACCACTTTGGAGGTGAAAAGCCAAAGCACGAATCACTCGTTTACGATCGTTTGGGTGCAATTCTTTTGCACTTAAGGGATCCATGTCCTGTAATTTGGCATAAAGACTTTCCGAATCTTGTTGTTCAAGTTTTTCTTCAAGTTTTTTGTCAGGCTCAGGGCCATCGATAATACCAGAGAGAAAAGTTTGAAGATAAAGAGCTGTACCACAGTCAATAACTGGCAGCTGTCCTCGAGAAAGAACGTCCTTCAGGGTTGCTTCAAGTTTTTGAAGATAAAGAAAAACATTGAAATTTTCCTGGGGCTCAACAAGGTCAATGAGGTGGTGGGGGATATTCCGTCTTTCGGCAGCAGGTGTTTTTGCCGTTCCAATGTCCATGCCCTTGTAAACTTTCATGGCATCCATCGAAATGATTTCCCCTTCGATGCGTTCAGCAATCTCCAAACACAAGGACGACTTGCCTGAAGCAGTTTGACCCAGCACAATGCAAACTAAAGGCCTTGAGTCTTGATCATGATGGTCCGCTTGAGTCATAAGGTTAAACCTTTGCCGAAAGCATTTTTTGAGCGTTCTTTCTTATTCGTGCTGCTGAGAAAGCAAAATTACTGGTCCATTAGGATTCTACCAAAGTCACTATAGATATTCATGCTGGAAGCATTTTTTACAGTAGTATTTCGGATAAAACCTATGAGCGTTGTTCCGCCTTCCTGGGCAAGCTCGAGGGCAAAGGTGCTGGCTGCTCCAACACTCAATATAATAGGGATCCCAAGTCGTTGGCATTTGATAATAAGCTCGTAGCCTGCTCGACCAGAAAGGAGAGCAATACACTTATCGAAATAAACGCCTTTTCGTAAACACATCCCAATGACCTTATCAAGTGCGTTGTGGCGGCCGATATCTTCAGCTATTGCCACGATTTCTCCATCAGTTCTGATAATAGCACTCCCATGGCAGCCTCCGGTCGCTTGGAAAAGAAATTGGTGAAGGCGTAAACTTTTCATTAATTCTGGGATTTGACTTAAGGGGAGCTTCGGTCTCTGAAGTGAAGGCTTCTTAACGTTAGCTAAGAGGTCACGAGCGCTTTGTACTCCACACAATCCACAAGATGCACGGATTTCATGGGTTCTTTTCAGCAGTCCAAGAGCTTTATCTGGAAGTGACTGCCACAAACTTATTTCAACCCGATCAGGAATAGCTTCAAAGTTTTCAGGCTGTGATTCTGATCGTTGGGTTGCAGGTATAAAGCTGATAGAACGTACTTCGCTTAAATCTTGAATAATGCCTTCTCCAGCCAGGAAACCAAGAGCCCAGTCTTTATCGCTTTGCTCTCCTTGGGGAGTACGGAGGGTAAGAAGCTCAAGCTCATGAACTTTTAGCAACAAGGGCTTTTCTTGAACAAGCAAATCCTCTTTGTCGTTAAGCTGACAAACCTGCGCTCCTGGTGGGGGAGTAGAAGAATTGAGTACGGGCTTGTTCTGAGGTATCTGGCTCATTCTTTATCCTGGTGAACGATAGCGTTTGCAAAGTATTGTAAGCAAAATAATAACACTTTTTATGAATGGCATAAAGAAATGATAGAAGAGCATCTAAAGCTTTTCTTTTCATGAGGGGCTTCGATCCATAAGTTCTTGCAGCTCAGGTGCTCGCATGAGCTTTTGAGTTCCGAAGTAAAGCAGCATTCCGAAAATGACAATACCAAGAATAAAGCCAGCTGCTTTAAATCCACCGTAGTGAAAGGCGGGGAAGAGGTCCTTCATGCCTAATACGCAGGCACCCATAATTAAGCTTGCAAGGCAAGAGCGCCCAAGGGAAAGAAAGAAAGAATTAAGATCTCTCTTTGAGAGGGGGGTTGCAAGCCGATCAGAGACTTTGATTTGGGAGAGTTTAAGTTCTTTTTCTTCTAAGATGGTACCTCGTAAGCGTCTTCGTAAAAGCCAAAGCAGGAGGATCAGGTTAAAAAGCGAAGAGCAGGCAGTGCCAAGAGCAAGACCGGCTTCTTTCAGGGGTGTTTGGACAAAGATCAGGTTCGCTCCCAAGTTAACAACCACAGAGAGAAGAGCAAGACGAGTTGGCGTTTTTGTGTCCTTAAGGGCATAGAAAGCTTTTGTTCCAAGCTGCAAAGCACAAACCAAAGGCAGAGCAAAAGCTAAGAAGAAGAGAACTTGAGAGGTCCGTTCCAGCATGCCAGGTGTCTCAAGGAACTTTCCTCGTCCATAGGTCAAGAGTACAAGCTCTTGACTCAGGACAGCCAATCCCATGGTTGCAGGCAAGACGATAAAGGCTAATAAGCGCATGCCGTTAAAAAGTCCACCTGTGACTTTAATTGCTTGACCTTGGGCTGCATGGCGAGCAAGCATGGGGAAAATTGCCGTTGACAATGCAATCGCAACGAGCCCTAAAGGAAATTGAAAGAGACGACTTGCGTAAGAGTAAGCTGAAACAGCCCCATGACTTTCCACAAACCATTCAGCAAGTAAGAGATCAAGCAGCGTATTAAACTGAAAAATAGCCAGTGCGAAAGCTGTGGGAATAAAGGCTTTCCAGACTTCTTTAACTTCTTTTGTTCGTACGCGCAGTGTTGGACGCAGGACAATCCCGCAAGCTTTAATTTGTCTGAGTTGTAATAGCCATTGTACGAGCCCTCCGAAAAGAATAGCTCCACAGAGTATCTGGAGCTTTGATGTTTTATCATCTTGAGTAAAAGAAAGTTGCGAAGCGATCAGAATTCCTAGAATCCAAATAGCGTTTTGCAAAGCAGGCATGAGTGCTGGAAGGTTAAAGCGACCATAGCTGTTAAGAATGCCTGCAGAGATGCCACCAACGCAAAGAAAGAGCACCATTGGAGAGAGTATCGTTTCATAGCTTTGGATTTGCTGCCACTTAATCGGATCATCAAAGCCAATCACTTCAGGGGGGATAAACCAGATAAAAGCAAGCAGAAGCAGCGTACATACCGCAAGTATGATGGTTACAAGCGTGAGGATCGTTGAAATAAAGGCATGTATTTGTTTTGGATTTTGCTTTTCCCGAGAACTTGCGAGTACGGGTAACAAAGCTGCTGAGAGTGCGCCTTCACCGAGGAGTTTGCGGAAAAGGTTGGGAATTAAAAGAGCCAGGAAAAAGGCGTCTATATGGGCTCCTGCACCAAAGAAAAAAGCGGTTAGAGCATCACGCATGACACCTAGAAAACGAGAGAGAAAAGTTGCTCGTGCCACGTGAAAAGCTGAACGCAGGGTAGAGGCCATGAATTCCTTTTCAAATCTGGTAAAAGCAGATAGGACCTTTTAAGGAAGCTCTCAAGCTTTAGCTCAATGGGGTATTTGTGAGTAAATCTTTTAAAATAAATAAAGCGATACTGAAAAGACAGGCACTGATCGCTAAAGAAAAGTATCGGCGTCGCTTCTTGCTTTGCTTGATACCAAAAATAACACAAAGCAGAATAAAGGTGAGAGTCAGATCGAGATACCAGAGTTCCTTAAAATGATGGCCAAACCCCTGGGCAATATGTTTGAGCTCATTGAGATAGCGCTCCATGAAAGAACCTGAAGCAGGAATCAGGGTGAATGTGGTGTGGTGAGGATGAGCCCTTTCTTGAAGATTAATGGCTAAATGACCATGGATGCCTCCAAGCCCGAATAAGAAAACCAGGGCAAAGATCAGCATGTAGACGCTTTCCAGCAACCCTGAGGGACCACCATCCTTGCGAGCTTTTTTTTGCTTGCGTTTTTCAAGCTCTTCTTCGTAATCCCCGATGATCTTTTGATAGGGATCTTTTTCAGAATCTTTTTCTTGTTGAACTTCAGTTTTATTATGTGGTTGAGACATCATGTTTTCCTGCAGGAGCATTCAAGCTCAGGAATGTTTTTACGAACTTAAGTTGTAATTTTTGTCCCATTAGAGTTTAAAATTAACTCATGCCCCAAAGGTGCATCGTGCTAACTGGTTTTCCCTGAAGCTTGAGGTAGTAAAAGAGCTGAGCTTTGTGCAGATTAAGGTGCTCGATGCAGCTAAGCAAGTGAGCTCCAAGGGAGGATTCAGGGCCTCCCCAGGGCGGAGTGCTGACTTCGCTATGAAGACGTTCATTGCCTGCCTCTTTAATAGCGTTCAGGGCAATGGTCTTGTCCTTTTCAAGCATTTCAAGAGCCTGCTCTTTTGAATCACAGCTTAGATAAGCACTTGCTGGTGGCAGCATGTTTTGTTCATCTACTGGTTTCCAGCTGGGATCAATTCCAGTGCACTCTGGTTTATCCATGTTCCAGTTGCCAGTCACAAAACCAGAAGCTGTGTTACCACAAGAATTGGTAATATGTCTTAAAAGCTGGCCAGTGTTAAGCCAGTTTGTTCCGCTTTCCGGGCTCCATGCAAGCTTGTCGTCATCAGTCATGGCAATCAGGCCTTGGGCAGCTGCGTAGGCAGCTTCAATCTGTTGAGTAAGAAGTGCTATCCAGTCCATTGATCCTCTTTTCTTTAAGTATTAATGAGCGATTGATAAAGATTGTTGATAAGGGATGTATGAATATCTCATTATCTTTTTGCGTGAGGTAGATTATAAGAGTTTCATGGAATTGATACATACTATCTTTTCCAAAATAAAGTATCATGGCTATCTCTTCCCCTGCACTATTTACTTTACAGAAGTTATGGATAAGTCGAATCGCAAGGCACATTCTCGCCAAGAACCCCAGGCAGTCGCAGGCAAAGGCCTGCGTTTTGGCAATTTCGAATTGATTGAAAGTATTGCTCAAGGTGGCATGGGGCGCATTTATCGTGCTCGTCATATTTATTTGCATAAGCAAGCGGCAGTTAAAGTTCTTAAGTCAGAGTTTTCCCACTCTCCTGAAATTTTAGAACGTTTTCAAAAGGAAGCTCAAGCCCTTGCTCGGGTCAATCATCCTAATGTAGTCCAAGTCCTTGATGTAGGAAAAGCCCATGGGCACGTTTATATTGCTATGGATTTTGCGCCGGGCATGAATCTTCAAAAATGGCTTAAGCGCGATGGAGCTTTAGAGCGTGAAAACTTCCTTTATGTAAGCGAACAGATTATTCAAGGTATCGCAGCTGCTCATGAAGCAGGCATTTTACACCGAGATATTAAGCCAGAAAATATTATTGTGAATCATAAGGGAAGGGTGAAAATTACTGATTTTGGTCTTGCTGGAAAACTTCAATTAATTAAGAGCGGCAATGATCAACAGTCTTTTGCAACGCCAGCATATACGGCTCCGGAGGTTCTTCAGGGGAAACCTGCTGATGGACGAAGTGATGTTTTTTCTCTTGGTGTAACGTTGTATCACCTTGCCAGTGGAGTATTGCCCTTTGGCCGAGCCCCACTGGCCTCGGTATTGCTTCGTCAGCATAAAGGAGCAGGCCATCTTTCAGAGCTTCGCACCGACCTTCCAAAACCTTTTGTGAAAACAATCATGCGCTCAATTGCTTATCAAGCTGAAGAGCGCCCAGAGCAAGCTCATGCTTTTTTACACCAGGCTTTTCCCCATTCAAAACCCTTCTTTCTTTTAAGAATTCCTCAATTTGTAACATTAAGCTTACTTTGTTTTATTCTTGTAGCGGCGTCTTTTGGTTCAGCTTGGTTTTTTTCTAACCCACAGACTAAAAAGGCTCTTGAAGACAAGCAGGGCAGTTCAGAATCCCAGTTGTTACGTCAAAAACTGAAAGATTTGCGGAAACAAAAGAAGCAATCACGTTCCTCTGGCTTTCAATCTGGTTCCCAAAAGGAAGATGTTCATAACGTTTTTGAAGAGCAGGAAAAAGAACTTTTTCGTCGGGAAATGAAAAGAAATCTCAAGCACCTTGAGCGACGTCTTGAGCTTTACAGTGATCCGGAGCAAAATGCCTTTCGCTTAGCTTTAATTAAGGAGTTTCTGCAAGATTATCACGACGCTCCAGCAGCTCTTGTGGAAAGAGCTCAAAAATGGTTTGAACAAGAGGCAGCAGCCTATCGGCAAAAGCGTCGTTTAAAGTTGATTGAACTTCAAAGCCAGGCAGAAGAGCTCTCGCCACGGCAGGCGCGTCAAAAATTCAAAGCTACTCCAGCTTATTTGCTTGAAAGTACTTTAGAAGATGAATCAGAACAAGAATTTTTAGAAGAACTTAAGAGCCTTGATACGCTTATTCAGACTCGTAATAAAAAGGTTCGAGACGACTATCATGCAAGGATCGTTGAACTTCAAGAAGAGAGACCGTTTGAAGCTTTGGAACTTCTTCAGGAGATGACAACACGAGTTAATGGAGAAGCACGTTTTGCATCTGAGCTTAAAGAAAATATTGCTCAAGCGGCTTATCAGGGATATCAAGGTTTACAAGAGCTATGGCAAGAAAAACGCCGTCAGGCCTTTAACCTTCGGGTGAAACAATCCCAAGAACTCTTAGGTGAATTTTCAAGCTTGGATGAAGCGGTTCGCTTTTATCGAGTTCATGAAGCAGAGCAAGCATTAGAAGATTTATCCCAGGGTTTGAATCCTCTTCTTATGCCAGCGGTTGAAAGCTTTCGTCAGGAATTACTTCTTCTTCAAGAGTGTTATGATTGGCTCTTTGAGCGTTTTAAGCAAACATCTGGCCAGGAGGTGGAGTTAGTCGTTTATGCTGATTCTGCTCGGCGTCGTCTTATTCAAAAAAAGGTCAAGGTTGTTTCGATTGGGGACCAGAAGCTTCGGTTGCAAGGGTGGGATCAACGAGAATTTTATGATCTATCAATTTATCGCCTTCATCCTGATACCTGGAGACCTTTGATTGAAGCAAATGATCAAGAGGAGAAAGACTTTATTTTACCACGCTTCTTAAGGTTGGAATTAGCCCAAGGGCGAAAAGAGGCTGCTCGGCGGGTAGCTGGTTTAGTAGGTGAATTTTTGCCGGTTGCTGATGAAGAGTTACGCTTTGCTGGAAAGGCTTATCGTTTTCTTCATTTAATAGTGTGGTTGGATAAAATAGAAAAATCAGCCCAAGGTTTTGAGCAAGACCTTCTTCAGGCAGCCAAAGAAAGGTTTGATGCTTTGGGAATACAGGCGTTGGAAGCACTTGTTGTTGCCCGTGGAGGGGAAGAAGGTTATGCTGAGAAGGTTCGTGGGTTAGATGCAGCATGGAGCATGGAGGCTTATTTGGCAGAGGATGTTTTACGGGCTCCTCTGATAGAAAGCTGGCTTGATACGTATCAAAGTTATCTTCCAGATGACCCTTTTGTGAGTGCTGCTCGTATCGCTCTTAAGAGAGAGCGGTTTTTAAGCGCCCCGGAAAAATTTTCAAAGCTTGATTTTTACCAGGAGGTCAAGCTTGCCTATGGCAAGAACCCTTATGACCAGTTTTTATGGCACTTGCTTAAAGAGCTTCAAAGCGAAGATCCACAGAAATAGACAATGACTGAAAACAAAAAGATGAAGCAGCTGCCAGAAGAAGCCAGTGGTTCAGCAAGACAAGAAATTGCCCATTCCTATCGTTTTTGCTTGGAGTGTGGTCTTAGGCTTGATGTAACGTATCTTCTTCCCGGACGTCGATACTGCTGTGCTGGTTGCAAAACAAGCTTTATACATGATCGTGAGCGAGTTGAAGAGGTTGAAAAACCTCAGGTTGTGGCAGAGCAAGAAGTCGTCTCAGGTGAAAGTCAAACAAGCGATTCTGATATCCAAGCAGATAAAAGAGGCAAGACCTCAATTTTACCGCGGGCAGGACTCGTTACAATCGTATATGCTGGCATTGCTCTAGTGCTTCATTTTAGCCATGAACTTTTTTTGAAGCCTTCTTTTTTTGTGGGTTTGGTTGCTGTTGGAGGAGGAGGCTTTGCTCTTTTGATTTTTCTTTTACGTAAAGTTTCCTGTGATGCCACAGGCTTTCGGGCGCTTTTTTTAATGGGGCTGGCTTTTTTGATCTTAGCCCTGAACTTTGGGATAGACCAACCACTGCCTCCGGAAGAAAGTCGATCAATGGTAATTATTACGGTATTTTTTCTTGGCTTTGCTGGGATGTACTTTGTTCTCTTTTTCCGACGACTTGGGCTTCCTTTAGTTGGACCGAAGGGAAAGTTGATAGCGAGGGCAGAAGATTCTGAATTCCCGGAGAAAAGGTTAAGTTCATAAAAAATATCGATCAGGATAGAAAAACGGAACGGTCAAAACGACCAGGATTCTAAATATAACTCTGACTTGTCCTTTATAGAGAAAGAGGTTTTGGAAGATTCATAAAAAGAAAAGGAGCGAAGCCGAACGATGCAAAGAACCTTATTAAAACAAAGAGTAATATTGCTATTTGCCTTACTGTTTGTTTTTACGAGTTTTGAAAGTATAGCGCAGGCGTCGGAACTTCATGATAAAGCATGCTCTTCTGAAGAGCATGAATTTCTGGATCTTCCAAGCTTGTATCCTGGTTTATCTGAGAGTGCAAGAAGCTCTGGGGCAGGGGCGGTTATCAGTGGAGGTCCAAGAGCAGGCTTTCGCCTCACTGGTGATCTTAGCCTTGCAATGAATGATCTTTCAGGAGCAGTCCGAGTTGATGATTTCGGCATAACTGGAAGTAATGTCGATTTCAAGCGGGACTTGGGCATTGATAATGAATCAACAGCTCGTTTTGGGGTTTTAGCTCACCTTTTAACACTTCGGATTGGATTTGCTTTCCAGGATATGAGTTTTTCAAGCACAAAGGTTCTGGAAAGAGACATTTTCTATGCTGGTACGTTACATACTCAAGGAACAGAACTTAAGACCGAAGTAGATAATACGTATTGTCGAATAGAGGTGGGGGTTACTCCGTTTTGGTCTGATCCATTTAAGTATAGGTATAAGAAAATTGATCTGGGCTTTAGCCTCGGAGCGCATTTTTTTGATATGACAACTTTGCTTGCAGGCCCAGGGGTTCTTGCTGGAACATCGGCAGCTGTTTTTCACGAAGAAGAAAGAGAATACTCTCCTTTTGTTTTAACCCTTGGAACTTACCTTGATATTTATCCAACCGATTCAATTGCTCTTGAGTCTCAAATTATGTTGGGTTTTATGCCTAAGATGAATGGGCTTCAAGAGGCGTTGATGGAATTTTCGATTCAAGGGGAATATTACTTCCATAAAATTTGGGCGCTGGGTTTACGATTAAGCTACACTCAATACATGGCTAAAGAGGACACTGCTGATAATGCCGAACGCTTTGTCAGTGATTTTGATCTAAGTACTTTTCAGATTGGGATAGTTATGAGTCTTTCAATCTGACCGATTTGCTCAATATACAACGGTGTTACAACGATAAATAAGTTTTATATAAATCATAGAAAAAATATCGATCAGGATAGAAAAACGGAACGGTCAAAACGGCCAGGGTTTGATATAACTCTGACTTGTCCTTTATAGAGAAAGAGGTTTTTGAAGATTCATAAAGAGAAAAGGAGCGAGGAAGAACGATGCAAAGAGCCTTATTAAAACAAAAAGTACTAGTACCATTTGCCCTGTTGTTTGTTTTTGTGAGTTTTGGAAATGGAGTGGAAGCCTCAGAACTTCATGATAAAGCAGGCTCTTCTGAAGAGCATGAGTTTCTGGATCTTCCAAGCTTGTACCCTGGTTTATCTGAGAGTGCAAGAAGCTCTGGCGCTCTTGGAGTCAGCGGTGGGTCCCAAGCAACTTTTCGTATTACCAGTGATGGTGGCATTGCTATGAATGGGCTTTCAGGAACCGTTCAGGTTGATGACGAAGGAATTTCAGGCAGTAATATTGATTTTGAAGACGATCTGGGCATTGATAATGAATCAACAGCTCGTTTTGGAGTTTTAGCTCAACTTTCAATGTTTCGGATTGGATTTGCCTTTCAGGATATGAGTTTTTCAAGTACAGAACCCCTTGGGAGAGACATTCTCTACGCTGCGACTACGTATGCCCAGGGAACAAACCTTAAAACTGAAATAGATAACACGTACTATCGGGCAGAACTTGGTATTACTCCTTTTGAATTTGGAATGGTTGAGTTGGGCTTCAGTCTTGGGGCACATCTTTTTGATTTTGCAGTTTCACTTGAAGGGCCAGGAACTTTAGCAGGTGCTGCAGCCCCTGAATTTCGTAGAGAAGATAAGGACTTCTTTGCTCCTGTACCAACGTTCGGGGTGCATGCGGGTATTTATCCAACCGATTCAATTGCTATTGAACCACAATTAATGCTGATTGTAGTGCCTGAAATAGATGGTATGAAGGGAACCTTGGTTGAATTTTCGGTTCAGGGCAAATATTACCTGCTTTCAAACCTGGCTTTAGGTGCACGGGTTGGTTATATGCAATTTATGGTTGATGTGGATACTGATGAAGCCGATGATGCAGAAACCTTTATTGGTGATTTTGATTTAAATGCTCTTCAAGTTGGAGTTGTAGTTGGTTTATCGTTCTAGTATTTTCGAATAAGGCATAAGAGCTTGAAGAGGAAGTGTTTATTCGCGCTTCCTCTTCTTTTTGTTGCTTCTTTGAGTGTTCCATTTTCTAGCACCTCATTTCGTGATCTAACCTATGGCAACGGTTCGTTATAACGATTTTATGCTTCGAATCCAGGATCAGCAGGCCAGTATTCCTGCCGTGGTTGCAATTAAAGGGGATGAAGCTTTTTTAAGAAGTGAAGCACTCAAAGCTTTGGAGAACGAGTGTCATCAAAGAGGATTTCTTTTTGAACACTTCAACTACGAGCATGGAAGTGCCGAAGAACTTTTTCGAAGCTTACGGACTCAATCTCTTTTTGGTGAAAAACGCGCACTTTTAGTAAAAAACATACGAATAGGACAGCAGCAGGAGGTAATGCGACGTTTTAAGGATGAATTTTTAACATACCTGGAGCAGCCAAGTAAGAGTCAATTGTTGATTATTGATGGACAGCATTGGGATGGTAATAGCAGTGTTGCCCGAAGGATTAAAAAAGAGCATCTGGTTGTAGAATGTCTTGCTTTAAAGCCATGGCAAAAACAAGAAGCTGGACGGTTGGTTGAAGAGCGGGCAGCTTTGAAAGGATTAAAGTTCCACCAGCCAGGACTTGCGATAGAGCTTTATGAAGCTTGTTCTGGCAATCTTGGTCTGGTTGAGCAGGAGCTGGCTAAGTTTGAGCTTATTCTAGAAGCAAGAATCATCACGAAAGCTGACTTTAAAGAGTTGCTTTCCCATCAAGGGTATAAAAACGTTTTTGAGCTTTGTGAAGCTATTCTTTTTGGTTTTAAGGAGGAAGCGCTCAGGGAGTCATTTTCACTCTTTCAAGAAAAAGATTTAGGAGGAGTTATGCGTTTTCTTGGGTTGCTTGAGTCTCAATTGCGTAAGCTTGGAAAGTTGTGGTATCTTCTACAAACCAGGGCTCAGAGTCCAGGGACTGCGCTCGCCCAAGCGGGATATAACCCTCGAAGCCCCAAAAACAAGGATCTTTTAAGCTTGTGTCGACGGCTTGCTCTCCCGGATTTTCAGACTTTTTACGCTCTGCTTTATGAGCTTGACCTTCGAATGAAAAGAGGGCGAGCACAGGAAATTGAAATCCTTGTCCCACGTTTTATTGCTCGGCTTGCCAGCGTAACAAAAAAAGACTAGAATGAGGGCGGCAAATTTTCCTTCCTGGTTATCTGTATTGTTGTACTTCTGATAGCATGGTTTTCGTGAGAAAATTTGGGCCTTTTATATTTCAAGCTCGTTTCTAACTAGAGGGCCTTAAATAGGCTAATCACCATAAAGATATTTTCCCTAATTTTTGTTGAGTACTTTATGCTTTTTACCAGTTATTAAATGAATAATAGAAGTTATTTGTAGTGTTTTTTAAGTTTGATTAAAGCGTAGGATTCTAGAACGGTCTTGGGCTTTTCATTTTTTCTTCAGGTATTTAATGGATAAGGATAAATATGGCAAAAGAGGCCCCTTCTCTTCCTCAACGAAGCAGAAGTAAAAGAAACGAGGTTCCCGTAGATGATGAGAACTCTAAGCAGGATCAGCGTGCTTCACGCTCAGCTCGTGCATTGAAACAGAAAAAGATGAATCGTCTGATTTGGACGTTTTCAACGATCTTTACCCTTGCTTGTCTCGGGCTAGCATTTTACTTCTGGAAACAAGGGGCAAAAACGCACTCAGACGCAGCTTTATTACAGGCTTATTTTAAGGTCATAAATGCTTCTTCAGAAGCGAGTTTTGGAGAAGAATCTGTTCAATCTGCGATGGGCTCAAAGCTTAAGCCAGAAATAAAAAAGACGATTCTTACCTTTCAAAATTTAGCCAGACCAGGACAAAGTGTTGCTCAGGAAGCACCTCAGCAGGAAGTATTTTTAAAACAACTGATTTCCCAGGAGTTTTCAAGTCAGCATCTTTATATTCAGGAAGTGCGTGAAATTTTTGAAGATTTCCGTCAACAACGGAAATCAAAGCTTCCAGAAGGACTGGAAACCCTTTTGGTTGAAGCTCCATTGGCAATTTCTCGGGTTGAAATTTTGAGTAAGCTGACCCATGAGCTCAGGGGAAATTATCCTGACGAGTTTGTGAAGCAGGTGGAAGTCTGGACGAAGAAGTGGGGTGGTAAGTATAAGAATTATATTCCTTCAAAATCAAATATTATTGAGCTTACGGATGCTAAAGGACGACTTGAAAAAGAAAATTCGGACCGTTATCGGAACTATCTGAAGCATAAGGCTTTATATGGTATTTTAAATAATGCAGAAACCTTAGGGGGCTATCAGGAAATTCTTGAAATGTACCAGGAAGAGGATAACTACCAAGAACTGCAGCAATTTGTGCCTCAATTTGTTCAAGCAGAGAGCCAAAGAATAGCTGCCTTAAGTGAGGCATTCTTAGCGGATATGCGCCAGAAAGCCCAAATAGAGTACAATAGTGCGCTTAAGCTTTATCAGGGAAAGAAACATAAGAAGACAACGTCTCTTGCTGCCTATATAAAGCATTATGAGAACTATTATAAAACGATTTCAGATTTTGCCCAGGAGCTTGGGCTTGCTGAGCAGGAAGAAGTGGTAAAGCGCCTTGAAGAGATAAAAGGCAATCTTGAGAGTTTTCAGGTTATATCATAGAGAAATTATTTTCAGGGAATGAGGCATTCTTTCCTTCTAAAAATTGAAGTGCTTGAGTAATTTTGCGTTCAGGAACTTGGGTATGGGGACTCCGTTTTTTTCTTATAAATCTGGGAATAACCTGCAAGCAGGTGTTGCTTTTCGTTTTTGGATAATCAATCCATTTACTCGTAAGCTCGGTTTTTCTTCACTTTTGCTTGCTATGCTTTTAGGCATTTCAGCTTGTAGTAGTGAAGCTGGTGATGCCCAATTGCTTTCAGAATCTTTGGTGCAGAACAGTAATCAACAAACTTCTCCATTGATCTTTCCAAATGATCCTTTGGCGCTTTCTCCAGAAACGAAAACTTTTCTTTTGCAGGGGGGTATTTCTCAGGCTTGGATTCTGGAGCCAGGAAAAAACAAAGAGCACGCACGTAAGCTTTTTTACCAGGACCAGGGTAAAGAAAGTCTCTTTTCTCTTCCCTCAGATTTTTTACTTCGTTCATCCGAAAATTATATTTTGATACTTGGGGATTTGGACGGGGGAAAAAGTCTTGCTTTACAGACTTCTGATTTATCCGCCGAAAAACAAGGAGAAGCTCTTCAGATTCAAGGGCTTCGTATTACGACTCCTGGAGCTCGTAGCGATGATCTCTTAGAGCCCCATTTTTTTGAAGTTCCTTCATCTGCAAAGCTTCTTGTGCAATCAAACTATCCGTTGTTGCTTGGGCAAAAGAATCAAGCAAGAATAAAGCTCTTTAGAGCAGGGAATAAACAAATTCCCCTACGGATAGAGCGAGGGGCGGGACAAGAGCTTGAAATATCAAGTTTTGAGCCTTTGGAGAGAGGGGAGTCCTACTCCATGGTTTTTGAAGCAGGGCTTCAAGATGTTCGCGGTATTGAGCTGAAGAAAAGCTATCGGACCTGTCTTTTTGTGCGAGAACACGGGGCACTTAAAAGTTTCAGTCAAGATTTTAACGGCGATTTTCAGGACGATCGCTTATTTGTTTTTTCTTCAAATTCTTTAGGGCTTATTCTAGGAGAAGCTGAAGAAGATCTGCGAGAACATGAAATAGCTTTGCCGGAACTTACACGTATCCAAGATGCTGATGTGGGTGATTTTGACGGTGATGGACGTATTGATATTGTGCTTTTGGGCTATTCTTATCAGGAAGAGGCAAGCTTACTTTTTATGCACAATACTTCTACGGGAGGGATGCCAACCTTCCGTGTGTATACCCTTACTTTGGAGAGTCTGAAGCTGCCAAGAGGGCTTGCGGTTATTGATCTTGAGCGTGACGGAAAGCCTGATCTTGCTTGCATTGGGCTTGAAGGCAAACTTTTGCTTCTCGAGAATCAAGGGCTTCTCAAATTAAAACAAGGTGAGAAAAAATCTACAGTTTTTCAACACCTTCAATCGTTTGCCTTTACAAATATTGAAAGAGGCATTGGGTCTATTCCGGCTTTTACGGGGCTGGATTGTGGCGATCTTGATCAGAATGGAGAGGATGACCTTGTGCTATCTGGTTGGCCTGGAGCAGTCTTTTTGAATCCCAGCACTAAAGTCCAGGATCAAACTCGCTTTTTAGTGCTCTCTCCAGAATTTGGAGGCTCTCTTCTTCGAACTCTCAAGATAAAAAATCAAGCAGCTTCAATTCTAGCACTTTCATCAACTGCGTTATCACGCCTTCAACTTGAAACCTCTGAACAAACTTGGAAAGAAGAGGATTTGCTCAACAAGGCTGACGGATTAGCAGCAGTTTTTTGTTGTGATTTTGATGGAAATCATTCCCAGGACCTATTACTTGCTTATGCCTCTCAGGAGTCAAACTCTTCACTTAGATTACGTCACTGGCTTACTCTTGATCAAGGCTTTGAAGATCAGGGGGGTATAGACCTTAAAGGAAGCTATGGGCGAATCAACCATTTAGAGTACTTGAAAGAAGAAGCAACTCTGCTCATTTCCAGCGAGCAAGGCTTTTTTGAATTTGATTTTTCTTCTGAACTTCTTTCGCTTTTAAGTTTTGAGAGCCGCATCTTTTTTGAACACCCTCAGAAAATTGGTTACTTACCACATTTTCAGCACTATGTTTTGAGTGATTTTAATGCTGATGGTGCTTACGATATTGCAGGCATCTTTCATGACGAAGAAAACGAAGAAGTGGATCAATCCTTACTTGGTGTCTGGTTAAACAAAAGAGAGGGAAGAGAAGAGCGCTTTGTAGAGTCCTTTCAAACCCCTTTGCCCGATAAAGAAAGCACTTTTATGGTGTTAAAGGCCAATGAAGATCCTTTCCCAGATCTTTTGATCAGGCCTTCTTCGGGGGAAGAATCTTTAGCTCATCTTTATTATGCTCGTGGCGATGGTTTGTTTAACCCCTTGACAGGGCTTGAAACCCTTGAAGTTCCAAAACAAGCCCAAGGCTTGCCTCTGCAAGCTGATTTCAACGGTGATGGCAAAGAGGATCTTTTCTGGGCAACACCCCATGGAGCCGTGAGTTTTGGAGGCAACCCTTCATTCCATAAACCACTGGAATTGCCAGCTCTTTATGATGAATTTGGAGAGCCCTTTAAACTTCAAAAAGTGTTTAAAGCTTATGATGCAGAGCATACTCCTTTTGATGTTCTTGGGGTTGGAAATTCTGAGGGCGGCATGCGTTTAGTGCTCTACCGTAACAGTTTGCGTTATGGGACAGTCAACCCTGATTTTGAAGGACGTTTTTTAGAAGGTCGTTTTGAACATATTGAAAAGATTTTTGTTGGGCGCTTTGATCGTAATAAACTTGGTGTTCTTGCGCTTGTTCAACAAGCAGGTATTTGGCAGCTTTTATTATGGAGTGATTTTCAGAGTTCACCACAGATACTTGAGCTGAACGGTCAATCTATTTTGGAAACACAACCCTCTGATCTCCAGGTCATTGATGTAGACCAGGATGGGGATAGTGATATTGCATTACGCTTGAGTAGCCAAAGTCAATCATTATTACTTTTTGTAAATCGTGGAGATGCTCAATTTTCTCTTGATACCATCAGTTCAGACGCGCTTTTTCAAACTCAGATAGAAGAAGAAGTATACTCTATGCACTTATTCGACCTGAACGGAGACTCCTTGCCCGATCTTTTTGTTCGAGATCGCTCTGGCAACCTTCATCGCTCATTAGCGCGCTAGAAGTATTATTTCTAAGGGTGTTTAAGCTCTATCCTGGTTGAGAATTTCAGTCATCTCTCTTTTGTCAATAACTCCTTTTCGAACCAAAAGCTCGAGTACAGCATCATAGAGGTCTTGACGAGAGATTACTCCCTTTTTAATCAGAGCTGGAATAAGGGCTTCTCGAAGCTCTCCTTTTGAAAGTTGAGCCTGCCCCACATGCTCCCCGCTTCGTTGACGCAAATCCTCCAGGAGGTTATTTTCTGAAAGCTTAGAGGTCGTTTGAGAAGATGAGGGCCGAAACTTTCGAATATGGGTGGTTTGTGGAGTTTTCGTATTTTTTCTGTTTTGGCTTTGGGTTTCTAATTCTTTGATTGTTCGCATGATGTCTTCACGCGCTGCAAGATTAAGCTCAACTTGCTTGCCTACGGCATATTGAATTTCTTCTATCACACCGTAATCTGTTGGGTCTGCTGTTGCGATTGTCATGGTATTGCCGGATTGATGAATAGGCAGTACATGATGTTTTTCAATCAGTTCCCATGGTATAGAGTTCACAAGATCAATGGGCATGACAAGAGTTTTGAGATCAACGATCGGTAAGTGGTATTTTTTTGAAAGAAAATCCGTAAGCCTGCTATCTGAGACAAATCCAAGCTTTACAACAATTTGCCCGATTGTTCCCCCAAGTGATTTTTGATATTCAACAGCCGTGTTAAGCTGGTCGAAGTTAATCAGCCCAGCATCAATAAGCTGCTGTCCCATTCGTTTTCGTTGTTCTTCTTTCATACCATCAATGCCTATTTCTGTGCTTTACTGATTTTTTTAACCTGACAAAGGTGCTTTCTGATTTACCATAAGCCTTTATTATAATCCTTTAGTAAAAATGCTGCTCTAAAAATATCTTTATTGTTTTTCTTTTAATCTACCAAGTATTGCGTTGAATAGTGTCGCCAAGTGCTGGTTGGAAAAGGCGTGGTGCAGATGGACCCTCGCGGAGGAGTGGTAACAGGTTCTGGAAAGTCTGATTTTCAAAAAAAGCAGAAAACTCTGGAATGGTATCGACTTCTTGACGAGAAATAACGCCGGATCGAGCAGCTTGTTCAAAAAGCTTCAGGGCCATAACTTCGTTACGGTCCTTATCGATTTTTGATTCTGCCTTCTTGAAGAGCCCCGCAGATGCTCGAGCTGCAAGCAAAAGTACATTGGGAGTTGCTGCTCGAGGGCGTTGTTTTTGGTCAGCCTGGAATTTTTTTCGAGCTTCGTCATAGCGCTCCTGGGCAAGAAGCAGGGAGAGCAGGGATTCTGACAAACGTGGGTCATTGGGAGACATCTCTAAAGCTTTGCGTAAGAGTTTTTCTGCTCTTTCGTATTCTTCTTGACGCATCCATACGCTTGCTTCCAGACCATAAAGCTGAGGCATTCCTGGAGAGCGTTTTTGAGCAGCTTTCACAAATTCTAAAGCATAAACAGTGTCGTGTTTATAAAGAGCAATTAAAGCTAATACAAAATAATCCCAAGTCTGTTTTGGTGGTGTGACAAGATCTGCAGCTTTGTCAAGATCCCGTTCCCAATCAATCCGTCTCAGCCGCAATCGCAAGTCTGCTCGGATAAGCCTTGCCAGAGGATCGTAGGGGCCATAGCGTAAAGCCTTATCCAAAGCTTCATGAGCTTCTTCAAATTCCCCATATTCACGGAGCAAAAAGCCACGGATAGTCCATAAAATAGGTTGGTAAGGCTGCAATGCCTGGCAGGTTCGCAAGCTTGCAAAAGAGGCAGCTTTATTCCCAAGGCCATTATAAATAAAGGTTAAAAGAGCATGCCCCCAAAACGCTCCCGGGTCATTCGCCAAAGCTTCGTCGATATGCTGTAATGCTTCTTCCAGTTGGTAATCAAAAAAATGAATTGTTGCTAAATAAATTTGGTCATTAGGGTTTGAGATTGGAGTTTCTTCGGCTAAATCTCTGAGTTGTTTGGCTTTTTTGTGATTTCCTCTTGCGTCTTCAAGACGGGAAAGGTTCAGTTTTGGGGAACGATAATCAGGCGCAAGCTGATCCAGCTTGTTCACTGCAATTTCTGCGTGTTGAAGGAAAACCTGTTTGCCATGTTCTTCGGAAGTAACAAGGGCCATTCGCAAAGAAACCCAGCTGAAAAGAAAGAGCACAAAGATCAGCTCTTGTTTGGGACCGCCAGCCAGGGTCCCACTTTCAAGATCACTAACCTGAAAGCGTTCAAATTGTTCAAGAACTTTTCGCGGGTCTGAGAGCAACCCGCTTTCAGACAAAACTTTGTAGAGTCGATCATGAGCTCGACGAATCGTTGGTGCAGGCAAGCGTAAATAGCTTAGAATCAGGCCAAATTGAGATTCGATCAGTGCTCCATGAATTTCGTGGAAGCTCTTGAACGCCTGGTCCCTTTCATCACGCTCTTCCATTTCTATTTTAGCTTTTTTAAGCGTGCGGTTTATCAAGCTTATCAAACGTTCAGAGCCTTCAATTCCTTTAAGTCGTCCAGTTGTCCCTTTCAGAAGCAGTTGAACATGTTCTGGCTGGCCTTCACGAAGTCGAGTTTGAGCGTTTTCAAGAGCGTCTTCTACATCAGAGATGACATAGCTTGCCATAGCCTGCTGGCGAATCCAATCCTGGACAGCTCTTCGCAGTTGCCCTGCATCTGCAAAACGGTTTTGAGGGTCTCGTGAAAGTGCTTTTACGGCAATGTTTGAAAGTTCTTTTGGGACAGGTTTACGAGGGCTTCTTTCAATTGGGGCAACGATACGGCCATCAATAATAGTATTCAGAGATTCCCATACATCTTCCCCTGTAATTTCGATCGGAGCTTTTCCACACAAAAGGTGATAAAGAATGCAGCCTAAAGAATATGTATCAGAGTACTTATTTACTTTATCTGCTCGCCCCAAAGCCTGTTCAGGAGCCATATAGCCAATTGTACCAACAATGCTGCCTGACAGGGAACGATGAACGAGTGAGACGTTTGAAAAATCTTTTTCAGGAGGATTAAGTCCAAGCTTTCTCGTATGTCTTTCAATCCGACGTTCAACTTCTCGACGAATTTGATTGTGAGCTGCTTTGCGCTCTTCGACAGTTACTTCTAAAAGAGCACTCCCTTTTTGATTTTCATGTTGATCTGAAAGAATAATTGTGGCCAGACCCCAATCCATCACAAAGACTTCTCCAAATTCCCCGCAAATAATATTTTCTGGCTTAAGGTCTCGATGGATAACTCCCATCCGGTGAGCAAAATTAAGGGCATCACAAACAGAAATAAAACGGTTCAGAATATCAGTTAAGTGAATTTTGGTTCCCTTGGGATGGTTGTCGTTGTGATAGTAATCAACGATTTTTTCGAGGGATTCTCCAAAGACAATTTCCATCGACATGAAGAGGTGACCGTCGGGAGTGAGCCCAAAATCATAAATTGGTGCAATTGATGGGTGGGTCAGGCGAGCGTGAATCTGAATTTCATCAAGAAAGCGTTCAATGCTTTGGTTATCATTTTCGCTTTGAGTTTCAACACATTTGAGTGCGACTTCCCGTTGCAGTTCCGTGTCAAGAGCCTGGTATACAATCCCCATAGCCCCTCGGCCGAGCTGAGAGCCTACTTTATAGCGCCGCCAGCGATCAACGTATTCCGTGATGGTGAAATCAGGAATGCGCTCACGCAAAAGACGAATCGAGTGCGTGTCAAGTTTATTGGTTCGACTCGAGTGTTTTGTCCCCATGAAAGCAGAGAAAATCTTTCTATAAAAATACAACTCTTAGAGAATTCAAAAGCCTTGATTTTTATTAGCATGAAAAAAGCTTTTAGCAATTGTAAAACAATAAAAGCTTGAGAGCATTGAGAAAACGTACATTTCTCTCAACTTATCGCTTTTATCAGATTAAAAAAGATCTGATAAAAGTAAGCTTTTGAGCTACGTACTTTCTCAAAGTCTTGTCTTCTCTTCATTGCTAGAGCGGATAGACCCGAACGTTAGGTTGCCATTACGCTATCGATCGATTGTAAGATTTCTGAGCGGGTAGCCTTGCCCTTAACCAGATAATCAATAAAACCAGCTTCACGGGCGGTGTCAGAAACTTTACTGCTTTCCATGCCTGAAAGAATAAGAACAGGTGTAGAGCTGTCAGTTTGAAGTATTTCAATAACGGTTTGAATCCCCTTCGAGTCAGGCAAGTTGAGATCAAGTAAAATGACGTGAAAGAGTATCCGGTCGAGGGCTTCCAGAGCTTCTGAAAGACTTCGAACTCGATGGGCGAAGAAAGCGTATCGATCATGATCTCGAAGCATTTTCTTGATCCACAGGGCATCAACATCATCGTCTTCGACAAGCAAAACAGATAAGGGTTCTCTTGAGGACATGGCATTCTCCATCAGGTGTACGGGGGGCTTGAAACGTTATAGAAAGAATCTAGTATATAAACTTATAGATAAAAATTAATGAAAATTCATTTTTATTAATTATATGTATTTTTGACTTTATACTTATAGAATGTGCTAAGCGGTTGTCCAGAAAAAGCTTCTGTTGACAATTATAATTATGGTCCAAAATATCCAGTTTGTTTTGTGGAGGCTTTGAGCTCATGGATAAATCCCAAGATAATCAGGTCAATACGAAGCTTGAACACTCTCTCGAGAGTAATGCTGAGATCGCAAAGATCGTAAAAAAGCTGGTTGAAGCGGAGCTGAAAAATGCGATTCCAACCCTTAAGCTTTCAGCGACGGATCAGTCTTCTTCTTTTGAGACCAAGACAGGAAAGCTTCGTGATGAAATCCTACGCTTGCAAGACGAAAATGAGAGGCTTTATCACGCCGTTGAATTTTCTCCTAATGCTAAGGTCATGATTGATAAGACGGGCAAGATTGTACTTGCCAATAATGAGGTTGAGCGACTTTTTGGCTACAGTAGAGAAGAGCTTATAGGTGAACAGGTCGAAAAGCTTATACCTCAAAGTTTTCGTTCTCAACATTTTAGAGATCGTGAAACTTTTATAAAGAATCCTTCAAAGCGTCGTATGGGATTTGGGCGTGATCTTTATGGTTTGCATAAGAATGGCCGGGAGTTTCCTGTTGAAGTTGGCCTTAGTCCAGTCAGAACGTCAAAAGGACTTTATGTTTTGAGTTCTATCATTGATATTTCAGGGCGAAAACAGGCTGAAAAGCTTTTTCAAATGGCAGTTGAAGCTTCTCCCAGCGCCATGATTATGGTTGATCGTGAAAGCCGAATTATGCTTATGAATGCGGCAACTGAGCAGCTTTTCAGGTATAAGCGTGAAGAGCTGATGGGAAAGGAGCTAGCAACCCTGATTCCTGAGCGGTTTCATGATTTTCTTGCTTCTTCTTTAGCCCAGCTGACTCAGACGGTCAAAGTTGAACAAGACCTTCATGGACTGAGAAAGGATGGCCCAGAAATCCTGATTGAAATGGGTTTAAACCCTATAGAAACGGAAGAAGATACTTTTGTCCTCGTTTCGATGATTGATGTTGGAATTCGCAGGCAGCTTGAAAATGAGCGAGAAGCCTATATTCAGCAGCTTTCTCAAGCGAATAAGGATTTGGAAGATTTTGCTTATATTGCTTCCCATGATTTGAAGGCCCCTTTGCGAGCAATTGATAATTTATCACAGTGGATTGCAGAGGATATTGAGGATCTCCTGGAAGAAGATTCTGATGTCAGAAAGCATTTGAAACTCATGCGTTCCCGTGTTGCTCGTTTAGAAAATCTGCTTGAAGATCTTCTTCAATATTCACGGGCAGGAAAGGTTGATGCTGCAGATACTCAAGATATTCAGCTTGGAGTATTTTTGCGGAACATTATAGATCTACTTGACCTTCCGGAGGGTTTTGAGGTTATATTGCCTAAAGATCTGCCAAGTTTTGTGACTGCAAAATCTCCGCTTAAACACGTTTTTATAAACCTGATTTCAAACGCAGTCAAGCACCATGATAAAGACCGGGGGCGTATCAGAATAAGCTGGAAAGACCAGGGAGACTTTTATGAGTTTTCAGTTCATGATGATGGGCCAGGTATTCCAGTCATGTACCAGGAGCGAGTTTTTCAGATTTTTCAGACGCTTGTTCGCCGTGACGAAAAAGAAGCTTCAGGTATGGGGCTTGCTATTGTGAAAAAGACGATTGAAAGGCATGGGGGCAAGGTTTGGCTTACTTCAGAAGAAGGGAAGCGGGGGACAACGTTTTCTTTTACATGGATTAAGAATTGGGATTAAGGAGAAAAAATGACTCTCTCTCTCGCTAAGATACTGCTTGTTGAAGATGATGATATTGATATTGCAGCTTTTGAACGTGCGGTAAAGAAATCAAAACTTAAAAATCCGCTGTATAAGGCATATAATGGTGAAGAAGCTTTAAAAATTTTAAAAGGCAATGGCGATAGTCCTCTTGAAAGACCATATGTGATTGTGCTTGACATCAATATGCCGGTTATGGATGGGTTTGAATTTTTAAAATTTATTCGCAGTGATCAAAAGCTTAAAGAGACCCTCATTTTTGTATTAACAACATCGAGAGCAGAAGAGGATAAGAAAAAAGCTTATGGCTTTAACGTTGCCGGGTTCATTACGAAGGACGAAGATAATAATAGTTTGCTTAAAATAGTAGAGCTGCTTGGTAATTATTCAGAAAACGTGGAGCTTCCATAATATTTTTTCAAGCAAATGAGCTTTTTAGGATGGCATACCATGAGTGATAAAATATTCATGGTGGGGGGCTTTACCAGGGCCAGCGGCCTTCGCTGATATCAGATTTGAGCAGATAACCAGCGATCGCAAGTTCACCTGTTGATTTTCGGGCTCTCTGATCGTCGGAGGTCGTTAGAATGTAGACAATGGCATCCTTGAGCTCAGGGTCAGCTCTTAGCTCTTTCAGGAATTCATGACCATTCATAATCGGCATGTTAAGATCGAGCAAAATAATATAAGGCTTTTCAAGCCGCTCTTGCTCTTCTTCTTCGCGCAGGATAGCAAAGGCTTGTTCGCCACTGCGAGCCACAATAAT
>CAZJPQ010000014.1:25472-72273 GCA_964548115.1 uncultured Planctomycetaceae bacterium
AATGCCAGTTTTTTCAAAAGCTCTTTGAACAAGCTCAATATCAACATCGTCATCTTCAACTAGGAGTACACTAAAGGGCTTGTTATGGAGTGGGGCTTTACTCATTTTTGTTTGCTTTTATTTCTGTTCCTGTAGGCCTGTAATGGTAAAACGTAAAAACAAAGATGGTTAAGAAAGTAGCGACCTTGATCAGTTGTTATTTTTCTTGCTGGAAAGTTGAAGACTTAAGATAAACAAACTTCCAGACAGATTTTATGATTAAGACAGATTCAGTCTTTTACGTATAATTTATAGAGTTTCTGGTATCAGGACCAAAACATTTTCATGAAAAAAGAGCAAAAATTAACTGATTCAAAATTCCAAGCGTTTCGCTTGGAACTTGAAGCTTTATATCAAAGTCTGGCCTCAGAAATTGCTGAAACAGGAGTTGTTTGCCGCATGCGTGGAGAGTGCTGTAATTTTGATAGTTTTGAGCATATCCTTTTTGCTTCAAATATTGAGATTCTTAATTTAATCGATCAATACCCTCTTTCTTCGAAACATAAGCTTGAGGGGGCTTTATGCCCTTACTGGGAGAATGGGAAGTGTAGCGCCCATCAGGCTCGTCCGCTTGGCTGTCGTATTTTCTTTTGCGATCAGAATTATATAAAAGAACACAGCCAGGAGCTGTACGAGAAGTATCACAAAAAGGTTCAAGCTCTCATCCAAAAGCATGGCTTTGATTATGCTTATCTGCCGATGGTGAGTGCCATCCAGCATTACCACAAGCATGGCAGTTTAGAGGGAGCTAAGTCTCTTTTTTAGAGTTGAGAGCAGCAGCTTTTTCAAGTTCAAAACTCTTTGGGTTCAGCTTAAAAGTAGTTTGAGGACCTAATTCTTTTGGAAGTGTTGTTCCAGCCGGTGCAGACTGAAGTGCTTCAACTTCAAGTTTTCCACTTTCAACTTTGCCCTGCCAACCTTCAGCTTCCGACGTGATTTCAAGCTTTGTGCCTGGAAGAACCTTGAGTACAAGCCAATCAATTTCAAGCCAGTATTCGCGGCTTGTTTTAGAACACTCACACTGAAAACTTCCGCTTTTCAAAACGATTTCAGCGGCTGGGGCTTTTTCTTGAATGCGAAAGGAGAGAGGGCCTGTTCCGGAGAGTACTCCACCTCCACGTATTTGCGCTTTCATTGGTGTTTGATGATCAAGCTTTAAATCAGCCGCTTTGTTTATGAAAGCGACCTTTTGGCCTTGAGCTGTAAATAGTGAGCCCGCTTGAAGTTTGAGCAGGTGAGAGGGTAGGGCTGCCAGCGGTGCAATGAAAAGAGCCGTTAGAATTAGAGCAATAAAAAAAAATGCTATCACTAAGCGCTGCCAGGAAAAAGGCTTGCTCGTGCTTTGTTCTTGAGTTGCTTCTTTCTCAGGAATAGAGAGGTTAGAGCTATTTTCTTTCATGTCTTATCAGGTCTTCTTGTCAGGGGTCATTTTTTGTTGGAGTTTATAAAGGAGCTCATCAAGATCGTGATAACCAACGAGGAGTAAGCGTTTTCGACGATTCTTGTGCCCGGATAAAAGTTTAAGCTTTGATTTTGTGAAGCCCAGTTCTTTTGCGATAAACTTTATCAAAGCCTGGTTTGCACTATTTTTTTCAGGAGCAGCACACAGGCTTATTTTTAAGTGGCGATCTTGAATAGTCCGTAAGGCATCGCGCGATGATTGGGGCTGAATGAGCAAAGGCAGAATTAAGCCATCTTGAGAAGATTCAACATCAAGTTCAGAATTCATGTCCCTCCAGGAATTTATAAAGCATCAAGGGTGAGACAGTATCTAGCGCTTTTCTGGATCATAAAAAGCTTCTTCGAAGGTGGTTCGAAAAGATTCTATTTGTTGTTGCAGCTCAGAAAAAGTTTTGCCACCAGCAGGGTAGTCGGTTTGGGCTTTTGTGAGAATCTCATCAGCTTTTTCAAACTCATAAGTAAGGTAGTACGAATAGGCTAATTTTCGGCTCACACTTCCAGAAACAACCAATGAGCTTTCTGTGTGATGTTCAAGCAAGAAAAGCAAAGCCTGTCGAGCCTCAATCACAAGTGGTATATAGGTTCTATCCAGAGCAATTTCAATAAACTTAAAGACCTTTTCTGGGTTTTCTGGAGAGTCATATGCGCTCTGGTAGGCATTCGCAATTTTTTCCCACTCTTCAGGACACTCTTCAAGCCATTGCTTTAAGTTTTGAGCTCGCTCCTGATAACGTTCTTGAACATCAGACCCTTCTCCTTCTTCTTCAAGTTTTGCAATCCCAAGCTCAGCTTTTTTGATTGCATCTTCCAAGGGGCGTCTGAGTTTTTTAAAGCCTCTGCGACCGTCAAGCTTGAAAGCTGCTTGAACAATAGATTTATAGCGAAACTCGTAGGCTTTTCCTGTCCAAATTTCCAATAGCAAATCATTGTGAACATCGTTATAAACTTGATTCCATGGGTTTACCCTTGAGGGTAAGGCTTTTGCATAAGCCGTTTCTGCTGCAAAAAAATCACCAACGTTTCTCTGAAAGTTTCCATGAAGATAGTCTTGAACATCCCTGAGAAGCCGTGGTTCAATCTGATCTTTAAAGGCTTTCTGGCTGCGTTTTCGTTCTTTTGAAACATCATCCATACTTCTTTCAAAGGATTCTTGAAAGGCCTTAATTCGTTCTTCTGCCGCTTGCTCTTTTTCCTCAGCCTGAGCATCTTCGATCACGGCTGCTTTTTGAGGTTTTTCTTCTGGTTGAGCTTGCTTATTTTTTTTTGAAGAGACTTTTGCTTTTGGATCTGATTTGGATTTTGAGATTTCTTCGAGTTCTTTATAAGCCCGTTTTTTCAGGCTTTCTGGAAAGACCTGAGCATGAAGAATATCCTGAAACGCAAAAAGCAGAAGACTCATGCCCATAAAAGAAAGCAAAGCTACGGAAAAGCGCGAAGAGATCAGCTTAAACATAGGTATCCTTCTGGTTATTTTTCAAAAAGACCTTAGAAAGCAGCAAGGCTATTATAGAACACAATAAAGCTCATTACCAAATAACATAGACTTTTTTCTCTTTGTTCTTATTGCTTTTGCCATTGTTCAATTGCGTTACTCAGGCGTTTCAGAGAGCGTTCCTTCCCAAGGACGGCAAAAGACTCGAAGAGCGGTGGACTTACTTTAGATCGCAAGATCGCTAAACGCAGGCTCATAAATACGGTTTTTGCTTTCCATGACTTCTCTGAAAGAGTGTTTCGAATCTTTTCTTCTAGTTCCTTAACGCCTGAAGGGCTAAAATCAGCTTGTTCAAAGAGCTCTAAAACACTTTGAAAAATTTCAAGTACTTCTTCTTTGGTTGTTTTCTTCAAGCTTGCAAGCTCTTCCAGAGGAAGTTCAGGGAGCTCTTCAAAGAAAGGTGGTAAGTATTCCCCGGCTTCGCTGAGGGTATGAATCCTTTCTTTAATCAGAGGAATCAGCTTTTCTAACCGTTCAGAATCGTGCAGCCAGGCTTCGGCTTTACCAGCAATAGTGTGATTACGCAGAATAGTTTTCAGACGAAAATTATCTGCGAACTGGCCCTTTTGATGAATAGGGTCATCCTCGGGGGGCATTTGGAAGTCATCTTCTCGACCAGCAAGCACTTTAAGGTGTTGGCTTATCCTGTTGAAAAGGTCCTGGTCTTCAAGCTTGCGAATATGCTCACCGTTACACCACTCAAGTTTTTGCAGATCAAAAATTGGACCTGCTTTACTGATACGCTCCGGATTAAAGTGTTGAACAAACTCCTGATAGGTAAAGAGCTCTTGATCATTTGGTAGAGAGAAGCCCATCAGGCCAAGAAAATTGAGCATGCCCTCTGGAATGAAACCAGCGTCTTTAAACCAGAGCAAAGAGGTGGGGTTCTTTCGTTTTGAAACCTTTGAGCGATCGGCGTTTCGCAGCAGTGGCATATGAATAAAAACAGGACGCTGAAAACTCAAAGCTTCCATAAGCACGATATGAAGAGGCACAGAAGATAACCATTCCTCTCCTCGAATAATATGGGTAATACCAAACTCATGATCATCAACGACATTTGCTAAATGATAGGTGGGGAATCCATCGGCTTTGAGAATAACCTTATCATCAAGTTCAGTTGCTGCAAAGCGGATTGGCCCTCGCAGCACGTCTTCGAAAAGAACTTCTCCTTCAAGGGGCATTTTAATTCGGACTACAGGGGTCTTGCCCTGATCAAACATAGCTTGAACATCTGCTTCAGAACGGTCACGCCACCGGCGATCGTACATGGGAGAGCGGCCTTCACGCTGTTGAATTTTACGCATGACTTCAAGTTCTTCAGGCGTTGCAAAGCAATAATAAGCTTTATTCTCGTCAAGTAATTTTTGAATATAGCCTTTATAAATTTCCAATCGTTCGGATTGTCGGTAGGGGGCATGGGGGCCTCCAAGATGGGGAGCTTCATCAATCTTGATTCCAAGCCATTCCAGAGCCTCATAAAGTTGCTTTTCACTGCTGGCCTGGTAGCGGTTGCGATCCGTATCATCAAGTCGAAAAATAAAATTTCCATTTTTACTGTCAGCTAAAGCGCGATTAAAGAGCGCCATATAAGCTGTACCAACGTGTGGATCTCCTGTTGGTGAAGGAGCAATTCGACAACGAAGCGTATTGGGATCTCTTCTACTCATGGTTATTCTTTCTTTACGTTTAATAAGAGTTGCTCTTTATAAAGTTCTTAAGGTTTTTTGCTGGGAACTTCTTTACAAGTTCGTGGTATTCTTGTGCTCCACGACCATACCAAAGAGTCGTGATAAGAAAAGCTTCTCCTTTTGAGCTTGCTTTTCGATCTTTGCACTTTTTGGCTTACTGCTCTTAAAAACCTGTTACAATAGGCAAGGTTTAAGATACCAAAGATCAAGGAAGATAACCAGATCAGCTGTAAAATGAAAGAGCCTGGTAACAATATATCGAGTAAAAATAGAGAAGGAAAAGTATGCCCCATAAAGCTTTCAAACTGGAAAGTCCTCATCAGCCCGTTGGTGACCAACCAAAAGCAATCGCTGAGATCATAAAGAATATTCAAGGGGATGTGTCCCACCAAACGCTTCTGGGGGTGACTGGATCGGGCAAGACTTTTACGATGGCAAATGTGGTTGCCAGCTTGAATCGTCCAACTCTGGTGTTGGCGCCAAATAAGACTTTAGCAGCTCAGCTTTTCAGTGAATTCAAAAAGTTCTTTCCTGACAATGCCGTTGAGTACTTCGTGAGCTTTTATGACTACTATCAGCCTGAAGCTTATGTCCCGCGTACGGATACTTATATTGAAAAGGATCTTCAGATTAACCAGCAGATCGATCGTATGCGACACTCAGCAACCCGTTCACTGCTTGAGCGTCAAGACGTATTGATTGTAGCAAGTGTTTCATGTATCTACGGACTTGGTTCTCCAGAAGCCTACTCTGGTATGTTGGTATATGCTGAGAAGAATGATCAATACCCCATGCGCCAGGTTATGCGCAAGCTGATTGAAATCGCATATAATCGTAATGATTATGATCTTAAGCCAGGGACCTTTCGCAGTCGGGGAGACACTTTGGATATTCATCCGATGTATGAGGAAGGGCGGGTAGTCCGACTTGAATTTTTTGGAGATGAGATTGACACGATTCTTGAGATTGATCCCCTTACAGGCGAGGTTTTTGGTGAGCTCGAAAAGATTTGTATTTATCCTGCTTCTCATTACGTTACTCAAAAGGAAAAAATCAAGCAGGCTCTCCTTTCTATTCGTCAAGAACTTGATCAAGCTATTCAGTCTTTTCAAAGCCAAGGCAAACTTTTGGAAGCTCAGCGTCTTGAACAGCGTACAAAACATGATCTTGAGGTGCTTGAACAAACTGGCCGGTGTTTTGGAATCGAAAACTATTCGCGCCACTTTGAGAACAGGGCACCAGGTTCAAAACCTCCAACCTTGATGGACTACCTTCCTAAAAATGCTTTGATCATGATTGATGAGAGCCATATCACCGTGCCACAACTCGGTGGCATGTACAAGGGAGATCGTTCTCGCAAGGAAACTCTGGTAGAGCACGGTTTTCGTTTGCCATCGGCCCTTGATAATCGGCCATTGCGTTTTGAAGAGTTTGAAGCTATTGAGCGGCCAACACTCTATGTTTCTGCAACACCAGGAAATTATGAACTTGAAAAGACCAGTGCCCACGTCGTGCAGCAGATCATCCGTCCAACAGGTTTGGTTGATCCTATTATTGAAATTAAGCCTGCTACGGGACAGATTGATGATCTTCTGGAAGAAATTCGTGTGGTCGTAAAGCGTCGCGAACGGGTCCTGGTTTGTACTCTAACAAAGCGCATGGCAGAGGAACTTACTCAGTATTTCGATAGCTTTGATATTCGAGTTCGTTATTTACACTCTGAAATCGATACGATCGAGCGAACAGAGCTTTTGCAGGATTTACGACGAGGGGAGTACGATGTGCTTGTGGGAATCAATCTTTTACGAGAAGGTCTTGACTTACCAGAAGTCTCTTTGATTGCGGTGCTTGATGCGGATAAGGAAGGGTACTTGCGCAGCGATCGTTCTCTGATTCAGATTGTTGGACGGGCTGCTCGTAACGTAAAAGGTCGGGTGCTTTTTTATGCCGATAAAAAAACGGGTTCCATGGAACGCTGCATCCAGGAAACCGAGCGCCGTCGTACAATTCAAGAGGCCTACAATAAAAAGCATGAGATTGTACCACAGACGGTTTACTCTCCAATCCAAGGTTCGCTACAGGCTATTTGTGATGCAGACTTTTCAGATGTTGATGTTGAAGGCGATGAAAAAGCAAAAGGCTTTCGTAAACGTTTTAATCAACATGCTCAAAAGAGTCTACCAAAAGCAAGCAAGGAGCAGAGCTTAGCGCTATTGGCTGAAATTTTGCCCGAGGAATACCAACAAGAGGAGCTTGACCTTCATAAGATCCCTGAGCTTATTCGCATCTTGCGGCAAGCCATGGCCAAGGCTTCAAAGGCTCTTGAGTTTGAAAAAGCTGCGATCCTGAGGGATGAAATAAGAGAGCTTGAACAGCTTGAGCTGCAAGTCCTTTAATCCTTTATTTTGAAACCCTTCGGAGTGGGAGACTTTGGAGCGGGAGCGGAGTGCTGGGAGTACTCTGCGAAGCGGAGAAGCTTCTTCGCCCCATGCCGTTTCGAAACGGAAAAGCCCCTCATTATAGCACCAAAACGAAGCCTTATTTTGCAACCACACTAGGGTATTTTTTCGCTGCCAGAATTAAGTTGTAAGCTACTTCATAGCAATGGGTTATGAGCGCAACCAGAAATGCTTGGGTGGTTGCAAAACCCTTTAATTATTTGAGTGTTTTGCTGCTCAAAATAACTTTGGAGCTTTTTCGTTTGAAAACGATTTTAGGATCGTTTTTCTCACTTCAAAGCGATCTATAAAACCGCTTTTATTTACTCTTCCTTGTCCAGCAGGGAGCGAAGCTTGTAGTGCAGAACCTGTGCGCTTACTGGCTTAACGAGATATGTGTTAACACCAGCTTCAAAGCCTCTTTGGCGATCTTTCTCTGAGGATTCTGTGGTAAGCATAACGATTGGAAGATCACGCAGAATCTCCTGCGAGCGGACCTGGCGAGTGAAATCAAGACCATTAAGATTTGGCATATTTAAATCAACGATCACAAGGTCAACCTGGTGAGTGGCAAGCATTTCAAGACCTTGCAAGCCATCTTCCGCCTCCAGGGTCTCAAAACCCAATTTTTTGAGGGAGGAACCCACAAGACGACGAATGGTCCTCGAGTCATCAATTAACAGGATTGTTTCCATATCTATTTCCCCCTAGAGCATGAAACATATCCAGGTTTTCTACGCACCTTATATTTGAACGGTCTCATTATGCCTTTTTAGTTCTCTTCCTTCTTATAAGCAATAGCTTGTGGAAAGTGTATCATCTTAAAAGCTCGACTGATATTGTGAAGCGATTCTGAATGGCCAATAAAGAGGTGGCCACCAGGGGAAAGCCCATCGTAAAAGTGTTGAACAAAGCGTTTCTTAGCTTCATTATCAAAGTAAATCAGTACGTTACGGCAAAAGATGATATCCATATTCATCATGCTTTTCATCTTTGCCTTATCACTGAAGTTCATATGAATAAAGCGAACCATTGCATGAACTTCAGGAATGATTTTGTATTCACCTTCCGGAGTTTTTTGAAAATAACGTTGCCGGATCGTCAGTGGAGTTGCCCTGAGAGAATGTTCGCTGTATTTTCCTATGCGAGCCCGAGCCAGCATATCGGTTGAAATATCGTTGCCTATAATTTCAACATGCCAGCGTTGAAGTTCTGCTTTAAGAACTTCTCGTACAACAATTGCAAGGGTGAAGGGTTCTTCTCCGCTTGAGCAAGCTGCGGACCAGATGCGTAATTTTTTCGAGCCGGCTTGGCGTTTTTCTTCGAGCACCTGAGGCAAAAGCGATCGTTCAAATGCTTTAATTTGAGGCATATTACGGTAAAAGCTTGTTTCGTTTGTTGAAACCTCATTAAAAAGGAATGTAAATTCCTCTTGCTTACGAGGATCAAACTTGAGGAAGTAAAGGTATTCATCGAAGCTTTTGAGCTTTCGTTGTTGAAGTCGACCTTGAAGACGAGCTTCAAGCAGGTATTTTTTATTTGGACTAAAGTCCATACCGCTAACCTGATAAATCAGGTCTCGAAGCTTTACAAATTGAGCTTCATTAAGGCGTACTTGGGCTGGGGAAGGTCCTGTCATTGAACTTTCTTTTATCCTTGAAGACGTGTTTTTAAAGTTTCAAATTCATCTTTAAGGGCTAGAGTATGGCTTGCTGCAAACGCTTCAAGACGAGCAAGATCTTCGGGAGTGGCAAGCTTGTCAAGCGCTGCTAAAACTCCTGCTTGTACAAGCTCATTTGGACTTTCTAAAGTTTTCAGTAAAATTTCAAAATAGTCGTGATCTCCCAGCTGCCCAACGACTTCTAAAGCCCGAAAAGCCGTCCAGGGATCTTGGGATTGAAAGAGTTTCGTAATTGGCTCTCGAATAGCCTGGCTCAACGAAGCATCAAGCCTGCCCGGTAAGCCTTTTCCTGCTATGAGTTCAGAAAGGGCTTGAATAATTTCTCCATGGTATTGTTCAGGAGCGTAAGCCAATTCGTTGAAAAGCGGTATAATAACCTCTTGTTTCCCTATTTCTACGAAACAGGCCAAAATCCCCTGATAATAAGGCTCTTGACGAGAAGCTTCCAGCTTTTGGACAAGGGCTTTCAGGGCTTGCGCATCACCAACCTGGCACAATCCATCAATAGCAGAAAAACATACCCATTCTTCACTGTCTTCAAGTCCCTTTAAAAAGTAAGGAATAGCTTCTTCTGAAGCTATCCTTGCCATGGCCATCATGCAGGCGTTCCGCACATTGACATTATTGCTCTCAAGGGCTTTTGCCATGGATGGCATGGCTTGTTCATATTCAAGGACACCAAGAATATCAAGCGCGAAAATCTTTGCGTCATCATCATCCTGCTCCAGAATGTCGTAAAGGTGCTGAGGAGCATCCGAACCAATCTTATTCAACACCTCTATGGCTAAGTTTCTGAGGTTTGCTTCTTCTATGGATAAGAAATAAACAAGCTTCTTGACGACGTCTTCTCCGCGTAGGGCAATCAGGGTTTCAACAGCAGCCTCTTGGACAGCCTTCGAAGGGCTGCTCAAGAGGGTAATGAGGATCTCGATTTTTTGCTCTTCGGCACTGCCTTGAGAGAGTTCTCGGATAGCTTCTAGTTGAGCGGATTCATCTTGGTTTTCAAGAACCCCAAGCAGCTTTTGAAGTGAATGACTTTTCATGCTTTACTCTTTCCCTGTCCATGAGATTTGGTGATAATTTCGACCAATGTATCGCCAATCTCTTCGATCGGTAGAACAAGATCAGCTGCTCCCAATTCAACCACAGCACGAGGCATCCCATAAACAACACAAGTCTCTTCGTTTTGGGCAAGAACGCCTGCTCCAGCGTTATGAAGTTTTTGGGTTGCAATTGCGCCATCACGCCCCATGCCGGTTAAAATGGTAACGAGGACTTTGTTTCCAAGAGCTTCAAAAACAGAATTCAGGGTTACTTCTACAGAAGGCTTATGAAGGATGTCTTCGATCTCTTGAGAATTCAGATTGATATAAAGCTTTGAAGCACGTTTAGAAACAAGCAGGTGTTGACCACCAGGGGCGATCGTAATAGTCCCAGCTTCTAAGGTCTTTTTATCCTCTGCCAGCAGAACCTTTGCAGGACACCTGGTATCCAGGTGCTGTGAAAATGATTCGGAAAATGTTGCGGGCATATGCTGAACGACCAGGGTTGGTACCGGAAAGTTTTCTGGAATGCGTGATAAAACTGTCTGGAGTGCTTGGGGGCCACCTGTGGAACTCCCAATCACAAGCAAGTCGATTGGCTTTTTGCCCAAACTCGCTCGACTGGAAGTTCTCTTTTGCGGCTGAAGTTCAGCTTTTTTTCGAATAAGAGTTGGGGATTGTGATTGAGTACTTGTGCGAGCTATCGAATCCAGAACTTGAGCACCCTTATGTTTGGACAGGTAATGTGAGAAATTTTGTTGGTTTTGTACCAGCCTTTGGGCAGCATTGGTACGAACATCTTTTTTTGCTTCAGTCAGGCTTCGTATTTTTTCGAGTAGAATGGTCTTCAATTTTCCAATATTGAGAGCTGAATTTGTCGTGTCTTTCGTGACATAATCTACAGCTCCGGCATCAAGAGCTGCTAAAGTTTGGGGAGTTGATTCTCGGGCAATTGAAGAAAAAACCAGAATCGGAACAGGATTTTCTGCCATGATTGCTTTAACGGCCTCAATGCCATTCATGTGAGGCATTTCAAGATCCATTAAAATCACATCGGGTTTATGGAGTTCAGCAAGCCGCACACCTTCACGTCCGTCACTAGCCGTTCCGATAACTTCCATATCCTCTTGTTTACGAATCATGATCTTTAACGCTGACCGTATTGTGGCAGAATCATCAACGATCAAAATTCGAATTTTTATACTGCTTGTCATTGTTCCTTCGCCGTTTTTTGAAGGTAAGCTTTGAGTGCAGAACGATGGGATTCATCAATAGTTTCGATTTTGAGCCCGACTTTCCATTCCCCCTGAGACAAGGGACGAACCCTTACAACCTTTGCTAAAGCAACGAGGGGATCAGAAGCTTTCCGAGCATCACCAAAATAAAAATCCGTTTTGAAATTTTCCCAGCCAATCAGCAAAAGGCGAACTTCAAGTAAGACCCCTTCCTGGTAATGTATTTTTGTTGCAAAAGAAAGCCCCTCTGTGGAAAGGTTAACCAAGCGGTCTTCAGTATAAGAGGGTTTGTTTGGCGCGAGCACGTATTCGCGATGAAGAACCACACTTGTATTTTGGGAGCGTTGTGCATTCCTTCTATCTGGAATATTTCCCATTGCTTCAGACACCTTCCTTTTGAATGAAAAAGAATCAAAGAAAAGAGAATTCATGTTTTCCAAGAAAGATATTGGATTCGTTATTTCAGATCTCGAGACTTTTCTATGCAAAGCCTTTAAATCTGAGTTTTTTCTTCTTCAGAGAGCAGACGATTAAGATCAAGCAAGATTAACAAGCGATCATCAAGCTTTCCAACGCCTCGAATATATTCTGAATCAATGCCTGCTACAATAGGTGGAGGAGGTTCAACAACTCTGGATGGAATACGGCGAATCTCTCCCACGGCATCGACCACAAAACCAACAATCTTACGATCAATTTGAACAACCATAATTCTCGTTGCTTTATCGTGTTCAGCCGGTGCCATGCCAATCCGCTTACGCAGATCAATGACTGGAATAACCTGGCCTCGAAGATTAATTACCCCTTCTACAAATGCTGGTGCTTTTGGAACCCGTGTTACAGGCATCATGCGATTGATTTCTTGAAGAGCCCTGATGTTCACGCCAAACTCCTCTTCTTCAAGGCGAAAGGTTACGAGTTCAAGGATCTCATCTCTTTTCACTTCTTCAGCGTTCTCTTGTTGAGCAGAGTTATTAGCATCCATAATTTATCTTACCTTGCAGTCAAATATCAGTAATTCATGAAGAATCGTTATCAATTAACCTAATATAAAAGCCGTGGATTTCCCAGCACTTCTCTGTTTTTCTTATGAAAAGGAAAAGCTTCAAAAGTTTGGGTCGTATTCTTTGGAAAAAATCCTCTTTATTCTGAATCCTTCTGGCGAACAAAAGAGCGTACACCCTGACCTTATAATTTTTTTATTGAATCGATGGTAAAGTCTTTTCTTTTTTCAACTTAAAATTTTTATTCTTGAAACCAATTCAACTAAGGTCCTTCAGCAAGCAAAAGTTTCAAGCCATAATCATAACCTTGAAGAACAATAAAACCTCCCTGACCGAGGTTCCCTTGAAATAAGCCTAAAAGAGCTCAAGGCCGCCAATATCATCGCTTTCTTCTTGCTGATCCTTAGAGTCTTCTTCATTTTCTTCTGGTATGAACTGACAAAGCGGCAAAGAAGCCCTGACGGTTACAAGGTTCTTGGGCTCAATTTCACCGCTCAAATGCCAGAGCTCGTTTCGTACCTGAACATCTCCCTTTGCAGCTTCGAAGACTTCTTTTACAAGGGGCAACCCAAGTCCCAAAGGCCAATCTTCGTCATAAATAGTGTATGCCGCTTGATCTTTAAGACAGTAAAAGAAGCGAAAAGCCTGGGCTTCGTACTCTCGAGGCAGTCCATAAAAATGATCGCTTCCAATTAAAACAGGGTCCATCGAAGGCTGGTTTGTGATAGTAAGGTAAATACGCTGATCAAGGCCCGAAAAAGAAATGCGTATATCGCTTTTGGCATCCGAGTGTTTAAAAGCATTAACAACTAACTCATTGATTGCTTTAAAAGTAACTTCGCGATCAATTTCAAGGGCCGACTCTCTTAATTTCTTCAAGTCTGGGGCAATCCATACATCAAGGTTATGGTAGCGAAGCTTTGCCAGCTCGGACCAATGGACTTCCCAGGTTTCACGTAATTCCTGAAGAAAGGATAGTAACGATACCTGACGAAGAAGAGGCTTATCACCGATTAAGGATGCTGCAATCCCAACGCCTTCGCTCAGACGCGCGACAGGTCTAAGGGCAGAATGAAGGAGCTGGATAAAGTCACGAGGAACTGGAATTTCATCGCTCTTTTCATCATCCTTAGAACCCAGGTATGATGAAAGCATCGTAAAGAGATGAGCAAAATTTGTGTCTTGATTAAACTGGACATGAAGCATGCGCAAAACACCTTGCATATCATGCTCTTGATCTTTTTTGAGAAAGCCTGCTTTCCAGGCCTGCCAGTCCGCAAGTTTTGAAAGACGAGCTTGCTCTTCAACACTTTTGATGCGCTCAAATAATCGGCTACGAACTTCTTCAAGACAATGATTGAAATTTTTCCAGTCAGCAATCGGCTTAAACACGTAGTCGTCAGCACCGTTACGAAGGACCTGGCGAAAAGTTTGAGGATCAAGGACTTCTGTCAGAACAATAAAGGCTTGCTGGGATTGATCAACAGTCTTAAGCAGCTCTAAACACTTGTTTTCTGGCAGTTCATAGCTAGAAACAATCAAGCAGCGTGGCTTTGTTGTCAGGAATTCTTCAGCTTCACACGCTTTGGTGCAGCCTTGAACCTTCCAGCCAAACTCACCGAGCTCATCAATGGCTTGCTCAACAAAAAACTCATCATTATCAACAAACAAAATAGGAAGGTCAATCAATGGTCTTTCTTGATCAGGGGGAGCCATGGGTGCATTCCTGTTGTTTCTGAAACGAGCGGAGGAAACGGTGTCTGAAAAATGCTCTCTTTGTATATCATATTGACCTGAAAAGAATAGATATAAAATATCAATTAAGCGTAAAACATAAAAGAGTTTTTCATATGCTTATGACCCCGTATTCTATTTTTTAAAAGGTGCAATAGCTGCTTACGATTTTTTAAAACCGACTAAGCCTTTGCGCTTTGGACAGAGGTTTGATACATTTAAAGTCAATCTGGGCATCACATATTTTTCTCATGCGTTTTGGTAAGAAGTAGAAAATAAGATAAATGCTGAAAGCCCTTTGAGATTGTTTTAAACAGGTATAAGACTTTAGAGAAGATGAATACTTAGAGAAGATAAATACAAAGATGAAAAAGTCATTATTTGAGTTTCAGGTCAATGGTCAAAAGTGCGAAGGCGCTGCTTATCCCAATCAGACACTTGCCACCTTTTTAAGGGAGGAGCTTGGTCTTACGGGCACAAAAGTTGGCTGTGATATGGGGACATGTGGTTGTTGTACGGTGCTTATCAATGGCAAACCACGTTTGAGCTGCCTAACACTTGCTCTTGAATGCCAGGGAGCAGAAATCGAAACTATTGAAGGCTTAAACCAGGGAGAAATTCATCCTTTGCAGCGGGCTTTTGCTGAGTGCGGTGGTTCACAGTGTGGATTTTGTACACCTGGCTTTATCATGAGCGCTAAGCATTTGCTTGCATGCAATCCAGATCCTTCAAGGGATGAAATCAAAGAGGCTGTTGCGGGAAATCTTTGTCGCTGTACGGGGTTTGTGAAGATTTATGATGCCATAGAAAAAGCAGGAGCTGAACTCCGTGGCGAAAAATCTGAAAAAGTTGATCTTCACGCTTTTAGTCTCTCCTCTTCTTCATAAAGAGCGAAGAGTATAAGGCAGAAGATGAGCAATAAACACCTGACGATTTAAAGGGCATGAGCTGAATGAAGGAAATAGGATCTATGGTTTTACCAGGACAAGACAAGAATTCTAATACTGAGCTTGCTTCTCATATACATAACAAAAACCGTTACACAGGTCTGAACCACATTGGTAAGCGCATTCCCTTAATTGATGGTTATCGTAAGGCTACGGGGGAAGCGCTTTATACTGATGATTTAAAATTTTCAGGCATGCTGCACGCTCGGCTTTTACGATCAACCCATGCCTATGCTAAAATTCGTTCCATTAAGATTGACAAGGCTTTGGCTATTCCCGGTGTTCGTGCAATTGTAGTAGGGGATGAAGCGCCTCAGGCTTTTGGTGTTCTTCCCGTTTCAAATGATGAAACAGCTATGGCTGTTGATAAGGTCAGGCATTACGGCGATATTGTTGCTGGAGTAGCGGCTGATAGTGAAGCCATTGCTGAAGAGGCTGTCTGGGCGATAGAAGTGGAATACGAGAAACTTGATGATATTCAGGCTCCTAAGCTTGGTATCAAAGAAAGCACAGAGCCATTACATCAAAAGACCGATAAAAAACATCCAAATACCAACGTCCATAAGCATGTTCAACAGGCCTATGGTGATGTTGATCAGGCTTTTACTGATGCTGGAGCGCTAGCTGAAGGAACATTTGTAAACCTTGGTTGCAGCCATGGGTTTACGGAACCCCATGCTGTGCTTTGCCATTGGGATGCTGATGATCGTTTAACCTGCTATTCTGCCCAACAGGTCCCTCATTATTTGCATCGAGCTATGGCTCGGGTCTTTGGGTTACCCATGCATCGCATTCGGATTGTAAAGCCAATGGTAGGGGGTGGTTTTGGAGGAAAGTCAGATCCTTTCCCCCATGAAATGGTATGTGCCCTGCTCTCTCAAAAAACGCGTCGTCCTGTTCGGTTAAATTTTGACCGAGAAGAAGTTTTCCTTACCAATCGTGGTCGTCATCCTTCAGAGATCAAGCTCAAAATGTCAGCTGATAAGCAGGGCAAACTGAGTGGCTTGGATTCTCAAGTTCTGCTCGATGGGGGAGCTTTTGGAAGCTTTGGAGTTGTGACTTCCTACTATAACGGCGTACTCTCCACAGGACCTTATGATTTACCCCATTACCGTTATGATGGTAAGCGAATTTACACCAATAAACCACCTTTTGGAGCCATGCGTGGGCATGGTTCGGTGAACTCCCGCTTTGCCACAGAAACACTGATTGATGAATTAGCCGTGCAGCTTGGGCAGGACCCCTGTGAGTTTCGTCTCAAGAATTTTTTGCCGGACAATACTTTTACACGTCATCATCAATTGCGAATTACAAGTAATGGCATCGAAGAGGGCTTGCGAGAAGTAATGAAACGCAGCGCCTGGACGGATAAGTGGGGCAAGCTTCCCTATGGAAAAGGTATCGGAGTTGGATGTGCCATGTATATTTCTGGTTCGTCCTTGCCGATTCACTGGAGTCGTTTACCTCAATCTACAGTTCACCTTAAAGTTGATCTTGACGGAGGGGTTACGGCTCATACGGGAGCGGCTGATATTGGGCAAGGCTCGGATACCGTGGTAGCTCAAATTGTTGCTGAAGTTTTAGGGCTTCCCATTGGACAGGTTCATGTGAAGTCTGTTGATTCGGATCTCAGCCCGATTGATCTTGGCAGTTATTCTTCACGCGTGACGTTTATGAACGGTAATGCGGCTCGCGAAGCAGCAGAAAAGCTGCGCACTTTGCTGGCTTATGCTGCTTCCCGGGTTTTGATGGCTCGGCTCAACGTTCCGAATGCAAATCCAGAAAGCTTGGAGTTTAGAGACTCTAAGATCTTTATGCCCCATAAGCAAAGTGCCTATGTCAGCTATCAGGATGCTCTTGAAGAAGCGCTTGCAAATCAAGGCGCGATTTGTGTCAGCGGGAAGTATGAAGCCCCGCTTTTAGGCAGTGAATTTAAAGGTTCGAACGCCGGCCTTTCACCAAGTTACAGCTTTCAAGCTTTTATTGCCCAGGTGGATATCGATCCTGAGACTGGTTTTACCAAGGTTGAGAAAGTATGGGCGGCCCATGACTGTGGTGTTGCGCTCAATCCACTTTCTGTAGAAGGACAAATCGAAGGCTCTATTCATATGGGAATTGGACAAGCACTTTATGAAAGTATGCGCTTTCGAGACGGCTTGCTTTTGAACCCTAACTTACTCGATTATAAGATTCCCACACCCTTTGAGACTCCTGAAATGGATATTGTGATTGTTGAGTCTATTGATCCTGAGGGGCCCTTTGGGGCAAAGGAATGCGGTGAAGGAGCGCTTGCTCCTATCATTCCTGCTATAGGGAATGCTATTTATGATGCTGTGGGTTTGCGTATGCGTCAGCTGCCAATGACACCTGAAAAAATCCTGGCTGGAATTGAAAAACAAACAACCCGTAATCAATCACCAGCAAAAGTTGGAATTTCATAAAACACATTATAAGAAGTAAAAGATCCTCAACGGGAGAAAATAAATCATGATGAAGGACGAGTTCGCTCTTCAAAAATTTAAAGAGCTTTACGGTCATGTTTTTGTTGAAGTTAAAATCCATCGCGGTTCTGGTGGGGGCAGTGAAATCATTGCTTATTATTGTAAGCCTCGCATGAAGCTTGATTGGATCCCAACCCAATTCTGCCGGCGGCCTGTACGCTGCGTCCGCAGAGGAAATAAACAGCCTTCAACTCCGACCCCTGCACTTGGATAAAGAGCTTATTCAATAGCTTGTTGCAGCATTTCTTTTGGGGCAGGTTTTTGCTAGAAAAAAAACTCCTGAGGAGTGGCAAGAGAGTGACGAAGGAAACACAATATTTCTTTAGGAGCTTAAAACCTTTTGCTCAAAATCCATTGGCAGCTTTTCCCCAAGTTTAATACCTTGCGGACTTAATAGAATTTCATAAGCCAGTACTTCTACCCCAGCCTTTACTGCTTTGCGTAAAAGCATGCCATATTCTGGATCAATTTCATCGGCTGGACGAAAGCGTTTGCAATCGGATCTGCCAACAAAATAAAACATACAAGCACGATCCCCCTCTTTGACCTGGTTGATCAGCTCTTTTAAGTGTTTTTGTCCTCGAGTTGTAACGGCATCAGGAAAGGCTGCATACTCATCTACCCGCATGGTGGTATTTTTAATTTCGATATAGCATTTTTGAGCAGGCTCAGCCTCTGAATCGGAAAGTAAAATATCAATACGTGACTTTCCTTCTCTTCCATAGCGAACTTCTCGTTTCAGTTCAGGGTAACCTCTGAGTTCAGGAATGTGATCCTTCTGAATGAATTCTGCCACTGCCTGATTGGGGTTTGAAGTGTTAATGCCAATCCAGGTTTTCCCAATTTTGATCATTTCCCAAGTATAGCGTAACTTTCGTTTTGGATTTTCTGAATCACTTATGATCACCGGAGCATCATTTTCAAGACAGCTTTTCATGGATCCAGAATTTGGACAGTGAACTGTTATAACCTCTCCATTTGCAAGCTTCACGTCAGCGAGAAAACGTTTATAGCGTTTTACAAGTGTTGCTTTGAGAGTGGGCTTTTGAAATTTCATGGTATTTTGTGGCTAAAAATGTTTGAGCTGGAAAAGAGAAAACAATGCCCAAAGTTTTTTGAGACCTCGACTGTCACCATCAATAACTGGATTGAGAAATTGAATAGCATTAGAAATTAAGAATGTTTTGAAGTGCTTCAAAGACTTTCTCAGGATTTGGTTGCATAAATGCCTCAAGCTTTTTATTGAAAGGAACCGGGATAAACTTTTGGCCGATTCTTCCAACGGGTGCATCAAGAAATTCGAAAGCGTATTCTTGAATTTGAGCCACGATCTCTCCACCAAATCCACTGAAGACTTTATCTTCGTGAACGACTAAAGCTCGATTTGTGCGCTTGATGCTGGCTAAAATGCCTTCTGTGTCAAGAGGGTTGAGTGAGCGCAGATCGAAAACTTCAACGGAGATGCCAGCTTCTTCTGCTAACTTTGCTGCTCCAAGGGCGTGGTGAACACCGATGCCATAACTTATGATAGAAATATCGGTGCCACTGCGGCGAACTCGGCCTTTTCCAAAAGGAACGGTAAGATCCTCAGGAACTTTGCAACGAGTTGCAGGCAGGTTATAAAGAAATTTTGGTTCAAGATAAACAGTCGTACCCTGACTGCGTAAGGCAGTACGCATCAGTCCTGCTGCATCATCAGCAAATGCAGGACTTACAACTCTCAATCCCGGCAGGCTTGTAAATAATCCTTCCAGGTTTTGACTATGATAAAGTCCACCACCAATACCACCCCCAGAGGCCAGGCGAATGACTACATTTGGTGAGTATTGACCAGCAGTTCGCCAGTATTCATGGGAAAGTTCAACAATTTGATCCATGGCTGGCCAAACATAATCGGCAAACTCTGCTCCTTCTACCACAACTCGAATTTTTGGATCGAAACGCGAAAATCCATCAGCGGTTCCTACGATAAAATTTTCAGCGATAGGAGCATTAAAAACCCGTTCAGGACCGAATTCAGCCTGCATGCCATCGCTTACTTTAAAGATACCCTCTTTTTTACCATTCGCAATATCCTGTCCCCACAAAAAGGTATCAGGGTTTGCTCGAAACTCGCTTTTTAAGGCTTGGTTAATTCCCTGACGCAACGTACAGACTTCGCCTTGATCCTGTGGAGGGATGCCGTCAGCATATTTGTGTTCTTCATAAGCTGGTGGCAGCAGGTAGTTCTCAACACTCTCGAGCTCAGGTTCAGAAGCTTGAGTCCCAAACTCAATGGCATCTTGAAAAATCTCCTGGGCTTCAGCTTCAATTGCTTTGAGATCTGATTCAGAGAGAAAACCCTCTTGAAGCAGAGTTTTGCGGAAAAGAGGTAGAGGATCGTGGGTTTTAACCTGAGCAAGTTCTTTTTCGGAACGGTAAAGAGCATGGTTGTCAGAGTTCGAATGCGAGCCTATGCGTACACACTCAGCATAAACAATTGCAACCCCCTGGCCAGAGCGAGTAAAGTCGCAAGCCTGCTGCAGAGCTTTAAAACAATCAAAGACATCTCGTCCGTCGCAGTAGTTAATTGAAAGATTTGCAATACCAGAAAAGTTTTCAGCAATACGTTCGTTTGCACTTTGTTCGTGTTTTGGTACACCAATACCATAACCGTTATCCTGAATTACAAAAACAGCCGGGAGTTTCTCGCGAGAACTGCCATTTATAGCTTCAAAAACGTAGCCTTCGGAACAGGAGGATTCGCCAAAACTTGAGAATACAAGGGCATTAGAGTCATAGTATTTTACTGCTCGGGCAAGTCCTGCCGCATGTTGAGCATGGTTTGAAACACAGCTTGAAACATTTTGGATGTGAATTTCAGGTTTTGCAAAGTGGTTCGACATATGACGGCCAGAGCCAGCAACATCATCGGCTTTTGAAAGACCATTGAGAATAATTTCTCGAGCTGAAATCCCACCCGCAAGACATGTCAGCATATCTCGATAATAGGGGAAAAGGTAATCTTGAGATGCTTGAAAGGTACAACCAAGCGCCAGCTGGATAGCATCATGTCCTGCATAGGGGGCATGATAGGACCAGCCTAAATTTTTACGCAGAAAATTAGGGGCTTCCTCGTCTAAAAGCCGGCCTAAAACCATCAAAGCATAAGCTTGTTTATGCCCAGGGTAGTTTTGACTTATTTCTACTTTTGTTTGTTTACTCTTTCTTGGCGCGGTTTTTGTACGTCTAGCCATAGTTTTAACCTTAATTATCTCTAGAGGTTTTCTCTTATTTTCAAAATATAAAGTATAGAGTAGAAAACCTTGGTTTTTTGGACCCCTTTTCTGAAGCATCATACCTGCTTCTCTTTGTTCGTTGGAGAATAATTTTAAGGATAATTGAAAGAATAAAATGATCAAGAGAGAGAAGTTTTATTCGTGTATTTTAGAGATTTATTGTTGCTCTTGAAGCTTGTCCTTAAGCTTCAAGGATTTTTGTGGTAAAAGTAAAGTTAAGTCTTATGGTGATGGGGGGCAACGAGTATCACGTTTCGAAAGTTTTTATTCAATTTTATATTAAAGAAGATATTTCAGAAGTTTAATATAAGAAGCACTTAAAAGAAAAAACGAGTATAGCTGTGAATCATACTTGAGATTTATCCCGCTGTATCGCAAAGTCTTTATATTCAGCTGCTGTGAAAAAGTATTGATAGAGGAGATCTCATGTCAGAAGAACTTCAAGAAGAGCTTCAAACCCCAGAGCCTCAGATTGCCTCATCTCCTTCGTATTATTCTGAGGCAAAGCCAATCCATGAAGGTTATACGGGAACTTCTGGTCCAATTACAGGACAGGATATCCGTACTGAAGAAATGCTTCTGAACATGGGGCCTCAGCACCCTTCAACCCATGGTGTATTTAAGGTTGTGATTCGAACTGATGGTGAGATTGTGCTCGGCACAGAATCCCAGTTGGGGTTTCTTCACCGCTGCAAGGAAAAGATTGCAGAAAACGTATCTTATATTCAATATGTTCCATATACGGATCGACTCGATTATTTAGCTGCTATGTGCAACAACTTGGGTTACTCGATTGCGGTTGAAAAACTTGCAGGCATCGAGGATGAAGTTTCCGAACGAGCCCAATATCTTCGAATTATTACTTGCGAGCTTCAGCGTATAGCTTCTCACCTTATGAGTGTTGGAACCTATGGGCTTGACATTGGGGCTATTACCCCTTTCTTGCATTGCTTCCGAGAGCGTGAAACGCTTTTGCGAATTTTCGAAGATATGTGTGGTCAGCGCTTGAACTACCACTACATTTGTATTAGTGGTGTTAAAGAAGATTACCCGCCTTATCTTATCCCTAAGATTCAGCAGTTCCTCGATTGGTTCGATAAGAAGCTTGTAGAGTATAATGAGCTTTTGAGCTACAACGGTCTTTTTATTGAGCGGACAGCAGGAGTTGGAGTTATTCCACCAGAACAAGCCATAGCATGGGGCTTAACAGGACCGGTTCTCCGTGGTTCAGGTGTTGATCGCGATCTTCGCAGAGATCAGCCCTATGGCATCTATGATCGTTTTGATTTTGATGTGATTGTCGGTGATGGTGAAAAGGGAGTTATTGGTGATTGCTGGAATCGTTATATGGTTCGCGTCAAGGAAATGGCTGAGTCGGCGAAGATCGTGCGCCAGGCAATCAAGGATTTGCCAGGCGGTGCTGAGAACCCTGACAAGCTCCCTGTTAACGATGAACGTTTACCCAAGCAATCTTTGAGTTGGAAACCAAAACAGGCCGGTGAAATTTACTTCTCCGTTGAAAACCCTCGAGGAGAGTTAAGCTATTACATTATTGCTGATGGTACTTCGCCGAAAGCCTTACGTACAAAAATCCGTAGCCCGTCCTTTTGTAACGTTTCGATTCTTGACCATATAGCTCAGGGTGCAATGGTTGCAGATCTTGTTGCTATCATTGGTTCTTTAGATATTGTGATGGGCGAAGTTGATCGTTAGGCAAATGTGTTGTTAATAGCCTATGGGACAAAGAGGAGGCTCTTTTCTTTGTGAAAAGCTTGATCTAAGACCTAGCGTTTAAATCAGAAAATATGTATCATAAAAGTATTGTCTAATGAAATGGACGCTAAGGAGATTCTTGATGAAACATGATAAAAAAAAGCCTTATGCTAAGCCTCTTATTATAAGCGAAGATATGCTTGAATCGAAAAGTCTTGCTTGTATGAAAATTCCGGGCTTAGGCATGGGAAGCCAATGCGATACTCTTGGTCCAAGTACTTCCTGAGCTGAGTATTCTTATTTTTACAAGTACGAAAAAACCTCTAAGGCTTTTCTCCAGTATGGAGCCTTAGAGGTTTTTGTTTTAGATTTTCAGTAAAACTATTTTCAAGCCAAAGCGTTATGGTAATAAGCTTGGGCAAAGCAACGTAATACCACTACTTCCAAACAAGAAAACGAAGGACGTTTAGTAAGTCAGGAACTCGACAATAAAGCGTTCTTCAATATGAACTGGGATGTCTTCACGTTTTGGAGTTGTTACAAGGGAGCCAGAAAAGCTTTTATTGTCACGTTTAACATAGCTGACAAGTTCGTCAATTTCCTGAAGAGCCTCAAGTACCTGAGGGTGTTTTTGGCTTTTTTCTCGTACACTAATAGTTTGACCAGGTGAAACAAGAAAGTTTGAGACGTTGACTCGTTTACCGTCTACTTCTATATGTCCATGGGAAACAAGCTGTCGTGCGCAACGTGGTGTCAGAGCCAGCCCTATACGATAAACTACGTTATCGAGGCGTCGTTCTAAGAGCTGTAAAAGGTTTTCTCCAGTATTTCCAACCAGTTTATTAGCCTGTTGGAATACACGACGAAGGGTTTTCTCTCGAATATTGTAGTAAGCCTTGAGTTTTTGTTTTTCTTCAAGACCTCGGCCAAAAGTAGAAAGCTTGCGGCGACGACCATTTGGGCCATGCTGGCCAGGTCGGTAGGGTTTACGAGCAAGTGGTGTTTTCGTATAACCACCAATATTTTCTGCAAATCGGCGTGAAAGCTTGTGTTTTGCTCCGAGGTAACGTCCCATAGCTGCTTGATTCTCCCTGTAATCCGTTTATCATCAAAAGTAAGTTGAGCTAGTCTAAGGATGTTAAGCTGCCTGTCAAGTACAGCTTCTTAATTTATTTTCCAAATTAAGCGTATAAAATATCCGCCTTAGAAATGATAAAAGAAACGCTGCTTTTTCAGACTTAATTACTTGATTATAAGCACATAGCTCACCCTGCACTTTTGGCAGAGTTTCTCTTTTTTGTAAGTCAATACTGCCAATAGATCAAAGAGCTGTTAGCATATATTTCATTTAAAGAAACAAAATTACTCTCATTTTAGGGGGGCAGCCTTTTCATCGACAATAAAAGGGTAGAGAACATATTTTTGATCTTTATATCCTGCAAAAAAAGATCTCTGGAGGCGGCAATAAAAATATGGCGCAAAATTTGCTTCAAAACTGGATATAAGTTCAAAAATTATTTATTGAGTATTGTGAAATCTTAAAATCGCTGCATCAAAAAACTTCTAAAATTAAAGAGTAAGCTTTTTTATTCAAGATGCGGGACAGATTGAAAATAAAAGAAATGAACAGGTGTTTAAAGGTTCTTTATAGTAAGGAGACGAGGTTGTGGGGAAAATTATAGGCATTGATCTTGGTACAACAAATTCCGTAGTAGCAGTCATGGAAGGCAAAAACCCAACGGTAATAACAAATCCTTCTGGAGCAAAAACAACCCCTTCTGTTGTTGCTTTTACGGATAAGGATGAACGTCTTGTTGGGCAAATGGCGAAACGGCAGGCTGTAACAAATCCATCCCGTACGATCTATTCAATTAAGCGTTTTATCGGCCGTCGGCATAATGAGGTTGAAGCAGAAGAGAAACATGTTCCTTATCCTATAGAGGGTGCTGCAGGAGAGCCTGTTAAGGTTAAAGTTGGCGATAAAACGTATACTCCTCAAGAAATTAGTGCTATGGTTCTAGCTGATTTGAAAAAAACAGCAGAGACCTACCTTGGGGAAAGCGTTGAACAAGCTGTTATAACCGTTCCCGCCTATTTTAATGATGCTCAACGCCAGGCAACGAAGGAAGCTGGTGAAATCGCAGGTTTGAAAGTATTGCGTCTTTTGCCTGAGCCTACTGCTGCCGCTGTTGCTTTTGGGCTTGATAAAAAGAAGGAGGGCAACATTGTCGTCTTTGACCTTGGCGGTGGAACCTTTGATGTGTCGGTGCTTGAATTAAGTGATACTGGTGAGGGGAGTGTTTTTGAGGTAAAATCCATAACCGGTGATGGTCATCTTGGTGGAGATGATTTTGATCAAATCATCATCGATTGGATTGTTGATGAGTTTAAGAAAAGCAACGGGGTAGATTTAAGCCAGGATCAAATGGCTCTCCAACGCTTGAAAGAAGCGGCTGAAAAGGCCAAAGTTGAGCTTTCTGGCTCTGGACAAACTGACATTAATCTGCCTTATATTACTGCTGATGCCAGTGGGCCAAAGCACCTTCAGCTGAATCTTACTCGAGCAAAGTTCGAACAGCTTTCGGAAAAGCTCTTTGATCGCTTGAAGCAGCCTTGTATTGATGCTCTTAAAGAGGCAGGGCTCCAGAGCAGTGAAATCGAAGACGTTATTCTTGTTGGCGGCTCAACCCGTATTCCAAAGGTTCAAGAGATTTGCCGAGAGATCTTTGGTAAGGAGCCAAACCGTGGGGTAAATCCTGACGAAGTTGTCGCTATGGGAGCTGCAATTCAAGGGGGTGTGGCAACAGGTGAATTCAAAGATATTCTTGTGCTTGATGCAACTCCACTAAGCTTGGGGATTGAAACCATGCACGGTGTGATGACAGTGCTTACTCCAAAAAATACCACTATTCCAACGTCGAAAAAAGAAGTCTTCTCAACAGCAACGGATAACCAGCCGGCTGTAACGATCAAAGTCTTCCAGGGAGAGCGTCCAATTGCGGCCCAAAACCGATTGCTTGGGCAGTTTGACTTGACTGGGATTCCTCCTTCTCCTCGTGGAGTGCCCCAGATTGAAGTAACTTTTGATCTTGATGCGAATGGTATTCTCAAGGTGAGTGCTAAGGATAAAGCCAGCGGCAAGGAGAATAAGATTGAAATTAAATCTGATTCAGGCTTGAGTGAAGAAGAAATTGAGCGGATGAAGAGGGAGGCTGAGTCAAACGCTGAAGAAGATAAGAAGAAAATGGAACATATTCAGGTGAAAAATGAAGCTGATGGATTAATTTATTCAGCAGAAAAGACGCTTCGTGAATATGGAGAAAAGCTTTCAGACGAAGAAAAGTCAAAAATTGAAGAAGCGAAAAAGAACCTTGAAGAAAAAGTTGTTGGTGAAGATATAGCTCTTATTAAATCAGGTACTGAAGAGCTGCAAACAGTATTGCACGCCCTTTCTGCGAAGCTCTATGAGGCAAGTGCTCAGCAGGGACAAGCTGGAGGGAACCCTGAAGCAGCAGCTCAAGGTAAGGAAAACAAGGATGAGCCAGAAGTTGTTGATGCTGAATTTGAAGTTAAAGACGACTAGGTTGACTTCAAAGATAATATTTGATCAAAAAAAAGAGCCCGTTCTTTGATAAGGACAGGCTCTTTTCCTTTCTTTTCAAGCCTAATTTTTGATAGTATTGGTTAGAGTAAATAAACTTTTTATAAAAAATGAATGAACCTGAAACTAATGGATAGAGGGTTATGCACTCTGTTTTAGAACGTTCTGAAATAGCAGATATTCTTGAGAAGGTGGAATCTCAAGAGCGTCTTACTTTTGAAGATGGTGTTCGGTTATTTCAAACGAAAGACCTTGCGGCTTTAGGTTATGCTGCCAACATTGTGCGCGAGCGTTTCAATGGCAAGAAAGCCTACTATGTTATCAACCACCATATAAACTACTCAAATATTTGTTGGGATACCTGTCGCTTCTGTGCTTTTGCCCGTAAACCAGGGCAGGCTGGCGCATATGAATTTACGCTTGATGATATTTTTGAAAAAGTACAAAAGCTTCAAGGGACTCGCATCAGTGAGCTTCATATTGTAGGGGGGTTGCATCCTTCCCTTAAGTGGGACTACTATGTTGATATGTTGCGGGGTATCAAAAAGATTTTACCTGAAGTTTCAATAAAAATGCTAACAGCTGTTGAAATTGACTGGCTTGCTCGTATTACCCGAAAAAGTATTGAAACGGTTATTGCTGAGCTGATTGAAGCAGGAATGGATTCCATTCCTGGTGGCGGGGCTGAAATTTTTGCGCCTGATGTCCGCAAAGAGATTTGTCCGAATAAAATTTCAGCTGAACGCTGGATGGAAATTCATGAAGCTGCGCATAAGCAGGGATTACGTACAGGGGTTACCATGCTTTATGGGCATATTGAAAGCATTGAGGACCGAGTTGATCACATTCTTCGAGCAAGGGAGCAACAGGATCGTAGTGGGGGATTCATTAACTTTATTCCTTTAAGTTTTCATCCAGACAATACGGAATATGCTCATATTCCTCAAGCCAGTGGTGTTACAGATCTCAAGTGTCTGGCCGTTTCAAGACTTTTACTTGATAATATTCCTCATATTAAAAGCTATTGGGTAAGTTCGACGCTGCCTTTGGCGCAGATTGCCCTTTCCTATGGGGCTGATGATCTTGACGGCACCATTGAAGAAGAGCGTATTTACCATATGGCAGGTGCAAAAACTCCTCAATTAACAGCTGAAGAGCGACTTATTGCGGCTATTCAAGAAACAGGATATGTCCCTGTCAGACGAGATACCTACTATCAAGCCCTGGAAACTTTTGAAGCAAAATGAGAGTCTCCTTCTTATTGGTTTTCTTCTGTTAAGATCTTTAAACAAAGACTTTAAGTAATGAAGAAGTGAATTTTATGTTGCTTTCGGGTTACGTTTCTTCGTTTTAAACAATGTAAAAGCAGTATGAGTCCGTTTTTCTGATTTGAAGTAAGAATTTTTTTATCCGTAAATAAAGCCTGCAGGAAATAGAATTCTTTTAACTGTTATGCCTTACCTTTTAATTGAAAAGGGCGCCGAGCGAGGAAAATGCATCCCTCTTAAGATGGGGGAGGATGTTATTTTAGGGCGGGATCAATCAAGTTCTTATGTGCTTGAAGATCCAATGGCTTCTCGAAAGCACTGTGTTGTTGGGGGGAGAAAAGGCCATTGGTTAATCAAAGATCTTCATTCTGTTAATGGTACATTTCTCAATGGTCAGGGGCTTGAGGCTGGACAAACCCAAAAACTAGAGGTTGGAAGTTCTTTTCGGATAGGCGAAACGCTCTTTTCTTTTATGGAGGATCGTCCAAATCGAAACGATGATCCATTGATTGGAAAAACAATCGCTGGTTATGAGATTGAGAGCCGGCTTGGTCGAGGAGCTATGGGGGTTGTCTATCAGGCGCGACAACTCAGTCTCAATAGAAGTATTGCTCTTAAGCTGCTTTCTGAAGAGCTTTCTCAAAATAAGAAGTTTACAGCCATGTTCCTGCGAGAAGCTCGGGCAGCAGCAGCCTTGAATCATCCGCATATTCTTCAAGTTTACGATGCGGGTGAGGACCAGGGTTTTTTTTTCATGTCCATGGAAATCGCAGAAAAAGGTTCTGTTTTAGAAGAGCTCCGTAGTGTCGGAGCCATGGAACTTGATCGTTCCCTTGCTATTGTCCAAGATACTCTTGAAGCTCTTGAGTATGCAGAGAAAAAAGGCATTGTTCATCGAGATATCAAGCCTGACAACCTGATGCTTAGCGCAGATAGAGTTGTTAAGGTTGGTGACTTGGGATTAGCCCTGCCTGTGGATCAATCAGAGGCCCAACAAACAGGAGTTTTTGGAACACCCCACTACATCGCTCCTGAACAAGCGCTTGGGAAAGCGGTTGATAATCGTGCTGACATCTATGCTCTAGGTGCGAGTTGGTATCGGATGTTAACTGGAAAGCCTCTCTTCCAGGCAAAAAACATCTATGACATTATTAAAATGCAGGTCAATAAGCCTCACACTCCTATAAAAGAACATATCCCAGATGTCCCTTCTGCCATTTCAAAGATCATCGATAAGATGTTAGCTAAAAACCCGGATGAACGCTATCAATCAGCAGCTGAAGTTTCCCATGACATAGCTTTATTTCTTCGCAACCAAGACCTTTCGAAGCAAGGGAGAAGCTTTGAAAAAGTAAAAGAAGCTCAAGTTCTGACATGGAAGCGGAAGCCTAAGAAATTAGCTTTTTTTGCTTTGGGGTTGATCGCTCTCTTGCTTGGGGTCTTATTCTTTTTCGATTTTTCTAAGAGCAAAACTCCTCCCAAAAATCAGGTACAAGCAAATAGAGAACCCTTTCGGGATAAGGAAAGAAGAGAGCAAGAACAAGCCTTTTTAAGGCGAGAACAAAATGCTCAAAAGGCTTTTGACAATATTCAAGAACAACGTGGTCAAGGGTTAACGAAAGAAACCGAGAGTGAGCTTGAAAGAATCATTAAGACTTGGCCTCAAACCAGGGCTGCACAAGCTGCTCAAGATCTTTTAAATACTCTTCGTTATGAACAAATAAGTTTGGAGCGTAACGCTCTTGAGGCTTTTAAGGAGGAATGGGAAACCTTGGCCCTTAAAGTCGAAGAGGAACTTATTCAAGACTTGAAACTTCAGACGATCAGAGAAGATGTAAAAGAGTATCAACAAAAAATTGAGTCAAGCCCGTACAAAGAGGTTCGTGAATACGCTTCAGATCTTGATATAGAAGAGAAACTTCGAAATTTCGAAAAAGATTTAGAATTCAACCTTGAATCGAAGCTTGATAAAATTGGTTTTGTGCTCACCAGGAGTTTTGAGTCTTTGGAAGAAGAGATTGAGGCTTATGAAGGAGTTTTACTCCGTGCAGAAGAGCTTCAAAAAGAGCTTCAAGAAGAGCTTCATACGTTTGTTTTTAAAAGAGTCGAAAAGTGGCAACAAGAGCTTGAGGTTTTGAGGGAAAAGCAAAAAAAGGCAGAGAGGGAGCAGCGTGAAAATCGAGCCGAATTTACTCAAAAACAATTTTCAGAAGTTCTCGAAGAGATTCATGCAGCTGTGCGTGGTTATGATTTTAAACGAGCAAAAGAGCTTTTAGAAGAATTTGAACAAGGGAGCCAAGACCTTGAAGAGTTTGGAGAGTCATCAGAGTTTGTCGAAATCATTGAGATGATTGAAGACAGAAAAGAACAAACACGACTTGAGCGCGAGGCTTTAATTTGGATTTCAACCCACTGGAATACATCTTTAGCTGAGGTTACTCCAGAGGACGCTATAACAGAGATTTTTCCAGAAGTAACAAAGCTACGTATACGAACTATTCATGATCAGCAAAAGTATGACCCATCTCTTGAATTTCTTTATGAAACTGACGACAAAGAAACGATGCGTTGGGACCGGCTTGATGAGCAGGGGCTAGCGATACTCTTAAGCTGGGTCACAGAGCACGATAAAGATTTTGAAAGAGCACTTTCTCTTGAACACAACCTTTCTTTTCGTATGGGGTTAAGCGCTCTTTTGCTTGAAATGGGGAGCTCAACGCAGGCTTACTACTATATTGCTCCAGTTTATAATCATTATAAATCAAAAGGAAGTTACGAAGACTCGAATGGAAGGGTTAAGCGGAGAAGTGAAGTAGAGAACAATGAAGCCCGAAGGGCTCGGGAATACTTTGCATATACCTTGCTCTTTGCTGCTACAGAAGCTTTCAAGGCTGGAAACATAGAAGAAGCTGAAAGATATCATGAACAATTTCACTCAGAAGAGCTTCAATGGACACGGGCGCGAGTAAAAGCAGAGTAGTTTGTTTATATTCGAAATTTCATTTGTAGAGGCAAAACGAGTTCAGCAAAACAAAGGTGGATTTTCTAATTGTAAAAGCTAAGGCATAAAGTTGAGGTATGGCGACAACAGACATTGTGATTTTCTTCGCTCTTTTATTGGGGAGTGCATTTTTTTCAGGATCAGAAAGTGCCTTAACTGCTGTGAATGCTGTTCGCGTTCAGACTCTTGTGAAAAGCGGTGACCGTACCGCCGTTATTTTACAAAGAATTCTAGAAGATCGTTCCCGCCTTATTTCTGCGCTGTTAATAGGCAATAATATAGTTAATGTTGCTTTGACTGCCTTTGCAACGATCGTTTTTTCTCAAGCTTTTTCTTCTTTACCAGAAGGGTTAGCACCTTTCATTGGTGGAAGTGTAACGATTGTTTTTCTTCTCGTTATTGGCGAAGTGATTCCTAAAACAATAGGTGTGAATTTATCTCTTAAGTTTTCTTTGGCTGTTGCCTGGCCTATTTATTTTGTGCGTCAGTTTCTAACTCCTTTTACGCTGCTTCTTTCTGGGATGCAGACCGTTGTATTAAAGCTTATGAGGCACGATCCGGATAAAGAGCAGCTTGTCACAGGCGCTGATATAAAAACGATGGTCCGATTAGCTGATGATCAGGATCAATTGGGAGAGGGTGCTCCTGATGCCATTGAGCGGCTCGTTCATTTGCATGAAATGAAAATTCGTGAGGTTATGACTCCTCGCATAGACATTGTCGGAATATCTGTGCATAAGAACTATACCGAAGTGCTGGAAGCGCTTCGGACCTATCAATACTCAAGAATTCCCATTTATGATAAAGATATTGATGATGTTCTTGGGGTTTTGACCATGCGTGATATTTTAGCCGTTGAAGATAAAGATCGAGAACACTTTTCTTTGAAGAAGCTTATGCGACCAGCGGTTTTTGTCCCTGAGCAGAAGCGTATTGATGAGATGATTCTTGAGATGAAAAGAAAAAAAATCCATCTTGCGATTGTGGTTGATGAATATGGAGGCGTTGCGGGGCTTGTAACGCTTGAAGATCTTTTAGAAGAAGTTGTTGGACAAATTGAAGATGAGTTTGATCGTGAAGGGCCAAATGTCCGTCATATCAGTCCTAATTTAGCCGTTCTTGATGCCAGCTGCTCTTTGTTAGACCTAGAAAACACTTTTCATACTAAAATCCCCGGGGTTGAAGGCATTGGAAATATCGCGGGACTTTTCCTGCGTGAATTTAAGGATATTCCAGTCGAAGGAGATAGAGTTATATACGGGTTTCTCGAATTTATTATTAACCGCATGAGAGGTAAGCGAATTACGCGTATCATGGTTCGTCGGTTACAAAAAAATCCATAAAGCAAAAAGAAAAGGGGGAAGTACAGCAAGTCCCTTGTATAATCTATGTGCGGTAGGGTTTTTGAGCAAAAACACTGACTAAAATTTACAAGAATTTATGGATGCAAACATAAAGGTGGAGAAAATGCTGGAAATACAACAAAGCTACCGGAATGCTTTGCTTATTGTTTTTTGCTTGTGTTTTGCTATTCCATTATTTGCTCAGAATCAGAGCAATGAAGTTTCTTTAAAACAAGAGGCTTTCCAGGTTATACCACGAAATATCCCCGCTGGTGCCCAAGGCTTCGAAGTTCGGCTTGTGGCAAATGAATCTGGACTTTTTGCCACAAATTCTTTGCGTTCCCCAGAAATAGACCTTGGTGCAGGAGTAGAGCTCGAGCAAGGAAGCTTTCGGGTTCTTAGTCCAAACGAATCCGTACTTAAGGTTAATGTTCTTGACAACTTTCTTGGTGGCGTAGAAATCGGGATTACTTTTTACGTGCTTGATGGAAGTGAGGAACTTAGGAAGGAACGGGCAACTTTAAGTGTTGTCGGCCCTTTTGATGCTTTACAGGATAATTCAATCAAGGTTTCTGTTGATGAAGTCCGTCTTATTCAGGTTAACACAGAAGAAGAACAGCAGGCGGGCAGCATCTTTATCACAGGGAAAATGAATGGCACACTCGATCTTAAACTGCCAACGGGTTTAATTTTCAGCCCAGGACGCGAACCAAAAGCTTCTCTTCAAGGGGGAGGGGAAGTCAGTAGCCAAAGTATAAACGAGACCAATAGCAACCTTTTGAGTATCAAGATTGCAAACCCTTCTTTGGCGCAGACTCAGCTCCAGATAGCAAATATTTTTCTTCGTACAAAGGATTTTTCTTCTCTTGGTGGAAGTCTTGGAAACCTTGCCTCGCTTCTTTCTGGATCTGCGCTTGAGGGCGAGGAAGTACTCGTTGTTCATGCTTACACAGGGCTTGAAAGCCTGGGTCAGGAAGAGATTCGCTCTCAAAGTGAAGAAGAGAACGAGCTTAATGACAATACTCAACAAGAGGAAGAAAATACAGAAGAGCAAACACCTTCATCAGGAGGTGGTTTGGGATCTGGTGGCTCAATAAGTTCTTCCTCATCATCAAATTCATCTTCTCGGGGAGAAGATGATAGTTCTACTGAAAGCACAAGTACAACGAGCAAGACATCTCGTTCGACAGGAGCCAGGCGAAGTCTTCGGACGGCATCCAGGATGGGGTCGACAAGAAAACCAAGCGGTCATGTGAGACGGTCTTCTTCTCGGGTAGGGCGTCTCAACAACCGCCATTCTCAAGATGAGCAAAGAAATAATTTGAACTATGGTCCTCGCGGCACTCATTCTTCAGGGAGTTCTCAAGATAAAGAAATTTCTGGAGGTAAAGCAGAAGCCAGTGCTGCTTCTGTAGAAGACTTGGAAAAAACTAAGGCTATTAGCGAGTTTCCTCAAACAAAAAAGTTTGAAAGTTCGAAGACGCTTTATTTTGCAGATAAAGATTTTAAACCTCTTTCAAGTGTTATCCTTCAAGCTACTCAAAATAAAAAGTATCACAAACAAAAGGTTTGGGTTGTCCTTGAGCGAGGAGCAGATCTTACCCCAGAAGTTGATACAGTAAAAGTAACATTGCGCTTAGGGGGAAAAGAACGAGAAATAACACTGAAAGAAACGGGAGCCCAAACAGCTGTATTTCACAGCAAAAAAGAAGGTATTGATATTACGGATTTGAGTGGTGGTGAATGAAGGATTGCAAACATTCTCAGGCCTGCGAACTCTAAAAAACTAGAGGGAGGACTGAAATATTGCAAAGAACTCCGTGGTTGCAAGCAGGAAGCTGGATTACATATGATGTTGCAAATACAGTCTATGCTTCGACTCTAACCTATATTCTAACAGTCCATGTTCAGCAAGTTTATGGCCAAACCACGTTTTATGGTTTGACCCAGACTATTGCAATGATTGCCTCTGGTCTTCTTATCCCTTTCCTTGCTGCTACCGTTGATAGAACAGGAAAAGCCCGGTCTTATCTTGTGATTTCTTCTGGCCTTTGTATTGGGGCCATGATGACCTGGGGAATGAGTTTACCACTATGGGGATTTCTTCTTTTTTTTGGCTTAGCCCATTTTTCCTATAACTCTGCGCTCGTTTTTTACAATTCACTCCTTCCAAGTGTCGCTCCTCAAAAATCTACCGGCCTTGTTTCAGGACTTGGTATTGGGCTTGGCTATTTAGGGACTTTCTTAACCTTGATTTTTTTGCTTCCTGTGGTCAGCGCCTATGGTAGCAATGAGGCTTTCCTTGCTGCAGGACTTTTATTTCTCGTTCTCGCTTTGCCATGTTTTTTCTTTGTAAAAGAAAGACGAATAGTTTCTCCGCAAAAGAACTCCTGGAAACTTTTCAAGACAGAATTTTATGGAATTAAAACAACCTTAAAGGAAATCAGGCAGAATAAAAAAGCCCTATACTTTTTAATTGTCAACTTTTTTTGCGTTGATGTTCTTAATACGGCAATCCTTTACTTTGCACTCTATACGCAAGATGTTTTCTCTGGTCAAAAGCTTCATCTTTTTGGTTTAAGCTATGACCTGCGCTTTTACATTGATCCTGATGGAGATAAAACCTTTCTGCTTCCAGGGCTTACAGGGTTTTTAACCCTTGTTGGAATTGTACTTACTTCTTTGGCTATGATCTTTGGGATAATTGCTGGACGCCTAAGTGATCTGTGGGGAGCGTTGAAAGTTTTTGTGCTTGCTGTCGTATGTCTGTTTTTTGCTCTTATGGGAGGAATAGTTTTCACCGGGAATACTTTTTCCTGGGAAGAAAACCAAGAGATGAAGGAGCTTGCAGCGAAACAAGCTTCGCCTGCTGATTGGAAAAGCTTTGCAGAAAGCACGAAGAATAATTTTGAAATGCTTGCTTTGGATAACGAAGTTGTTCAAGCCCAAAGAGCAAAAGCCAATAAAAAAGGTATTCAAAGCTCAAATAAAGTTCTGAAGAAAGAAGTTGTGGAGCCAAAATTTAGAATAGGTCGTTCTGGGCCATCCGCATTTATACTGGCTGCTTATATTCTTTCTTTTGCAGGACTTGGTGCTTTTGGGTTGGCAGGAATATGGACTGCTGGTCGGAAATACTTACTCGAAATTGTACCACAAGAAAAAGCAGCAACCTATTTTGGAATTTACGGCATAACGATGAAGCTCTCAGTTGTTGGTACAACTATTTTTGCTCTTTTATTTGATCTGTTTGGAAGTTTTTGGGCAATTGTAAGTCAACTCGCACCGTTACTTTTAAGTCTTCTTCTTCTCGTTAAGGTCTTCAAGTATCAGCCTAAAGACAATAAAAATTTATAGCTGAGAATGAATTACTTTAAAGGTTCTCTATTGAGGTAATAAGAGCTCTGATTTGATAGTGAGGCATCAAGTTTTAAAATTGCCTTAAACCTTTTAATCTTTTCTGTTGCTGTTGCTTCTATGCTATGAGCGTGAACTGGCGCTTTTCCCCAGATAATCGGGGTGGCTGAAAGACTTGTGTAAAGTCTTAGCCCACCTTTTCCTGGATGGTATTGAACTCGGCCTTTTCGATTTTTTGAAACTGAAATACCTGAAACATCATAGGCCTGAACAGGAATTTCTTTTGTTTCTTTTCTGTGTTGTTGAAGCGATTTTTCAACGCTTAAGGCCGCGATTATTTGCTCATTTTTCCAAAAAGTTTGAGGTCTTGGGCCAGGTGCTTGTACGCCATCAACTCTTCTCATTGATTGATTAAGAACATTTAAGAACTCCTCGTTAACGATCCTCCCATCCTCTAAGCTATCTTGAGAGGTTTTTTTGAGAATCAGGGTATGTGGAAGTACAAAGCCATCGCGATCGATGAAATAAATCGTGTTATTGTAAAGAGTATAGAGAATAGGCTTTCTGATGCTAAGGGAAATGAGAAGTTGGCTTCCTGTTTTTTCACCAGGAAAAACCCGCTCTATTTTTTCTGTTTGTTGAACCCAACCAGACTCTTCTAAAGTTTGAGCAATTGCTTCTAAATATTCATCATTGAATACACTTTGAGTTCCAAATTTTGAAACTCTTGTTTTAAGATCATCAAGTATTTCAGCCTCAATTCTCTTAGCGTATTTTCCTTCGGCCCAGGTTATTGATCCAGATTGAAATTGAATTTTTTTGAGATCAATGAAGTAATCTGGTTTTTGAGAAAGTTCTGAGCGCATAAATGCCATCAGTCCAATGCTACAGAGAAGACATACACTTATAAATAAGCCTTTTTTGAAGTGCGGAGAATGACCCAAGCGATTCCAAGCTTCACGACTTGGCAGAATAAGTATGAGTCCTTTCCAAAAGGAAAGAAGAAGAAGAAAAAGCGTTTTCTGGAAAAAAGAGACAATACTCACGAAAAGAGAGTGCTGTCTTGCTTGAGGAGCTTTGCGTTTCGCTGGTTTTTTTGCCATTGTGTTCTCGTGTTTTTTGGGGAAATACAATGAGATTCAATACTCTATAGGAATGGATAAGTCTTTGCATTTTTATGAGAGGATAAGGCTTGAAGTATTCTTGATCTGGGTTGCTTGTTGATGTGAAGAAGAAAGGGAAGCATCGATCATAGCTTGAAGAGTTTCTTCATAGCTCATGCCAGCTTTATTGGTTGAAAGAGGTAAAAGACTCCGCTCAGTAAGACCAGGGAGGGTATTAACCTCAAGCACATAAACATCTCCTTGATCATCGAGTATCATATCAACCCGTGAATACCCGTGGCAGCGCAAGGCGTCATGTGCTCGACGCGCATAGTATTGCATGATTTTAAGTTGAATGCTGCTGATTTCAGGAGAAGGTTCATAATACGTTGAAGTGTCGTGGTATTTTGCTTCGTAATCAAAGAAAGAATGCTTATGAATAATTTCTACTGGGGGATAAGCATTGTCATGAATGACTGGAATTGCAAACTCTCTGCCTTCTATCTTTTTTTCGGCAATGACTCGTTCATCAAGTGTAAATGCTTTTTTCAAAGCATCGCTCGCCTCTTCAAGGCTGTTGATGAGTGAAATTCCCAACGAACTTCCCTGACATGTTGGTTTTATAATAAGTGGAGTAGAAAGTCTTCTTGCCATGCGTTTCAAGCGGTAACAAGCATCTGCTTCACGGAGGATTTCATAACCAGGAGTAGGAATGCGTTGAGCCAAGAACTGAGCTTTCATCCGTTCTTTATCTATTGCCTGAGAGCTTGCGATCGGTCCACTGCCGCTATAAGGGATGTCTTTTTGTTCAAGGGCTTTTTGAATTCCACCGTTTTCACCCCAACCTCCATGCAAAGCAATGAAAGCAAAATCAACGTCTTCAAGTGACAGGTTTTCAAGAGAGTTCTCTTGAAGATCATGGGCTTGAACCTTATGGCCTATCTCTTGAAGAGCTACAGCAACGCGCTCCCCCGTCTTCAAGCTTACAGCGCGTTCAGACGAAGTACCACCGTAGAAGAGTGCAATATTGAGCATATTATAATTCCGTAAAGGTTAAAATCGTGATACGATAAGAAAAGGATTCTGTGAAAACACTCAGACTTCAAGGGATACAAGAGAACAGACAGAATAGTATGATCAGAAAATCTTAGCCTGCAATTCTGATTGAAAACGAATCAAAGCGAAGTCCAAAACTTGTTCCAGCGGATAGTGCTCGAACGATGCTTCCAAATGCTTCCAGTCCTTCCAGCTTACCTGAAAGAATTGTAAAGTGGATCTTAAGGTTTTGCTGACTGTTAAGAAGTCTTTTCCACTGTGGGTCTTTATACTTTAGATTACGGACCTTGGCTCCTTCAGGGCTATAGTTTGTCAAGGTTCCCCAGGCACTGCAGACTTTTTCATTTTTATGATTTATAATGCTGAGTTTAACCGGAGCTTCTTCGCGTGTACGCTGGAAGCGACGTTGGCAAAGCTCAACAACCGGCATCATAATACGTTCAGAATTTTTGCGTTGTTGAATACTTTCAAGTGAGCGTAAAGTTGTTTCGTGGGACATAGGATCAGCCTCGTTTTGGGTGAAAGGTCCAATTAGAAAAAGAAGGTAAATGTTGAATGAAAGATCTTGCCCTTCTTAGAATTGATTGTTTCCAGATTTAAAGAAGGGCAATAAGATCTTATGCGATGGCTTTGAGCCCGCTTGGTTTGTTTGATATTTCAGAGTATTTTTTACTTTTCGTCATACGTGATGTTCTGTGCTGAGAAACTCGATCGTATTCTTCAAGGAAAATTTCAAGGGTTGAAATGATATTGTCAAGATCAGAGCGATCAAGGTTCAGGGAGTCCCCTTCATTTAAAGCCATTTCATTGTTAAGGTAACCGACGAGAATACGAACAGGTTGAAGTTTACGAAAAATAAATTCATCAAGAGAGACGCCTTTGTTGGAACTATCCATGATTATCCTTTCTTTTAGGGAATTTTGAAGTGTGAAGTGTTGTCTTTATTTTCGTTCTATTTGACTTATTTTGTTATGCTGCCCACTGCTTAATTTCGGTTTGAAGTTGAATTCCAAATTGTTCATAAATGCGTTTTTGAGAATATTCAATGAGCCTTAAGATATCTCGGGAATTTGCCTGACCTCTATTAACAATAAAGTTTGCATGTTTTTCACTTATTTGTGCGTCTCCAATTGTGAATCCTTTGAGCTGAGCCATTTCAAGGAGCTTTCCTGCACTTCGCCCTTCATCTGAAGGGTTTTTGAAAATACAGCCGGCAGAAGGATATTCATAAGGCTGGACTTTGATTTTCTCTCGCATAATTTCTGCAGCTCGTTTCCTGATGTGCGATGACTCTTCTTTTTCAAGCTTAAAGAGCACTTCAATTAAAATCATTTTCTCCATTTTTGTATGGCGATAGTTGAATTCAAAAGAGCTCTTTGGCAGCGTTTCAAATTCATTATCTGAAGTAAGCACAAGTGCTGATTGAACCCATTCAGAAATACTTCCGTAGCGCCCTCCAGCATTCATGGCAAAAGCCCCGCCAATACGCCCAGGAATGCCAGCTAAATTTTCCAAACCACTAAGTCCAGCAATAATAGAGTATCGAATTGCGTTAGGAATCTTTACTCCTGCTTGAGCTTGTAAACAACTGCCTTGAGAACCGAGTTTATTGAAATAGGATAAATCAAGAACTGCGCCGCGAACTCCATGATCAGGAATGAGAAGATTCGCCCCACCCCCGATAACATAGAGAGGTATTTCTTCATTTCGACAAATATAAACGAAGTGCTTGAGTTCCTTTTTTGATTTGGGAGAAAAGAAATAATCAGCTCTTCCTCCAACACGAAAACTTGTCAAAGGAGACAAAGAATAATTTGTTCGGATTTGGGATTGAAGGCTTCGAGGCCAGAAGGATAAGACGTTCACCTTTATTCCTTTGTTTTTTATGTGTTTTTATGCAACTTTTTTCGAGTAGGCCTGGTTGGAAGAAAATAGCTGAAGGAAATCTTGAGCTATGTGGGTAATATCGCCTGCCCCTGCAAAAACAACCATCTTATTCTGAGTAAGGTGTTCTTTGAGGTGAGAGGGGATGTACTCTTCTTTTAATTGAATTGCTTGAACACCTTCTTGTTTTAAATGCTCTACCAACGTTGCTTCAAGCGCATTTCTTTGATCTTCACTCACGTTTTCCCGAGCACAAAATGTGGGAGCAAGGATCAACTCGTCAACACAGAGGAGCGCATCCTTGAAACCTTGTAAAAAATGAAAAAGCCTGCCGTATTGATGAATTTGAAGAACAAGTGTCAGGTGTTTTTTTTCATAAACCTGGCGAGCAGTCCTCACCAAGCCCTGGAGTGCAGTTGGGTGATGAGCATAGTCTTCTATGACCGGGATGCTCCCAATCTTGCCAAGGAGTTCGAAACGACGCTTAACCCCCATGGGTTGCTCAAGGCTTGTTTTAATCTGCCCAGGCTCTACATCAATCTGATCTGCAAGTGCAATTGCAGCAAGAGAGTTGAGAAGGTTAAGTTTGCCTGGAAGTGGCAGTTCAATCTCAAGAAACTTTTTATTTCCTTTCAAAACTTCAAACTTTGGAAATCCTTGATTAAACGTGATATTCGCGGCACGATAAAAGGCGTTTTCTGATTCTCCATAGGAAATGACTTTTCGTTTCGAAGACAGCGCTATTTTCATGGCCTGAGAATGATCTGCAAAAGCAAGAATTTTTCCGTTTGGATCCACCTTTTGACAGAAATGAGAAAAAGCATTCTCAAGCTTTTTTATGCTTCCAAAATAATCAAGGTGATCCGCTTCGACATTATGAAGAAGAGCAATACTTGGAGTTAAGTTAAGGAAGCTTTTATCATACTCGCAGGCCTCAACAACAAAATGCTCTCCTTTCCCCCATTGAGCAGAAGCAGAAAGGTTCGATGGCGTTCCACCAATAATCCAACTTGGGTTTAAGCCAGAGCGCTGAAGAATTGAAGCTACAATACAGGTTGTCGAAGTCTTTCCATGGGTTCCAGATATGGCAAGAGTAGACTTTTGTTTTGAGAGTTGTCCTAGATATTCCGAATATTTGTATTGTGGAATAGATTTTTCCTCTGCGTAAAGACGCTCGAAATGTTCGGGCAAAACCGCAGCGCTGTATATCAAAGCCTGAGGTTCATTCTCCAAGTTTTGAATGCTTTGGGAATTTATTCCAAAGCTTATTGATGCCCCTAATTTTTCGAGCTCTATTGTAATTGGGCTTGGGCTTATTTCTGAACCACTGACGAAATAGCCTTGCTGAAGCAGGATCCGGGCAAGACCAGACATGCCAGCTCCACCGATTCCAACGAGGTGAAAATGCTGATGCTGAAGTATTTCTTTGTTTGGGGAAACAGGCACCATAGAGAAAGGAATCCCAGGAAAATAAAGCGACTAGATATTTATGAGTAGGAATGAGAACTTCATTCTCATTCCTACACTTCGTCATTTTATGATGAAGGCTGAATGCCAAATCGTCCTAAAAGATTGAGGGCAATATCTTTTCCTGCTCGAAGGTTACCAAGGATTGAAGATCGATTTGCAAGCGTTGAAAGAGCTTCTGGATTACAAATAAGCTCGTTGAGTAAAACTTTCATGGTAGAACTTTGAGGTAATGAATTTTCTAGAATCACCTTTGCTGCTCCTTGGGATGCCACAAAGTCGGCATTGAAGAATTGGTGGTTGTCGCGAGATGAAGGCAAAGGAATAAGAATCATAGGCTTGCCAAAACCTGAAAGCTCACTGATTGTTGTAGCACCAGCCCTACAGAGCACAACGTCTGCCGCAGCTATAATTGGCCCCATTTCTTGAGCAAAGGGGATTACATAGTGACGGACCTTAGCATGGGCCCAACGCTCTCTATTGATGTAAAAGTCTCTAGAGCCTGTAATATGAATAATCTGTATTTGAGAAGCATAGGATTCAAGAATATTTAAGTGAGAAGTGATAAAGTTATTCAGTGCTCGTGCTCCTTGAGAGCCTCCCATAACAAGCAGAGTTTTTCGATTTGGATCAAGCCCAAACCACTTACGGGTTGCGGCACTCTCATAACGCCCCATGTTGCGTCTTACAGGGTTTCCAGAAACCATAACGGTTGTTTTTCTGGATAGTTTTTTTTGCTTCAAGGGCCATTGCGCATAAACCGTTTTTGAGAAACGAGACATAAGTCTATTCACTCGTCCAGGAATAACATTTTGCTCAAGCAAGCAAAGAGGGATGCCAAGTCGCCAGGCTGCCAGCCCGCCATAAATACTGGCGTAGCCTCCTAAGCCTATCACGACGTTTGGTTTTTCCTGTTTTAAAATAGAGATGCATTTGCGGTAAGACTTTAAAAGTGAAGGAGCAAAAAGCATGGATCGCCGCAGGCTACCACGAGGTGAAAAACCTCCACAAACCTGATAGTCAATTTCGTGAAAATTTAAGATATCCTTCTCAAGCTTTTTACCAGGGATAATGAACGATCTTTTGCTTTCTGGAAGCAAGCGAGAAAACTCCTGACAGAGTGCAATGGCAGGGATCAGGTGCCCTCCACTGCCTCCTCCGACAAAGGTAATACGAAAAGGGGTTGGTTTTTCTGTCTTCATTTTTTGCATGGTCAGGTCTTTGCTTTATAAACCGTAAAAAATAAGAAAAAGAATATAAGAATAAGAGATCATCCTTAACTTTTTGGAAGAGATCTTTCCTCAGCCCCAGGGGGCAAAGAAGCGAAAGAGGTCGGAGGTCTTTCCGAAGAAATCCGAAGCCTGCGAAGTTCGGAACGACTGAGTCCTTGTCGAGCAACATTGAGAACAACGCCAACACTCATCAGAGTGACCAGGAGGTTGCTTCCTCCAAAGCTGAGAAAAGGCAGCCCAATACCCTTTGTTGGTACCGAAGCAGTTACAACTGCAATATTCATTGCTGATTGAAGGACAATCATGCCAGTAAGTCCAAGGGTGATCAGGCTACCGAAAGGGTCTCGTGCGTGTTTGCTTACTCGATATCCTGCATAGACCAACAACAAAAAAAGCATGAGAATAAAGCCCCCGCCGAGAAATCCAAGTTCTTCTACAATAATGGCGAAGATAAAATCGGTGTGCTCTTCTGGCAAGAAGAAGAGTTTTTGAGTTGAATTCCCAAGGCCTTTACCAGAAAAACCCCCAGATCCAAGGGCTATCAGAGATTGATAAATTTGGTGGCCTTTCCCCAGTTTGTCTGCTTCTGGATCAAGAAAGACAAAAATACGTTTTTGAACGTGGGAAAAGGAAAAAAACATTGTTATGAAAAGCAGGGGAAGTGTTGCTGACCCTGTAAGTAAGATATGTTTCAAGCGAATCCCAGATGTAAAAAGCACAACCATGCTGAGGGCAAATACAAAAAATGCTGTTCCCAGATCTGGCTGAATCATTATAAAGATCACTAATGGGAAAACCAGTAAGAGTGAAGGGACAAAGCCCTTCCAGAACGATGATAGCTTTTCATGTCGGGCTATGGCAAAAGCGGCGATACTTATAACAGCAGTAAACTTTGCCAATTCGCTGGGTTGAAAATGAAAAGGACCAATTTTAAGCCAACGTTGAGCATTATAACTGCTCTTTCCCACCACAAGCACAGCAATCAGGAGAAGGAGTGTTACGATATAGAGATAGGGCCAAAACCGCAAAAAAATATGGTAATCGATGCGTGCGAAAACACATAAAGCAATTATTCCAATAAATAATGAAAGAAATTGTCTTTTCATAAAAAAGAAACTGTCATTCATTTTCTGGTCAAGGCCGGCAGAGATGCTGGAAGCTGAAAAAATAAGTATGATGCCCGAGCACAGCAAAAGCATGACCAGGGAAAGGTAAAAGTTTTGGGTTTTTTTTGTTACCATAGCAAACCAAACATCATGCTTTTGAGCTGAGAAAACGAATTTATGATAAGAAACCTGTGCTTATAGGCTTTGTAAAGAGAGCCCTTGTTTTGTGATCGGTGAAAAGTGTTTATAAATGAATTGAAAGTGGCAAGAAAAATGACTTTCATTAAGAGTCCTTCATTTCTCATTCTTTTGTTCCTGTTTTGTGTTCGAAAAAATGAAACCCTAAGATTATGAGATCCCAAAGCCGCAATCAAAATGAAGGGTTTGAAAATGGAAGATCCTGAAGTGACTCTTAAAAGACAATTACATGAGCTGCAGGCGCCTCTCTCAGGATTTATTAAGAGCAAATCGTTGTGCAAAAAGCTTTCAGCCCTTGATCTTGATTCAGTTTATGATCTTTTAACCCATTACCCCCGAGGCTATTATAAGCTTAAGAATCTGTCAGAGCTTCTTCATGGAGAAGAGCATGTTGCAGTACGAGCCGAAGTTGTCCATGTCCACAACAAAATGATTCATCGCAGAAGAATGCAGATTCTTGAAGTCGTCTTAGAGCAGGACGGGCATCAGGTTCTGCTCACTTTTTTCAATCAACCATGGTTAAGAAAAACAATCTTTCCAGGGGTTGAGGTGGAAGCGCTTGGGAAAAGCGAATATAAATCAGGCACGTTCTTTTTGAGGCCACGCTCCTGGCATTGCATTACGCCTGAAGAACAAGCCAACAAAAAAAAGCACACTATACTATCAGATTACAAGCTGCCAGAAGGAGTAAAGAGAAAGAAGTTTTCAGATCTTATATCGCAAGTATTGTCAACTTATGCCCACTCTTTTCCTTCCTTAGTTTCTAGCCAGACTTCAGCAAAGCATCAGCTTATGCCTCTTCAGGAAGCGCTTCAATCCGTGCATGCACCACAATCTTTAGAGCACGCAGAAGCTGGGAAGCTGAGCCTTAAGTTTCAGGAGTTCTATCTTTTACAGTTGCTTTTGGTCATGAAGAAAAGGCGGCATAACCAGGGCCAAAAAGATTTATGTTTTGCTTTAAGTCAAAAACTGAAAGAGCGTTGCGATGCCCGCTTTCCTTTTGATTTCACTGAAGCTCAAAGGCGTGTTATTCATGAAGTTTCTCAGGATTTGGCAAGTCCTGGTCGTATGAGTCGTTTGCTTCAAGGCGATGTCGGATCGGGAAAGACAGCAGTTGCACTTTATGCCATGTTGATTACCCTTGCAAATGGTTGGCAAAGCGCATTGATGGCGCCAACGGAAATACTTGCGCGTCAACACTACCAGACCATTACAAATTACCTGCAAGATTCAGAAGTTAAGGTTGCCTTGCTCTTAGGAGGTGCAGACAAAAAGGAAAGAGCTCTTTTGCTTGAAGAGTTAGCAGCGGGCAAAATACATATTATCATTGGAACTCACGCACTCATTCAAAAAGATGTGAAGTTTTCAAAGCTTGGTTTTGTGGTCATAGATGAGCAACATAAGTTTGGAGTAAAGCAGCGAGCAGCTCTTTTTTCTAAAGGGCCAGAACCTCACCGCTTGATGATGTCCGCAACGCCAATCCCTCGAACGTTATCATTAACACTTTACGGCGATCTTGATATCTCTGTGATTGATGAGCTTCCACCGGGACGCACTCCTGTTAAAACACGTTGGATTAAAAGAGAAGGCCGTTTAAAACTTTTGGAGAAAATTCGAAAGCGCTGTCTTCAAGGAGAGCAAGCCTATTTCATTGAGCCTTTAGTTGAGCCAAACCCTGAGCTTGAATTAACATCAGCCCAAGAGCTTTATACTGAACTAAGCCAGGTTTTCCAAGAGCTTGGGGTTGAACTTGTGCACGGTCAAATGAACCCAAGCGAAAAGCAGGAGGCTATGGAGTGTTTTAGATCTGGACGCTCAAAGATACTCATTGCAACGATTGTAGTTGAAGTTGGGGTCGATGTTCCAGCTGCCAACATTATGGTGATAGAGCATGCTGAGCGTTTCGGGCTTTCTCAACTGCATCAGCTCAGAGGCAGGATTGGGCGAGGAGGAGCATCTATAACGAAGTATGACCCCAGTCTTTTTCTTTTTGCAGAAGCAAGAAGCGAGGAAAGCAAGGAGCGGCTTAAAACCTTTTGTCGCCTTCATGATGGTTTTGAAATTGCCGAAGAAGACTTACGTCAACGTGGTTTCGGAGATTTTATTGGAACTCGTCAATCTGGTATTCCTCAGCTTAAATTTGGAAATTTCGACCAGGATATGGCGGTGCTTAAAGCAGCACGAAAAGCTGTTATTCAAAGCAAAATTGAATATAGCCAGAAAACTTTAGAGCATTTCTTTTTCCTTCACTTCAAAAAGCCATTCCAGTCGTTTGACGTTTGATTAAAGGCATGCTTTGTTAGGCCTTGAAGTAGGCTCCAAGACAAGAGTTTCCTTTCTTCAACAACACATCACTTCTCATTCATTATGTGCGAGCTAGATTTTTATCTTTTCTCCAGGCAAAATGACTTGAGCAACTTCAGGAAAGAGACGATAGCACATGAGGAATCAAGTCTGTAGGGACTTTGATCTTTTCATCTTCTGTCCATTCTATTGCTCTTAACCACCAGAGAGGTTTGCTATGAAAGCTGTGATGTACTCTTTCTTCTGTTTGATATTGTTTGCTTTGGGATTGTTTATGTCTGCAGATTTGCTCCAAGCTGAGACTTCTCTCAGTAATCAAGAACAACAAAAAGAAAGCAATCGTGAATTCTTCTCAGAATATGCTCATCAGCTTTTTAAAGATGCTCGTTTTACGAGTTACTTCCAGCTTAAATCTGATTCACAAGAGGCTTTTCTAGAAGAGGCTAAAAGCTTTTGCCTAGAAGAAGATATGAATAAGGATGGTCTTCGGGATAAAGTCGTTGTCTTCTTTCAAAACAAATCATCTGCCGTAAGTCTTTTCCTTCAAAAAGAAGCTCAGGGGCAGAAGGTTTACGACTACCAAGGTTTTATTCCTGTTGATTCTTACCAAATTCCTCGAGTAAGAAGTGCTGATATCACAGGAGATGGCAAGAATGAACTTCGAATTGAAGGTGTTTGTTTCGGAAGCAATGGGGCGTTGCGCCGGGTTCTTAAATATGGAAGTTTCCAAGCTGAAGAGTTTAAGGTCATTTTTACAACCTTGCTTGATAATATTGAAACTACTGGCATATACAGCCATCGTTCTACACGTTTGATTCAGGTGCGTGATAAGAACGGCGATGGGAGTAATGAGATTATCGTGCATGGGCGGAGGGTTGAACTGATATCAGCCAGCCAGGAAAAAGGAAATTTCCAAGAGGAAAAGAAAGAAATTGAAGAATCTATTGAACGAAGAACTATAACGTATCACTATCAAGATGGTGCTTATCAAGTTCTGCAAGTAGAACATTATCTTCCTGAGAACGACCAGCTTTTAATTGTAGCAAAAAGATTGATTGCAAACCAGGAACCCGTCAGAGCTAGACTTTTCTTGAATAAAATCATTGATGCTTCGGAAGGACAGGAGATCAACAATCAAGATAATAATGTCCTTATTCATCAGAGCCTTATTGCTGAGGCTCAAAAGCTATTAACAGAACTTGAAGATCAAAGCAAAGCAACACCTCAAACAAGAGAAGATTTCTCATCGTTTAAAGGAGAAGTAACCGAGAGATCTTGATTTTATAGAATCTTAAAACTTTATAAAAAAGGGGAGCCTGAGTGTTCCTCTTTTTTTTGTGGGACAATAAAATCGAGCAATAATAGAGCTCTGAAAATCAGAAGAAGTAAGACTCTATATGACTATAAAGGAGTACTTTTAAAAGAAAAGAGCCTAAAGTTTCTCTTTTTGTGGTTTGATTTCGTTATAATGAAAGAGGGCAACTCCTTCTTTTCTTTTATATGCATATAATACAAGGCTCTTTGTTATGAAAGCTTTTTTGAGTTATCCAGCGTTTTGGCTTTTTTCTTTGAGCATGCTCCTCTTTCTTTTCGCTTACGATTCTGAACAAAAGCCGGAAGATAGGCT
>CAZJPQ010000015.1:0-71442 GCA_964548115.1 uncultured Planctomycetaceae bacterium
TGGGTCCGGATAAAGAATCATAACACGTAAGCGCTTGGGCATCGCTGGCCTCCTTTAAAAAGGTTTGGCGGTAAGCGATGCTGCTGGACCTTGCTTAAAGAGGCCTCAAAAAAGAGGCTTAAAACGAAAGGGCACGCCAGCCATCGCTCTACTCGCAGGCCAACCACAGCCTCCACAACAAGCGAAAAACCAACATGCCCAAAGGCAGTTGTTCGCACTGTTGTGGACGGCTAAAAAGCGTGGTTGTTCGCGAGTAGCCGCTTATACAATTGTCGTCGGGCAACTCTTGCCCGACTTGAAAACGATCTTAAATAAAGAGGCTAGACACTTCTAAATGATTCTTTGGGGGAGCTTAAGATTTTATAGCTTTGAGAAGACCTCAGAAAAAGTGACTTTTATCACTTTAGGGTAGGGGCGACAACACAGCTCAAGAAGTTTTTTCCTGAAGCATGACTTTTGCCACTTTTCTGGATGTATGAAAATAGGTTTTTTCACTCTCAACTCGGAAAGTTATTTTTATCACATTGCGAGTCTGGCTTAGGACAAAGCCTCTTGATCTTGGCCATTATACGATGGCTGCTTTCTGGCATAACCAGCAGGTTTTCTGCGCCACGTTCCCTTAGTTTTTTATGATGGTCCTTGGATGGGTTGTCTGTGATGGCAAGGACTTTGGCCTTGTATTCAGAGTTTTTGATGACCCTGCGGGCCTGATCCAGGCGGTCCTCATGAAAAATTACAAGGTCAAGAGGCAGAACTTCAAGCATCGCTTCCAGAAGTTCTGGTCTCGCTGTTGGCAGAATCAGGCATTCGTTGAGATCAAAGGCCTTGAGGAAAGAGCCATTAAAAAGTTCATAGCCATAAAGGGTAAAAAGGTAGCGCTTGGGCATCGCTGGCCTCCTTAAAAAAGGTTTGGCGGTAAAGCGAAGCCGAGTGCTGCCAAAATTGAGGCGAGAATGGGGGTTCTCATTGAACACCCCGCAGAATAGAGAGAAAACTCTAGAAGTTTCTTCGTTTCAGAGAGTTTGGAGGTAAAGAAGCTTTTCCGTTTCGAAACGGCTTGGTGGCCGTTTCTCCCACTCCAAAGTCCCAGCACACCCAAGGCGTGTTGAGTTATTCGCGGTTCAAGGATCAAACGCACAGGCGCTTGAAATGGTCGTTTAAGCAAAACCGCGTATACAATTGTCGTCGGGCAACTCTTGCCCGACTTGAGAGCCATCATAGACCAGAGGCCCAATGAGTTCTAAACCATTCTTGAGGGCTGCATAGAATTTTATAGCTTTGGGAAAACCTCAGAAAAAGTGATATAAGTCACTTTAGGGGTAGAGGCGACAACACAGCTCAAGAAATCTCTCCCTCGAAGTGTGACGTTAGTCACTTTGGCAGCAGGAGCGAGGTCCTTACAAGGGGCTTTTCTGATCCCGCATTCAAAACACCCTGCAGGCAAAGATATTGGCAAGCTCAATCCAAAATGCTACAACACAACAAGCCTGATATTATCTGCTTAAAACACTTCAGAAATAAGGCTTCATAACCATTGAAGACTACCGAAGCAAAATCATGGAGCCCCTATGCTGATTTACTCTTGGAATGTCAATGGTTTGCGAGCTTGTGCCCGAAAAGGCTTTCTTGATTGGCTGAACCAGTGCAACGCCGATCTTGTTTGCTTGCAGGAAGTACGAGCCAAACCTGAGCAATTGAGCAAAGAACTTCGCGAACCGGAGGGCTGGCATACCCATTTTGTTATGGCTGAGCGTCCTGGGTATAGTGGTGTGGCCTTTTATTCCCGAATTAAGCCCGATGAACTTGAAACAAGCCTTAAGCAGGAGGATTTTGATCGCGAAGGACGCTTACAGCTGTTTCGTTTTGGCAAGCTTCTGATTGCAAACGTCTACTTTCCCAATGGCAGTGGCAAAAATCGCGACAATAGTCGGGTTCCCTTTAAACTTGATTTTTATCGCTGCCTTTTCGATCAGCTGGAAGAAAAGCGCAAAAATGGTGAGCACATTATAGTGCTTGGAGATTTTAATACCGCTCATCAGGAAAAAGATCTTGCCCGCCCTAAGGCGAATCACAAGACCAGTGGTTTTTTACCAGAAGAACGGGCCGAACTCACTCGATTATTAGAGAGCGGCTGGGTCGATAGCTTTCGGGCCTTTCAAAGTGAAGGAGGGCATTATACCTGGTGGAGCCAGCGCCAGGGAGCTCGGGAACGAAATGTTGGCTGGAGGATTGATCTTGCATTGGCTTCAACTGAGGCTATGTCCTTTGTCAAAACCAGCAGCATTCATCCAGGAATTCTGGGCTCTGATCATTGCCCCATCAGTATCGAGCTTAATTCAAAGATTATCTGACTGAATCTTATTCTCTCAAGTATAGCTGTATTACTATTAGAGAGTTCATAAAAAGAGTTCCATTTCGAGCGCATCAAAGTACTGGCCATCAAGCTTTCTGTAATGTCGGATAACTCCGATTTCATCAAAATTGTACTTCCTATAAAGTTTTATGGCTGGCTTATTTGCAGTGTAAACATAGAGCTCAACCTTTTCAAGCTCCGTAGAACGGGCGTGCTCTAATGCAATGTTAAGCAACTTTGAGCCAATACCCTGCCTACGATGGCTTTTAATCACCCCCATGCCAAGATGCCCCCTATGGGCCAAACGTGGATTAGAAGAAGACATAATGCCGATCCAACCAACTACTACCCCTATGTCCACAGCAAAATATACTGGCGAATTCTTTTCAATCAGCTTGTTTTGAAAAGCGATCATTTGGTCAAGAGAATCAGCTTCTATCATTTCAAGGTAGATGTGCTCTTTGGCAACTTGATCAAAAGCCTGACGAAAACTAGGGACAAGGTCCTCTCTGGCATAAACGATTTCCACAGACATCTTTCTTCCTTAGTTAAAAATTAAAACCTATAGACTCGTTTATTATAGGGTTAAGCACTTACTAAAAGGTTTTAAATATTAGCTAAAATTCTGCAGCTTAAAATCCTCATCATTCTTATTTGCTTAAAGATGTTCTGTAGAAAGGGAATGCTGAACCCCGCGAAGCGCACAGGGGTTCGAACGACTTACAAAAAAAGCCGGGGCCTACAATCAGGAATCGAATCCATTTCTGAGCTCGCGAAAATCAGTTGTCTTGATAGCCCAGTATTTATCAGAAGCGATTTTCCATAATTTGGAATAGTTCTTAAACGTAGGCCACTTTTCTTTGTCAGGCTCCATTACTCCCGTTGGTTTATACCGAGCTTGTAGCTGATCCCACTTATCACCATTTTTTCTGAATGCTTCCACTGTCCTTGGGATCGGATATTTCCCCTCCCACTGGACAGCATCCGACAATACCTCAAGCGTATCAAACTGCTCAGGAGTATAAGAGATGTTGGCAGCTCTCGAAAGCGAAACCAGTTTGTGTCCATAATGCTTTTTTTTATCGAAAATCTTTTGTCTCATCAAACAAGCTTTAAACATGAGTTCTAAGGCAAGGCCTGCATTCAATAGAATCGGTCTAACTAACGCAGGGTTAGACCCTGCGTTAAAGAGAACTCTCGTTGCAGTATCAAGATCATGGGCACAGTTGTACCAGTCATTACTCAGTTCTTTATTTAGTAAAAATCGTTTATCAGACAACGATTGCTTCGCAGATAGCCTGTCCAACTTTAGTACCCCCAGCTGTTTTTCTGAAGATCATCATCGAAATCGAAAGCCCCCCACATTGAAACATTGATAAAAGCTCATACGTCAGAAACCTGACCTTACAATCAAAACTAATTTCTTAGAGAAGAGTGGTGGACCCGAGGGGGATCGAACCCCTGACCTTCTGAATGCCATTCAGACGCTCTCCCAGCTGAGCTACGGGCCCAAAATCGCGAAGCCGAATGATACCTTGATCATGGCTCAAAGATCAAAGCTTTTTTAGAAGCCAGCTCGTAAATTCTTTTGTTGATGTAAACTTCTGATCTTTGTAATGATTTCAGGCTCACCCTCTGAAGCCCTGATAACTTCGTCAGCTCCGGATCGTCTCAGCTTTTTATGCCTGGATTGAGCAGGGCTATCCGTGATGACGACAAACCTGGTTTTTCGATATGATTTATGAATCCAGCTGTAGATCTGACTTAAATAAGACTCTTCTAATTTCTTGTCAAGCTTGCTTAAGTTGACTTCTTCTTTTTATTTCTCTTAAGCTTGTATAAAACCTTACCTCGCTTTTTGCCCTTTTGTTTCCGCTCTTTATGGGCTGATGCAACTGCTGAAGTATCTGACTTCTTATCTTTAAGAGTAGCGTAATTCTTAAAAGCAGCTAAAGGCTTATACCTTTTATCAGGATCAAACCCCTGGATCTCCTCAAGTGGTTTTTCCTCGATGCTTCGCTTGCCTTGTTTCATAATGCTTTTGATGACTGGCACTTCTTCATCACTCACAAGGCTGATGGACTGACCACCGCGACCAATACGAGCTGTCCTGCCAACACGATGGACATAATCAAGTGGATCTCGGGTAAGCTCAAAGTGACAGATAAAACCTAAACGTGGAATATCAAGACCACGCGCTGCAAGATTCGTAGTTATAATTCCATCAATTGCTCCACGCTTCAAAGCCTTAAGAACAGCTTCTCGTTCCGACTGCTCTTGCTTGCCATGAAGAGCACGAAGCGAAAACCCCTGATTTTGGAGGAAGCTTTCAAGCTGCAAAGCACGACTGCGCGTCTTCACAAAGATAAGTCCTTGAGACTGCTTTAAACCACTCTTCTTGCCCAGGAGTCCTTGAAGCAAAGCACTTAAAAAATAAGGTTTTGCCTTTGGATTAACTCGAAAGAAACTTTCTTCTAACTGCTTTGGAACTTGGGCAAGGGGTGAGACCTCAAGTAAAACCGGGTCCTTTAAGATATCTTGAGCCCATTCACGCACAGAGGCTTCAAGAGTTGCGGAAAAAAATAACGTCTGGCGCTCTGGCCGCAAAGCGCGCAATAACCGCCGAACATCACCATAAAATCCCATTTCAAGCAAGCGATCTGCTTCATCAAGCACCACAAAAGAAATCCGCTCCAGCATGACTTCTCTTTTAAGCACCATCTCTACCAACCTCCCAGGAGTCGCAATCAGAATCTCCGGAGGTTTCGAAAGCCGCTTTCTTTTTATATTACCACCTATACAAAGCAGTGAACGAAAATCTAAAGTTCCCTGTAAAAGTTGAGTCATCTCTTGAATCTGAATCGCAAGCTCTCGTGTTGGAGCTAAGATTAAAGCCTGAGGAAAGCTTTCTTGCGATCGAGAAGAAGTCCTTTGCTGTCGTAAAGCTTCGAGTCTCATCAGCATGGGCCAGATAAATGCTGCGCTTTTCCCGCTGCCGGTCTCTGCCCTTACCAAGAGGTCTTTCCCCGCAAGGCTATGGGGCAAACTCAAAGCTTGAACCGGTGTTGGCTCTGTAAATCCTGCTTGCGAAAGAGCTTTAAGCAGGGTTGGACTCAAAGAAAGCATCCTAAAGTGCTCCAAGGCTTTCTTAGATTTCTCAGGAGGACCCTTCACTTGCTTCTTCTTAGAAATCTGCTCTGGAAAATGACGAGGCTTCATACGTTATCTTTTTAGAAAATGCCAGTTGTTATAATCTTTGTTCACGCCCATCAGAAAAAGTGAAGGCTGGGGTTATATCACAAATAAAACAACCCCGAATACAAGGAAAGGCATTTTTAGCCTGCGATTTTTCAAGACTGAAAATAACTCTCCTCAATTATATATGGAAATAAATCGAACTAACTTGAAAGCCCAGCCTTTGGACTTGCAGGAGTAAGCATACCGAGGGAAAAATCAAAAGGATCTCGCTCTTGAAAACTTGCCATCAGCTCTGCTCCCCACTCAGGCCACAACCCTAACCAACTGAGCTGCCGTTCCTGGGCTATGTAATGAGGCATCAGCCAGCGAGCATGCTCAAGAAGCTTTTCCTCATCTTCAATCGGTAAAGCTAAAATCCGTCCCTTGAGTTCAGCAAATGACTTATCGATACCCTTGGTAATATGCTGTATATCTGATTCAAGCGGTCGAGCAAGCAACCCCAACTCTTTTTTAAAGCCCTCAAATAAAAAAGCCAGTTCATTCTGAGTCTCACTGAGTGCCGCAGCTCTTTCCCGACTTTGAGATAAGCCCGCGTAAAGCTTTTTACGCATAGCTTCAACTTCAGAAGGAGCCAGGTCTTCAAAACTTAAAAGATAAGACCAACGTGGTAAGAGCAAAGGCATCGGAATTGCATTATGCTCAAAAAGCAACCGCAAAGCTCCATGATAAGCTATTTCAGAAGGGCCAACGAGGGATGCCAAAACAGGCAAACAAGCACCCTGGATTACCGGCCTGAGCCTCACTCCCGCAGAAAAACGCTCCGGATGATGATGAAGCTCGTGAAGCATGGCCCGTTTGGAAAGAGATTCTGGACGCTCATCAATCGAAAATTCTCCACCTGAAAAAAGCACATGTCGACGCTTTCCACGATTTATGAAGAAAAAGTTAGCATAGGGAGAGTTTTCAAGAGTCGGCCTAAACCCTTTAGAAGCTTGATCGAGCAACTGAAGCTGAACAGCCTGACGATTTGATTTTCCCTGCAAAACCTCTATTTCCATGATTCGCTTATAAGCTTCAAGAGAGCGCAGCAAACGGGGCTCCAGTACAACAAGCCCTTGAGATCCAAAAACCTTAAGCAGCAAAGCATTGATTGCACGCCCAAAGCTTTTCCCACTGGCAAGCTGAAGAAGTGTTTTTATCTCCTGGTTCAAAGTGCCACGGTTCTCAAAATAAGCTCTGAGTTCTTTGAAAGCAGCATGCTCAAGATCTGGAAGCTCTAGCTTTTCAAGTGGTTTTACTCCACCGGATTCAAAACCAGGAATACGCAAAGGTCGAAAACGCTTTTTCTGATTCAAAATGCCAAAACGATTCACCTCATCGATATCGTGGTCCTCGCTTGCAGCCCAGAAAACAGGAACAACCTTAAGGCCTGCCTCACACAACTTCTTTGCCAACGCTAAACAATGGGCAACCTTATAAAGAAGAAGTAATGGCCCTCCTGCAATGGTTGGTTGCTGACCTGTTACAACGACAAAAGTATCCGAATCTTTGAGCTTTTTTGCTGCACTAAGTGCTGCGGCTGGGGCACCAAGGGAACGCATGTAGCTTTGAAGCTTCGCTGAGAGTTTGGAACGTTCCAAATTTTGGAAACTGGGATGCCCCTTCAGCTTTTCAGCCTGTGCCAGCAAATCTTCAAGCTTACGATAATCACCTTCGTAAAAATCTTGAGCACTCTCAAAATCTGATCGATAAGCCTGAGTCAGACTTTTAGGATCAGAATTCAGTAAATCCTCAGGAACGAGTTTATGGAAGTCTGTCATAGAATCTCATAAGATAAAAAAACTCATACTTCTTTGATAAAGCGATCCACTTCTCGTTATAAACTCTTCACTATAAAGACTAAGAAGCCTGAAGCGATAAAGAAAGTTTTTTCTCTTCGTAGCGTAGTATGATGGTATAGTGCCCACTTGTCTTCAGTTTTTTAATGAAACAACAGCCAAACACAAAGGAATTCTTTCATGAGCGCATCTTCCTCAACAAGCCAGGATAGTTTTGGAACCCTTTCAACGTTTACCCTTCAAGGCAAGGAATATCACTACTCAAGCCTTAAAGCGCTTAGCGAAAAAACTGGCAAAAACCTTGATCATTTGCCTCTCAGTCTCCGTGTACTCCTTGAAAATCTCTTACGGAACGAGGATGGATCTTCCGTTGATCAAAGACATATCGAAGCCTTGTTAAACTGGGATTCTCAAGCTGAGCCCAGTGTTGAAATCGCTTATCGGCCTGCCCGTGTCGTTCTCCAAGATTTTACTGGGGTACCCTGTGTGGTTGATCTAGCAGCCATGCGGGAAGCTTTTCAGCAGCTGGGGGGAGATCCTGCTCGTATTAATCCCCTACAGCCTGTCGATCTTGTGATCGATCACTCTGTACAGGTTGATGCTTTTGGCCGCGAAGATGCCTTTAGCCAAAACGTTCAAAAAGAATATCAACGCAACCAAGAACGCTATGCTTTTTTACGTTGGGGGCAACAAGCTTTCGAAAATTTCCGAGTTGTGCCTCCAGGCACAGGTATTGTTCACCAGGTAAACCTTGAGTACCTGGCCCATGTGGTTTTTGAACATCAACAAAACGGCAAGCTTTGGGCCTATCCTGACACCCTCGTTGGAACAGATTCCCATACAACTATGATTAATGGTCTTGGAATTCTTGGCTGGGGTGTTGGCGGCATCGAAGCTGAAGCTGCAATGCTTGGTCAACCTATCTCGATGCTCATTCCTCAGGTCGTAGGCTTTGAATTTACAGGAAAATTGCAGGAAGGAGCTACTGCCACAGACCTTGTCCTCAGAGTTGTGGAAATGCTGCGCGAGCTTGGTGTTGTTGGAAAATTCGTAGAGTTTTTCGGGGCTGGACTTTCGAACCTGACACTTGCTGATCGAGCTACGATTGCCAATATGGCTCCTGAATACGGAGCAACCATGGGCTTCTTCCCCGTTGACAACGAAAGCCTTGAATACTTACGCTTTACTGGTAGAGATGCTGCAAAACGCGAACTGGTTCAAGAATACCTTACTCGCCAGGGGCTTTTCCACACCCCAGATTCAGCAACCCCTGAATACACCACAACCCTCAAACTTGACCTGGCAGAGGTTGAACCAGCAATTGCAGGTCCAAAACGCCCTCAAGACCGTATTGCCTTACACTCAGAACAAGGATTCTTTGAAAAGAGCCTACCAAAAATAGCAAAAGAACGAACGATTATCCAAAAGCAAGAACTCGAACTTGATGGAGAAAAGCTTGAACTTGAAGATGGTTCTGTTGTTATTGCTGCCATCACCTCGTGCACGAATACTTCAAACCCAGCAGTTTTAATGGCTGCAGGCTTAGTAGCAAAGAAAGCCTGTGAACTTGGTCTTCAGCGTAAGCCTTGGGTAAAAACAAGTCTTGCCCCAGGCTCCCAAGTTGTAACGGATTACCTGCAAGCTGCAGGTTTGATGGAACCTCTCCAAAAGCTGGGCTTTCACCTCGTTGGATACGGCTGCACAACCTGTATTGGAAACTCTGGTCCCTTGCCAGAAGCTATCAGCAAAGCAATCGATGCAGGAGACCTTGTTGCCACCAGTGTACTTTCTGGAAACCGCAACTTTGAAGGCAGAATTTCTCCTGATGTGCGGGCAAACTATCTCGCAAGTCCTCCTCTCGTTGTGGCCTATGCGCTGGCTGGCGACATTAAAAAAGACATCTTCTCCGAACCCATTGGGGAAGGAACAAACGGGGCTGTTTATCTCAAGGATATCTGGCCATCAAATCAAGAAGTTCAAGCTGCCATTACATCAGTTTTACAGCCTGAGATGTTCCAAAAACGCTATGGAGCAGTATTCGAAGGTGATCAAAACTGGCAGAATATGCCAACACCAAAAGGTAAACTTTTTGATTGGGATGAAAATTCAACCTACATTCGCAAGCCTTCCTTCTTTGATGGACTGGGACCTGAACCGGAATCTCCACAGGATATCCAGGGCGCGCGCGTTCTGGCGCTCTTAGGGGATTCGATTACGACAGACCATATTTCCCCTGCTGGAGCCATCAGCTCAGATGGCCCTGGCGGCCTCTATCTTAAGGAAAAAGGTGTAGAGCCTTTGTTATTTAATTCCTTTGGCTCACGACGAGGCAACCATGAAGTGATGGTACGCGGAACTTTTTCAAATATTCGCCTTAGAAATCAACTGGTTCCTGGAGTTGAAGGTGGCTATACCAAACACTTTCCGGAAGGCAAGGAACTTTCTATTTATGATGCAGCCCTGCAGTATAAAAGCGATGGCGTTCCTTTAATCGTGATTGCAGGAGCTGAATATGGAACTGGGAGTTCCCGTGACTGGGCAGCGAAGGGAACACTTCTTCTCGGCGTGCGGGCAGTTATTGCGAAAAGCTTTGAGCGTATCCACCGTTCAAACCTGATTGGAATGGGAGTCTTACCCCTGGAGTTCCAGGCTGGAGAGTCTGCTGAAAAACTTGAACTTCAAGGCAATGAGACCTATCAACTCCAAGGACTTGCTGAAGCTTCAGGACCAAACTTCAGCGTTCAGATTACGGCTCAATCAGTCGATGGCTCAACAAAAAGCTTCCAGGCTCAAGCCCGGATTGACACCCCTGATGAATTTGCCTACTGGAAGCACGGCGGAATTTTACAATACGTTTTACGGAGCTTGAAAAACGCCTAGATTGAAAACAAAGATTCATAGCTCTATATTCAAATCTGTGAATCTTATACACACACAAAAGTTTTTATTTTGACCTTAAGGAAAGAATAGTATGGCTGAACACGAACAAAGAAAAGGCATGGATGTCCTGGGAAAAGTTGCTTCTGGTCTTTACATTATGACCTGTCGTGGAGCAGAACAAAATCACGGCTTACTTTTGAGCTGGGTTACCCAAGCTGGCTTTGAACCCCCAGCCATTAGTCTTGCCGTCAAACAGGATCGTCCAGTTGTGCGAGATCTCAAGCCCGGCTTACTCTTTGGAATCAATCTGCTTGCTGCAGATGATACTGAGAGTAAAACGCTCCTCGGACACTTTGCCAAAGGTTTTCCCATTGGGGAAGATGCTTTTGTCGGCCAGGAACTTGGTCAGGGAGAAGCTGGTGCGCCCTATCTTGAAAAGGCTTTAGGCTATCTTGAATGTCGCTTATTGCGAGTGCTTGAACCGAGCACTGAACATAATATCGTTATTGGTGAAGTCGTTGGTGGGCGTATGCTCAAAGAGGGAAGCCCCTGGATTCATTTACGCGCTTCGGGAACTTCTTATTAATGGAAGCCTAACAAGAGTTTTTCGAAAGCCCTTTTTCTGAAACGTATGGCTTGATGCAAAAAGAGAGTAAGCTATGTCGCATAACTTGATTGCTTTGCAAAATAAGTTTCTTGGACTCGGTGAAACTTTATACGACAAGCTTTCTCAACACTATGAAGCAGAAGGTATACTTTCAGACCAACGGCTTGCTGAACTCGCAGAAACATTTCACCTGCCTCCGCAGCACGTTCGTTCCGTGGCTCGCTTTTATGAAGAACTCAGTCACAATCAACCAGCAAAGCAAACCATTAAACTCTGCAACGGAGAGGCATGTCGTGCTGCAGGCTGCCAAAAATCTTTTGAAAACCTGAGCACAAGACTTGGAGTTCAAAAAGCCGGCGACACTTCTGAGCAAGGCATACGTTTAGAACACGTTGCTTGCCTAGGCTACTGCGGGCTTGGTCCAAACGTCATGGTCGATCAGCAGGTCTTTTCACTTGCTCAAGAAGAAAACCAACACTGTTTAGAAAGATTCTTGAAAGATGATGCAACACCCTTGCCAGAAGAACCAATAAATCCCATCTTTTTTCCTCCAGAAGAGAAGCCTCGAATTGTGATGAGGCATTTTGATAAGGATGTTATTAGTCTTAAAGCGGCTCAAAAGGCCGGTATTTACAAGGCTCTTGAAAAATCTCTTCGTTCTATGGAACCAAATCAAGTCATCCAGGAAATAAAGCAAAGCCAGATTCGAGGACGTGGTGGCGCAGGCTTTCCCAGCGGCATAAAACTTGAGACTGTTGCAAACGCTGAATCTCAGGGGGTCATCCAGCATGATTTAGCCGTAGGAGCAGACGTTAAGAAACAATCAGAACCACAAAACCCAATCGCAGCCTCAAAGAAGTTCGTAGTCGTTAATGCCGATGAAGGGGATGCTGGAAGCTATATTGATAAAGAAATTATGGAGCGTGACCCCCACTCGCTGATCGAAGGAGCTTTACTCGCTGCTTACGCGACCGGAGCCGAAGGCATTTTCTTTTATGTACGTTTTGAATACCCACGGGCTCTCAAGCGTTTACAGCAAGCAGTGGAAGAAGCTCAAAGTGCTGGCTTGATTGGAAAAAGTATTCTTGGTTCGAATTTTTCCTGTCAGATCAAAATCGTGAAGGGGCAGGGGGCCTATATTTGTGGAGAAGAAACCAGCCTTTTGCGTTCCCTTGAAGGGCTTCCGGCTCAAGTCAGCCCTAAACCTCCATTTCCTGCTATTGAGGGGTTATGGGGGCGCCCAACGGCTGTTAATAATGTCGAAACTCTGCACAATTTCCCCTGGATTGTTGAGCATGGTGGCAATGCTTATGCCCAATATGGCCACGATAAAAGCCGTGGGACGAAAGCCGTAAGCTTGAATACACGAGTTAAAAACCCCGGCTTTTATGAGGTTGAGTTAGGCACAACCCTGCGAGAACTTATCTTCGAAATCGCAGGGGGCATGCAGCCAGGGCAAGAATTCAAAGCCGTACAGGTTGGGGGGCCTTTAGGGGGCATCTTCCCTGAAAGCCTCCTTGATACTCCCCTTGATTTCGAAGCTATGAATCAAGCCAAAGGACTGCTCGGCCATGCCGGAATCGTCGTTTACAGCATGGAAGATGATCTTGTTCAAATTGGTCGAGGCCTGATGGAATTCTGCGCTATTGAAAGCTGCGGGAAATGCTTTCCCTGCCGTATAGGTGCTGTTCGAGGAACAGAACTTTTTGATCAAATTATTGAAAAAGGCCCAAGCCAAAAACGCCTGGACCTGATGGCTGAGCTTTGTGAAACCATGAAATACGGCTCACTCTGTGCCCTTGGCGGTGCGATCCCAACCCCAATTGAAAATTTAATGGAATTCTTTCCAGAAGAATTTTCCCGCTATAACTCTTAAAATAACAGTATAAGTTTAGCCAAGATAATGAACCAACTCTTGTTCAAGGGCTGTAATTTCAGATCCACTAAGCTTCGGAACAAAAATCTCATAGTGCTGAACTTTTTTGCCACGGGTGCGCACAGCTAGACACCCATGACTAGAGTTCTCCGAATCGTCTAAAGAGACGAGCTCTTTAAGACGAATCAAAGCAAGTGTAACTAAATAAAGAATCTTGAGAAGCTTTTCGACTTCAGCTTCTTCTCCCCCCTCCTCAGACTTTCGAGCGAAAACATGATGGAAAATCTGCCATAAAGCATCACGATCTTTAAGAAGAGAAGGTCTTTGTAGATTAAAAATTGAAGTCCAATGGCAGCGAAAATCGCTTGGGGATTGCTGTGGCCAACATTGAAGACAAATATCTCGACGCTCAAACACACCCTCTTCCCTCGTTACACTAAGGGCAACCATAAAACTTTCATTTTCTTGAAAAGAATGATCACAGATTGTACACTGGCTTGAGGGTTTTTGGATTTTGATATTCATAGGTGGTTCATTTTTCTTAACTTATCTGCCTTAGTATAGACTCTTTGAAAATCGGCATTGAAGAGCTGATCGCTGAAGCACAAGCTGAAACTTTCTTCATACTTTGCAATCTCAGGGGTTAGCGCACAAGGTGTTGACCAGGGGTTAAATCACCTGGGCCTGAATCCATGGGCTGATCAGGAATACCACTACCCGTCTGATGCCAACGCTGGGCATTCTTGACATAAGAACGAGCACGCCAAAGGTTGTGTTGATACTCCTCTTCACTCACCTCACGAACAACCTTACCCGGTAAGCCCATTACAAGACTCCGAGCTGGAATCACCTTGTTCTCTGGGACCAGTGCGCCAGCAGCAATAATCGACCCTTCACCAATTTGAACTCCGCCCATAATAATGGCATGCATGCCGATTAAAGTAGCATTCCCAACGGAGCTGCAATGCACAATCGCATGGTGCGCAATTGAAACATCATCACCAATTTCAAGAGGAACATTAGGGTCAACGTGCAAACACGCAAGGTCCTGAATATTCGTACGCTCTCCTATAATGATGGGCGCAATATCACCCCTTGCAACCGTTCCAAACCAAAAATTTGAATCCTTACCAACGCGAACATCATCAACGACAATCGCGTTACTCGCTCGATACCACCCCCCAGGCATCAATTCAAGAAAAGGCTTTTCCTGCTTCATGATGTATCCTTTTGCTTTAAAATTCATTATCCCATGATACTTATCCAAGGAAAGCTTACTAAGCTGAATTTTGGCGTCTATTGAATCTTCGATTAAAAACGAAAAACAAACCAAGGAGGCATTGTGCCTCCTTGGTTAAAACAAAAGAATACATCAAGCTTCTTATTTTTTGTTTTTAAGTGTTATTCTGACTCATAATCTCAAATCTAAACCACTGGCAACCCATCATCAACTATCCGAACTAAGGTCTGCCCCAATGTCAAAGTCCCAATGATCTAAAATCTTCCAAACAATAGTCATGCGCTTCGGTTCAACTTCAAGAATCTGAAAAACAATAAGCTGAACATCAAAAGGTTTTGGATAGGAATCTTGTACATTTGAATTCACTGGGCTAGAGTATCTTTCCTCTGAACGAATGACATAGATATCTCCAACCTTAACCTCCACAGGCTTCAAAGCTTCTCTAAAGAGTCGATCATAAATCAGCTTTTTTTTATTCCTTAAAGCTTCTGGAATATTGCTTAATTCAATACTACGAATATCTTCTCCTGATATCGCAGTTAAGCTTCGCCACTTATGGTGGCGGATATTATAGAACGCCAATTGTCCATCGTGAAAATTTAGAAGTGAAAACCTTTTAGTCTTATCCTTTAAATGAATATTTCCAATGCGAGCAGAATAGCCATCATTCAAAATACAGCTTATACCGGCTTGTTCTGAGCCTGTTTTTGCAATAAAATCAGTATATTCTTCAGTAAATTTCTGATCTGGAACTAAAAGCGGATCAGCAAGACTAGTTCTTGCATGCTTCACCAAGGTTTTTTGAAATAAGGTGAAAAACTTCAACGCTTCTTCTTCCGCCAACTCCAAAGAGCGGATGGAATCAAAAAAATTGCTTTCTGCCTTTAGGAATGATTCTATTCTTCGGACTTGAGCTTCGTATGCCTCCCGTTCTTCTTGAGCTTCAAACCTTGATGTTTGAGAAGAATACATAAGCTGACGCCCCTTCTCTCGATCATCTTCATCAGGAAGATTATTACTTAAAGCCTTCCAGGCAAAGGTCATACCACCATAGGAATCTTTCTCCAATATTTTAAAAGCAATTACAAGGGGAGTATCTGTTTTACTCTCGTCTTGTACATAACCAAGTACGTAAATCTTATCTTTTTTGAATTCAAAAAACTGGATCCCAGGATAAGGATAAATATTACGATCCTGCACCGTAAACTCCTGAATAATATTATCTTTGGAGAACACGTGTGAAAGCTGATCATGATTTAAGCTTAAATCTGACAAAGTGATTTTTGCTATATCCATAAAATCCGATATATCTCTAAAAAGAAAACGCCGTCTTGCCGAGCTCCAATGAGGAAAATTCGGCTTTCCATCCTTTAACCACAAAATAGACTGCTTATTTATTGGATAGCAAAAATGCCCACGAGAAGTTGAACCCGTTGGAACATCTGGTAAAAAGTCTAGTATTCTATAATCAGCCAACCGATCAACCCCTGCTTGGCCATTTTCCCGCTGAATAAGATCGGCATAGGTCTGAAGGTATTGCTCTGCAGGTGTATTCAACCCTTCAAGAAAATCAAGATAGCCCTGATGGTTAGCAAAAAAATGCTGTTGAGCTAACAAAAAGTCTCGTACACCTTCTTCAGAAAGGCCTGAAAGATCGTAGTCTTTCAGAACCTGTATAATATTTTTGGCATGGGAATCACGTAGTTCAAAAGAGTCAACGAGCTCTGATAGTGTATCCGCCCCCTCTTTTTGATTTATAGTTTTTGGCAACGTTTCAGGGATCCTATTTGCCTCTATACGTTGACCATTTAATAAGAAACTACCAGAAAGCAATACTAGGTTTGCCGTTCCAAGTTTGATCCAATTCTTTTTATTTTTTAACACTGCCTCTTCCTCCTGATTTAAAATAACACCTTCTTCTTGAAGGTTTTCTAAAATAGTTTGAGGAGAATATTCTTCTCCATAACCACCTGATAAAACAAGCGAACGTCCTTGAACATTACTCAGCTCCACACCCGCGAGATAAAGCCTGCCTGCTTGCTTGCTTAGCAAAGCCCAACCCGTTTGCACTTCGAACTCTCCAGCCTTAAGAATATAATCAGCTTGGCGAGAGACCTGAATTCCCTGTGCTATTTGTTTAAAACTCCTGATATTTTCTTTATTACTCCCATCTTTTGGAAGCTGGTTAATCCAAAGAGTTTTTCCGTATGAAAAAAGCAAAAGACCAATCCCAACAACGACACAAGCTGCAGCTAAAATCTTTTTGAACCCTATTAAAGTTTTTACTTCCTGGTCATCTGCCTTGATGATTTTTCGCTCAAAATCTGGAAGTTTCAACTCCTCTCCAGATTCTTGAATCTCATGTGAAAAACGCTGAAGAGTTTTCTCAACAAGATCTGGAGGAGCTTCCCCACCGCAAAGCTCTTGCAAACCAACTTCAAGAAAAGTCTCTTCTCCTGAGAACTGCTTTTCACTTCCAGTCTGACTGCTTCTTTCTCGCATTAATTCTCCTTAGCCCGAAGATTCACGTCATCATTCTCATGGACTCCAAGCTTTCTTCGGATGCACTCTCGAAGCTGCTCTTTCGCCCGCCGAAGCAAATCCTTGACGCCGTTTTCACTAAGGTCAAGCAGCTGAGCAAGTTCTTTGCGGCTGCTGCCATCCTGGTATTTTGAATCAAGGGCCTGACGCATCCGAGGTTTAAGCTTTTTCAAACAAATTCGAAGGGCATCAACAAAGACTTCCCCACCTTGTTCTCCCAATGGCGTTAACCAGACTTTTTCCACTTGCTTTACAAACAATAAAAACGCTTGTGACTCTCGCTCTTGTTTTTGTCTCGTCTTTAAAAAAGCGTTATAAGCAATACTACGAAGATAGGCAGCGGTACTCTTCTCGTTCCGCTCTTGAAAACGTTCTTGCATATAAACGTGAAAAAATCGCAAAAACGTTTCCTGAGTAAGATCATCTGCTAACGAACAATCACAGCCAAGTGTGCGCAAATAGCGCCAAACTCCTGACTGATGAAGCCGCATAAAACTTGCACACTCTTCATGCTTGAAATCGTTCACGCATTCCCTACTTTGCTTCCCAATACTTTTGTGCACACAGTATAAGAATCCCCTCTGCGACTCAAACGGGTGGATTTTTCTTAAAAAAATGAAGTATTATTTGACTTGAGACTATGCAGACTTATGTCACTGCAAAGTATTCAAATTTGGTGCAGGCGGAGAGACTCGAACTCTCACGGGTTACCCCACGGGATCCTAAATCCCGCGCGTCTACCAGTTCCGCCACGCCTGCGTTTTTAGCGAAAGGATGCTCTCTTCTATCAAAGTGCTAAGAGTATGGGTATAAAAAAACGCTCTATGGTTATTTTGAATCAAACTTAACCCATACCTTCTTTATTTTCATAAGCATTATTTTGAGTTCTATATTAATAACGATAAGTTTTTACATTCGACTCGAAAAAACCTTCACTTTATTAATAAAAAGACCTTAGAATAGCTTTCCATAGGTCTTCAAAGCTTGATGCCTTGAAAACCATAAAACATCCTTACACACATTAGACATAAAAAGAGATGTTCTACGATGAAAGTTTTTCACTGTCTTGAAGATTTTCAAGAAGGCTATTCAGAATACTGCTACCGCAGACCAATCGTCAGCGTTGGCAGCTTTGACGGCTTGCATCTTGGGCACCAATACCTACTCCAGGAACTTGTCGGCTGGGCTCAGGAAGTAGAGACTCCTAGTCTTGTCTTGACCTTCCATACCCATCCCCGAACCTTTATGACAGGTCAAAAGATTTTACGAATTATTCCAGTCGAGCAAAAACTCGCCTTATTAAAAGAACAAGGGGTTGACATTGTTCTCCTGATAGATTTCAACGCCGAGCTGAAATCCACTAGCGCCAAAGAGTTTTGTCGACAATACTTAAACCAGGGTCTTAACGCTCAGGGAATCTTACTTGGGCATAATAATCGCATCGGACAAGGACGAGAAGGCACTCCTGAAAAGATGCGTCAACTGGGGAACCGCTTCGATTTTGAAGTTCGCATTGCCCAAGGAGTTAAAGTTGGAGAACATTCCATCTCCAGCTCTCTGATCCGTGACTCTATTCAAAACAGTGATTTCACTTTAACCCGCAAGCTTCTCGGCAGACCCTATATACTGGAAGGCAAAGTTCAGGAAGGACAAAAGCTCGGAAGAACTTTAGGATTTCCAACAATGAACCTCTCGCTTCAAGGACTTGTTCATCCTCCCTATGGCGTTTATGGTGTGCGAATACGTATCCGCGATCAGTGGTACCATGGAGCAGCAAATATTGGCATACGTCCAACGCTTAACAAACAAAATCAAGACCCTTTGCTTGAAGTACACGTACTCAACTACAAGAGAGAAAACTACGGAGAACAAGTCGAGGTGCTTTTTGACTATCCTATTCGAAACGAAAAAAAGTTCCCAAACCTTGATGCCTTAAAAAACCAGCTTTGTCTTGACGTTGAAAGTGTCCGTGAAAAAATGGATTACTCCAGTCTTTCAGAGGTAAAACGTTTACCCCTTGAAACACTCTGAGCTTCACAAGTGTCTTGAAAAACTCTCTTTATCAAGCTTTATAGAAACCAGGCCATAGCATGAACATCTTTAATATTTCACTTTTTGGTCAAGCTTCGGCTAAGAAGCTTTTATACCACTCCTGCTTTTTTCAGTATTTCCTTTTTTTCGGGTTATCAGGATTCTTCCTACTTCCCACTGTTCAAACTTTACTTAATCCAAGGGTTATCCACGCTCAAGAAAAAGAAAAGCCCCCAACAAAACAAGAAAAAGCAACAAAAGATCTCAAAGTAAAAGAAGCTCTTGAAGCAGCTCAACGTTTACGAGCATTTCAAGAACCAAGACTTGCTTATAAACGACTCGAAAAAGCTTTGCATGAAAACCCCTACTCTCGCTCTCTCCAACATGCATTGGCAGAACTCTGCTTACGAGAACCCTTATTACTCTCACGGCAACAAGCTCACAAACTCTATCAAGCTTTGCTTGAAACAAACCCTGAGGATGCAAGGGCTCACGCAGGCCTTGGTGAAATTCTTTTTCTTGAAGCAGGAGCATACTTCGGACAACCTTCTGTTCAAGCTCAAGAAGCTATAAAATCCTTAAATCAAGCGGCGTCAGAACATCTTCAAAAAGCAACAGAATACAATCCACAATTGACCCAGGCATTTTTTCTGCTTGGAGAAATTGAACGCACAAAAGCAAGAGAGCTCAACCCAAGCGACCCGAACTACACTGCTCACCGCAGTATAGCCTATAAGGCTGCGGCTCAATACTATCAAAAAACACTGGAGCTTGATGCCAACTTTCACGAAGTTTATCTTTCCTATGCTCTTGTCTTAATGGAGCTCGAAGAGCCTCAAAAAGGACTTGAACAGGTTCAAGCTTACGAACTGCTCAACGGAGAAAATTATGCGACTTGGGATCTCAAGTCTCGTTTAGCGCTCCATCTTGATCCTCCAAATTTTTCACTGCTTACTCGTTCCCTTTGGAATATCCGCAAGATCTTCCCTTCGATTGAAAATGATCTTTTTTACTCATTAAGTAAAAGGATTCAAGACCATGAAAACCAAAACCAGAAACTCCATCACATTCAAGTTCTTCGTTCAATGAGTCAGATTTTTTCTCATCAGGAACGTCTTCAGGTACTCGCTCCCTATTTACCAAATCAAAAAGATAAAAGTAAAGAACATGCAACAAAGGAAGATAAAACAACGAACACTTCTCACCAACCTGTGTTTCCAGAATTTTGCTACCTTGCCGCTTCAAGTTTCTTTGAGCTTGCAATTGAGGCTTCTGACCCAAATTCCAGAAAAACATACTATCACCAGGCCCTTGAACTTTTAAACCACCCATTTTCTTCAAGTGATAAGAACCAAGACAAAGAGGATCCCCAAGAAAATCAACCAGAGAAAGAGAGCAACATAGAAGAAGCCATATTCAGCGCAGATGTGCCCGATTTTTTAAGATTGCGGGCTTTGTGTCAACTCAGGCTTGGCTTGTACCAGGAAGCTATTCAAGATTTTCAAGAGCTTGCGCTTTATGACAAAGAAGATCCTAACGCTCTTGCTTACGCTGCTGTGATACCAGACATCGAGGCTGGCTTCATGAGCCTCAAAGCCTTTGAAAATTACCTTGACATTCTTGATGTTACAATGTCAAGAGAGCAAAGAATCCAGCTTCTCCAAGGCCTGCTTGCTCCATGGCCTGATTTTTCAGCAGGCCACAGCACGCTTGGCTGGTTATTTTATCGCACAAGCAACTTTGAAAAAGCTGTAGACCACTTTGATACAGCCCTTAAACGTAAAAAATTCTATAAACCAGCACTTTACGGACGCGGCTTAAGTTTGATTCGGCTTGCTCAATTTGAAGCAGCTCAAGCTTCCTTAAAAAAGGTCTTTGAGCTTGAGCCTGATTTTCGCGATGTCCGGTTCTGGCATCACCTGCTGGAAAAAGCTTACGAGCAGAAGGTTGACTTTCAAGCGATTCTGCTCTTTCAGGAATCCCTTCAGGATTCCCTACCCCTCCAAGAACAAATAGAGAAACTTGACAGAGCCTTACTCTTATGGCCTTCTTTCTTTGAAGCTTTAATTGAACGGGCCTCTCAAGCTCTTCAAGAAGAAGATTTAGAGCTGGTAACAAGCTTATCACAACGGATGCTTGCCAGCGCCTCCACCCCTCAAGAACGTTCACGAGCCCATGCTTTTCGAGCGAATCTTGCGAGACGGCATAACGACAATCAAAAAGCTCTCGAAGAGTATCAGCTTGCTCGAGAATATGAAAAAGATGATCTTGAGCGACGGGCAAGCCTCTTCTACCTTGAATCATACCTGCTCTTCACACAAAAGTCCTATGACCAAAGCTATCGTTTACTTCAGAAAGCGACTCAAGAAGGGTTGCAGTTTTCGGCCTTCCAACCAGATCAAGAGACTCTTGAACAGATTGATCCTCAAGATTTCATCGCTGGTCTTTCCCAAGATCAAAAAATCTATTTACAGCCTCAACGGCAAAGTGGCGAAAAGAAAAATTATCGCATCAAGCTTTCAGTCGGACAAGAAGGGCCCCAATACATTGATCAAAGCATTGATCTTGTTGCAAGTTTAGAAATGCTTTCATCACCGGAAAAGAACGGGCTCTATGAGATAAACGTGTATCTTGAAAAGCAAAAAGACGCTGATAATCAGGACCCTAACTTCAATGTACTGCAGGGACTTGAGTTTCAACTCAAGATCTCACCCTGGTTTGGGCTAGTAGAGTTTCCTTTTGCGGAAGATGACCCAGCCTACGCTCCCTCCTTACCACTGATTCAAGGAATCTGTGAGAGCTTCACCATAACTTTAGGCTTCAAAACTCTGGAATTTCCTTTTCTTTGGAGTGGCTCTCATCTGCAAGGAGTCGCTCATCTCGGTGGAAGGCACGAAGCTTGTTACCTCCAGCATAATGACTTGGGAGAATTACACTTCAAACGTTTAGCGATTGATGATTTCAAAAGTGCAGACGACCTTGTAGATTTCCATGCCGCCCGCAAAAGCATTGAAACAAAAGTAATACTCAATCCTCGCCATGCCCTTAAAGAAGTAACAATGAACGTTCGTCGCTCCTCTTTAACCCCTGAAGAAGATGATGTCATAACAAAAAAAATCGGGCTTCAGCTTCAACTCATGGATTAGACATAGCTCTTTCCAGAATTGCAAAATAAGCACCATCATGCTCACCAGGCAGAGGAAGAATCGTTTTTTCTTTTACCACCTTCCAATCAGCTTTGTCTTGAAGAAAAGTTCTTACAAGTGAGCCATTCTCAGAAGCAAGAAGAGAGCAGGTTGAATAAACGAATATGCCTCCCTCTCGCACACAATAGCTTGCGCTTTCAAATAATTCTTGTTGCAGTTTTATTAATGCTTTCAGCCGCTCCTGCTGGAAGCGAAAGCGTAATTCCAAACGTCGAGCAAGTACACCCGTATTACTGCAAGGGGCATCAAGTAAAACAAAATCATAGCGCTGTTTTGAACTGTCAAGCTCAGCTCGATAACGACGAGCATCAAGACATCGTGCCCGAACATTAGAAACTTCTAACCGCTTAAGGTTATGCTTTATTTTTTTCAATTGAGAGGGATCAGACTCAAGAGCCTGAACGCTTCCCTTTGGCCCAATAAGCTCGGCAAGCTGTGTCAGCTTACCACCTGGACCTGCGCAGAAATCAAGACAATGCCAGCCTTTTTTTGGAGCTGCTTCAACCAAAGCTTGCTGCGCAGCATAGTCTTGAACAATCATTGCTCCTGATTGAAAAGCTTTACTATGAATTAATTTCGAAGCTAAAGCAGGCCCTGCTTGAAGTGCTTGGCCTACACGTTTATAGGCAAAAGAAAGATCTTCAGCTTGATTCTCCTCCTGCCCCCACTTCTTCAGAAGAGTAGCAATACCCTCTCCTTTTTCTTGCTCTTGGCTCAAACGAAACCAGGTGGCTGGTTTCTCACAAGCGGCTAAACAATAGAGTGCAAAACTTTGCTCATCAAGCTGCTGACGCAACTCTGCTCCAAGCCACTGAGGAATACCAGCACAAAGCTCGAGAGCCTCAAACAAAGAATCTGGAAAAATACGATCTTTTGCACGCACAAGAACTCTATTTTCAAAAACAAAAGAAACAGGCGTAAAATACCGTTCAAGAACACTCTTCTCGGCACGCCGTAATAAAAGTTGTTCCTGGGGATTTAAACCTTCAAAAGAAGTTGTTGCTGTTATGCGCCGTAGCACAGCATTTACAAGAGCTTTTGCCCTTGGGTTCTTTTTCCTGACCAAAGCAACACTTTCAGAAACAGCTCGATAGGCTGGGACTCCTCGGAAATAAGAAGCAAGCCCCAATCGCAAAGCAGCTATCACCGCTCGTTCCATGCGCTGAGTTTTCATCTTGGAAAAAGTATCAATCAAAAAATCATAGAGCTTGCCATGCCTGAGAGTACTTTCACAAAGCCCTAAAACTCCCCCTACAATTGGGCTCTCCCCCTCCCTTAAAATTTGATCAAGACGCTTTGAACGCGGATCAAAACTTTTAAGAATGTTATGCGCTTGCTCTAATACTGAAATTTGGGGTTGTTTTTGTTTTCTCAAAGAAGGCTGAGAATTTCTTAATGACACGAGCTTATCTTTCATCAATATGAGAATCACTGGATCTTTTTATTCTGAATTCGGAGCGTTTGCGGTTGTCCTTTTCACGCATAATATACTTTGAGCAAGCTTTTCTAATTCAAACACCACTCTTTCTTCGCCACAAAGCCGATAGCCCTGAGCTATCACACCTGCCAACTCTATATCATCGAGAAGGCACTCTTCTACCATTTCATAACATAAACAAGTAAAAGAAACTTCTACACCATTGTACTCAAAGGCTTCTCCACCCTCAAAACCTGGGTCAACCAAGACTACTCCAAACAAAGGCTGAAGCTTAGTCTCTTCTTTTTTGACAAAATCATGAAAAGCACAAGAACCCACCCAAGCTGCGATAACCCCAGGTCGCTTTAAAACAAACTCCTTAATCTTAGCCCCACAAGACCGGTAGCCTTTGGCATACTCAAGTGAATGATACTCTGGAACAGCTTTTCTTGGCATCTCAAACCTCAAGGGCTTTGCAAAAACAAAAGACATCCTTCCTTATATCATGTATAATAGCTTAAAGGGGTTAGAACAGATACAACCGAAAAGAAAGATTATTCATGCAGCTGCCTAAGGCACTCAAAATCGAGCAAGAAAAAATCGAAGCTCAGGCACAAGCCTTTGGGCTCGATTTTTTTGAAACTCGCTTTGTTATGGTTGAATGGGACCGCCTTAATGAAATTGCCGCTTATGGAGGATTCCCTACCCGCTATCCCCATTGGCGCTTTGGCATGCATTACGAAAGTTTAATAAAAGGCCATGAATATGGGCTTTCAAAAATTTATGAGCTCGTGATTAACAATGACCCTTGCTATGCCTATTTAATGGCCAGCAATGATTTTGTAATTCAAAAACTCGTAATGGCCCATGTCTATGCCCATTGCGACTTCTTCAAAAACAACTTTAGTTTTTCACAGACTCGTCGGAACATGATTGATGTCATGGCCAATCACGCAACTAAAATTCGACAATACTATGACAAATACGGACGAGAACGAGTCGAGCGTTTCATTGACACCTGTTTAAGTCTTGAAAACCTGATTGATCCATACCTGCCCTTTCAGGCACCGATTACGAAAGAAGACTTGGTTAAAGAAAATGAAACAACCTATGTTGACATCAAAAGACTCGATGCTAAAGACTATATGCAAGACTATATTAACCCACCGAAAGTACTGGAATCACAGCGCCTGAAAGCTCTTGAGGAAAAACGCAAAAAAAAGCAAGCTATTCGATTTCCAGAAAACCCCCAAAGAGATGTTTTACTCTTTCTGCTTTATTATGCTCCTTTGAGACGTTGGCAAAGAGAAGTTTTAGATATCATTCGAGAAGAAGCTTACTATTTTGCACCTCAAGGCATGACAAAGATTATGAATGAAGGTTGGGCCAGCTACTGGCATGCCCGCATTATGACGGAGAAATCATTGAAAGGCTCAGAAATCATTGACTTTGCCTCACTTCATTCTGCAGTCGTTCAACCAAATCCTCAATCCTTAAACCCTTATAAGCTTGGACTTGAGCTTTTTCGTACAATAGAAGAACGTTGGGACAAAGGACAACATGGGCCTGAATGGCAAGCCTGCGATGACATGACTCAACGCAAGCATTGGGATACAGGAGCAATGGAAGGACAGAGTAAGATTTTCGAAGTGCGAAAACTTTATAATGACATCACCTTTATTGAGGAATTCTTCGATCAAGAATTTTGCTCTCAAAGTCAATTATTCACTTATCAGTACAACCAGCACAAAGAAAACTATGAAATCAGCTCCCGTGAATTTAAAACAATCAAAACTCAAATTCTTTCAAGCTTAACAAACATGGGACAGCCAATCATCCAGGTTGAAGATGGCAACTACCGAAACACTGGAGATCTTTTATTAGTCCACCAGCATACGGGTGTTGATTTAGATGCTCGCTATGTCAAAGCAACCATGAGTAATCTTTATCAACTTTGGGATCGTCCAGTGCACCTTGCAAGCAAAGAAGAAAATCAGGAAATTCTTTATAGCTTTGATGGCACAGAGCTTCAAAAAACATCTCAACAAAAATAAAAAATGCATCCATTGAACTTTAAATTATAAGCACAAAAACGTGTTTGAAACGCAAAAAGGATCAACTATGGAACCTGATCTCTTTCGACTCAAAATAGTGGCTCTTGGTTTTATTGTACTTGCTCTATTTTTTCTGACGCTCTTCGCGCAACGTATTTTTCGCTGGCTTAAATCTCGCCGTTTAGAATGCTTTGAAACCTGTAAGCTATGCCCACTACGAGATGGAACAATTGGGCTATTTGCACTTATTCTATCCTTTGCAGCCCTTTCAAGCCTTATAACCTTCTTTCAGCTTCAATATACTTACCAGGATCTCTCAGCAGATAAAGTCTTCCAGGAATTCGATATTGCCGCAAAAGAACCTTATGGCATGACAATTCTTGTTTATCCTTCAAGTGATACAGCTTATTCCCTTTCGCAACCGGATCAGGGGATGCTGCTTGTGAAAGGAGAAAGTCTGCAGGTCGAAGTTGAAGTCATTGAGTTTGGCTCTCTGCTTCATTTTTTCGGACAGCCAAAGCTTTTAAAGCTGCTCCATGTTTCGGGAGCAAGTACTTCGAAAACTTCTTCTCAGAAAGATTTTACTCCGCTTTATCTTGGACAAGAAACCCCTGAAGACATCTGGAGTTTCTTCTTGGGACGTAAAAGCTATCGGCTCCACCTTCAATCCCCAAAAAACCTGAAAGCTGGTGACACCCTGGAGCTCTACTCAGATCAGACTGGAAAACCTGCTCTGCGTAAAAATGCCTTAAAACAACACTTCAAAACTTAAAAAAATGGTATAGCTCTTTCAAAGTTCAAAAGTAGCATCAACGAAAACCAAATTTCGGGAAAAAGCCTATGCCCAAGAAATCCAACTTCGCTTGCTTTTATGAGCGCTATATGTTTGTCGTTGGAATCGGAGGCAATGTTTTTTTCTACATTCAAGCCATCAAGATCTTTCAAATGCAAAGTGCTAAAGATGTTTCTGGCCTGGCTTTTGGAGTTGCTTTGTGGGCTGTTGCAAGCTGGTTTGTGTATGGATTAGTGCTTAAAAATAAAGTAATCATCTTTTCCAATATTGCAGCTATTATTGGAGCAGCTCTTGTTCTTCTCGGCTGCTTACTTTACGGAACACGTTAAATGACTTAGAATCACAGACCAAGAAACTCAAACGTTAGAGGAACCAAGAGCACACTATATTTTCAAAAAATCTTGGGCACGCCCTCTCAAAAGAGAGCATAAATACAAAAGGATTTTGAATGAAGTTAAGCAAGAGCAGACAAGCTTTCAAAAGAGCCCAGTCCGTTATCCCAGGCGGAGTAAACTCTCCAGTCCGATCTTTTTCAGCCGTCCAGGGCTCTCCCCCCTTCATCCAGAAAGGCAAAGGAGCCTTGCTTTGGGATATCGATGGCAATGAATATTTAGACTATGTTGGCAGTTGGGGGCCCCATATTTTAGGACATGCCCATCCAGCGATCACTGAAACCTTACAAAAATCCGTCGAGAGCTCTACGAGTTTTGGAGCTCCAACAGAACAAGAAAATGAGCTTGCAGAGCTTCTGGTCCAGGCCTTTCCAAGTATAGAACAAATACGACTTGTAAACTCAGGCACCGAAGCTTGCATGACTGCTATTCGGCTTGCCCGAGGGTATACAAAAAGAAAGCGTATTATTAAATTCGCTGGCTGTTATCATGGGCATGTAGATGCATTACTCGTTTCTGCAGGTTCTGGAGCTTTGACTCATGGTCGTCCTTCCAGTGCAGGCATACCAGAAGAGCTTGCTGAGCTCACGCTTGTTCTGCCCTATAATGATTTAGAAGCCCTTGAAGCAAGCTTGCAGCATTATGGCAAAGAAACAGCAGCCTTAATCCTTGAACCAGTCGCAGGCAATATGGGCTGCGTTCGCCCGGAACGTGGCTACTTAGAAAGCATTCGATCTCTTTGCGACAAATATGGCTGTCTCCTTATTTTTGATGAAGTTATGACGGGGTTTCGAGTTGGCTGGGGAGGCGTTCAAAACATTTACGACATAAGACCTGACATTACAGTGCTTGGCAAGACTATCGGGGGTGGCATGCCCCTGGCAGGACTTGGTGCAAGACGAGAGATCATGGCAAGCCTGGCACCGGAAGGCCAAGTTTATCAGGCAGGGACCTTAAGTGGCAACCCTCTTGCTGTCCAGGCAGGTTTGACACAGCTTCAAACCATTCAAAACCAACCAGATTTTTATCAACGGCTTGAAATCTTAGGAGCACGCCTAGCTTTTGGACTTGAAGAGTGTATTCAGGAGAAAGGGGTCGATGCCCATGTGGCACGATTTGGAAGCATGCTGACCCTTTACTTCTGCCAGGCTTCTGTCAAAAGCCTTGATGATGCAAAAAAAGCAAACTTAGAGCACTTTGCAAGGTTTCACCAAGGCATGCTGAAGTGTGGAATATACTTGCCACCAAGTCAGTTTGAATCATGGTTTATCTCTGCAGCCCATAGTTTTGAACATATTGATGCTACCATTGAAAGTGCACGAAAAATTTTGAAACAATGGTAAAAGAAAAGGCAAAAAGACACACCTCAACTTAAAAATACTTAGATTCAGAATAGCAAAGGCAGTTTTAAATTGTGGCAATTGCATTAATTTCAGATTTACATGCGAATATTGAAGCGCTTGAAGCCGTGCTCAAAGATATCGAAGAGCACGGCGTTTCGACTATTTACTGCCTTGGAGATATTATTGATTATGGCCCGAATCCTCGAGAAGTCCTTAATCTTGTACTTGAAAAACAGTTTCGACTGAACATCCTCGGAAACCACGAAGAAGCTTTGATGATGGTTGCAGAAGACTTTAATGACAGAGCTATGCGAAGTGTACAATGGACAAGGGACGAATTAAGTCTTCCCTCCTTACCACGAGAACAGCGCCACGCCTACTGGAACTTTCTTGACAGTTTACGAAAAGTGCGCTTTGCATCCCAAAAAGACAAAATGTTTCTGCATGGCTCACCTCGCGAGCCAACTCGAGATTATGTTTTTCCTAAAGATGTTAAAAACCAAAACAAAATGAAGCAGATTTTCTCCGGCTTTCAAGAAGGGATCCGTTTTGTTTTTTGTGGCCATAGCCATATTCCAGGGGTCTACACCGATGCATTTCAGTACGCTCACCCTAGTCAAATTAAGGCTCAAAAGGTAAGGCTTGATAAGTTTGATCGGCTTTTAATTAACATTGGCTCAGTGGGGCAACCTCGTGACGGTGACAAACGGGCGAGCTATGCCATTCTTGACGATAGCTACCTCCTCTTTCGGCGTGTTCCTTACGACTACCAAAAAACTGTAGATAAACTTCGCCAGTATAAAGAACTTCCTCGATTCTTAGCAGAGCGCCTACTGATTGGCAAATAGTACCAGACTTATCGAACATCCTCTTGTATCGTTCAATTGTTGTTCATTGACCTTGAGACAAAAGCTTTTAGTACAAATAAGCTATCCGATAAAAGCTTGATTTTAACCTTCAGTATTTCTAGAATGAAGGTGGTATTAAAGAGGGGGAGGAATAGAACAAAACGCAAGGCAATCGAGGTTACCTATGGCACTTCAAAAAATCGTCGGTAGTACAGCTTTCGCTCAAAGCATTAGTCCAACGAATAATCCTGCTCGACGTGTAGCCCAGAATAAAGCAAGTCTTTTTTCAAATCTTGCGAAAGGAAGCGATGCTGTGGCAAATGGCATCGTTGCATCTTCACTCAAAGCCAATAAACAAAGCCTTAATCTTGCGCTGGCTCTCATAAGAAGTCGCCTTAATAACGAATCAACCATCCCAAATATGCTGCGGAACAATGCTAAAAACCCTGAAGCTGCCCGCTTTAATCTTGAAACTCCTCGAAAGCAGCTCTTTCGAATTTTCCAACAAGACATTCAAGCTTCTATTGGCCAAAAAGCTTCCTCTTAGGAAGAACGACAACTTGTAACTCTCTTCATTTCAATTTTTTCGTTCTCCCCTGAACGATCCATACAATAAAGGCAAAACCTTGCTTGAAGGGTCTTGTCTATTCAACACATTTCTATTGACGATCTCAATTCTAATTACCAACATAGATATAAATGCAAATCACAAGCAAAGCTTTTCTTGCCTTCAAAGATTTATACCACTTACAAAAATAAAAAAGTCGTGTGCTTTTATGAAATCCTTCACTCCCATTTCCTTTTTTCTTTTCTGCCTCATTTATGCTACTTCTTATACTACCCACGCCCAGACCGAAGCCCCTAAAAATGAGGACACTCAACTTGCCTCCCAAATAGCAGAAAAAGTTGCAGAACTCCATGCCCTTCGCCAAGAACGCATTGAACTTCAAAAAAGCTTCGGAGATAAAATCGAACAAACCCAAGAGCGGATCAACCAACTTCAAGCTGACCGTGAAAAAATTACCGAAAGAGTCCAACACAAGCAGCAAAAGCTTGCCCATGAACAAAAGCTCCTTGATGAACACAGTCTTGAACAAGAAACCCTTGAAAACATCCTCTCTGAGAGTGTCCCCAGAGCTCTGCAGCTTGCCTTAGGTATGCAGCAAAAAATCAAAAAAGGGATTCCCTCTGAAAAAAAAGCCCGTAGCAGCCGCATAGCTCATATCATTGGGAACTTAAGCAAGAGTCACGATATACAGCTCCAAGCCCAAGGGTTGATCGAGCTATGGAACTTTGCCGAAGAAGAACTTCAAAAAGCCCGAGCTGTTGAACTTTCAAATTCCCCCTATGTAATCGAAGATCAAAATCGTCAAATACACGCCTACCACATTCGCTTTGGTCTCGTAAACCAGGCAATGCTATCTGAGGATGGCGAAGAGAGCGGTCTTGTAACCAGAAAAGGTTTCAACTTTGCACTTAAGGACTCCCAAACGAAGCAACTTCACGATATCTTGAACCTGCTTCAGAAACGACGGATTCCAGAACTTCTCTTCGTCCCTTTTTCACAAGACCTTCTTACTCCTCCTGGCCATGAACTTCTCCCCCAGGAGGACACCCCATGAATTTTGTTTCTCAACACTTGAAAATGCAACGACAATTATGGACACCTTATTTTCTGTTGATATGCTTCTTCACATACTTCACCTTGAGCACTCCTCTCTTTGCACAAGACGATACTTTCAATCAAGAAGAGGCTCGCAAGCAACTTGAAGTTCTGAATCAAGAAATCGAAGCAGAAAAACAACATCTCCAAAAAATAAAGGATACCCGGAAAGCAGAACTCAAAAAACGAGAAGCTGAACGCAAAGAACTTGCAACTCAAATATTCGAACTGACTTTGGAAGAACAAACCCTCCAAAAAAAAAGCCAGGCGCTTCAAGAACAGCATCAGACACTTCAAGAGAAATCTACTCATCCTAAAACAACCTTGCAAAAGCTGATCCAAGCTTCAAGGACTTTTTCTGAACAGCTCCAGATCCAAATACAAGAAATTCCCTCTGATCAATCTCTTCACCAAAAGACTCTTCTGGCTCTCGAAAATCTGAAAGCAGAATCAGAAGAAGCTGATCCCTCAAAAATTCTTCTTGGCTTAGAAAATCTTACAAGTGCTCTGGAGCTGGCATATCAAAGTGCGACCAGCGTTCGGCTCACAAACCAAGAGATTCGCACAGCCGGAGGACTCGTTGAAAAAGTACAGCTTCTCTCCATAGGTCATGTTGGATTTATCTACCAAACCCTTCAGGATAAACGCATAGGTCTGGCTCTTCATAGTCCACTCGATGCTTCTGGTTTCCGCTGGACAGAAAAACTTTCATCAGACCTTATAGAAAACATCAAAAACTCCATAGAGAGATTTTCTACTGGGCAAAATACCGCCCTTGCAATGGATGTTACAGGGAACTTGCGCCCTGAATCACTTTCATTAGACAAAAATCTTATGGGCTACTTTTTAGATGGTGGTCCCTTGATGTACCCCCTTCTTCTTATTGCACTACTTGCATTTCTTTTGATAAGTGAAAGAGTGTGGGTTCTTTTCATATTCAATACTCTTCATTTTCGTACTTTGGAGCATGTTCTTAAAGCATGTCAGGATAAGGATTGGAAGTCTGCAGAATTACAACTTCAAAAAAGCCGCGGGCTGCCCTCAAGAATTCTTGCAAGTTGTATCAACAATCGAGACAAGGATCTCCAAACAACAGAAAATATCATACAAGAAAAGTTCTTTGCTGAACTGCCGAAACTGCGTCGTTTCCTGAATGGTCTTGGAATTCTTGCAATGGTTTCACCACTTCTTGGATTACTTGGAACGGTCACAGGAATTATTGATACCTTTAGCACTATTCAAACCTCTGGTGAAACAAACTCGGCTTTAATGGGGCGTGGAATTTCTGAAGCCTTGATAACAACTGCTACAGGATTAACCATTGCAATACCAATTCTCTTATTACGAGCATTTTTACGAGGGCGTATAGACAAACTTGTTAGCAATACTGAAAGATACGCCTCCGCATTGCTTAATACTTTCGCCCATAAGGAATAGATCTCATGGAAACCCTCGAACAAGGCGGTTGGATCCTGGGAGCTATTTTACTCCTTTCGACTCTTGTTTGGGGGGTCATTATCTATCGTTGGCTAGTCCTGCGACATGAAATAGCAAAAAACACAACTCAAGCCAACCTTCTCTTAAACAATATCCGTAAAAATAAGATTCAACGACATACTCTGAATACAAAAGCTCCCCGTATTGTAGACCAACTCATTTTACTCTCATTAACCCACAAAGGACAAATATCAGCTTTACAAAAACGCCAGGAATTACTCTTTAAAAACGAGTTCATACGCCTTCAGACTCCTCTAAAACTCCTCAGTGCTTGCGTTGCTGTCATGCCTTTACTGGGTTTACTTGGAACAATCCTTGGCATACTCAAAACATTCCATACTCTGGCTCTTCCTGGACAAGAAAATACGAACGATTTTATTTCCATAGGAATTTCACAAGCACTCATCACAACACAGGCTGGCTTATTAGCAGCTCTTCCCGTCCTCATAGCGATTGGAATCCTGCGCCTGCATATACGTAAATATAAAGCAAGAATTCATGTGTTTATAAAAAATATAAATATCGTAGTGAGCGAAAGACAGAAACATGTTTAGGTCGGTTCAGGAACAGCTCGGAGCAGAAGAAGAAGTAAGCATTGATATTGCTCCGCTCATTGACGTGGTGTTCATCCTTTTAATTTTCTTTCTTGTTACAGCAACTTTCATGAATGATTCTGGGATTCCATTAACAAGAGCCGAAGCAAGAAACACAGAACCCCTACCCACGGAAAGTCTTCGCATCAATATTAGCACAAGCGAATCAATATACATTAAGGGCAAAAAGGTCTCTCTCTCTGATATTCCCCAATATGTCCGAAACTTCAACACAGGAAAAGAGCGAGCAAATATTATTATCGTTGCCGATGAAAATGTATCGGCAAAAAAACTCATATCTGTTATGGACGAAATAAGAAGCGCTGGCAGCCATAATATTGCTCTTGCAACACGCAAACCTTCGAATGAGAAGTGAGATGAAAAAATCGCAATCAAAAATACGTTTTTTTTTCTACCTTAGTCTAGCGATAACCTTTTCTGGAGGTCTCAATATCCTGCTTTTGAAAGGACTTGAATATTTAAACCGAACCCCTGTTGTAGAAAGCGAGCGCATACGAGACAACAACTCTAGAGAACCAATCTTGCTGGAAAACACTCAACTTGTAAAAATAAAAAAAGCGCTGACGAAAACAAAGGAACAAGCCCCTCTGCCTCAATTTGCCCCCTTAGAATTAACCATTGACCCGTCATTGCCTTCAGACGAAAAATCGCCTTTAGCAATAGAACTTCCTGCTTTAAAAAAGCTTGATATTCCTCTTTCTCAGTATTCTTGGAAAACTCAGATCCCTCCCCCATCTCATCCACAAAGTACGAACGAAGAAAACAACAATGCTCCTCTTCAAGAATTGTTTTCTCCTCATCCAGACTATCCCGAAAGGGCTGAAAAAAGAGGTTTTGAAGGAGTTGTTAAAATTAAAATATTTGTTAGTGCCCAGGGCTTTGTTGAAAAAATAGAGGTAATTTCAAATACAGGCAAAGATATTCTTGTCGATGCAGTACTTGAAAAAGTTAAACAATGGCGTTTTCATCCGGCGAAACGTCAGGGAAAAGCAATTCCTTCTTCAACTGTAAAACAATTTCGTTTCGTGCTTGAAGAAGAATAACCCTAGATATACTAAGAGAACAAAACAACATCACGTTTGAGTGCTGGGTTTCTTGGGTTTACCAACCAAGGACAAGAGCGAGCTGATAAACGATTAATGCTCCAACATAGGCCAATAGAGTCATAGTAGAAAAACTCAAAAGGGCCATGCCCCATGAATTTGTTTCACGCTTAATAGCACTGACTGAAGCGCCACACTGCATGCAAAGAGCAAAGAATACCATCAAGGATAAAGCTGTCGCCAAAGTAAAAAGTTGTTTGCCATCAGTACCACGAGCCTTGCTTAATGTATCACGCAGGCCTTCACTTGTTTCATCCTGGTCTTCGCCCATAGCAAAGAGTGTTCCCAAGGTTGCAATTACAACTTCACGAGCAGGAAAACTTGCAATCGTTGCTGTAGAAATCCGCCAATCCCAGCCAAGGGGTTTAAATATTGGCTCTACACTTTTGCCAGCCTTGCCCAAAAAAGAATTTTCCAATAATGCTGCTGCTTCTTGATTATCAATTTCACGATATTTTAAAAGCTCTTTTTCAATATCTGTCTGTTGGTTTTGAATAGTTAGAATTTCAGGATCCTGAGGTTGCAACCCTCGTGCTTTTTCTTCTAGTTTTTCAGCCTGCTCCTCAAGCTCTGCTTCTGAAAGAATCAATGCTGCTCTTTTCTCTTCATAAGTTTGAAGCACCTCTTCTGAACGTGGGAAATAGCCAAGCACCCAAATAATCAGACTCATAGCCAAAATAATCGTACCAGCGTCTACAACAAAGACCCTCCCTCGCTCATAGGCTGTATAAAAAAGGCTTTTTATACGAGGCAATGTGTAATCTGGAAGCTCCATCATGAGGTGTGAAGCAGCTCCACGAAAAAAGAACTTACGAATCAAAAATGCACCAATAAAAGCCACAACAAGACCTAATCCATAAAAGCAAAGCATGACAAAGGCCTGCATGCCAAGAAAAGGCAAAATCTTGTACTCTGGCACAAAACTCTCGATGAGAAGGATGTAAACCGGCAAACGGGCAGAACAGCTTGTTAAAGGAACAACCATCAAGGTTGCGAAACGACTCGCCTTATCAGGAATTGTACGAGTTGCCATAATTGCAGGAATAGCACAAGCAAAACCTGAAAGCATCGGGATAAAAGACCGCCCTGTAAGACCGACCTTGCGAAAAGGCCTATCCATAAGGTAAGCCGCACGGGCAAGATAACCCGAATCTTCCAAAAAGGCAATAAAAAGGAAAAGGAGAACGATTTGAGGCAAAAATATCAGCACTCCTCCTACCCCAGCAATTAAACCATCAACGATTAAACTCTGAAGCCAGCCTCCTTCTGGAAGAATCTGTGCTACAGATTCACCCAAAGCTCCAAAACCTTGATCGATCAGATCCATCAAAGGACCAGACCATTCAAAAATTGTTTGAAAAAGGAAGCCCATGACTCCAAAAAAAATGATCATCCCCCAAAAAGGATGAGTAAGCACACGATCAAAACGTGTGCTTATTCCCTTTTGACTCGAAAGATCCTGACGTTGAACCTGAGCGACGACTTCTTGAGCCCAAGCGTGCCGCAGTCTTGCTTCAATCAACTCAAGGGACTCAACCTTTTCTTGAACAAGCCGTTGACGGGCATTTTCAACAAATGACAAAGCACTCTCACCCAAAGCTTCAACTAAAGCCCTTTCTTCATTTCCTTTTTTGTCAGCCAAAATGCGAAACGCATCACCAATCTGGTAACGAAAAGAAACAACTTCCTCTCCCTGGGCCTTTTGAATAGCGTTTAAATTTTGAGCCAATGCATTAAGGATATCTCCCAAAGGTTTTGGATACTCCAATTGAGGAGACTCAGCAGGCAGCGCTTGCGACTCAAATGCTTGAAACAATGTTGAACGAAGTTGATCAATCCCTTGAACCTTTGAAGCATGAATACCGACAACCGGAGAGCCTAAGATTTCCTCTAAGCGCCTGCAATCAACACTTATCCCCTTGTTTTGAGCAAGGTCGTTCATATTTAAAGCAACAACACTGGGCAATCCCAACTCTTGAACCTGGTTGAGAAGGTAAAGACCTCGCTCAAGCTGAGCAGCATTTAAAACAACGAGTACAAGATCAGGCTTTGCTTCACCAACGTAACGCCCCTGAATAAATTCGCTGGTAATTATTTCATCGAGACTTCGAGCTCGTAAAGAATAAGTTCCGGGCAAATCAATCAACTCAACGTGATATTTATCTTGAAGAGAAAAGCGTCCTTGCTTTTTTTCAACAGTTACACCCGGATAATTTGCTGTTTTTTGGCGCAACCCTGTAAGGGTGTTGAATAAGCTTGATTTCCCCGTGTTAGGGGTCCCCAAAAGAGCAATACGCCGTTGAAAATTCACTTGGTTTGCCACTTCAACCACTACCTATTCAATACAATACACTCAAAGCCCAACAAAAACGCTGAGATATAACTCTTCTTTGAAAAATAACCAATGGCTTAACTCCCAACGCGTAACAACTCGTTAGGTCAGAGACTACCTCTTTGGATGCTTATTAGAATTACAGGCCTCAAGACTTATTTCAACTGCCTTAAAAATATCATAGGATAGCGCCAGTTTGCACTGGCCTGCCCAAACAATGCAGGGGTTCCCTTTTTTTTCTATACGAAACTCTGCTCCTTCACCTAGCCCCATTTCATAACACTGGCAAACAAGGTCTCCACCTCCCTCTACTTTTGTAATTCTATAGGATCTTCCAACTTCCATAGCATCAAAAGTAATAGAAGGCTTTAATGAAGTTTGAATCATGCTGAGCCATCCTTAGTTTAAATTTTACAAAAACGAATCTTGCGTATTTTACGCACTTCAAAGAGAAGTAAGTTCTAGTCCTTGCTCTTCCACTCAATCTATTTTGAAACTGATTCTCAAAATACAAACCAAAATCCTCCTACACAAGATATTTTAGGCTTTTATAGAGAAGTATTATTTTCACTCAGGACAAAAGTGAATGTTTTCAGCAAATAAAATAAAGCCATAAAACCCAAGTTTATTTGCTAAAACAAAAAAATACCGCTTCAAAAATGCTCTCTCGTTTCGACTCCCTTCCCTTTTGAATAGCTTTGGCATAGCTTTTTTTCACATCTTATATTATTCTTCATGAAATGCCCTGAAGCTTAAACCTGCCCCTTAAAGATGCAAAGCGGGACCTTTACAAGAACACTGCAATAAAATAGACTTCAATTATGGCTCGCCTCCTTCCTTCAAAATTCACAACTATAGAAGCTATTCGAGATTTTTTGGCAGGCACAACAAACTACGAAAAAATACAGCATTTTCGTATGCAGCGAAGCAACTTCGATCTTGAACGCTTGCAATGCTTTCTTGATCGATTAGGCTCCCCTCAAAACACTTTTGAAGCCGTCCACATAGCAGGTACAACCGGCAAGGGGAGTACTTGCATGATCATTGAAGCTCTACTGCGCTCTCAGGGTCTTAAGACCGGCCTTTATACCTCTCCTCACCTTGAACATGAAAGAGAGCGCATCGCCGTCCAGGGCCAGACCATCAGCGAAAAAGATTTTATAAAGGCCTTTAAAATCATGGAAAAGGTCCTCGCAGCAACTCAAAAAACCGGCGATGCACTAACATACTTTGAAATTTTAACCGCTGCAGCTTTCTTAACATTTCGAGAAGCCCAAGTGAATATCGCTGTCCTTGAAACAGGCCTTGGGGGCAGACTTGATGCAACCAATATCATCATGCCTCGCCTCAGCGTTATTACAAGTATCGGACATGATCACCGCGATAAGCTTGGAGAAAGCCTTCGTGACATCGCTTATGAAAAGGCTGGGATCATTAAAACCAGCATCCCCATACTGGTAGGACATTGTGCTCCCGAACCTTTCGAAGTCATTCGACGCAAGGCCCAAGAGGAAAACGCTCCTCTGCGTTCTTTAAACCATGATTTCGGGATCAAAAATATCCAACCAAACGAAGAAGGCATTGCTTTTTCTTTTTGGAGTAAGGGAGGCTGGAGTCAAAGCAATACACAACATAAGAGACTTATAATAAAGAACTTAAATGCCATTCAAGCTTCCAATACTGCTCTTGCTTTAGAGGCCTTGGGAATACTTTATCGAAACCACTACCTTAGTCCGCTTGATAAAGATGCGCTCCACAAAGCACTTGCAAACGTTGCTTTTCCAGGGCGCTGCGAATGGCTCCAGGATAAACGACAGAACTCCCCCTCCATCCTTCTCGATGTTGCCCATAATCCTGAATCAATCCAAGAAACCCTGAAGCTTTTACAACAGCGCTTTGCTGGTATTCATAAAACCCTGCTCTTTGGAATTGCTCAAGACAAGGAGCTTGAGACAATCATGGAAGCTTTGCCAACAACTGTTCAAGATACCATTTTCACAGAATTTCCTTCAGCCCGAGCTACTCCTGTTGACAAACTTGACATGCTTTGGAGAAAGTTTGGCGGCCCTCCGGCAGAACTCATGAAGGATCCCGTTAAAGCTTTCGAATGGGGCTATCAACTGGCTCAAAAGCATGCTGGCATGCTGATTATCTGTGGCTCGTTTTATCTGGTTGGTCTATTGCGACCATTAGCAAAAGCACAAGTCCAAGAACAAAAAGAAATTGAGGAGAAATAATGCCTGAAACAAAAGATAAACAAAACTTTGAAGCTCAAGTTGAAACCATCGAACACTGTCTTGAAGCATTAGAAAGTGGCGAACTTAGCCTTGAACAATCCCTTCATATATATGAAAAGGGAATGAAATCCTTAAAACAATGTCATCAGCTTTTAGAACTTGCCCGTGGAAAAGTTCAACTTCTTATGGAACAAGAAACCTCAGAAGATGATGAACCTTCTTTTGCTGAATACGATCCAGAAAGTGGTGGCACAAAGCTGGAAACTTCCAACCCAAAAAAACGCCCAAAGAAAAAGGCTACAAAAGATGAGTCTGCTCCTGAAGAAGATCAAGACACTCCTTCAAAAGACCAGGGAAAAACACTTTTCTAAAAATGATCTTTTTCTCGTGTTTACAAATTTCTTGAAGAAAACATCTCGGGCTTAACCCCTGAAAATTTCGTGGCTTATTATTTCAAAGACTTATGATGTTCTCTGGAAAGGTCTTAATGCTTAAGTGTATGAGCACTATCAGTTTCAACACTTCTGAAAAGGTTGAAAAGGTTAAGGACTATTGCCAAGCCAACAGCAGCTTCAGCTGCAGCAAGCATAATGATAAAGATGGCAAAAATTTGACCATCCAGCGAAGGAGCCCCGCTGGAAAAATGGCTAAAAGCAACAAAATTAATAGCAGCAGCATTTAAGATGAGCTCAATTCCCATCAAAATTGCTACAGCATTGCGGCGGTATACAATTGCCCCAAGTCCAAAGGCAAAAAGCAAAGCAGAGATCAACAAATAAGTCCCCAAGTTTGGTCCTTGTGTTAAAATCGCACTCATATTTGCCTTGAGGTTTTCAAACATGGAATTACTTTTCACTTTCTTATTTCAACAAGCTTTATAGAGCTGAGCTATACCACTTTTTTTTCTACGGTTTTCTTGCCCTCATCACGTTGACGTACGATGTAAGCTGCTCCAACAAGAGCAATTAAGAGCACAAAGCTTGCAATCACAAAAGGAGCAACATAACTGGTTAAAAGCATATCACCCAAATTTCGAGTACCTTGAGGAGGCAGTGAAGAATGAGGCAATTCTCCTGCAACCTTCCACTCTGGCAAACTTGAACCAATCACACCCGTAGTCAAAACAAGTACTGGGATGAGAATAATGCTTATTAAAATAATTGCGGAGAAAATACGATTTCGTTTACTTCGAACTTCAACCGGGCTACGAGCAGTCAACATCACTCCAAACATGATCAGAATTGTTGTTCCCCCAACATAAACCATCACCTGGACAAATGCTAAAAACTCAGCTCCCATAAAAAGATAGAGTCCTGCAACGCTTCCAAGACAAACAAAAAGAGCCGTTGCTGCTCGGACAATATCTTTTTGAGTCATCACAAGATAAGCAGAAAATACCACAACAACAGCCGTGAACACAAAAGCCAGTCCTTTGAAAGCCCCTCCTGAAAGCCAAGTTCCTGGCTCCTTTAAAGCCTCAAGCAAAGGCAAAACGGCAATAAAATGAGAATCCAAAAGATTTAAAATCATTGATCTTTTCTATCAAAATTCTTCCAAGAATAAGCAACCTACAAAAGCTTCGAAGTCCATCAACTTTCTATTTCTTCAACTACTCTTGTGCTTTAGCTTTCTTTTCTTCTTCAGCTTTTTTCTGAGCCTTAAGCGCGTCTTGTTCTTTTTTAAAGTTTCCTTCTATGATCTTAGCCTGATCAAGATCTTTCTTGCTTTGGATATAATCCTGTGGGCTAAAGACACTACCCTTAAGAAGGTCTCGCACAAGCCCTTCTCGTTTAAAAGCAGAATAATCCCACTCTCTACCATGATGAATACAATCCGTTGGACACACTTCCGTGCATAACCCACAAAAAATACATTTTGAATTATCAACCGTAAAACGAGTCATGTAATTATCTGATTTCAGACGCACGCCCTCGATTACAATACACTGAGCAGGACATACCTTTGAGCAGGCATAACACATGATACATTTCGATGGCTCTAAATAAATCATGCCACGGTGGCGCTCGGCAACTTCCTCAGCCATGCGCTGCTCGCCTTCATCAGGATATTGATACGTATAAATACTTCGCTTCGCATCACCCTTTCCCATATGAAACATGTGACGGATCGTCACTCCCATACCTTTCATAGTTGAAGAAAGGTGGTATTTCAAATTTCGAAAGTACTCTCGAAAGCTTGGCCCTTCCAAAGTATCTTCAGCATCCTCAAGAGATGATGCTTGAAGAGCATAATCAGCCGCTTTATCTGTCTTTTCTACCATTTTAGCTTATCCGCCTTTCTGCAAGGCACACACTGTATTCGCAACTTTTCTTTCCTTACAAAACCAAGCTTTCATTCTAGCTTACTTCATCTTTATTGTTATCAGAATTCCTGAGTTTCCTTTGGCTAAGACAGCTCTTAACCAAGATAAAGAGTCCAGAGTGTTTGCAATAAAAGCGCAACCATCGTAAAGGGTAGTAAAACCTTAAGACAAAGGTACATGACTTGGTCAAGGCGGATCCGTGGTAACGTCCAACGCAACCACATCATTACAAAAACTAAGAAAAGTGTTTTAAGAATCAGATTAAACGCTCCCCAGGCAAACCAGGCTGCTGGCCCTACTGATTTGATCACTCCATCAAGCCCTGGGACAACCCCTGCCATGCCTCCCAAGAAGAGAACAGCGGTCAGAGCACTCATGGCATACATTTCGCCATACTCAGCCAGGAAAAAAAGCGACCAGCGCATGCCTGAGTATTCTGTGAGAAATCCAGCAATGAGCTCTGATTCTGCTTCAGGTAAATCAAAGGGCGCCCGCTTCGTATGGGCTAACACTCCAACATAAAAAAGAATAAAAACTGGCAGAAGGGTAAGAGGATACTTTAAGATATTCCAGCTTAAGATACCGCCATGGAAATCCGGAGAGAGTCCTAAAAGGAGCCCCTGCTCTTGAATCTGAGCAATGTCCATCAGATTTAAGGAATGATTGGCAACGACAACACAAAGCGCGCCAATTCCCATAGGAATCTCATAGCTTACCATCTGGGCAGCTTCACGAATCGCTCCATACAGTGACCATTTATTATTCGAAGCCCAACCAGCAAGCACCACCCCCATAACTGAGACAGAGCTGATGGCAAGAATAAAAAAGAGCCCCGCATTAATATAGGCTGGGGTTCCGAACCAAGGACGATCCACCTGAAGACTTGAAACTTTAAACTCTTTGAGAGGAGCAAATGCTCCCAAAAGAGCAGCTTTTTCTTCTTTAAATTTTTTCAATTCAGGCTCAAGAACACCGGTATCCTGAAGCCTTTTGGACTCCTGCTGGGCTTGCTCCTGCAAATGATGATAGCTTTGAATAAGACCTAAAACCCGAACTTTCGATTCTTGGGATAAAGCCGTTGGATGGCTTCCCTGATACCATTTTACACGATGAGTACGAAGGTATTCGTCATGGACCTTATATGCTCTTGTTGGATCATCGAAAGTATCTGGGTGCTCTCTGCGAAACTCTCTAAACTCACTATCCCAACGCTGGGAAAACTTTTCACTTTGCTCCTGAAAAGCCTTGTGAGTGGTAAGCAAAATCTGCCCAAATTCTTCCTGCTCAGCAGCCTCTTTGATTTGCTCTCTATTTTCTTTTGCCCGCCGATACTTACGAGCCTCCAGTTCTGTACGAGCCAGCTCTACACTCTCGCTGTCAGCTTCTTCTGCCTCCAATTCGTCAAGCGCAAGTTCTGTGGCGTGAAGATCCAACACTGAAAGCTCTTGCTTCCCCTGCCAACTGGCAAAAGGCAATACAACAAACATAGCCACAGCAGAAGCAAATACAAAACAAGGTGCAATTACAAAAAGAAACGCGTCAGCTGCTCGCGGCGTTAAATCTTCTTTCTCAAGCAGTTTCACACCATCTGCAAGAGTTTGAAGCAACCCTTTTGGCCCAACTCTCATCGGGCCCAAACGGCTTTGCATATGAGCTGAGACTTTACGTTCAGCATAAATTGCAATCAGCCCAAAAAGAGAGATCAAGCCAACAACAACGCCAATCCAAAGGCTAATCCATTCAGCCATATGGATAAAATCAAGAACCCGTTGGTCTTCAATCGAACGCCCAAAAAGCGTCGAAAAAAGCTGCTCTCCAATCACTGCGATATCCATAGGTCTTCACTGCTCTTCTTAGCTTAATTATAAAATACATTTACGAGCGTCTTTGAATCAAATGATTCTCAATACTCTAAGCCAGCACTTCTCTATTTTATACAAAAATTCTTCTGCTTGATCGGGTCTCCCCTATGCTTATTTGATTTATTTGATTTTTTATGTTTTTCTTGCTCCTCTTCAAGCAAAAACTTTAGAACATCAAGCCTTCCTAGATTTACAAAAACTCTTTTATTTACCAAAGACCAAAGCTTTTTGATGTATAAAACTCTCTTTTCTTGCATCAGTCAATCAAATCAATGATTTCTCCAAAAGTTTACGCTGAAAAGTAAGGAAAACAAATGATTATCTTGCAAAACTCAACTTTATAAAAATTACGATACTTATTTGCACGCAAACCTTGTCTACACACCATGATCGAACAAGTAATCCCTGATGCTCCTCTTATCAATTCTTTTATAAATAAATATAGTTAAAACGAGCATTGGGAAGCGTGTTTTCATTCGTTTTTCTATAATTTATTTCGCCCTTATTAAAGAGTCATGAATAAAAGATCTCGCAAATAATAATAAGATCTTTCGTCATGAGTTTTCGAAATTTTTACTAACGGTTGAAAGCCTGACCTTGCTAATCTTCACTCTTGTTTCATACTCTATGGGGGTTCAATTATTGTTGAAAATATTTTCCGACGAAACAACTTTTGATTTTTAAAACTTAAGGAGGCAACAGTGGGCGAACGAACAATGGTACTTCAGCGGGAACGCACCCCTTTTGAAAGCGTTAATATGCAATTCGATCTTTCAGCAGATCGTTTGAACCTCGATGAAAATTATCGAGATCTCCTCAAACGCCCCTATCGAGAACTTGTTGTAAGCGTTACGATTAAAGACCGTAATGGAAAATTACGCTCCTTTACCGGCTATCGCATCCAACACAATAACGCTCGAGGCCCCTTCAAAGGCGGTATTCGCTATCATCCAGAAGTTAATCTTGAAGAGGTTCGCGCTTTAGCTTCACTTATGAGCTGGAAATGTGCCCTTGTAAATGTGCCTTTCGGAGGCGGTAAAGGCGGAATCACCATTGATCCTTCCCAATTTAACGAAACTGAGCTTCAAGAAATAACCCGCGCCTTTACTCGCCAGATCAGTGATTCCATTGGTCCTGACACCGACATCCCTGCCCCTGATGTTAATACGAACTCCAAAATGATGGGTTGGTTACTTGATGAATACCAAAGATTGAATGGTTTTAATCCAGCCTGTGTAACAGGCAAACCAATTCCCCTTGGTGGCTCCCTGGGACGCACCGAAGCCACAGGCCGGGGCGTCATCTTTGCAACCAGAGAGTTTATAAAAGCAAAGGGGTTGAGTCTTGAAGGTCAAAAAATTGTCATTCAAGGTTTTGGCAATGTCGGCTCACATGCGGCTCTTTTTGCCCATCAAATGGGGGCAAAAATCATTGGGGTTTCTGATGCTTTTTCCGCTTTTTACAACCCTGAAGGTCTTAATATCGATGAACTTTGGGAGCTACAACAAACCGAAGGAACCATTAAAAATTATTCAGAAGAAGATAAAAAAATCCATGGCGACGAACTGCTCTTTCAAGAATGTGATATTCTTATTCCTGCAGCTTTGGGTGATGTCATTAACCGAGGGAATGCCAGCGGCATCAAAGCACGCCATATTATCGAAGGGGCAAATCACCCCATTACCCCTGAAGCTGATTTAATCCTAACTGATAAAGACATTACAGTAATTCCAGACATCCTTGCCAATGCCGGTGGGGTCTATGTGAGCTACCTTGAATGGGTTCAAAATCATAACAATTTTTATTGGAAAGAAGACGAGATCAATACACGACTTGATGACGCAATTTCTTCTGCCTTTAAGAGCTTACATGAGATTACCGAAAAAGAAAATCGAGATAACCCAAACCAAAAGTTCCCTTGTACGTACCGTAGAGCAGCCTTCATGGTTGCGATTCGACGGGTTTACGAAGCAACTATCGCTCGTGGAATCTAAGCAAAAACTCATAGCTATCCCTGTGTAGCTGTGAAAATCCAGGGATTTAAAAATCAACAAGCTTAAGCATTAAGCTGTCCGAGATGTCGAATCAGCATCAATAAAGAAGGTCATTAAATACATGAAACATTTCCATTTTCAAGACACCCTATTACTCCTTTTTTTTCTTGGAGCAGGATTATGTTTATTTGCCTGCTCTCAACATCAGCCCCAAAAAGAAGGATTAGAGTATCGTTCCAACAGCAAAGCAAAGCTCGCCGGAACATCAGGCCCTATACCCGAGCATTGGCATTTACGCCTTACAGAAGAAAGAAGTTCTGCTCACCCTGAAGGCTTCAAAGGAAGCGAAGGTCAGCCCTTCGAACTTCAGCCAAAAACTTCTTCTGCTCACCAAGATAATATGGGCCAAAAAGAACAAGCTCTTTATCTGGAAGGATTAAAAAACCATGGCTCAGGAAACTTTTCCAAAGCCATTGAAATCTGGAAGGACTTACTTGAGCAAAACGTGGAAAACGCCAAAATCTGGCACTTACGCGCTCGATCTGAAGCTCAACTCCTGCTCGCTGAAGATGCCAGCGCATCAGCAAGCAAAGCTTTTCAATATGGCAAAGAAGATCTTTCCTTTTATACAGAAGAGCCTGATTTTAGCCCCATCTTAAATTCTGAAGCCTGGAAGGCTTTTTTATCCTCCCTGCAAAACGCCAAGGAGTAAAGAGCTTATTTTGCGTCTGGTTTTGCAACCACAAAAGCCCTCAACTTTTCTTCAAGCAGTTGAATAAGTCGTTGAAGCTCTACTTTCAGGTTTTCATCACCCTCTTCTGCCGTCCCTTGAAGCTCTTCAAGCTTAATTCGAGCCTCCTGAAGCGCTAAAACAATCGTTTCATAATTCTTGGATGCTTCTGGTTTTACACTTTGAACAAGAAGGTAATCCGAAGCTTGGAAAAGCTTTTCCGCTTGATTAAAAACAGCTTCTGGGTCAATGCTTTCCAGAAATTCTGGCCAGCGAAAAAAATCTTCAGGCTCCCAAACAAAACTCCAGGTAGATATGAAAAAGGTTAAGGCAGCCTGAGGAGTCGTGACGTTTTGAGAACAAAGATCATTTATTCGTTTTTTTGTCTGCTCAAAAGCAAGCGCACACGACTCTAAAAAGGCTGCTTTGTCTCGAAGCACCTCCTCCAATCGCTCAAAGAAATGAGAAAGCAATAAACTTCGAGAAGCTCCAGGCTGACTTTCCAGCCGAAGAGAGAAATAACTGCCCAATTTCCCTCGCCTATAGTGAGCATAAATCCCAGAAAAAGAAGCTTCAGGAGAGCTCAAAACCTTTGTTCGGATATCTCCAGGTTCTGCCAAAAGCGATATAAGAACTTCATAAACAAGACTATCCTTAAAGGATAGAGGTCTATCTGAGTACACAAGGCGCACAAAATCTTGTCCCGCATCCGTAATCTGCAAGAAAGGCTTTTCTTCAGTAAAAGATTTCGGTTCCTGCTCAGACAGCTCCTTAGGAAGAGGCTGTCTCTTCAAACCTCCAAAATATTTTTGAATAAGCTCTTGAACTTGCCCAGGATCACACTTCCCCACAAGCATTATACGAGCATTGTTTGGAACATAATATGTATGGTAATACTCAAAAAGCTGAAAACGTGTAATAGCTTGAATTCCCTCTTGTGTTCCAAGCACAGGGTTACGATACGCCCTACTCTTCCAAAGAGAATTATTCAACTCTGTCTGAAAAACATACTCTGTATCTTGCTTTGCCTCTTGAAGCCTATTAAGTTCCTGATCTTTTTGATGATAAAAGTTTCGAAAAATGCACTGATCCATGCGAGCAGCTTCAAGTTTACAAAAAAGTTCAAGCTCTTCTGGTTGAGCCTCAAGCGTGTAAGCGGTTAAGTCCTGGTCTACCCAGCTCTTAAACGCATCAACTCCTCCCATCTGGTAACGCTCTTTAAAGCTTGAGCCTGCAGGCACAAGGGTAAAACAATACTCCTGTTGTGCCAAAAAATCCTGCTCAGCCTGAAAACGTTTTTGGAGCAACTCTTGTGTCGGATTTTCACCCAGACGAAGTAAATCCCGAGCCTCCTGATCATACTTCAGGAAGAGGCTGTACAGCTGATCGAGATGCTCTAATGCCTCAAGCTCTTGTACTGAAGCATCCAGAGAACCTGAACCGGCATCGCTCAAGCGCTCTAAAAGACTGGTAAGACCTTGCAACCCCTGAGGGTCATGGGCCGAACCAACCCCATAAAGCATAGCACACGATAAAGTGTCTTGTTCTGGCATGGGCAGGACCATGACTTCAAGCCCATTTTCAAGCGAGAAACTCTTTAAGTCCAGTTGATCAAATGGAGAAGATTGTGCATGAAGCTTCGAAACAAAGAGTAGAAGGCTCACCAAAGATAAAAGCTTCAGGAACAATAATACGTTATTCCCCGAGCGGAGCACAAAATTGAGATTCAAAAAAGGTACCATCCAGCTTCTATACATCGAGCCGTTCCCTACTCCCTAAAGCTCAAGTCCAAGCTTTAATGCAAATTCAGCCTGTTCTCGACTATTTGAAACCTTTTCTTGAAATGCTTTAAAGATCGCGGCCTTCTGTTCTGAGCTAAGATGCAACTGCAAAGCATGCAACTCTTCCCGTGTGAAACGTTGGGCATGAAGGGCATAATCATCGAATGCTTCAGTTGCAACTGGAAAACAGGAGTGAGCGATAGCATAAAGAGCCCAGGCATATTCTCGAACTTCATACTGGGCATGAGGATGTAAACGCAAAGCGATGAAGTGCAACAAGTTTTTAAGGTTAATCTTCCAGATGAGAAGGGTGTATTGTGAGAGGGGAAGGTTTGCCCGACTAAGCTCCTTAGCCACCCCCTGCTCAAGAGAAGTCCTGTACCATTCACGCATTTGTTCAACTTCGATTTTCAACCGTTTTTGGATTTGAGCCTGCTCCGAAGGATCAAAAGCACCTTGGCTACGCCCCTGTTTATTATCAAGGCTTTGTTTTTCAATGCCTGAGACCTCTGGCAAATAGTAATGATCTGGCATCTCAACGTAGCGACCAGACATTTCGTTCTGTACAGAATAGGTCTGAAAAGCACTATCATTAGAAATACAATCTGCCATTTCCGGCTCAAGCTGGTTTGCCGTACGGTGGCGAAAAAGCTGACGGTAAACAAAAATCGGAATATAAAGCCGGAACTTTAATTCTCCCATCTCAAAAGGAGTCGTATGCTGATGCCGCATGAGATAGCGCAAGAGACCTCGATTTGCACGAGCCTTCTTGCCTCCTGTATAACTTGTGCGAGCAGCATCGGCGATCTCATCATCAGAGCCCATAACATCCATAAATTCAACAAACCCAAAATTATGGACCCCAAGCATATCCCCTTTTTCAAACTTCCCTGCCTCTGGGTTATGAATCGGGTCAAAATCAGGGTTCCTATTCGCTTGAACGAGCTCTGTAATCTCTTGGTTTTTCAGGAGTTCTGCAACAGAGCAGCCAAAACGTGTTTCTTCGGCAAAATGCTCTGCCCGCCCAAGACTGTTGGGGGTGATTAAATAGCGTGCTTCTGGGTTAAGAGGTATGGGCGCAAGAGCTTGTTCAACCAAGGGGAACACATTTTTTCCAAGTATTTTGTAATTTCCAATTATCATACTGATACCACTTGCCTCTTCATCATTTGAAAGGTTATGAAATGGGAAAGCAGGCATACAAGTTTATTTTTTGCCCACAGCATGTGACCTTTTCCAAGCTGATTTTTCACTCTGGAAACTTCACTAAGGAAAAACTCTTTGGCCCGCTTCTAATTATATAGAGCTTCTTAATGTTATATGAATTGCTTTTATTCGTCGGCTTCGGGTGCTTCCCCCTCTGAGGCTGCAAACGACGATTCTCCCGATGAAGTATCAATAGCAAAAGGCTTGAAACCAGAGGTCAAAAGAGAGCCCTGCTCAACCTTCCAATCATCCCAACCTCCCTCTTCAGGATAGCGAATAAACTGCTGGAAAATATCTTCAAGTTTTGCTGAACTAAGAAGCTCCAAGTACCCCTCAGCAGAAAGCAACTCCATTTCAACCCCACATTTTTCCGGCCAGTCTAAACTTGCGGTGTTTTCTTGATAATAATCAACAATGGCAATGAACTGACCACCCGGGCTCAGGAGCTCATAAACACGCTCAAGGGTTTTTGCCATCGGACGCATATAATAAAGTGACTCCATACAAAAGATCAGATCAAAACGCTCTTCATCCAAGGCTGAATCGAAGATACTGCCCTCGAAGAAAATAGTATTCGTAAAACTTTCAGGGGTAATATCTCGGGCAAGATGCACCATTTCACTTGAAATATCAATACCCATAACAATACCTGCTTCAAGCCGCTTGGCAAGGGCCCTTGTTACATAGCCATTGCCACAGCCAAGATCCAGTATCATTGCATTTTGAGGTAAAGAAACATCACGCAGCCCTTCCCGGACGGCATATTTGTGACTTTCTTCCATTTTATCAGCCCGGCCATCTAAAGCCCAGCCGTCAAAAAGCGTTCTTACCTCAAGGTCTTGCTGCTCCATAAATACGATCTTTCTTTGTAGTTTTTATATTTATTATGTCATCTTTAATTGTATTAGCACGAACAAAAGCATTACTGTCGCAATCACTTCAAAACAGGAAGAAATACTCCCCTCACTACAGCATTACCTGAGCCATAGCCTCCAAGCAGCCATAAGCCTAGAAGCATTGCCACAGGAAAGCAAGCCGAAGTTCACAAGAACTTAGTCCTGATTATGTAAGGAAGCACTCTTTTCTTCTAGCAGTTTGCTAAGCTTTTTTTGCAAATCTTTAATGGCCGAATCAAAATGAGCTCCCTCTTTTTGATTTTCACTTCTATCCTGAAAATCCTCCAAAACATGAAGAGCGTTTTCAAGTGGGTTTTCCCCTTGATAATCATAAGCCTGCATATGAACTAATATCATAGCAAACTCTTGCTTAAGGCTTTCAAGCTCGCCTAAGATATCGCTCTTTATTACACCCATCGATTCGGACTCAACAGAAAGAGCCTCTTCTAAAGCCTGGTTAAAAGGTAAAAGTGTACGCACGAGAACTCGTTGAAGGTCTTCTTTTTCAAGTTTTCTTTGTTCGGATAAATCTTTCTCTGGTTCTATTTCGCGAAGTTCATGTATTAAAATAAAAGTCAAAGACTCGTCTCTATTACAAAGTAAATGAATTGCTTCAAGCTGAAGACACGAAGCAAGAGCTGCCAGCAAAGTCCAAAGAAAAGGAAGTTCAATATTCTGAAGGAGAGGAGCCTTGAGTTCTGAAACCTCATTTAAAGGTGGCTTTTCCAAAGCTTCTATAAATTGCTGCTGACAATCCTGGTGAAGTCCAACAAAATCAGGCTTAAAAACCTTCTTATGAGGATCATAAGAACCGCAATGTAAAGCTAAGCGAGCTGAATAGCGATCAAAGAATAAATCTCCTAAAACAAAAGTGTTTGTGTCGCTGTCGAGAAAATAGCGCGGACAACTTTGGAGCTTTTGTTCAAAAGGGGCTTGATAACGACTGAGCCATGCCCGAGCTTGTTCTTCTAACTTTGTAAGCCCTAAACTAAGAGGTCTCGAAGACGCAGATGGTTCAAAAGAATTGCTCCCAGCAGCATTCATGAATCTCTCCACCCCATGCTCAAAGCCATGCACTCTACCAAGATATGATTCACTTCTATTTATGCTTGGAACTAAAGGCGCCCCAAAAGAGCGCGAGCTATTTTAAGCCGTTGAATTTCGCTTGTACCCTCACCAATCTCACAAAGCTTGGCATCCCGCATCATACGCTCAACGTGGTATTCTCGAGTATAACCATATCCTCCAAGACACTGAATGGCATTTGTCGTGACCCGCATGGCAACCTCAGAAGCATAAAGCTTGGCATAGCTTGCTTCGAGACCAAAATCACGCCCTGCATCCTTCAGACGAGCAGCATGATAAACAAGATGGCGAGCTGCCGCTATCTCCATGGCCATATCAGCTATCTTAAAAGAAACTCCCTGAAAAGTGCCAATAGGCTGACCAAACTGCTGACGCTCTTTAACATACTCTCGAGCAATCTGATACGCTCCTTCAGCAATTCCTAGAGCTAAAGCCCCAATAGAAATGCGACCCCCATCTAAAGTTTTCATAAACTTCTGGAAACCTTTATCAGCTTCTTCGGCCGAACCGACAAGCGCATTTCGAGGCAAACGCATATCCTCAAAAGCCAGCTGACAGGTGTTTGAAGCTCGCATACCAAGCTTATCCTCTTCTTTTTCAATTATAAACCCAGGAGTACTTGTCTCAGCAATGAACGCGGAGATGCCACGCCCTCGTTTTGCCTCAGGGTCTACTTTGGCCGTAAAAATGCAAGTATAAGCATAGCTTGGGTTTGTAATCCAACTCTTGCGTCCGCGAACAACCCACTGGTCATCTTCCAGCTGAGCTGTAGTCTGTGTGCCACCAGCATCAGAACCGGCTTCTGGCTCAGTTAATCCAAAACAGCCTAAAGTAAGCTTTCCATCCTCTCCAACGCCTGCACAAAGCTTTGGAAGGTAGCGTTCTTTTTGTTCTTCAGTTCCAAAAGCATAAATTGGATAGGTTCCAAGACTAATATGAGCGGCATATCCCAAAGCTGTTGACCCACAAACCTTGGCCAGAGCCTCAACCACCAAAGTATACGCCAGGGCTGAGCAGCTAATGCCGCCATTTTCTTCTGGAATAGTTAATCCGAGAAAACCAAGCTCTCCAAGTTTTCTAAAAACCTCTTCAGGAAATCGTTTGGTCTCGTCAATTTCCTCTACGATTGGTGCCAGTTCGTCCTGGGAAAAGGCTTCTGCCGTTTCTTGTATTTGCTCTTCTTCTTCTGTGAGATCAAAATTGAGCATCTTTTACCCTTATCTAAAGTTCAATTCAATAAAGACTCAGCTTTTCAAAGAAATCTACTCTCTTAAGCTTGTATTATATAGCTTTATTCGTTTTATGTAAGATAAGTCTAAATTGAAAGCAGAAAATCTGCTGGGATCAAAAGACTGAAAAAAACACAAATAAAATCGAAGATCTACTATCTCTTAAAATTTAAAACGAATAGAACATGGCAAGTTCCAGACCTTGCCTGATACTGCTTACCTCTTTGGTCCAGCCAAAATATTAAAATTTTTGATTGTTTTATGGCACTTCAGATCTCGTGTTTACGTAATATAAATATGCCAAAGTTTGGAGGAAAGGTTAAAAATTCAGGTTCTATCTTAGCCTTCGACGCCTTCAAAAGCTATACTTGAGTGCACGCAGAGTTGTGCTTCATGATTGTGTACCGGTTTATTTCAGACCATACTCTCAAACAGAAAGTTTCTTACTATTATGCAAACAAAAAAAGCTCTTCCTTCGATACTTGCCTATGGTCTTGGAATAGGCTTGGCTTCTTTTGTCCTAAGCTTCAGCTCCTTCCAAGCTCAAGAGGCCTTGCCTGCTGAAAAGTTAGAGAGAAAACAAAACCTTGAAGAACTCTCTGATGTTCAAAAACGAACTCAAGAGCGATTGAAGCAGCTTATTCAAAAGATGGAAAAGCTTGCTGATGAGCTTTCAAACTCCCATGATCCTAAAGAAGTTGAAGAGTCATACCGTCTTCAAGAGGCTATTGAAAAGCTGAAAGAAGAACAGCTCGAGCATTTGCAAAGCAAAGTTGAAAAAGCTTTACAAGAAGAAAAACTCCTTGACGCTATTCCTCAAGCAAAGGAAAGCGCTGACAAGCTTGACGAAATCATCCGCATCCTTGACGGCAATATGCCTCTCCAGGAAGCCGAAGAGCGTGTAGAGAAAATCAAGCAAACTCTGGAAGATATCCAAGCCCTCAAAGCAGAACAAAAAGAAGTCCGCGAAGAAACTGAAAAACTTTCAAGTTCTGATTCTCAACTTTCTGCTCAAATCAATGAATTACGAGAGCAAGCTGAGAAGCTCCAGCAAGAACAAGCTCGGCTTCAAAACTTAAACAAGGAGAATCAGGCGAAAAGCCTTGATCTTAAAAAGTTAGAAGAGGAACTCAAAACTCTTGATCAATCAGAAGAAGAACTCGAAAAATCTATCCAAGAGTTAGAAGAAAAAGTAACACAGGCCGAAAAAGACAGCCTGCCAAGTCTTGAACAAGCTTCCCAAAAGCTTGAAGAGCTTCTTCACCAAGCAGAATTGGAACGTCTAAAAAACGAAAACATGCAAGCTTTAGAAGCAGTAAATGAAAAGCTTCAGGCTTTACAAGAACAAACACAAAAGACTCAAGAGACAACAAAAGAACTGACAAAAGATCCTGATTTAAGCTTACTCGATAAAGTACAGACAGCTCAAGCAGCGCAGCAGAAAGCCTACCGTGAAAGTCGTTCAACTCAGGGACAGTTTCAGGATAACCCATCCTTAATCCCTGAAAAAACTTTAGAAGCACTCCAAGCATCCCAAAACCAAGCCCTCGAGGCCATTGAGGATGCTCTCAAAGATCTCGATGCTCAAAGTTCACAAGCAATGGAGAATGCTCCAGAAAAAGCAGAAAAGCTTGAAGCTTTGAAGGATACGCTCAACAAAGCACGAGAACAAGCTGAGGCAGCCCAAAAGAGCCTGGAAAAAAAGGATCTGGAAAATGCTATTCAAAATCAGGATCAGGCTCTTGAAAGTTTAAAGCAAACAAAAGAAGGGCTTAAACCAGAAAATCAAGCTCAAGCAAAGTTAAATTCACAAGAGGCTCAACAAGCAGCAGTTCAAGAACAAGCCCGCATGCTGGCAGAAGAGCTTGATAACGTCGCAAAAAACCTTGAAGAACAAGCGTTACAAGCAGCTCAACAAGGACTTGAACAAGAAAATAAGTCTTCCCAGGCTCAAGCAGAGAATGCCCATAAAGCCCGCCAGGCTTTGGAAAATGCCTCTTACAAGCTTGAAGACAGCTCAAAGCAGGTAAGCGAGGGATCAAGCAGCCAAAGCCACCAAGCACTTCAAGAGACTCTCGAGGCCATGAAAGAAGCAGAGAAAGCTCTTAAGCAAGCCATCAATCAAGACTCAAAAGAATCATCTGCTCAAAAAAATGGACTCGAAGCAGCAGCACAGGCTCAGGAAAAACTGGCGCAAGAAGCTCAAGAACTCCTTCAAGATCTTCAAAAGGCTGATTCGCTCCAGATTGCCCCCCAAACAAACCTTGAAGAGGCCCTTTCTCAAGCTATTGAGCAAGCTCAGACCGCTCAAAAATCTTCAAACCGCGAATTAGAAGCCAGGGCTTCAAAAGCTCTGGAGGCTTTTGAAGATGTTCTTGAGGATGCAAAAAAAGAAAGCTCTGAAAGATCTCCAGACTCCCAGGCAAAAACTCTGGAAGAAGCTATTCAGCGCGCAAAAAATTTAGCTGAAGCAGCAGGCCGTGATAGTGCTCAAAACACAAAGCCAATACAAGAAGCTGCTCAACAAGCAGCCAACACGCTTCAAGATAAGCTTGATGCTCTCAAATCAAAACAAGCTTTAGAGAGTGCCCTTGAAAACGCCCAAAACATGAGCAAAAACGCTGGGGAGCAATTTTCTAAAGCAGACCGAGAGCAGGCTCAAGCAAACCAAAAGTCTGCCTTAGAGGCTTTGGAGGAAGCTCAATCAGCGCTTCAAAAGCAAAAAGAGCTGGCTCAAGGCGGAAGCTCTGCTCAAAACCTTGCTGAAAAGCAGGCAAAAATTACAGAGCAGGCAAAATCAGCAGCTGAAAAAATTCAGAACCTTCAAAAAGGCCAAGCACAGGCCAACTTGCAGGAAAGTTCAGAACGAGCAAAGGCTGCTCTTGAAGAAGCTTCGAAGAAAATGGAAGCAGCCCAGGAAAAACTCGAACAAGCCAACCCTTCAAAATCAGGAAAGCAAGCTCAAGCAGGCTCTTCGCCAGAGCAACCTTCCGCTCAAAAGCCTTCAGAACAACTCAAGCAAGCCTCTGAAAATACAAAATCAGCCCGCCAAGACATGCAGAAAGCTCTCCAAGAAATGCAGCAACAGCTTGAGCAATCTCAAGCCGAACAATCTTTACGCTCTGAACAATTGGCGAAAGAGGAAGCTATGCTGCGGGAAGAACTCGCAAAGCTGCTTGAAAAGCTTGAAGAAACTCAGAATGACCTGCAAAACCAAGCAGAGCAAGCTAGCTCAAACAACAATTCTGGGCAACCTGGCGCAGACCCATCATTGCAGGAAAAACTTGAAAAAGCGGCCAAAAAGCTTTCAGCCCCTATTGAAGATGTTCAAAATGCAGAGAAAAGCGCTGAAGAGGCCCAATCAAACCTCAATCAAAATCAGGATGCTGAAAAATCTCAGGCAGATGTCATCAAGTCCCTTGAAGATGCCATTAAAAAACTCGAAGAAATCAATCAAGAAAGCCTTGAAGAAGATAAAGAGCTTGCTTTTGATGAGCTTGAAGAAAAACAATTTGAGCTGCGTAAAAAACTTGAAGATGTATTAGAAAACTTGAAAGACCAAAACAACCCCGAAGCCCAGCGGCGGGCTGAAAATGCTGAGCGTCGCATGCAGGGTGCTGAAAATAACCTACAACAAAAGCGGGGAGATTCTGCTTCCAAAAATCAATCAGAAGCCGAGAAAGAGCTCGAAGAAGCTGAGCGCGAGCTGCAAGAAGAGCTCAATGATTATGTCAAGCTCCAACAGGAAAAGATGTTGCTTCAGGTTGAATCTGAACTTCGCAGCATCATCACACTTCAAGAGGAAGCTCATCAAAAAACCCTCGAAGTTGACGACGAAATCAAGAAAAATCGTGGCAGGATTCAGGGAACACTGGCTCGTCAGGTTGATCAGGTTGAAACTCAACAAAAAGAGATTAAAACCCTGGCTGAAAAAGTTATTGAAGCTCTTGAAACCGGGAGTTATCAAAGCTTTTTGCAATCCATGCAGTGGACAGACAAAGATCTTGAAGAAATTCTCGATCTTCTCAAAGGACGCAGACCAGATACTGGCTTCTACACTCAAGGGCTTCAGCAGGACGTTATTTCACGACTCTCTCGCCTTTTAGGTGCCGTTGAAGCTGAGAGAGATCGGGTTCAAAAAGAACGAGAAAGCAACCAACAACAACAGCCTGGACAGCCCGGGCAACAAAAACCACCGCCTCTTGTCAATAAACTTGCTGAACTCGAACTCATGCGTTTAGAACAAATTGAACTTAACAAAAAGCTCGAGGTCCTTGAGAAGAAAAATCCTGATCTTAACCGTGAAGAAATGAGCGAAGCTCAACGTAAGATCTTTGAGCGCCTGAGCACTCGTCAAGGGGAGCTTAAAGAAACCTGGAAATTCTTGGAAGAAGAATTCAAACAAGCTCTTCAACAGTAACGTTGTTTCATGCCTTAAGTTTCCAGAACACTTGCAACGAAAGTAACTTCAAACCATTGAAACAGGAAAGACTTATGAACAAGCATACATTTTTTTTTATCAGTGCATTATTTTGTCTCTGCTTTTGTTCTGCTCCACTTCTGGCAGAAGGTGAAGATGAAGACACCTCCGATCTTTCAGATAAATCGGACCAAGAGCTTGTCCAAGATCTTTTAAGACTTTTTGACGAAGTCGGCAAGAACATGGAAGAGCTTGAAGATTCGATTGCAAAAGCTTCTTTGCCGGCTCATAAACCTGATGAAATAAAAGCAACCCTCGATGCTTTCATGGAAAAGCTTCAGTCTGGTGAATTATCGGAAGTGCCTGAAAGTTTGGTGGAACGCTTTAAAGCAGAACCACAAGAGCTTGAAAAGCTGCTTGACTTAAGTTCTGAAGAGGCAAAAGAATTACTTGAAGACAACAACCAGGACCAGCTTGAAACAAAGCTTGGGGCCGTGCCTCAAAAACTTGAAGAATTGCTCAAAGAAGACGATGTGTTCAATGATCTGCTTCATCGGCAATTCGAGATCGAGAAAAAAATGGATTCCCTCTTAAAGAAGCAAAATCAACTGGGGAAAAAGGCCAAACACAACATTGAAAATGCTCTAGAGCATGCCTATGAGTTACGCCGAAAATCCTCATCAAAATCCTCAGGAGATGGGCAACCTGACCAGGAAAAACAAGGAGAGCAAAAAAAGCAAGGAAAAGGGCAAGAGGAGAAGAAGAACCAGAACAACTCTCCAGGCGATCCTTCTGAAGGAGCTGAAAATGAATATGATCCTCCTGAAGGCAAAAACCCTGACCCTCTTCGCGAAAACGAGAGTCGTACTCTCAGCAAAGACATCTGGGATGTGAACAAGCTCAACAAGGAGCACGAAACAACAAAATCTGGTGATGAAACAACATCAGAGCCCAGCCGTTACAAGGGTTTCGGGAAACAATTCCGTAAAAGTGTTGGCAAACGAAGCTTGGAGCAAGATTCTAACTCCGAAAAAAAACCTTCGGAGAAAAACGACTAACACATCATTCAACACTTATAAAAAAGGGCCTCTCGAGGCCTTTTTTTATTGGAAAAGCTCTGTAATAATCCTGCTCTCCTTATCAATATATGAAATAGGCCGGTCATTGACTTCAAACTCACGAAAAGCTTCGAAATCAAAGGCGTGGGAGAAACTCCGAAAGACATCGGGGACATGTATTGGATCTTGAGTAATCTTTTCGCCCCTTTCATCACTTGCACCGATAATTTTTCCGCCTTGGATTGGTCCACCGGCCAAAAGCATTGACCAAACCTGTGGGTAATGATCCCTCCCCTTGCGTTCATTAAGTTTTGGGGAACGACCAAACTCACCATAACAGGCGATCATAGTTTCCTTCAACAATCCCCGTTCTTTAAGGTCTGTAATCAGCTGGCTCAAAGCAAGATCTAACTCTGCACTCAAAGATTGAACTTTGCTATAATTATCCGCATGGGTATCCCAACCGTTTAAAGAGACTTCGACACACGTAACGCCCTCCTCGATCAAACGTCGAGCAAGCAAAACGCCTTTTCCAAAGCGCCCTTGGCCATAGCGTTCAATCTGCTCCGTTTTTTCCTGGCTCAGATCAAACGCCTTAGCCTGAGGAGAGTCCATCAACTGCTTTGCTTTTTCATAGAGAAGGGCTTGAGCATCGGGAATTGCTTTATTGCGTTTTTCTCGAAAGTGTCGATCTGCTTTTTGCCGTAAGAGTAGTCGTTTTTGCATCCTTTCTGGCGTCATGCTTGGGGCATACTCAAGGTTTTCTAACCCCTGTTCGGGATTCGTAATGAGAAGAGGGGCATAGGCCGGGCCAAGATACTCAGCCCCTCCCGGATCACCATTTATGGCAACAAAATGAGGAAGAATGCTGTCCTTGGGGCCCTTTTCTCGGCTAAGAATTGCACCAAAGCTTGGGTGCTGCACTGTTGGATTTGGAGCATAGCCAGTGTGCACGTAATAACGGGCACGCTGATGATTTCCTTCTCGACTTTGTATCGAACGAATAATTGAAAAGTTTTCAGCCTTCTGGGCTAATTTTGGGAAAAACTCCGAAAGCTGAATGCCATCAACAGAAGTCGCAATTTGTCGAGGTAAATTGGGATCTGTTGTGTTTTTAGGATCAAAAGTATCAAGATGTGAAGGACCACCTTGCAGAAAAAGGATGATCAAATGCTTGGCTTTTCCTTTACCAGCAAGAGAAGACTTTGTTTTTGGTTCCTCTGCTTGAAGGTCAAGAGAAGGAGTGTGAAGCCAATCTGGAACCAGACAAAGAGCACCTGTGCTTAGTGCTTGAGCAAGAAAACGACGACGTGAATGATTAATATTCTCTCGAAAATCGCTCATTATTTTTGCTTTCCAAATAAGAGTGCTCTCTTAAAAACCTATGAAACCCCAAAAGATGAAACGATCTTCATGCCTTTCATATAACAAAAAAATATATTTGTTACGCTTTTGCTCTCTCGTTGGCAAACGCTTTGATAAAAATAATCGATTTTCAGGATTTTGAGGGAGAGAGAGACTTGACCCGTTTAAAATAATCTCTAGCATGGTACATCTTGAAATTGCCGAGGTGGCGGAATTGGTAGACGCGCTACGTTGAGGGCGTAGTACTCTTTGGAGTGTGAGGGTTCAAGTCCCTCCCTCGGCACCAGCCCTTGATTTTTAAAATCACATTTTTTTATTCCGTTGAAAATGGGCGTGCTCATTGAAGATTTAAAGGCTAAAGCTCAAAAGCTTTGAGCTCTTTGAGTTCATGGGAGGTCGTGTAACGATTTTTTTCATCACGTTTGACTTCAGCTAAAGCATATTCAGCGTCATGGGTAAAGAAAAGACGAATATGGCGCCCAAGCATATCATCTAAAAAAGCTTCTTTCTCATTAATCAAAAGCTCCGGGTAACGATCATAGCCCATGGTAATCGGGACATGCACCCAAGCTCGTCCAGGAATAAGATCACCGCAAAAAACAACGCCCCCACCTGTCTGAGGCCCGATTTCTGAGAGCATTAAACCGGGAGTGTGCCCATCACTAAAGTGAAAGCGCAAGCTATCTCCAAAAAGAGATGTTTCTTGACTGGCAATCAATTCAAGACGACCGCTTTTCTCGAGCAGACTGTTAAGATGAGGAATAAACGAAGCTCGATCCCGCTTATGAGGGTTTTGAGCCCGCTCCCAAGCCGCTTTGCTCACCCAAAACTGAGCGTTTGGAAAGAGTAACTCAGGCTCCCGGCCTTCCTGATAAGGGCTGAGCAACCCCCCAGCATGATCAAAATGCAAGTGACTCAAAACAACAACATCAATATCTTCATGTGTAAAACCCCGCTCTTGGAGCGAAGTCAGCAAAACATGCTGATCTTCAAGCACTCCAAAACGCTCTTTCAGGCTCGGCTCGAAAAAAGCACCAATGCCTGTTTCAAAAAGGACTCGTTTTCCCGCAAGCTCTTCGACCAAAAGCGCTCGACAAGCCAGAGGAATACGATTGAGCTCATCAGGCTGAATCCAACGCTGCCACAAGGCTTTGGGAGCATTACCAAACATCGCTCCTCCATCGAGCATTTGACGATTTCCTTCTAGCGAATGAAGTATAGGCATGGCTAAAATATCCCTGATTGAGATCACGTTTTTATCAAAAATAAGTTTTGCTCTTAATAAGAAACAGGACCTATCTTAACCAGCGAGCTACACCATGAAAAGTTTTATACCGAAGGATTTCCTTCATCATGGTAAAGAACACAGCAATCTCTAGGGCTCAAATCAGATCCCATCTTGAAGGTATTCTGCCCCTCGAGGAAAGTCTTCTTTCCAATCTTGAAACAGCTGCTGACGAAGGCGAGGGGGATAAAAAGGATATTCACAAAGTTTGCTGAGAGACAGCCAGCCATGTTCTGTTGCAAAGTTGTCAGTTTTTAAACCGCGGCTTGGTTCGCCCTTAAAAGAAAGAATCTCAAAAAAAAGCTCAAGCTGGTGAAAATCCTTTGAAAGTCCGCCAAAGAGACGCTTCTGACTTGCGCCCCGAAGTTCGCGAACGTAGCGTAGCGCTCCAACTTGAACATCAATACCAAGCTCTTCAAAAATCTCACGCTGAAGACCTTTTTCCAAGCTCTCTCCTTTTTGAATTCCTCCTCCAGGAATGGTACACCAAAGATCTTGCCTGTCCTGGTAATACTGCACAAGAAGCTTCTCTTCTCGAATAATAATACCCCGAGCAGCAACACGAATATAAGGAAAATCACTGGCCATAGTCAATTGAACGCAGTTGTTCTTCTGAATCAAAAGTAAAACGAAGCTTTGAATCCTTGTCTAATAGAAGTTCAAGGAAAATCGAACCGTGATATTTCCTTCTTTGAAGATCATTCAAGGCAATTTTGGGATGAAGGATAAATTGAAGCTTCTCGGCTTGAAGTTTTTCTTGCAAAGAGGCTAAATCAAGAGGCAAAGGAATAGCCTTCTCCCGACGAGGCAGCATAAGTTTCCAGGGTTTTTTTTGTTCAGGACTTTTTTCCAACCTTGAAAAAGAAAGCTTTATCTTCTTCACTCGATCTTCTTTACCGAAGAGCTCAAGTCCTAGGTCGTTGAAACGCACCTGTTCTCCCTGGGCAAAGACGGCAGGCTGATGGTGCTGCTCTTCAAGTTTTTTAACTTGAGCTTCAAAATAATCATTCACTTCGATACCTGAAAAAGAAGGTTTCGGAAAAAGCTTTATGACGTAATCATCTTTTTCCTCGCTCAGCACAATAAAAAAGAGCCCAATAAGAACAAGCAATGGCCCCAAAACAAATAGCCATTCATAGCGCCTTTTAAACTTTTGCTCTTCACTGGAAAAATCTGAGACCTTTGCACTGACCTTACGCCCACGCTCTTCTTTGCGAGCAGCTGCTCGCGGGTCTGGCTTAATTGTCGCCGTCTCTAAAGGAGCCTCTTCCTCGGCTTCAGAATCAAGAGTTAATACGGCAACCAGAACTTCCTCTTCGTCCTGCTCTTGATCTTGTGTTTGGGATTTTTCCCTACTTGGAGCAATATATGATTTCAATTCTTCTTTGTTATCAGCAGCAAGTGGGACAGATTTCTCTTGAGATTGCACAAGCCTGTTTCGGCTGCTTTGGCGCTCTTGATCAGCAAGAACTAAGGCATGTTTTTGCTGCTGGACGAAAAAAGCTTTTCTTTTTTCCAGAGTCGCTTTTTGGGCAGCATTTAAATCGTGATTTTCAGCACACGTTTGCAAAATGACAAAGGCCTCTTCATAATTGCCCGCCTTGCCAGCCTGATCAGCCTCTCGGATAAGATTAAGAAAAGTTACAATGTCCATAGCTCTCGAATTTTCACGGTTATAAGCTGCTCAACTTTTCTCTGGATAAAAAATGTGCAAGCACAAACCCTCAACGTTTTGAATTTTTATAATTGTACCACACTTTTTTTGAATTGCACTGGCCTCTCGTACTTTCTTCTGAAAAGCTGAAAGTGTCACACTTTTCCTAAGGGGCATGAGCAATCTTTTCAAGAAGCGTCTGATACTTCTCTTCAAGCTCCTGAGAAAAAGGACGCGAATCGAGGCGATTCACAAGCAACTCAATCGCCGGTTCATAACGCCCCTCAAGATAATAGGTCAAAGCCAAGTCGTAACGGAGCTGCCCAAGAAAGACAAAGGACTCTGAAGCATCGCTATGAAGAAGAGCTTGCCGATACCAGAAACGAGCTTCTAAAATTAAAAAAAGCTTCTTTCGTTCCTTACTAAGAGACATCTCTTTTTTTTGTGCTTCAAGAAATGCATCACCAATATGCTTTGCTAAATGACAATCCTGACTGCGAGTTCCCCACAGAGCTCTGATGAGCTCAAGATCATCAGAGGGCAGCTGTACAATTTCACGGGTCGCACTCAGGCGTTCTGCTTCATGCTGTGAAACAGCTCTATCAAAAAGCTGCTCAAGAAACGCTTGATGAAAGACTTGAGGAGGAGGAGCTTCAGGGGGTTCTGATTGAGAAGAACACGCTAAAACACCACAACTTATACACCCATAAAAACAAAACAGCTTCATATGAAGCACAAACTTGCTTTCGAGCTTACGCTGATCATAGAGCTTCAAAAGGAGTCGGGCGTTGATGTATTTCTGCCCTACCAGAAAAGCCTTGCTCACCCAAGTTTTCAAGAAAGAGCACAAAGAAGAACACAAGAAAGAGTATAAAGAAGAAAAAAGGAAAGGTCTCATGCTGCCCTCTCAAAGCCCATAAACTTCAATTATGCGCATAACTACAACGGAATAAAAACTTGAAAATTTGAGATTATTCTGAGGCTTTTCATTAATAGCGCTCGGGGTGCTCAAGCTTATCAGCATAAGAAAACCAATAAATAAATTCATTTGGCACTAAAGCATCAAATCCTTCGACAACGATATATTTCCAGCCCTCAGGTAAATAATCGTCAAAAGGTGTAAAGGGGTTGCGGTCAGGATTTTCATAAGCAACAAGCTCATCAAAATCATAAAGCAGTACAGGCAAACAAGCACCCAGAGAAGCATGAAGCTCCAGGTAATCCATCTTCTCCAGCTTTTTTTGAATGGCTCCCGGAGAAATCATAGCATGCTTTTCAAACCACTCGAGCACATCAAGCACATCAACCTTGCGAATAGGACAGATACGTTTTCCCTTGAAACGGCCATCCTTGCGAGCCTCCAGCTTTTTTTGATCCTTTTGGCCATAGATACAATAAATGTTAGCATCAAGCACCCAGGCTTCATAATCGGCCTGGTAAAGGCCTATTTTATTCTGAAACTTGATAAAACCAGTAACAGGATAGGTTTGAGATGTTATTGCTTTGTTCTTCATAATCGCATCCTTCACAGCAGCATATGAACCATATTTTTCAAGAATTAAGAATCTGAAATCTTCTCAACACTATAATCATGGTCCCTTTTATAAAGAACCTTCGCTCCAAGAATCGTATCATCTTCTCTTAAATTATCCAAGACATCAAGCCCGCGAATAATTCGCCCAAAAACACTATAGTTTTCATCCAGCCTTTGAACGGGCTCGGTATTTGCCAGCACAAAATAAAATTGTGAACCAGCAGTATCTTTATCTTCACCAGGACTTCGGGCCATGGCAATACGTCCGCGAAAATGTTTTCGAAGCGCTTCAAACTTAATGCGATAGCCTGGCCCACCGCTTCCGTCACCTTCAGGATCTCCGCCTTGAATCGCAAACCCTGGAACAAAACGATGAAAAGTAACCTTATCATAAAAATTCTTCTCAACTAGACCTATAAAGCTTGCTACGGTGTTGGGGGCATCATCCTCGAAAAGAACCAGCTCAATATCGCCCTGACTCGTCTGAAGCAACACTCGCGGAAGGTTTTGCTCTTCCTCAAGTGCATGCTTTGCTTCTTCTTCTGCCCAATCTTTTGATAAAGCCTCAAAAAAAGCGATCTGACGTTCAAAGCTTGTTTCAAGTTGAGTTCCAAAGAACCCTTTTACCCTCTCTTGAAGCAGCTCAATGGCTTCTGTGTATTGATGCTCATCGCCTAAAAGAATTGATTCGAAAAGCTCAAAGTCCCTTCTTTCCGGAAACTGAAGTGTTTCCTTTCTCTGATCTTCAGAAAACTCATTCAAAAGAGCTTGAGCCGATTCAAAAGCTGCTTGAGCAGTAGCAATATGACGAAGCTTTCTCTGAAACTCCATTTTCGAAACAAAGAGCCTAAACAGATCTGAAGAATTTTCTGCTGCCTTCAGGACCTGAGATAAGCGCTCAAAAGCATACTCGGCAGCCTCTGGTTTATTTTCCAGAATATATCTGGGATAAAGCCCCTCATTCCCTTCCTCTCCAAAACGCTTGAAGTTTTGAAGAACCTTCATTTGAGCCGAAGCATCCATTTGCTGGTAGCTCGCTGTGAGATCTTCAATTTTTACACTTTGGACAAAAAGCTTTGCAAGAAAGCTTTGAAGCTCAAGATCTTTCTCTGTTCTTTCTTTTTGTCCGGAAGAAATCTTTTGAGCTTGCTCTTCAATCACTTTTCCAAGACTTTGAAGATGTGACAGAATCACTTCTGGATCCTCTCCTGCTTGAAGAAGCTTCTGGGTATATCGGCTTTCAAGGTCGAGCACAAAATCCCAAAGATCGCGCTCTTGCAGACTCTTGCGAAGAGATTCAAAAAGGGGTGTGCGTTTCTGCTCACCAAATTCTTCAAAAAACATGAAAAAGAATCTTATAAGCTCCGAAGCCAAGGCTTGGGCATTACGCTTTTGCTCTTCATCACGTTCTTCCTCTGAACCCTCGAAAGTATTGGCTATATGAAGTTCAATCGCCTGAAATGTTTTCTGAAGACTTGTCAGAGCAGCTTGGGCTTCAGGACTTTCCCCAGCATCAATCCAACGAACACGCCCTTGCTCTATGAACCAGTCAAGGGGCACCTCCTCCAGCTTAGCTACGACCGGCTCAAGACTCTCAAGGAACGTATAAGCCTGCTTGAAGTTTTGTTGGCCAATTTCTCCTCTTAAGATAGAAGCACCTAATCTGTAAAGATCCTGATAAAGATCAAATGTTTCAAGTTCAAGCACAGAAGAAGCAAGACGTTCAAAGAGTCTTAAAGGATTCTGGAATGCTTTTTGATTCAGCTGAAAATGGAGATACTGAAAAAGCATAGAGCGGCTTTCTTCACCTTCAAGTCCTTCAAATGTTTCTTGGAATGCTTTCTCTTCAAAGTCTTCCGAAACGAGAGAGAGGATAAGCTTTTGAGTAAAGTAACGATTCATAAGACCGCTTGAAACGGAAGTTGCTGTTTTAGACTCCAGGCTTTTGTGAATTTCAGCGGCCTGGGAAAGGACAGCCTCTGCTTCTTCCCAATGATTTCGACCCACAAGAACTTCAAGAGTGGCAACCCCAAGATTAAAACTCTCCACTCCGAGTTCCTGGGCTTCAAAGACCTGAGAAAGTCGCTCAAAAAAGCGAGAGAGCTCTACTATCTTATTCGAATAAAGACTTCCTTCAAGCATTTCCATAAGCTCATCGCGTTTGTCTGCACTGAGAATATCAGCCAGTATTGCCTCTGCTTTTTCATGCGAATAAACCTCTTGCTCCAAAGCGATCAAAAACTTGTAGATATCAAATTGGAATTTCGTTTCCAGAGGCTCTAAAAGCTCTTGATAGTTAAGCAAAGTATCTTCAGCTAATCCGGGGTTCTTTTCCCCAAAAAGCAGCATATCTACAATGGTCGGAGCAAGCTGCAAAGCATGTCGATGAAATATCTCCCCCTGATCTTTCAGATAAGCGATATAAGCATCCGAAAAGGCTATGAACGTTTGCTTGCCTCTATCTTTTTCGTTCAAAAAAAGCTGCTCAAGCAAGCCCGAACGGTCCTCTATGGCATCTTGCACAGGCTTAACCGGATAGTCCTTCACGAATTGAAGCACTTCTTCAACAGAAAAATCTTCAAACTCTTTCTGCTTTAACAGCCCAAGCTGGATGATAATCTGGGCAGGATCCTTCTCAACCAGAACCTCCATAGCCTGCCCAATTTTCATCTGAATATTTTCGGAATCTTCTTGTATAATCGTCTCAAGCGTAGCTACAAACTCATCATAAGCTTCCTGGCGAAGGTTATTTTCGGCCTCAAGTGCCTCAAGTTCTAAGCCTGCTTCAATGGAAGGCAGAGAACTATAGTTAAAAGGGTGAAGGTCTTGGGAACGGAGCGCTTCAAGACCAGAAGTAGGATCAAAGCCCGAAGGGGTAATTCCATAAACAAAATGACGTCCCCGGCTAACCCCCAGATATCCAAAGCCAATCCGGGTTTTTCCAGGTATAAGCTCAGGCAAAGAAAGGACAAGCCGCCCACGAACCTCCGCAGGGCTAAAGTGAGGAGAGGATGCACGCATCGTTAAAGCATCCTGCTGGCCTTGAGAACTTCCAATAAAAATCTGTTCAATAGGGTTCTCAGAATTAAATGAAGGAATATACAAAGGAGTATAACTATAAAAATGAACGTTTTGGCTATCCCCACTCAACCAGATGCTGATGCTTTCGCCAAAGTCAAGCAGTCCTGAAAGCTCGTGAGCTTTCAAGCTGTAGTCAACGACTAATAAATCGTCCTGAGCCCGATGAAGTTGCAACGTTAGAGTTGAAAGTGGAGATTGATCTTGTGGTTGGTTTGGTGTGGGATGAGGAGCTTGAGCCGGATAGCGGTTCAGTTCTATGGTATTCGAGCGCAAAGGAGCAACCAACAACGATGTTTTGTCATTTTGAGAACTCCTTTGCTTTGGGGCATAAGGCTTTAAGCGACCTTGAGGCGAAGAAGAAGTATCGTCACCGCAGCCCAAAAATAAAGTGCCGAAAGAGAGGCTGATTAAAGAGCATAAAAGAACATATGAATAAATTGTTCTCACCGTGAGACTCCTTTACGTTATTCCGTGCTTTAAAAAGGATCTTTATTTGTACGATCTCTTTTAACATGATAAAAGGAAAATTGCGATAAAAGTCTTAGAAATAAGCCTTTTTGAGGTGCGTCCTCCCGCTTTACCCCATGGGAAGTTTTGTTCTCACTTGGATAAGGAATATCGAGCCCCTGGCCCCACAAATTAAAGTCAGTACATCAGGCATTTTCTTGATTTAAGGCAAGCAAAAGCGAACTGGCAGCAATAGCCGCTGTAGCAGTGCGGAGAATCTCTCCAGGAAGTCTGAGGACTGGCCAGCTGGCGTTTTCAAAATAAGCTCTTTCAGCTTGACTCCAACCACCTTCCGGTCCAATCAACACATATGTCTGCTTTGTTTTTCGCGTCAAGTCAGATAAAGGTACGCCTGAAGTTGTCTTATCGCAAACAATAACGTGATGCTTCCTAAAAGTGTCGGGATCAGAATTTTCCTGATCCCAAAAAAGTTTGTCAAAATCTGAGATCGTATAAGTAGGATGAACACGAATAAACGTATTTGATCCTGACTGCTTGCAGGCCTTAATCGCCAAACGCAAAAACCGTTGCTCTAGAGCCGCACTTTTACGCTGACTTAAATCGACCTCACTATAATCCGTTTTGAGAGGAATAATTTCGCTCACCCCCAGCTCAGCAAGGCGCACAACAAGCTGATCAAAATCCTTTTTTGGCGGAGCAACCACAACCGTAAGCTTATACTCAGATTTTGAGCTCTGCTCTTTTAAAGGTTTTATGATTTTGAGCCATGCGGTTTTCTTTTTTATTGCAGCAACTGAAGCAATGGCACTCCTGCCTTTACCATCAAAGATTTCGACTTGATTATCGACCTGGAATCGTAAAACGTGCAGCAAATGATGAGACTCACTTGCATCAAGTTCTACTGCCTCCCCTCCTTCGAAAGTAAAACGAGGAGCATAAAAACGTTTTAAACGTGACACAAAGATCCTCTTCTTCCAGTATAAAGACAGCTCATCCAATACAGATAAAGTTCTTATTCGTTATATGAGTGCAAATAAAGTTTTTTATTACTTTAAAAATTTCTTTGCTGTCAGAAAATCTCTTCGCTTCTATTTTAAGTTCAAAGAATCAGCGTTGCTAAATTTTTTGCAGGCCCTATACTGACGATTTCGTTTAGAATGAGCTTGAAGAAATTATTATAAATTTACGACTCTTTTCGATACTTAAAAAACCTTAAAGCGGGCAAGATATATGGATACAGACGAACTCAAAGCACTGATTGACCTTATGAACAGCAATGACTTGCTTGAGCTTGAAGTTGTTGAAGAAGGCAAAAAAATACGCCTCAAGAAAATGTATGAAGGTAACCCAAAGATTGTGAGTATGCCAGTTGCACCTCCATCGATTCCTTCCAGCGCACCAGCTTCAACTGCTCAAGAAACAAGTGACCAGACAAATGCCCAAACACTCAGCGGTCATGTCATTAAAAGCCCAATGGTTGGGACATTTTATCGTTCACCAAACCCAGAAAGTTCGCCTTATGTTGATGTCGGCAGTGAAGTGACAGAGGAAACCGTAGTCTGTATTCTTGAGGCTATGAAAGTCTTTAACGAGATCAAAGCAGAAGTTAAAGGAAAGATTAAAGAAATTCTAGTAGAAGATGGCGAATCTGTAGAGTACGGCCAGCCACTTTTCAGTGTTGATCCTGCTTAAAGCCAGTTGACAGCTTTTTTGAAGCTTCCAGATACGAAATAAGGCCCTTATGTTTAAACGAATCTTAATTGCAAACCGAGGAGAAATTGCCCTGCGCATCATTCGCGCGGCAAGGGAACTTGGTATTGAAAGCGTTTGCGTTTTCTCAGAAGCAGATCGTGGTGCGGCTTATCTTCAACTGGCAAATCGTGCAATCTGTATAGGACCTGCTCCTGCAGTCAAGAGTTACCTTGATATCAGCCGAATCATGTCTGCTGCAGCTGTTGCTGATGTTGATGCCATTCATCCAGGCTATGGTTTTCTGGCTGAGAATGCCCACTTTGCAGAGGTATGCCGTTCAAGTGAAATTGCTTTCATTGGTCCTCCAACAGAATGTATTCGTCTTTTAGGCAGCAAGACTGCAGCCCGCAGGCTTGCTATTGAGCACAGCGTGCCTTTGCTTCCGGGTACAACTGAAAACGTCGAAAGCGAAGAAGAAGCAAAAGAAATTGCGAAAGAGATTGGTTATCCCGTCATCATTAAGGCCAGCGCTGGTGGTGGTGGTCGTGGCATGCGAGTGGCCCATAATGAAGCAGCTCTGATCAGCGGCTTCTCCCAGGCAAAAACAGAGGCTGCCGCTGCTTTTAAAGATGATACGGTTTATATTGAAAAATTTCTGGAAAATCCCCGTCACGTTGAAGTTCAAATTCTGGGGGACGAACACGGCAACGTCGTTGCTTGTGGAGAGCGTGATTGCTCTCTTCAACGTCGTAATCAAAAGCTCGTGGAAGAAGCACCCTGTCCGGTTCTTGACTCAAAACAGCGGGAAGACCTCCATCACTCAGCTATCAGGCTATGCAAAGCGGCCGGTTATTCAAGCGCTGGGACCGTCGAATTCTTACTGGATTCAAAGAGCGGCCAATTTTATTTTATGGAAGTGAATACACGCATTCAGGTAGAACATCCCGTAAGTGAAGAAATCACAGGCATTGATCTGATTAAAGCACAAATTAAGGTTGCAGCTGGTGAAAAACTTGGCTTTTCCCAAGCCGATATCAAATACCAGGGGCACGCCATAGAATGCAGAATTAATGCAGAAGATCCTGATGCAGATTTCCGTCCAAGTCCTGGAACTATTAAAAGGCTTTTTCTACCAGGCGGCCCTCAAGTTCGTTGGGATAGCCACATCCAGGCAGGTTACACTATCCCCCCCCACTACGACTCAATGATTGGAAAGCTGATTGTTCACGCACCAACCCGTGATGAAGCAATCCTGACCATGCGACGAGCCCTTAAGGAGTTCAAAGCTGACGGCATCAAAACAACCTGCAAGCTGCACTCAAGAATTATGAAGGATAAGCACTTCAAAGAAGCCAATGTGCATATTCATTTCCTTGAAAAAAGCTTTCTTTAGAGACTTTTATCACTTTTCAGAGTCTCCGCTTGAGGATGATTGAGGTGCTTCTCCGTTCCAGAAAAGCTTGGGGGATAAAGAAGCTTTTCCATTTCGCAGAAATTCAAGCTTTTCCGTTTCAGCGCGATTTTGTGATCGCGCCTCTCACTCCAAAGCCCCGGCACTCCGCTCTCGCTTCAAAGTCTCACTGCGAAGTCCTACTCCCAAGGGTTCTGAAACGGAAAAGCACAAAGCTGCCGAAAGCACTCAGCTTCTTCACTCTTATCTGGAAGTTCTCAACCATGACCTTGATTGCCACGAAAAGCTGAAAATTCGCGGAACCCACGGTGTTTCTACGGCTGCCGAGACCAAAACGATTCCCCGGAATCTTAATAAGTTATGAAGTATCGCCTTTCCCGTCGAGTGAAGAGCGCAGTCCTCAAGCGGGGCCGAAAGACCTCTTACGTTATGGTGTTCTCTTTTCTCCACCCCTCCTAGGGTGACTTTTATCACTTTAGTAGTTGAGCGTGGAAAAGCTTCTTTACCCCCAAACTCTCTGAAGTGGAAAAGCCCTTGTACAAACAATACCTACTTCTAAAGTGACTAAAGTCACTTTAGGGAATTCGAATTGCCCCCAACATGACTTTTATCACTTTTTTCTGAGGGCCTCCCAGAGCTATAAAATCTTATACTCCCCCAAAGAATCATTTAGAAGTGTCTAGCCTCTTTATTTAAGATCGTTCCCAAGTCGGGCAATGGTGCTCGATGACAATTATATACGCGGTCTTCATAAATGACCAAGTCAAACGTTTGTGCGTTTGGTCCACGAACTGCGAATACCCCTGCACTTTTGGGTGCATTGGGACTTTGAAGTGGGAGAAACGGCTCCCAAGCCGTTTCGAAACGGAAAAGCTTCTTTACCCCTAAGCTTTCTCTTCTTGAAACCCTTGATGCTTACGATTATTTCATTTGCCCAGTCAACACCCTGAAAGCTTTGGAAGATATTTTCACGGGGTTACGGGTCAGCCTGGTCTTACTTGATGAATCTGCTTTGGATAAAATCTATCGCAAAGTTCACAAGCGTTATCCGAAGACCAAGCTCTTTGTGTTCACTGCCAATGATCAAAAAGAGCATCATAAAAAACTAAGAGAACGCGGCGCTGATGAGTTGATCATCCTGCCTGCAAGTGATGGTGAGATCATAAAAAAGATTATGAGAGTATTTCCGTAGAGACAAGGGCTTTCAAGGGTGTTTGTTATTCTTGACCTGAGGCCAAAAAGTGACTTTTATCACTTTAGCTGAGGGCCTCCCAAAGCTATAAAATCTTATACTCCCCCAAAGAATCATTTAGAAGTGCCTAGCTTCTTTGTTTAAGATCACTCTCAAGTCGAGCAAGAGTTGCTCGACGACAATTATATACGCGGTTGTTTTCAAATCGACCAATTCAAGTGCTTTTGCACTGATTTTAGAAGACTGCGAATAGACAACCATCCAATTTGGGTGTGTTGGGTATTCGTTTCTTCTAAGGGCTTTGGTCGGCCTGAAAACAGAGCGATGCCTGGCACGCCCTTTCGTTTTTAAGCCTCTTTGTTTGAGGCTCTTTGCGGCACTCGGCTTCGCTTATCCGCCAAACCTTTTTCAAGGAGGCAAAGCGATGTTCAAACCCTACCTTTTCACCCTTTATGGCTATGAACTTTTTAATGGCTCTTTCCTTAAGGCCTTTGATCTCAACGAGTGCCAGGTTCTGCTAACAGCGAGCCCAGAACGCCTGGAAGGTATGCTTGAAGTTCTGCCTCTTGATCTTGTGATTTGTCATGAGGGTCGTTTAGATCAGGCCCATAGGGTCATCAAGAGCTCTGAGCACAAGGTCAAAGTGTTGGCAGTCACGGAGGCCCCATGTGAGGAGCATCATAAAAAGCTCAAAAGCCGCGGAGCAGAAAACCTGCTGGTTATGCCAGAGAGCAGCCATCGTATAATGGCCAAGATCAAGAAGCTTTGCCCCAAGCTAGATTAATAAAGTGACTAAAGTCATACTTCAGGGGGAAACTTCTTGAACTATGTTGTTGTCTCCACCCTAAAGTGACAAAAGTCACTCTTCTGAGGTGAAGAGGCTTGATCGCCCCCCCAATGTGACTTTTATCATACTATGACTTTAGTCACATATTTGAAGCGAGAAGCTTTCACCTTAGCGAAATCTTTCGAACAACTTTTGCCAAAACCCTGCGCAGGGAGAAGATGGTCGTCCGAGTCGTCGAGAACACTCAGCTCCTTCGCTCTTATCTGGAAGTGATCAGCATAGACATTATTCTTTTAGACGAGCACTTCCTTGATAAATGCTATGC
>CAZJPQ010000016.1:0-69784 GCA_964548115.1 uncultured Planctomycetaceae bacterium
AGCTTTGAAGCAGCTCTACGCTGTCCACGGCCCGGCCAATCAGGCCATACTTACGACAGGCCTCAACAAAAGTTTCTCTGAAGTATGGATCTGGATAAAGAATCATAACACGCAAACGCTTCGGCATCGCTGGCCTCCTTTAAAAAGGTTAGGCGGGAAAGCGAAGCCGAGTGCCGCAAAGAGCCTCAAATAAAGAGGCCAGACACTTCTAAATGATTCTTTGGGAGAGTTTAGGATTTTATAGCTTTGAGAAGCCCCCGAGAAAAAGTGACTTTTGTCGCATTAGGGGCGACCAAGCCTCCTCTCTTCAGAGTGTGACTAAAGTCACACTCTCACTCTGGCTTAGGACAAAGCCTCTTGATCTTGGCCATTATACGATCGCTGCTCTCTGGCATAACCAGCAGGTTTGCTGCGCCGCGTTTCCTGAGCTTTTTATGATGTTCCTCACATGGGGCCTCCGTAACCACAAGCACTTTGACCTTGTACTCAGAGTTTTTGATGACCCTGTGGGCCTGATCCAGGCGGTCCTCATGACAAATCACAAGGTCAAGAGGTAGAACTTCAAGCATCGCTTTCAGGCGTTCTGGGCTCGCCGTTAGCAGAATCTGGCACTCGTTGAGATCAAAGGCCTTGAGGAAAGGATCTTTAAAAAGCTCATAGCCATAAAGGGTAAAAAGGTAGCGCTTCGGCATCGCAGTTCTCCTTAAAAAGGTGAAGCGGTAAGCGAAGCCGGGCGTTTCAAAAGCCTCAAATAAAGAGGCCTAAAACGAAAGGGCGTGCCAGCCATCGCCACCAACTCAGGCCTGCAACAGCCTCTCACAGAAGACGAATAACCAACACACCCAAAAGGTGTTGGACTCGCATTTCTGTGAGCGGAAACTTCGTTGCAGTTCGAGTTGGTCCGCAATTAAAATTGTCGCCGGGCAACATTGCCCGACTTGAGAGTGATCTTAAACAAAGAGGCCAGACACTTCTAAATGATTCTTTTGGGGAGTATAAGATTTTATAGCTTTGAGAAGTCCTAAGCTAAAGTGATAAAAGTCACACTTCGGAGCGAAAAGCTCGATCCAGCGAATCGAGCTGAAGCGGAAAAGCTGCCCCTTTTTCGAGGTCGTCACACGACGAAATAATTATGGGTTTTTGCAACCGCCCAAACATTTTTGTTTGTATTTGTAAACTGTTTGTATTAAATGGTTTACAGCTCAGAATGGGCGGCTGAAAAATGCCGTACTATGGTTGCATAATAGGACTCTAAAAGCCCCTGGCGAACACTAGGGCTTCTCCGTTTTAGCACGATTTTGGGATCGTACTTCCCGCTCCGAAGGGTTGCAAAATTACCCCCCCAAAAAAAAGCTTTTGGAAAGAAGCTTTGCTCTAGTCAGCCTAACTCTTGAAAAGCCTCAAGAACAAAAGCCTTCGCGATTGCGAAGGCTTTGAGTAAGATCTGAGTAATAGACCCTGTGAAAGAGCCGCCTATTTGCGCAAGCCAAGCTTCTTGATTAATTCAAGGTAGCGCTTTTCGTTTTTGCCTGCAAGGTAACGCAGCATTTTATTGCGTCGGCCAACCAAGAGCATCAAGCCACGTCGGCTATGGTGGTCTTTCTTGTAAACCCTTAAGTGTTCATTCAGGTTCTTAATGCGCTCGGTCAAAAGTGCAACCTGAACCTCTGTTGAACCAGTGTCTTTTTCGCCTTGTCCGTATTCTTGAACAATCGTTGCTTTTTCTTGAGCGCCAACCATTATGCCTATAATCCTTAACTGTGAAGTTTCAATTATCTATAAATAAACTTAAAAAGCATCCAGTCCCTAAGGCCCTTACTCAACGAAGGCATGAGCCAATGAAAGAAACCGTCTTCTGATTTCCTTAATCAGGAACTCTTGTTTTTGGAAGACCTGTGATGCGTTGTCCTTCTTTCCAACGTCCTTCACGAGCGAGAATCTTTAAACGCTCGTCTCGCTTAAGGACATTCTTGCCCCGAGCTGCAAAGCTAGAAACCTTCAGTGTTCTGTGTCGTGACATCGTCTACTTATCCTTTGTTTACTTTAAAACGTATTCATCCCTGAAAATATCTCTTAAGATAAAGGAACCCAAGAGCATACTTGATCATGTCCCCGTGTCAAGCCTTCTGTGTAAAACGAATCGCATAATTTCTCGAAAGCCTTTTGATCAATCATAATAGGCAATATAAACAACAAAATATGAAAGAGGTATTATTCATCTAAAAGGCTTTACAATAAATGCAAAAAATCTTTTTATCTGATAGGTTTACTTATCTTTGGGCCTCGATGGACAATGTATTCAGTAAATAATTTATAATTAGATATCACTGGGAAAGCCCATGGCTAAAATTGCTCCTGAGACTCTTCAGCGTCTTGAAACTTTAAAGGCCCAACTTCACCAGGCAAACTATGACTATTATGTAGAAGCACGGCCGGATCTTTCTGATCAGGAATATGATGCGCTTTTGCGTGAGCTTCAAGAGATCGAAGCAAAATACCCTGAAGTGTTAACACCGGATTCCCCCAGCCAGCGGGTGGGGGCAGAGCCCCGTGATGATATGCCGAAAGTTACCCATGATCCCCCTATGTTTTCCCTTGGGAATGCCATGGATAAGCAGGAATTTGTCGCTTTCTTTGAGCGGATGGAACGGGAGCTTGGAAAATTTCGGCTGCTGGCAGAACCTAAATTTGACGGGCTTTCTCTTGACCTGCTTTATGAAGATGGAATTTTGGTTCAAGCTTCTACCCGCGGAAATGGCCAGGTTGGAGAAGACGTCACCCCCAATGCCAGAACCATTGGGACCTTGCCCTTAAAGCTCCGCGGCTCAAATATCCCTGACCGTTTAATTGTTCGTGGTGAGGTTTATATGACAAAGGCTGATTTCTTAGCCTTAAATGAAAAGCAGATGGAAGCTGGCAAGCAAGTGTTTGTAAACCCTCGCAACGCAGCTGCAGGGGCTTTGCGACAGCTTGATTCTCGTATTACTGCTGAAAGGCCGTTGCATATATTTTTATATCGTCTTGAGAAAGCAGATGGTTTTGCACTTGCCGACTCCGATTACGATAATCTTCAAACTCTTAAAGAATGGGGTTTGCCTGTTTCAGAGCTTCCACAGCGAGTTGAAAGTATCGAAGCTGCAGAGCACTCTTTCGAAGAGCTTGAAAGAGCGCGCCATCAACTTGCTTTTGAAATCGACGGTGTGGTTTTTAAAGTTGATTCACGCCAGGGGCAGGAAGAGTTGGGCAGTCGTTCGCGCAGTCCACGCTGGGCAATTGCCTGGAAGTTTAAACCAGAGGTGGCACTTACTACCGTTTTGGCTATTGATGTACAGGTTGGACGAACGGGTGCGGTTACTCCAGTTGCTCGTTTAGAACCTGTTTTAGTCGGCGGAGCGAAAGTTTCGAACGCTTCGTTGCATAACCAGGATGAGATCGATCGGCTTGATATCGCACCTGGAGACCAGGTGCAAATTCAACGGGCTGGTGATGTGATTCCACAAATTGTGAGTGTGGTAAAACCTGCTCCAGATCATGAAGAAGGACAGGCTTGGCAATTGCTGGAGCACTATCGCAACTGTCCTGCCTGTGAAACTCCCATAGAACGTGTGGCTGGTGAAGTGGTTTTGCGTTGTCCAAACATCGGCTGTCCAGCCCAATTAAGAGCGCGGCTTATCCATTTTTGTAATCGGGCAGCGATGGATATTGATGGTCTAGGGGAAAAAATCATTGAGCAGCTGCTTGAAGCAAAACTCTTAAGTTCTCCGGCTGATATTTTTCGACTTCGGTACGAAGCATTGATAGAGCTTGAGCGTATGGCTGATCGCAAAGTAAATAATCTCCTGCAAGCTATTGAAGCATCAAAACAACCTTCGTTGCAAAGGTTTATTTACGCCCTTGGAATTCGTAACGTTGGAGAATACGTAGCAGAAATTCTGGCGAATCATTATCTTCAATTAGAAGGTTTAATGCAGGCTCAGGAAGATGATTTAATAGAGCTCGACGGGGTTGGTCCAATCGTCGCCCAATCTCTGAGTCACTTTTTTGCAGAACCCAGGAACAGAAATGTTATTAAGGAAATGCTTGAACTTGGGGTAGAGCCTCAAACCCAAGCAAGTACACTGGCACAAGGACCTCAACCCCTTGCGGGAGAAACTTTTGTATTTACAGGAAAGCTGAGTCTTTTTAACCGAGAAGAGGCGCAGGCATCGGTCAAAGCACTTGGTGGCAAAGCGGCTTCGTCGGTCAGTAAAAAAACCAGCTATCTGGTAGCTGGAGCAGATGCTGGCTCAAAGCTTGAAAAAGCAAAAAAGCTGGGACTCAAGATACTGAATGAGCAAGAATTTCTTGAGCTGATCGAGAGCAAGAAGAAGCAAGCTTCGGAAACTTCATAAAGAAAATCTGGCTCAAACTCAAAGAAGAAACTTAGTCTTGAGAGTATAGGTTTTGAAAGCTTGAAAAAGCCTGTTTGACACGGCTTGTCTGTTCGAAAAGAGCTTTTTCGGTAGAAAGAGCTAAGCCAAACGTTGAGTTAGCGCTCTGAAAATTTCTTAAGACCTTTTCTTCAAGTTTGCGAGCATAGCTTTGAACCTGTTGCTGTTCTTTCGCTGAAAGTTTACTTGATTCCTGGTTGGCGAGTTCAAGGAAAGCCTCAAAGTCTACAAGGCTTTCAGTGAAACCTGAAAGTTGCGAACGGTCGTTGAGCCATTGTTCTTTGGCTGCATCAAAACGTGCTTGAGTCTTATGATAGAGGGCTTCAAGCTCTTGAAGCGATTCAGAGTGCTGAGCAGCTTGCTTTAACTGAGCATGCCTTTGAATCACCGAGTTATTGTTTAGAGTACTCTTACGCTGTGGCTGAAAAGGCTTTTGCTCTGATTGCTGCTCAGAATCCCTCTCTGTAGCAAGAGCTTTGACATCTTCACCCCAAACACGCAGGATTTCCTGACGTTCTTCGTGACTTAACTTTTGAAGATTTACATCTTCCTGATAAAGAAAATGCGCCAGGCCTCCGTCAGTGAAATAGAGATAAGCAGAGGCAGCGGATAGCCCAAAACCAAGAAGTCCAATCAGGATCAGGAGAAAGCTTCTGTTGTTATCCATTTATTCTTCTCCTGATTTTTGATGGGAGGGCCGACCTTTTATTTCAGAGATAAATTGAAGCTGCTTTAGCTTCTTCTCATACTTGCGAGCAACACCCCTTCCAGCGACCATAGCGGCAAGGTTGGCTTTCTGTTGTTCTTGCAGTTTTGGAGGCAGGGTTGCAAACTCTTCGCGGTATTTGAAATAAGCTTTTAATTGTGCTCCACGAGAATAAAAGAGGTAGCCAGCTCCAAGAGGAAGCAATAAGCCTGATAAAACAAAGCAGAAACCAAGGACTTGAAAAAAGAATTTCACGCGATCTCCTACCTTCTTCTCTAATAAAATATGCAAGGTTCTTAAGGCATGAAAATGAAAAGCATGCCCCGAAGCGGGCCTCCTCATTTCTATAACCTGATCGTTCATCCTATCAATAAGTTGTCAGGAAAGCAAAAAGGCATTCGCAGGGGAAAGTCGAGAAGTATGTTATCGGTATTGTTGTATTTCTATGCATAAGGTTTGGAGACTGATGTGAAGGTGGAGTAGTCACTTCAAAATGACTCTTTAATACTCCCTTAATTAAGGAAGAGCAATTTTGTAATAGGGGGTTTAGGAGATGAAAATAAAAGTACCAATTTTTGAACAGGGGCAAACAAAGTTTAAAAATTGCTTTTTTATGAAGAAGAATATTCGGAAATCAGAGGCTTTTCGAAGAATAATTTTCAGAAGAAAGGATTATTTTCTTGAGGAATCTCAAAAAATTTGGTTAAGATCCAAGCTGTGCAATCTTGAGTGGACGATTTTTACGTGTCCAGATTGTTTGTGTTTGCTCGACCTTATTTTATGAGATTTTTTAGCTAAAAATAGCTTTTATGTAATCGTACACTTTTTATATTGTTTTTGGTTTTAGTATGTGTTTTGGACATTTTTTTGGTGCAAGCCTGGAGGCTCGAAAGTCGTTATGGTAAAGAAAAGATTCAGTAGCTTGGTCTTAGCGCTTTTTGCAGGATCCCTGTTTGGAACAGGGAGTCTTTTTGCTGCAAATGGTTCTTATGATCACAATGGAACAGGGGATCAAGATTGGGTAAGTGGTGGAACAAACGGTGATGATGACTGGAGTGGGGCAGAGCATCCTGGCTTTGCTGCTGCTGAGACAGCCACCTTTGATGGTTCAGATACTGTCACTGGAGCCGTTAACGTTGCCGCAGCCCCAGCAAATGCCGTAACCATTGAAGTCAATAATGGCGATGCTGTTATTGATCTTGCCGATGGTGTCGACTTGCTTGTAACTGATCTTACCTACACAACAGCAAACTCAATTTCTTTCACCAACACCGCGGGTGGTGGTGCAAGTGTAACGCTCTCAGGACTTACAAACCCTGGAGCAGCTGGAACATTGGTCATTGGTGCCAACGTGACACTGAATGTGAACGGTGCTGCTGACTTCACTGGTTTTGGAACCGTTACCAACAACGGTATCATTGCCTTTGATTCAACTGGAGGAACTTTTACAGCCAGTGGAGTTGCAAACTTGAATGGTGTCATTACTTCAAACGCTGCTGGAAATGATATCAACCTTTCAGGAAATTTAAGTGCAGCTTCTCTAAGTGTCACTGGTTCAAATACGACTGCGGTAACGCTTGATCTTGTTCTCAGTGGTAATTTAAGTGTTACAGATTCACTCTTTGCGACCGGTGGCAATGCCGACGTTGATGGTGATTTGAGCGTTTCTTCTTCAGCTGCTGGAAATACCACTCGTTGTGACATCTCTGGAAACCTTGATGTTGATGGCAGCACAACTCTGAGCGCTGATACCTTGGATGCCACAATTGATGTTAATGGAACCGCTGGTTTTGATGCCATCACCTTGAACGCTGGTGCTAATGCAGGTACAACGACTCTTGATGTTGCGACCACAACGCTTTTCCGTGAAGCTACGAATATTGTCAACGGTGACACGGTAACCTTGACTGGTGATGTCACCTTTGAAGGTGCTGCTACTCAAAGCGTTGATGCTGGAGACAAACTCGCAGGCAATGTCATCATTGATGGCAACCAGGTTGTTACATTCTCAACCGCAACAACTCTCGGTGGAAACATCACAGTCAACGATGGAGCTTCTGTTGCCTTCGGTGACACCATTAGTTTTGGTGCAGATGTTAATGTCGGAGATGGTTCTACCTTAAGCGCAAGTGCAGCAGCAACTCTTGCTGGTGCCGGAACCTTCCGTGTCGATGATGAAGTTGCTTCTGTTAACTTTGCATCAACCCTTGATATCGACGGAGCCACTGTCTTTGATAACGTTAACAGCGATGCTTCTGCCAGCCCAACGGCTGGTGTGATTAACGTTGTGGGACAGCTTAATATTGGTGCAGATGTCAGTGATAACAACGGTGCAGGTCTTGATGGTGCTGCTAACATTGTGCTTGGCGCAGATCTTTCCTTTGATGATGTCGCTGGCTTGGCTTTCTCCTTAGACGAGAGCGCCCTTGACTTCACAGGCTCAGCTGCTCAGCAGGTTGTTGCAGCTGGAACCACAAATTTTGATACCGCAAGCATTAATCTTGGAGATGTTCTTGCCGGCCAAAGTGTAACCCTTGCTGGTTTTGATCAAGCAACTACCAGTTTTGTTCTGGCGGGTCTTGAGATCTCTGATACCTTCACTTTTGACTCCGCTACCTTTGATTTGACCTTTACCAGCGATATTGAGACAAATGCTTCTGGTGTTTTTGCTCAGACTGGATTGACCGCTGGAACTGATGGTAACCTTACCTTTGATTCCACAAATGGAAACTGGATGATCAGTGGAACCGCTGCAACTTTTGCTGGTGATGTTACCGTTCAGGGTGCAAATCGAGTTGAAATTGCAATCGGCAGCACAGCAACTTTCACAGGTGACATTACGGTGAACGCAGGTGCTTTTGGTTCTGATGAAGATGGCAATGATACTCAAAATGCTCGTGCGGGTGCTGATGCTACTGATGGACAGCTTGCTACTTTAAACCTTAATGGTGATCTTACGGTTGGAGTTGCTGGTGGTCTTTTAATCGGTGAAGGAACGCTTAATATTGGAGCTGACCTTGATCTATCTGGTGTTGATAGTGCCATTGCTTTCCCAGAATCAACCCTTGGTGGTGGCGATTCGAATGATAGTGATTCTGTTATCAATCTTACTGGAACAACAGCTGTTGCTGGTGTAACCCAAACTCTTGCCTTTAGTGCTAACGGTTCAATTTTTGTTGTCGATAGTGTTGTTGCAGCAAGCTCAATTCGTCAAACAGGTTTAATGCTTCTCGTTGGTGATCTTAATCTTTCAGCATCAACCGCAACAACAGTTTGGGACGGCTCTGATGACAGTGCTGGTGCTGCTGAGGGTGTTCAATTAGGCCTTAATCTTTTCGGTGAAAGTGACAGCGCAACCGAAGAGGCAGCCATGGTTACAACTGGTAATGGTAATGTTGTCTTCGCAGCAGTAAATGCTGTTGCTGTAGACAATGGAAGCACTGACGAATTTACTGTTACGGCATTTACCCGCAGCGCAAGTACAACAGGAACCTACACCTTTGCAAGTTTAACCCTTGAAGGTGACCCAACAGATGATAATGCTGGTGATGATATAAATTCACCAACCGTTGTGATCTCTGGTGCAGAATTGACTGTAAGTGGAACCGTTACTGTTAACGCTGGCAACAATGATGATCGTGGTGCTACGTTCGAAGTTGAAAATGCAACTTTGACGCTTGCAGACTTAACACTTCCTGCTGCTGGTGCTGGCGCAAACTTTGCCAATCTTGAAATTGATGGTTCAACAGTTACATTCAGTGATGGTGCGACCCTTAGTGTTGGTGCTAACAACAACCTTGAAATCAGCGCATCTACACTTACCTCTTCTGGTAGTGATGCCTACACCGTTACGGTTGATCCAGCTCTAATAAGTGGAGAGGTTCTTGATAGTACCGTAAGTGCTGGTGCTGCTGATGGTCTTACAGTTACTCTTGGTGGTGCAGATCTGGAAGTTATCAATACAGACTTTTCAAACTATGATGCCGCAGGTGTGAATTTTGCTGCGACAACGACTCTTACCACTTTCAATGATAACACCTTTACTGGTGGTCAGGCTGCAGGAACTCACTTGACCTTTAATGGTCTTGGAAATGCAACCTACCTGAACGCTGATGCCAACTTCTTTGATGATTCTGTTGACACTGCTAACGGTGGTGGTGGCGGTGCAGGTACTCTTGCAAGTGCCGCTGCAGGAGCCAACAGGTTGAATTTCCGTGCAGGCTCAGCTGGCTTTGGGACAACCGGTGTGACTTTCTCTGCTGCTAACGCTGAAAGTTTTGATGATGATGGCGATGGTGCTGGAGGTACTGGTGTTGATGGTGACATCACTTGGGATGACAGCGCTTCAACGCTCACCGTTGCTCTTACTTCAACGACCCCAACAAGCTTAGTTGCGAACCAGGCCAATACGGGTTCGACCAAGCAAACCATAGCTTTGTTTGATGTAAGCGCAGCAGGAGCTGATATTGATGTGACAGGTTTTAACGTGACTCTTGATGGGGAAGACCTCACCGCTGGAGACATTACTTCAGGGACAGCCGGTGACATTGTTCTTTTTGTTGACACAAACACCGATGGTATTTTTGATGCAGGTGAAGAAATCGACGATGATCCTGGTGCAACCATCGCAGCTGGTGCAAATACAACCGTAAACTTTGCGCCTGCCGCTGCCCAAACAGTGACTGATGGAACAACTCAAGTTTTTGGAGTTGCTCTTCTTACAACTGCAGCAGCTGTTGGTACGATCACGGTAGAGGTTGATGTTAATGCTGTTACGACAGCAGGTACAGAAATTATTTCTGGTCTTCCTGTCGAGCAGGATGTTACGGTTACTCAGCCTGCAGCTGATTTGACTGTAAGTACTGTTGCTGCTGTGAACGCTGCTGGAAACTTGGGCGGTGCCCTTGATGGTAAGCAAGTGCTTCTGGCTCTTGATATCGCAAACAGTGGAACGGGGAATGCAACATTAAGTCAGCTTCAACTTCAACTTGATGCTGATTGGGTTGATACCGCAGCTTTTGATGCAAATGATGCCTTTGATGCTATTACTGCTTTTGTTGACGGAACTGCCGCTGCTGCCACAAATGATGGTGATGACACCTTGAGCGCAGATGGTACTGATGACGAGCAACTTGGAACGGTTGCCAGTGGAAGCATCACAATTGATGCGGGCACAGGCAACAGTGCAGGTGGTGATGAAACAGTAACGGTAACATTAGCCTTTGGAACAAATAACCTTGTGGTTAATATTGGTGTTACAAAGCGCATTTATTTCATCGTTGATGTAACCGCAACTTCTGCTGATTTCACGGCTGCTCGTACTCGTCAGCTTGACCTTGCACTTAGCTTGCAAGACAGTGCAACCATTACGACAACAAATGCTGGAGACGTTATTCAGGCGTTGGCAAGTGCTGTTCAGGGTCGTCTCTTAGTGTTCCGCCTTCCAAGCAGTGATGACGATGATGATAGTAGCTGTTCGTTGGTTCAAGGAACTTCTGGAAATGGTGCTATCTTCCTCTGGGCTATGCTTGGAGTTCTTGGTCTGGTAGTCGTATCTTCCCGCTTTGTATCTTTAAAGCGTTAAGTTGAGATTACTATAGGCTAAGACCTATTTTTATAAGAAGAGGGAAGGGCGTCTTTTGGCGCTCTTCTTTCTTAATAGAGAATTTTTAAATATGAAGTTTAGAATATTAAAGGAGAACTCAGATATGGATGGTAAGGAATTTCATGTTGCAGTATTAATGGGATCAACTTCTGATTGGGAAACGATGAAGCATTGCAGTGAGATGCTTCAAAAATTTGAAGTTCCCCATGAGTGTAAGGCTCTATCAGCTCACCGACAGCCTGAGCAGCTCCATGCTTATATTAAAGCTGCGGAGGCTGCAGGTGTTCGGGTTTTCATCGGAGCTGCTGGTGGAGCGGCACACCTTCCGGGAGTTATTGCCAGTTCGACAGCAAACCCTGTGCTTGGAGTTCCCATGAAAGGCTGGGCTACTGAAGGCATGGATGCTCTTCTCTCTATTGCTCAGATGCCAACAGGAGTGCCTGTGGGAAGTCTTGCTATTGGAAAGGCTGGAGCAAAGAATGCAGCTATTCTTGCAACTCAAATTTTGGGGCTTTGGAACCCAAAGTATGCCCAAGCCATTCAAGATTTTCGAAAAGCTCAAAGTGAACAAAAGCATGAGCTTCCAACTTCCTAAATAAGGTAGTCTTTGCCTTTTTATCGAGTTTTATTTTTAAGGGAGTGAGCCCTCTCTTGTTTTCATGATAAGAAAGCAGCTTTGCATCAGGAGTTTATAGTGGCGCGAGCATCTCTCCGAAGATGAGAGTCGTGAAGTGGAAAATAAATAGGCTTTCGACAACCTTTGTCGAAAGTCTATTTGTGGTTTAGGGCGGTTGAATCGTATTTTACTTAAGCCCAATAATCGTGCTAGTCCTGGAGTTGCGAAGGTTTAAGAGGGCGAGCTAAGGCTTCTTGATTTCTTCACGTCCGAATAAGTCTGTTTTCGTTTCTCTTTATTCTTTCTCACTTTTTTGAATAGTTGTAACATGGACTTTTTGGCACAAGATATTTCTTTTTGTTTAAAGAAATCGCAATAAAAGAGGAGTTAAAATGAGTAATTTCTTTTCGGGAGTTTGGACCGCTTTAGCAACTCCTTTCCAAAATGGTTCAGTTGATCAAAATGCTTTTCAACGTTTGATTGAGTCTCAAATTAGGGGGAAGATCAGTGGCCTTGTTGTGTGTGGCACAACGGGTGAGTCGGCGACCCTCACACGCGAAGAACGTCTTGATCTCATTGAGCAATGCGTTTCTTTTGCCCAAGGTCGTATTCCTGTGATGGCTGGAACAGGTTCTCCTTCAACAGCTGAAAGTATTGCTTTTACGCAAGAAGCATGCAAAAGAGGTGTTGACTCTTGTTTAGTCGTTACGCCTGCTTATAACAAACCTTCTCAGGCAGGTATGGTTGAGCATTTTGTCAAAATTGCCGATGCCAGTTCTGTTCCTGTCATGCTTTATAATGTCCCTGGCCGTACCGCTTCAAACTTGCTGCCTGAGAGCGTTCAGGCAATTGTTCGCCGTAACGACCAAGTCAAGGGAATTAAAGAGGCTTCAGGAGATCTTGAACAAATGACTCTCATAAAAAGAGTCGCTCCAGATATCAGTGTTCTTTCAGGAGATGACGCACTCTTTCTTCCAGCTTTAGCCATTGGAGCATCTGGTGTTGTTTCAGTTGCAAGTAATGCTGCGCCTAAGCTCCTTGTTGACTTAATGCAAGCTTTTCAAGATAAAGATTTGCCGGAAGCGCAAGCGCTTCATCAAAAGCTACTACCTTTGGTTGAGCTGCTTTTTGCTGAGTCAAATCCAACTCCTGTGAAATATGCTCTTATGCGAATGGGAATAGGAGATGGAAGCATACGTTTGCCTTTGCTTCAAGCTTCAACAGAACTTGCTGAGAAGCTTGAGGGCAAATTGATTGAACTTGGAGTTTTATAGGAAGTAACGGTTTTAACACCTGTGGATCGTTTTCTTATGGAGAAGCTTTGTGGAAAATCAGTTGGCCTCTGAGGCAGACCTTATTTTTGTGTTGTTAGCGTTACAGCTTGGGTTTATTCGCTCAGAAGAATTAATCGAAGCTGGAGCTATTTGCGTGACGGATCCCCAAAAAAGTATTCGCGAAGAACTGCTTGCGCGTGAAATGATTGAAGAAAATCATGCGCAAATGCTCCAACAGCTTGTTCGTGAGCATATGGAAAAACGGTCTCACTTTCACAAAGAAGAGAGCCCACACAAAGAAGAAATCGCAACTGAAGGCTTTAATCTAGAAATAAAAGCCTTCAAGGACAACACGCAACAAAACTTTCAAGAGTCAAGCCATGAAATACTTGAGAAAGAACCTTCCTCCCAGGATATTTCAAAACCGCAGGAACACCATGCAAGTGAAGGGTTTGAACTTGAGCTGCTTCCTCCAGGAAGTGAATCCCAAAAGCCCAAAAAGAAGCGTTCAAATACATTAGGCTTTTTTGCACCTGTCAAAAAAACACAAGGATCAAAAACGCCTCAAGATAAGTCTGAAAATGCTTCATCATCTTTTTTTGCGGCTTTTCCAGGAAGTGAAACTCCTTCCGGAGGAGAAGAAAGTTCAACGTTAGTCCGATCTCACAACAGTAGCCAGGCTAAAACGCTTCCTCACAAACACAGCTTCAACCGTACAAAACGGCCAACAGATCTTGGAGAACGTTACCTTGTTCGTAGAGAAATTGGTCGAGGGGGTATTGCCCGAGTTTGGCTTGCCCACGATCAAAACATGAATAGAGATGTGGCGGTAAAAGAACTTTTAAGTGCTTCTTTGAAAGAAAAGCGAGGTACCCACGCCAGCCATACAGCAAGCTCAAGCGAACGCCGTTTTTTACGAGAAGCTCGTTTGACAGGAAAACTTGAGCATCCTGGGATTATTCCTATTTATGAAATAGGAGAACGCCCAGATGGTAGTAGTTATTACACCATGAAATTTGTGCGAGGAGAGCCTCTTTCCAAGATTATTAAAAGGCTAAATGAATCGACAAGTCTCAGTGCTGATAAACAGCGTCGAGAACGTTTAAAACTTATCTCTGTTCTTATTGATGTCTGCGATGCCATTGCTTATGCCAATAAGCAGGGCGTTGTCCACAGGGATCTCAAACCACATAATATTATGGTTGGGGAGTTTGGTGAGACTCTTGTACTTGACTGGGGTATGGCCAAAGATCTTTATGATGAAGACTCAATAGCAAACGAAGAGCTTGAAGAGCGTATTGATATGCTTGGGTCAATTTCTGATTCAGATGCTCATCAAGAACGGGGTTCTTCTCTAACCGTAGGCGGGGAAATCCTTGGTACTCCTGCTTATATGTCTCCAGAGCAGGCAGATGGAAATTTTGATCAAATTGATCAAGTCAGTGATGTCTATGGTCTTGGGGCTATTCTCTATGAAATTTTAACTGGGTATCCCCCTTATTATCCTATTCGTTCTCCCTACTCTCTGCTTGAAAAACTTCGTTCTCGTGTTCAACCAGATAATTTAGCGGATAAGCATTCTGAACTCGCTCCTGATTTAATCAGTATTTGCCAAAAAGCTATGATGATGGAGCGAAAAGAACGCTATCAAAATGCAGAAGCACTTGGCAAGGATTTACAACGCTGGCGAGAAGGTCGCCCCGTATCAGTTCATCAATATTCAACTCTTCAGGCTACCAAACGCTTTATACTAAGAAACAAAACTGTTGTTGGAGTTGGAGCTTCTGCCTGTGTCTTGATGGTTCTGACAGTCATCTTGCTCTTACAGTATTTTGAGGCTCAGCGTCAAGATGATGCTGAAGAACTGGTTGCTGGAGCAGAGGTTCTTTTTAGCAAAGATGATCTTTATAAAGCTCAAATCTCAGTCAATAAGGCGCTTGCACTTGTGCCAGAGTACGCAGAGGCACAAGCGCTTCAACGCGAAATAGCGAGTGCTGTCGGTAAACTTGAAGACGAAAAAAAAATAGCGCTTGAAAACCTCCGTAAAAGTCGAGATCAGGCAAAACATGAAGCACAAAATGCTTTTAAAGCCGAACAAATTGCAAGGCGAGAAAGACAAGAAGCTGTGCAGGCTCGAAAAGAAGCGGAATTAGCAAAACAAAAAGCAGAGGATGCTCAAGCCCAGCAGCGAGTGTTAGCAAAAGAAATGGAAGAACGAGCTTTCGAGCTGGAACGAGCCCAACTTGTTCGAGCAGAGAGGCTTTTTGCACTTGGTAAAAATAAGACTCAAAAAGGTGAACATGAAGAAGGTCTGCGCTTGATGCTTGAGTCGTTGGCTTTGTACGTTAATCCCGAGGCTCAACTGGAACGAGCTCAAGCTATTGCTGAACTGTCTCCTCCACGCCTTCGTCTCGGAAGTTACGGAGCTCCTCAGGAAATCGAGGCTTTAGCATCAGCAGCTTCGTTCGTAGCCTTTGGAGATTCTACAGGCAAAGTTTTTTTGTACAACTTTGATGAGCCTGATTTAAGTTTTCCGATCATTCACGAGAGCGATTCAATGGTGTCTGCCCTTGCGCTTTCGCCTCAAGCAAAACACCTGCTTGTTGCTTATGGTGACAACAGTATCCGACTTTTCAAGGTTGGCGATTTTAATACTCTTTATTCGGATTTTTCTTTTCAAAACACTTCTCTATGGAATGAAAAACTTGCTCTTGCCTGGAATTCTCAGGGAAGTACTTTTGCCTATGCAAACAAAGCAGATCAAATCCAACTTGTAGACATCAATAATTTTTATGAGAGAAAAAGCTTGCTGTCTATCGAATTAACAGAAGCAGAAAGTATTCAAGGCATCTGTTTTGCTGGGAAAAATGAACAAAGCTTGCTGGTTTCAACGAATAAGGAGCTGAAGCATTATCGGATAGAAGGTGGTTTGGGTAGAGAGAGCGAGGCGGAGGAGGGAAAAACGCCTGGATTTCGATACGCAGGAATTCTTGAAAAAAGTGACGAGGGTACAGAAATCATTGCCTTTGAGAGCCACCCTGCAGCTCCCTTTTTCTCCCTTGTTTACAGTAATGGAAAACTTCAACTTTATGACAAGGAGCACTTTGCTCTTCAACAAGAGGTTATTTTGCCCGTTGATTTTCCTCTTACCTCTTATGATTTGGAAGGTCCTGCTTTTTCGCACTCAGGTGATAAGCTAAGCCTCTGCATCATAAACCAGGGGGCTTTTTTAATTGATCTTGAGTCAGAAGAAGTGCACCAGCATTTTATAAAAGAGACATGGAACACTCCATCGATCTGTTTTACTCCGGATTCGCAAGGCCTCATTTTTTCAAGTATTTCTTCCTATGACAGTTTTGAACCAGTATTGAGCATCAGAGCAGTGGATGACTTTTCGCTGCTTACTCAAAGTACCCTGTCTTCTTATGCTTCTATAAGCAAGCTTGCATTAAGTCCCAATGATCGGTGGACTTCTGCAGGTTATAGCTCAGGCTTACTAAGACTTTGGGAAACAAGCAGTGGAGAAGAGCAAGCGCGTCTTTCGATGAGAGAAGAAGTGAGCGCTATGACTTTTTCGGAGGATGAACAATACTTTGCTGCTGGTAGTATAAATGGAGAGGTGAAAATTTGGAAGTGTGAGGATGGAGAGCTTCAAACTCGCTTCAAAATAAACAATACGAAAATTGCTCAACTTGTTTTTGCACAAGAATCAAATTTACTCTTTATTGCTTCTGAAGACGGCGTTATTCAGGTTTGGAAGGTACGTGAAAATGGTACATTGCTGAAGAAGCCTGTATTTCTTGATATGGTTTGGTTTCAAACGGGGACTTTGGCTGCTTTTAGTTTTTCTGCTCATAAAAATATTGTCGTGGCTTCAAGTTCTGAAGGAGAGCTTCTGCTTTGGTCTCTTTCAGAGCGTGGCGAGCTTATTGCAGACGGCACGCTTGAGCGCCCACTTCAAAACCCTGATAGTAATGTGATGGAGCTCGAATCCCATCAAGATCGTGGCTTAGAGAAAGGACTACTGAGCGGGAGTGACATGGAGCATGACCAAGAGGTGGGGCACTTCTCTAAGGTCCGTTTTCTTTGTGTCCCAGATGAAAGCCAAAACCTTATTGGTGATGTCTTTGGCGCACTCGAGGATGGACGTATCGTTTGTTGGTCTCTGGAAAGCAGGCTTATTTTGAAGGATACTATTTTTGAATATTCAAAATATCTGCCACAGGTTTCTAAAACAGAAAAGCCCGCTCCTCCAAAAAATAACCCCTCTGATAGCTTGAAAAATTCAAAAAGTGAAACATCTCCGAACCAATCCTTAAGAGCAGATTTTAACGCCATCGAGGTGTTTAATCGGCATTTGCTGGTTTCTTATGATCTTTTCAAGGAGAACTCAGGAGTCGACAGCTGGCAAATTCCTGAAGCATTAACACAAAAACTTGTTTTTATCAATATTGCAAAACCTGCGACTTTGCAGCATCACTTTGAGGAAAGTAAATCTGAAAAGTCGGCTCAAGAAAGCTTTTTTCAGAGATTCAACAGTTCTTTGAACAGCTTAAGTGCGTTCAATGGTTTGCTGGGGGTTGGGGCCAGAAGTTTTGTTATTGGACGACCTTATGATGCGATGAATCTCTATGACCTGGAGCTTGAGGAGCAGGACATTTTACATATGCTTGAGGGGCAAGATAAAAAAACAGGCTATGCTTTAATTGGAGAACAGGCGGTTCCAAGCACAACTTTTTCCCATGCTTTCCAGGGTTTTGATTCCTGGAAGAATGCTTCTGATAGCATCTTGGAGCAATTAGAAGAAAAACTTCCCGATGGTTTTAAGACAAGATTTTTAAGTTACTACCTCTTTGATAGAGCCTTTTATAATTATTGGCATAGTGATCAAAATCAAGAGAACTCAAACCAGGTTCTTCAAGCCCTTGAAGAACTTTGCCAGCATTATCCCTTCTTTGCTCATGTTCACGCGCGAGCTCAAGGTCAAAAGCTTCTTTTTGATATGCATGAAAAAGGTTTCCTTGAGACAGATATCAAGGACAGGCTTCAACGAATTCTTGAAAGAGGCTTTCCTCCCGGCAGTGCAGAAGACCTTTATGCTTTTGCAAGTACAAAACGAGAAGACTATCGTTATTCTTTTGATGCTTCAGATGCCCAAATCGCAATTCAATATTTTAAAGAGGCAATAGGGCTTCAGCCTTCCATGGCTCTTGCCAAGCGAGATCTTGGTTTATTATATCTTGAGCTTAAAGATTATGACCAAAGCCTTCATTGGCTAAGCGAAGCCCAAAGCGCTATTCCCAAGGATACACTTATTCGGGCTTCACTTGCCCAGTGTTATTATCAGTTTGGTCATACGGCGGAAGCGGACGCACTTTTTGTTGGTATTGATATTGAGAATAACACCTGGTCGTTGCCCTCGGAGGTTGTTTCGAGCTATTGGGCTATTCAAGGTCGGAAGATGCTTGAGAAGAAAGAATTTCTTCAGGCAAGTGAATTCTTAGAGAAAGCCATAGAACATGATGAGTATGTTGGTTTTCTCAACGACGAAATTTATGCCCTGTTGGCTCAGGCTTATGCTCAAGCGGGGACTCCTCTTAAAGGAATTAAGAACTTAAGCAAGGTCATTGAAAAGCTTGAAGGAAGAAACTTGCCTCAGGAAACGCAGAGTCCTGAGCTTCAGGAAGAGCTTGCTGAATGGTATCTTTTAAGGGCTGAAATACGTTTCGAGGTAGGGCATTATGCCGCTACTCTTAGGGACTGCGAACTTCTGCTTCAAGGAGACTCTCCTCAAAAACCTAAGGCTCAAGCGTTTTCTCAAAAAGCAAAGAAACTTTTAGAAGAAAAGGTCGATTCTTCTGCATTGCCTTTGGAAAGCGATCTTGATTATGCTGGAGATTTTCCCCTCACATTTTTGCCTCTTTTTGTGCAGGAGCTTTATCAAGAACAAGCTGAAGATTCAAATGCATCAGGAGGCTACTATTACGGAGAAGAAGGGCTTTTGCGCCTGCTTTTTCAAGGACTTGAAGAAAGCCGAGGGAACGACCTTTATTGGAGTCGGTTGTCAGAAAATGCTCGCCTGGCAGGAGAAGGTTACCTGAGAATGCGGCTTGTTTTTTATGGCTCGCGTCAGTGGTCCGATATTGACCGTAGCTCACATATAAATTGGCTTAAAGAGTACGGCCAAAGTCCAGAGTTATTTATAGAGTTAGGATTAGACCTGATCGATGATTTTACAGGCTATTCCTATAATTATGCGGAAGGGTTCAAAAATTTTGAAGGTGTTTTTGAAATTTTAAACCAAGCGATAGGATTGGAAGGGGCTGACCAGGCTTTGAAGCGCTACCTTTTTGAGGACCAGCGTTTCCATACAATCAGGAAGGATGCTCGATACCAAAGTTTTGCCCAGGCAATTTTAGGGGAAAGATGGTGGAACTTTGATCCTGCTGCGATTACTCCAAAAGTTTTGCGGCTTGAAATTGAGCGCGTAAACAGGGAAGAGTTTGTGCAGGGAGAAACGACAAGTCTTGAGGTTATTGTGCTCGTAGAAAATCTTTTTAATTTCATTGATGAGAAATGCACTCAAGATCAGGAATGGTTGCTTCTTTCAGAAGCTCAACAAAATCGAATTATTGCAGATCTTCGCTACTCCATGATTTTAAATCTTGCTCAGAGTCAGCTTTACCTGGAAGCAATTGAAGAATCTCGCTGGATTCTTAATCATACCGATGTTCCTTATGCTCAAGAGCTTCACCTTATGATTGCCAGCTATTATTATAATTTAAGCGAATCTGAAGTGTATTACAAGTATGAGGAAGCTGAAAGCTTTACAATTGAAGAAGAGCAAAGGTTGGAATGGGAAAAGAGTCTTTTCGACGAGCTTTTCCTTGCTTGGAAAAGGGGCAAAGATACTCCTTCAAGCTTAAAAGCTTTTGTGAATGACCAACGCTTTGTTAATCTTCATCAAGATCAGCGTTGGCTTGATATACTTGAAGGAAAAGATCCAGCTGCTAAGGAAGATAATATACCTGAAACGGAAGAACGAGAAGCAGACTATTAAAAAATAGTTATGGAAGTGTTTGGAGCAAAAAATAATTCGTGTTATTTATGCTTCTAGAAGTTTTTTATCTCTTGAAAACGGTTTTATTGAAAGTGAAGAAAAGCTATGCCAGAGGTTCCCAAGCCTGAAGATTTTCCACACGTACCACGTGCTCAACGGGATGATCAAATCGATGTCTTTGAATTAAAAGAACGTCTTAACCGTGGTGAAGCTCCGATGGTGCTTGATATCCGCGAAGGTTATGAACTTGAAATTTGTGAGCTTGAAGTTTGCAAACACCTTCCTCTTTCTCGTTTCAATGAGGAATATCAGAATCTGCTTGGGGATAAGAAAGAAGAAGAGTTGATTCTGCTGTGTCGCTCTGGTGCTCGTACTGCTCAGCTTCAGGTATTCTTAAAGTCCCAGGGGTATACACAAACCCGTAATCTGGTTGGTGGTATTCTTGCTTGGGCTGAAGCTATTGACCCCAGCCTTCAAAAGTATTAGGAAGACGAGCTCTCTTCAAGGTGTTGGTCATAATTTTCACGCCCAAAAATTTTATAAAGGGAATTTTTTATAAAAAAACAGTTTTTGTTATTGTTTAAAAATATAGAATAGTATAAATAGTAAGCGTTCGGTCTTCTTGGAAGAATCAAGAAGGATAAAAGCCGAAAATCCTGAGCACGGATGCTTGGGAAATAAACAAAGGTTAGAGGGGAATTTATGTCTACTTACCACTTTGGGGCGATTGCCCCGGAGCGGGCTATGGATAGCCTGGCTTCTCAAAGAATTTCTTCACGTTTTTCACGTCAACAAACTTCTAAATTTCACTTCGCTGATGGAGAGGCACGAGAAGGTGCGCTTTCAGTTCTTCGTTCGCGTATTACTGAGCTTGAAGTGAAGCTTGCTGCTTTTTCAAGACAATCTCAGACTGTTCCAGCAAGTGATGTTGTTCGTTTGCGTGAAGATCTTAAAGCGCAACGAAAAGCGGCTTCAGTTCTTGAAGAGCAAACATTGCCACAAGGCTTTGGTCCATTACCTTTCCAATACGAACAAAGCGCAGGTGCTATTGCACTCGGAGCTCCGAGTGCTGGAAGCCGTGTGTTTTAAAAAACAATAAGCCATTGAGGGAGACCCTTGATGGGGTAGCTTTTCTTTTCAGTGTATGTCCTTTTTAAGGCAGCTGTAGAAGAGAGCGATTGTTACAAAGAGGGGAAGCTGTCACCCATTCAGACAGCAATGTGTGCTGGACAAAGGATTGTCCAGTTGATAACAAGAGGGATCTTATATTATGCCAATGTCTCCAATTACTGGAACAACCGGTGACCCAGTCTTCCGGGCACAAAACAATTCTATCAACCAAATTCGTCGTTTTACTCGCGTTGCTTCAGATGCAGGTTTAAAGTTAAACAACCAGGAGCGGATTGTGAACCCTGGTGATGATGCTTTAGCTTTTCAAGCTTCACGTCGAATCCGTTCAGACATCGCATCTCTTAAAGTTGTGACTGAAACGGCTCAATTAAATGTCACAGGTATTGGAATTGCTATTGACGGACTCGAATCTGTCAAATCTCAGCTTGACTTAATTAAGAAGACATTTATTCAAGCTCAAGCTTCAACCGAAGATGAGCGTGATCTTTTGCAACAGCAAATTGATCTTGCTATTTCTTCAATTGATTCAACCGCAAACAACACAAAACTTGGTGGTCGTCGCCTTCTCAATGGTGATAGCAGCGTCCAGGCATTTCAATCAATCTCAAATGCCGGTGTGATTACTGAGTTTGCTGGAGTTTCTGGTGGTGCTTCACTTGGTGGTGCATCTGGTATTATCAAAGTTAATATCAACAAGCTTGGGGTTGGTACTGCTGGAACAACAAAGACCTTAAACGATGGTCGTACTGTTCTGAGTATTAACGCAAGCATAGCAACATCTGGCCAACGTGCGGGCTTAGCCTATAATGTTGGTGGTGCTGCTGCTACTGATATCACAGTCTTCCGCGTTACTGGAAAACTTGGTTCTGCTACCCTTACAATAGCAAGCACTGGTATGAGCGTTGCGGAAGCTTCTGCTTTTAATGCCTTTGCAGAGCAAACGGGTGTTGTGCTTAACCGCAACAATGCCACGACAGCTCAACTGCAATCTATTGGTTTTACCAATGATGACTTTGTTAAGGTTGAAGTGCTTTCTGCAACCAACGCTACTACAGACTTTGGAAGTGCTGCTGCAGTTGGAGCTACAGCGGCAGCTTATGGTACAACTGGTACCGCAAGCTTTAACGGCCAAGCCGTGACTCTCAGTGGAGAGTATGGGCTTACAGCTCGTTTCCAAGAGAATGGTTTTGACATCGAAGTTGATTTTGGAGCAGCCACGGTCGGTGGTGTTAACGCTACGACAAACCGTACGTTAAACGTTGATCTCTCCAAAGGCATCACTGGTGTACTTGGTGTTGGTGGTGGACCTGGAGATGCCATTACTTATGGTATTGGTTCCTTCACAAGCGCAACTCTTGGTAAGGGAACACGTCTTTATTCTGTAAGTGAATCAACAGGTGTTTTCACTGTGGCCTCAGGAACTCAAAACAACTCCATTATCGGTGGAGATGCTATTGGAGATCTTGGTGGTGATGGTGCGCTCGCACTTGCAACTGGTAACACAAAAAGAGCGTTAGCAACACTTGATCGCGCTATTGATGAAATCGTAAGTGAACAAACCCGTTTGGGATTAGTACAGTCCTCCTTTATAGGGGCTATCAACAATGCAGAAATTTCCATTGGAAATCTTTCATCTGCAGATGCTGATATTATAGGTGTTGATGCGGCAACTGAGATTACAAACTTGATCCAAGCCCAGCTTGGTGTTTCAACTTCAAGTTCCGTGCTTTCTCAGACTAATGCTATTCAAGCCAACATCTTTAGTCTCTTGAGAGGGTAGGGCTTTGAACTGAGGGGGGAAGTCCCCTTTAAGGTTCTTTGACTCTGGTGCTTTTGTAAAGACTCTTGTCTTGGGGTATTCTTTGGATGCCCCAAGACGGGAAGTCTCTATTTTGTTTTTTCTCCTATGAAATAAAGAAGAGTAACAATCAAAAAGGATTTAAACTTTTTGGTTTGAGGCTTTTGAATTTCTAGAAGAAAAAGCGAAATAGACAAAAAGGTATTCCCCTTTTTGTTTCTTGAGGAATTGATTTTCAAGGTTCTTAATGAAAATTGGTTCTTTATTGTAAAGAACCATGGGGGAGTTCCAAAAGAAACGTTGCTTTACAAGCAATCAAAAACTCTTTTAGTTTTTGATTCAGAAAATGAAAGTAAACGTTAAGAGTAGTCTGTACTTTGCTTTGGGGCAAGGAAACCATGTTAAGGTTCTTTGAAGTGAAGAAGAGGGGGCTGCTCAAACTTTATGGTGCAAGGAAAGGGCGTAGGAGTTCTATGTTCTTTCTCATTCATAGCGGGAGGTCCGCTATGGTTTTGTCTTGTCAATCTAGGCGAAGGAACGTCTAGAGTTACAGGAGAGGGATCTATCCATGGCAACAATTGATTTTACCAGTTCTGTTGGCGACCCTATTTTCAGGGCCCAAAATAATTCTGTTAATCAAATTCGACGTTTTAGTCGTGCAGCTGCTGATGCAGGTGTAAAGCTTAACGGCCAAGAGCGAATTGTCAATCCTGGCGATGATGCTTTGGCTTTTAACGCTTCTCGTCAGATTCGTTCTGATGTTCGAAGTTTACGAGTTGTGACCGAAACAGCCCAGATTAACGTTACGGGCTTGGGCCTTGCTATTGATGCTCTTGAAAGCATCAAAGGGCAGCTTGACACTGTTAAGGCAACTTTGATTCAAGCTCAGTCTGCAACGGACGATGAGCTGGCAACACTTCAACAGCAAATTGACCTTGCTGTTTCCTCAATTGATTCAACAGCCAATAACACAAAGCTTGGAAGTCGAAAGCTTATTAATGGTGAAAGTACTATTAAAGCTTACCAGTCAATTTCTACTGCTGGTGTGATTACTGAGTTTGCTGGAGTCTCTGGCGGTGCTTCACTTGGTGGTGCATCTGGGATTATTGGTGTACGCGTGAATAAAATGGGTGCTGCTACTACAACGAAGACTTTAACTGACGGTCGTACTGTCTTGAGTCTTAACGCAAGTATCACCACTTCTGGTCAGCGTGCAGGTGTTGCTTATGCTGTTGGTGGTGCTGCTGCTACAGACGTTACTGTTTTCCGCGTTACAGGGAAGCTTGGTTCTGCAATTTTAACCATAGCAAGTACTGGCATGAGTACAGCAGAAAGTTCTGCTTTTAACGCTTTTGCAGCACAGACAGGCGTTGTGCTTAACCGTAATAATGCTACGACCGCCCAGCTTCAATCTGTTGGTTTTACCAATGAAGACTTCGTCAAGGTTGAGGTGATTTCTGCAACCAATGCTACCACGAGCTTTGGTGGTGCTGCTGCTGTTGGTGCTGTAGCCAGCGCTTCTGGAACAACTGGAACAGCAAGCTTTAACGGACAAGCAGTTGTCCTTAGTGGCGACAATGGTCTTACTGCTCGTTACCAAGAGAATGGCTTTGATATCGAAATTGATTTCGGAGCTTCCACGGTTGGTGGCGTTAATGCTACAACTCAGCGTACTTTGAACCTTGATCTTTCTCAAGGTATAACAGGGCTTGTTGGTGCAAGTTCTGGTGACACTGTTACTTATGGATTTGGAACCTTTACAAGTGCAACACTTGGACAAGGTTCAAGGATTTACTCTGTAAGTGAATCTACTGGTGTCTTCACAGTTGCAAGAAATACTGAAGGTAATAAGATTCTTAACGGCAGTGCTGTTGGTGACATCACTTCTGATGGCGCTTTATCGCTTTCAAGTGGGAGCACTCAGGAAGCGTTGACTACAGTTGATGCGGCTATTAGTCAAATCGTTAAAGAGCAAACTCGTTTAGGGCTTGTTCAATCAACCTTTATTAGCGCTATCACAAATGCAGAAGTTTCAATTGGTAACCTTTCGTCTGCAGACGCTGATATCATTGGTGTTGATGCGGCAAGTGAAATTACGAACCTGATTCAAGCTCAGCTTGGTGTTTCAACTTCAAGTTCTGTGCTTTCTCAGGCAAACGCAATTCAAGCCAATATCTTCTCGCTCCTTAGAGGGTAACGAAGAAGGAGAAAAGAAGCATCTTTAAGATACTTGCTTTTCATTCGAAGTTGTATACTTCACTGAAAGAACAGGGCTCCCTGAGAAGGGAACCCTGTTTTTTATTGAGAAGGTGATAAAGGCCTATGTTTTTGATCTCCAAAAAAAGCTAATATGTGACATTAATCACTATTTAAAAAAGATCGAAACGTGGTACGCGCTATGAAGAAGAAATTGCGAAAACGAAGGGCAAGTGTTGGAAGATCTTTAGAAGATCTTTCTTCTGAGAGGAAGCAAGCGTTGGCTCAGCTTATCTCAGAGTTTTCAAATGATCAGAATATTGAGGCTGAGGCAGGAGATTTAAAAAGAAAAGAATCAAAGTCAGAGAATATACCTTCTTTACAAAATCAAGATCGCGAGACTCATAGTTTGCAAAGAAGAGGTTCTCAGAGTCGGACACCGAAGTATCGGCGTCAAATTAACCTTGCACACTTGTTTTTCTGTAAGCAGCGAGGCGTGCATATGTCTGAAATTGCAAGCCTTGAGGGGTACGATGATCTGACTTTTACAGAGGGTGAGGCCCTCAGTTCAGAAGAACGCCGTCAGAACAAAACCTTTCGAAAACGTTTTCAACGGGACCGTAAAGACTTAGAAAGCCTTGGGATTGAAATTGAGCAAGTCTCTGATCCAGAAAAAGAAAAAGCTCTTTTTCGGCTCAAGAGTTCTTCACTTATTAGCGAGCGCATAGAGTTTGAGTTAGAAGAGCACGTGTTAATTGACGCTCTTGCTACTTACTACCCTGAACTTAAAACGACACTACTAGGAAAGTTTCTATTTTCTGCTATTACAAAACTGAAAGCAGGCTCAAGAGCACAAGGGGTTGCGTTCCAAAAAACAAAGAATACTTACCGTCAAGTTGCTGTTTTGAAGAATGATCTTTCGAAACTTGATAAATGCTTTCTTGCTTGTGCTCAAAGAAAGGCGTTGCGTTTTTTTTATATGAAAGCTGGAGAAATGGAAAAAAGTCTTCGAGTTGTTGAACCATGGGGTTTTGTGCGCAGAAACCTTCGTTGCTATTTGGTCGGTTATGATCAAGGTGCTCAAGAGCAACGTGTTTTCAGGCTTTCGCGTATAAAGGGAAAAGTGGAAATACTCACCACTGAAGAACCTTTTGAGCTTCCTGATGACCTTAAGCTTGAATCCTATTTTTCTGCAATGCCTCTTTCAGGAGGTAGGCAGGCCATTAGAAAAATAGGTGTCCGTTTTGACCATGAAATTGGATTTATTATTGAAAATGAATTTAAAGGAATTTATCCCATGACAAGGAAAAGCGATGGTAGTGTTGTCATGACAATTCCTGCTGCCTATCCATTAGAGCTTTATCAGTATCTTGCTGACTTTGCCGGATACTTTGAAATTTTCACACCGCCTTCCTTAGCTTACGATTTTCAAGCGAGGCTTGAAGAAACATTAACCCTTTATGAATAGGGGGTTCAAAATTTGCTACCAAAACACTTCCAGCTACAGGAGAACCTGGCAATGGAAACGAGTTTAGAGCGGGTGCAATTCTTGCTGAACCTGATGAGCTTTTTAAAAAGTCACTCAAAGATAGGTCTTCAAGAGCTTGCAGAGCATTTTCAGCTTTCAGAGCAAGATATGGAAAAAATCTTGCTTCAAGAACTTGCGATTACGGGTGTTCCTCCATACTCGCCAAGTGACTACACCATGATTTTCATAACATCAAAAGCTGGCAAGAAGCATGTTCAGCTCCACCAAAGAGAAGATTTGCGTCGTCCTGTAAAGCTGACAGCTGCTGAAGCATTTGCTTTAAAAAGCACTCTTGAAGTTTATGCTCGTTCAGCTCCGATAGAAGTTCGCGCCTTTATAGATTCAATTCTCAATAAAATTACACAAGCAATGCAAGGTAAAGCGGCCTTGTCGCCCCAGACTCCTCAATTTGCAGTGCGCGATCAAAGTCAGGCAATAAAAAAACGTCTCGAGCTTATTGATTACGCTATATTGCATTCGCGAATTATTGAGATCGAGTATTATTCTGGATCACACGGGAAGCTCTTAAAACGTCGTATTCATCCTTTATTGCTTTTTGAAGAGGGAACACGCTTTTTTTTGAAAGCTTACTGCGAGCTTCGAAGGGCAAAGAGAAGCTTTCGGATTGACCGCATTGCCGAGCTTGACATTCTTGAACAAAAGTTTATTGCATCAAAAACGTCTGCTCAAAAGAAAGAAACCCAGGATGCTCTTGGTTGGGATGGATCAAAAGCGAAAGGGGTGATGGTTGTTCGCTTTGAGCCTGTTTGTGCTGAGGAAGTCCTTGAAGAGTGGGCTTCACATTACGCTAAAGCAGACTTTGAGAAAGATGGAAGTTTACTTCTGAGCCTTCCTCTATACTCTGAAGCCTGGGCTATTGGGTGGGTTCTTTCTTTTGGTTGTCAAGCCGAACTGCTTGAACCAAAATATTTGCGTCAAGAATTTGTGAAACGTTTAAAATTAATGATGGCTCGGAATAAACAAGCTTTAAAATCTCCATAAACTTTAAATCAAGAATTCTTACTGTCAATTTCGCCTTTCACCAAAAAGAAAATAGGATCTTTGACGCTTGTTCCTTTTCTTCTTATGATTACTCTTGATATCAATATACTTTCCATAAGAGTAAGAAATTATTCAAAAGCAGAGAGTAAATAAGGAAAAAATAGAACAATGAAAATAATAGAGTGTGTTCCAAATATTTCAGAAGGCCGAAATCAAAAAACGATCACTACTATCCAACAAAGTGTTCAGGGAATCAAGGGGGTGAAATTGATTTCTTGTGAATCAGATGCTGATCATAACCGTAGTGTTTTAACACTTGCAGGTGAGCCTGAAGGATTACTTGATGGAGCCTTTGAGATTTATCGATTGGCACTTGAGCTGATTGATTTAAGGAAACACCAGGGGGAACACCCAAGAATGGGGGCGGTAGATGTTTGTCCCTTTATCCCTGTTCAGGAAAGTAGTATGGAAGAATGTGTAGAACTTGCAAACAAGCTTGGGGAGCGTGTTGGTAAAGAACTTTCGGTTCCGGTTTATCTTTATGAAAGTGCCGCTCAAAATCCTGAACGACAAAATCTTGCTAAAATTCGTAAGGGGCAGTTCGAAAAATTACGAGAGCTTATTGGCCAGGACCAGTCAAAGGTTCCAGACTATGGTCCAAATGCTATTCATCCAAGCTTTGGTGCCACAGCCATTGGTGCACGTTTCTTTTTAATTGCTTATAATGTTAACTTGGAAGGAGATGCTGTTGAACTTGCTCAAGCAATAGGAAAAGCTATTCGAGAAAAAAATGGTGGCCTTGCAGGAGTAAAAGCCATGGGCTTTGAGATTGAGATTGCTGGCAAGAAGTATGCTCAGGTTTCGATGAATTTGGTTGATTATCGTAAAACTTCTCCTGCTCAGGCTTATCAACGCATTATGGAACTTGCACGTGAGCAAAATGTAGAAGTTAAGGAATCAGAGCTTGTTGGTGTGATTCCTCAAGCTGCGATGGAGCTTTGTGCCAAGCAGCTGGGAATTGAGGCTTCCGATAATCTCCAGGTCTTAAATCAAGAAGTTGCTAAGGCTTTGAAACTCAAAGATTATAGACCGGAACTTATCCTTGAGAATAATCTTTAAAAAACTTTTAAGCATTCAAACCAAGAGGAGGGAACTCTATGGAACAAGCTTCATATATGAGTGGTGTAGAGGCATTTTTGGATGACCTTGCTTCGAACCGGCCAACTCCTGGCGGCGGAGCGGCGGCGGCATTACTTGGAGGCATTGGTTCGGCACTTACTGCTATGGTAGCGAATTTAACGCTTGGTCGAAAAAAATACCAGGAAGTTCAAGCCGAGGCCGAGCAACTGGCTCAGGATGCACTTCGTTTAAAGAATGAACTTTTGGTTTGTTATCAGGAAGATGTAGAGGCTTACAACCAAGTTTCTGCAGCCTATGTTTTGCCTAAAGAAGATGACGCCCAAAAAGCTTTACGACGAGAAAGTATTCAAAAAGCTTTAAAAATAGCAACCTTAGCACCTTATGAATGTGCTCAAAAAGCTCTTAAGGGGCTTGAACTTGCAAAAAACGTTGCAGCTATTGGAAATATCAACGCTCTTTCTGATGCTGGAGTGGCTGCTTTAGCCTTGAGGGCTGCAGTTTATGCCGCAGGGCTTAATATGCGCATAAACCTTGGCAGTATTAAAGACCAAGCTTTTCATAAGGAGTACAGTGAACTTGTTGCAAAGCTTGAAGGACAAGCAGATCAAACCTTTGCAGAAGTACAAGCCATTATTGCTCCAAAGATTTAAAAGAAATTCTCGCGAGTGTTTTTATGAATAGGAATGAAGAGGTTTACGTGGCAAAACAAAGTAAAGCCAAAGAAGTGCGAAATAAAAAGAAATCGTCGAAAAGAATGAATGCTTCTTATCCAACTCTTGGTCTCAGGCAAGCCGTTGGTTCAAAACCACACATTCGCTACACGGTTTCAATGCCTGAGCCATGGACACATTACCTTGAAGTCTGTGTTGAAGTTCAAGGTCTTGAAGCAGAAGAAGTTGAGCTCCAATTTCCAGCTTGGACTCCAGGAAGTTATAAAATTCGTGAATTTGCTCGTAATGTCTCAGAGCTCCAGGCTTATACTTTAAACCAAAAAAAAGGTGGGCGATTGCCCCTTGATTGCAAGCAAATCAGCAAAGATAGCTGGCGAATTACTTCGAACAAAAAGAAACAATTTTTTGTTTCTTTTCGAACCTATTGTTTTGAATGGAGTGTGCGCACAGCCCATGTGGATGAAAGCCACGCGTTTTTTCAGTCAACAAATATTTTGCCCTACTTTAAAGATTACCTTGAACTTCCAGCATTGCTGGAGATTATTCCTTATGCTGATTGGAAAGTTGCTTGCCCGCTTGCTCGGATTAAAGGAAAAGGCAACATTTTTTTTGCTCCTTATTATGATATCCTCGCAGATGCGCCTGTAGAGGTAGGAAGTCATCAAGCATATTGCTTTCAAGTTGATGGCAAACCTCATGAAATTGCTCTTTATGGCTGGGGAAATCACGATGCGGACCAGATGGTGCAAGATTTTGCTAAGATTGTCCGGGCGGCAAAAAAACATTTCTCAGATCAACTTCCTTATGATAACTACCTTTTCATTTTGCATCTTTTGCCAACAGCTAACGGAGGGCTTGAGCACCTCAACGCTCAAGTTTCAGCCTGGCCTTCTTTGAAATTTTCGAGCCGTGAAGAGTATGAAGACTTCTTAAGTTTAATTAGCCACGAATTCTGGCATACCTGGAACGTCAAGCGCATTCGTCCAAACACCCTGGGGCCTTTTGATTATAGTAAGGAACAATATACTGAAGCGCTTTGGATTATGGAGGGGCTTACAGTTTACTATGAGTGGATTGTTTTGCTGCGAGCAGGGCTTGTCACACCTGAACGAGTTCTGAAAGCTTGGAGTCAAGAGCTGAATCGTTTCAGCAATCGTCCGGGCAATCAAGTAATGAGTTTGAAGGAATCAAGCTTTCTAGCTTGGACAAAGCTCTATCTTGCCGATGAGAATTTTGTGAATTCAGGTATAAGCTACTACCTTAAAGGTGGGCTTGTTGGGCTTTTGCTTGACCTTAAGATTCGAGAGCGCACTCAGCATAAACGTTCTCTTGATGATGTCATGCATCTTGCATTTGAGCGTTATGGCTGGCCGCAGCCAGGTTTTAAAACGGGAGGTTTCGAGGATCTTGTGCTTGAAGTCGTACTTCAAACACAAAAGAAAAATCAATATAAATCAGAACAAACATATTGGAAGGGGTGGTTTCGTGAACACCTTGAAGCAAAAACAGATCTTCGTTTTGAGAAATCCTTCAAAGATTTTGGCCTTAAACTTGGGCATACTTCCGTTGAGAAGGTAGGTCTTGATGGCAAAAAGCAAAAACTTCAAACAAAAGCCTGGGCAGGCTGGGAGGTCATCGACAATAAAGGCGAGATTAAGGTTCAGCTGGTGCGCCTTGGGTCTCCAGCAAGCCGTGCTGGAGTGAGCGCACATGACGAAATTATTGCTTTAAACCGGGTTCGTGTTAACTCTAAAGCCACGTTTGATACGTTGTTTAAAACATTCTATCCAGGACAAAAGATTGAAGTTAGTGTTTTCCGTTCAGGTTTGTTGCAACACTATACTCTTGAGTTGGGAGAGGTTGAGGCAGGTGAACTTCAACTTTCTTTCAGCGAAAAGGCAACCTTAAAGCAAAAGCAAGCGCGAAAGAAATGGCTTGGAGCTTAAAGTCCAGCTCTCTTTAGTAAAAAGCTTTGTATAAAACTGTAGAAAGGGGAGCTTGCATAAGCGCTAGGAGTAAGAAGTTTGTTATGTTCTATTCCAGCGTTTTTTCTGACGCAAGTTACTTAAAATTTCTCGTTCACGGGAGGCTATAAAACGCAAAATTTGGTTGTGTCCTCGGCGTAGTTTGAGGGTTGAATCAATATCACTATAAGCTAGAGCATAAACTGTTTGTCCTTCAATATTCAGCTTTCGGGCAACAATTCTTCCCATCAGTTCAACGGCATTAATCAGTCCTGGTAACGCAAGGCTCATTTGAATCTCAGCGCCAGGAGTAAATTGAAAGGGAGGTTCTGTGGTAAAGGTAAAAGAAAGTCCACCACCAGAAATATCCCATAAAATGCCTTCAATTCCATCAACTTGTTTTTTACTTTTGAGCCGACTCTTTTTAGACTTACGTTGAGAGCGTTTCGTTTTTTGCTCTTGATCTTCAGCAAAAGTAATTCCAATTTTGACAGGGTCTTTTGCGTTTGCTCGAACTCGAAAGTAACCACGTCGCTGGAGTACAAGAATGCTTCCAGGGTAACGTATTTCCCAGGCATCAAGTTCCTCCCCAAGCTTACTTTTCCATTTAACACTTCGTTGAAAAGTCGTGTAGAAAACTAAGCTGAGGTCGTCATATTCAAAACGTATTTCTGCGCGACTTTGATGAATAGATTTTGGAGCATCAGGAGTAAATGCGATATAGAGCCTGCGCTGAGAACCTGCTTGAGGGCGATCAGTGTAAAGAAAAGTGCTCGTAACGGGTTGCTTTGGTTTTTCTTCGAATACAATTTTACAGGGAGCATTCTTTAAGCATGCTGTTTTAATGGCTTCGAGTTGACGGTTCTTTGGAAACTTTACGGCTTCGTCCATGAGGTTTCATCCTTAACAATTCATGTTTTGCATCACCTGTATGAAGCATAATTAAAGAATATCGTACCACGCCTTATTTTCAAGAGCAAAAAACAAAGAGACGAAGAAAGTGATCTTCGTCTCTTTGGTAATTTCGTAGCTCGAATTTTTAAGATTTGCTTTTACGGAGAAAGAAAAAGTAACTCTTGGAAAAAAGAAGGGTAAAGAGTAACAGAGCCAATGCAAAATTTCGATTATGATTCGTATTCAAAACACAACCTCCACCACCTCCACCACTGCTTCCAATGGAAAGCTTTGGTGGAGTCGTTGTGCCACCACCATTGTTTAAAGCAAAAGGAGTTGTTGAAATTGAAGAACTACTTAAGTTGATACTCCCTGTGCTATCGTCTTGCAAAGTTAAAGTAACACTTGCTGTTGAGGGAGAACTTAAAAGAATTTCATTTGAACCTGTAAAGTTTGCAACTCCATTTAAAGCAGGACTGCTTGTGTCTTGAATTACTGTTCCAAGATCAGAGCGAGTCGCAAGTACCAAGTCACCCGTAACATCTAAATCTCGATTGCCCTGGGAGTCAACGTACTCGACAACAACTGGAAAACCAATCCCTATTTGCTGAGTAGATGCTGGCTGTGACAGAACTTTAAGAGTGCTTGCAGTTACGGAAAGTGTTAGTGGGTTGATTTTATTCAGGGGTAGTGCCGTCGCGATGAGAGAGCTATTGGCTCCACTCGTAACACCATTAATACTTATTTGAAGGAGAAGCCCATCCAGGTGACTTGGATCTGTTACGGAAAAGCGTGGTGCTGTATTCAAAATAATACTGCTTGAGCCTCCATCGTTTGCAGAAATGTTAAGACCATTGAAAGTGACCGTTCCAGCAAGAGTATTAACAGTAGCCGGAGTTCCAACACCGCTTAATGACCATGTGAAGTCGTTAAGATTATTATTGCCATTAGAGGTTAAGCTTATTGCATAGGTTAGAGATGTAAGGGTTGTGGGTAAGCCATCACTTGTACCAAGATCATTGAGATTTATTCCCCAGACAGGAGTACTTGAAGCAATACTTGAAAGGGTTGTGATTTCAAAACCTTGAGTGAGGGTTGAATCAAGATCTGTTCCACCACCCCCTGCAATGATTGAAAAAGCAGAAGAAGTCGTACTTGAACCCCCTGCGGTCGGAGCAAAGTCAATGGTGTAGTTACTCCCAGCAAGATCAACCGCCAGGTTTGTAAAGGTGGCGACACCTGATACTAAAGCTACTGTCGTTGTCCCCAGAAGAGTCGCTCCCGCACTCCCTGTTCCGGGGGTTAGACTGGCACTAATACTGAAGTTTGCATCGAGGTCTCGATTCCCCTTGCTGTCAACGGATTCAACCGTTGGTTGAGTTGCAAAAGGAGTGGAAGCAAGGGCATTACTTGGCTGATTTACAACTTGGAGTTCTGTGCCTTGGACACCTACACTCGTTGTTGAGCCCTTGGTTATAGGTGTAGTCGTCGAGATCGACGAGCCAGAGCTACTTACTTTGAAATCAAGGATTTTCATGGTGAGTGCCAGACCATCAAGTTGAAGAGGGTCTGCTACGTTATTTCGGACTTGAGCATAAAGATCAAAAAGCTGTTGTCCACCGTTAAGGGCTGAAATTGAAAAAGCACTGAATTTTATTTGGTTGTTTTGAATATTAATATTTGGAGTTAACCCCAAGAGGTTAAGATCCCAATCAAAATCTTGAAGCGTATTGCTTCCATTATTCGCAAGGATAACTTCGAAAGTAACTTCGTGAATGGTTGTTGAAAGAATGTCTTTTGTAGCAAAATCTGTTATTTCCAGAGACCAAACCTTTTGAAAATTAAGATGACTTTGAAGGCTGGTTGCGCTAAAAAGCTCGACCAGAGTTGAATCCGAATCGACGTCAGTAATGGAAAATGTTATTGAAATAGCATCAGAAAGTCCTCCTGAGCTAAAAGTCAAGCTATAGTTCGTTGCTTCAAGATTAATGGAGAGATTGGTGTATGAAGCGACTCCAGCGCTTGCCGACAAGGAAGTCGTTCCACTGAGAACCGCACCAACAGCACCTGTTCCTGAAGTAATCACTGCATTTATCGTTCCGGTGAAATCGAGATCATAATTTCCTCGAATATCTACCGCGGCAACAGCAGGCTGGGTCAGTAAAGAGGTGTTTGGCGGGGTTGTTTGAGGTTGAGTGACAACCTTAAGCTTTGTCGCTTGCACACTGATGGCGACAGGATTGCTTTTTTGTATCGGAAAAGCCGTCCCTAAGCTTGATCCAGATGATTTGGTTGTTGCACTTTGGAGGCTAATTGTCAGGCTTGCTCCATCCAGGTTTGCTGGGTCAGTGACACTCGTTTGAACTGTTGCATCAAGTGTAAAGCTCGTACTTCCACCTGTTGATGCTTCAATGGTAAGGCCACTGAAAGCAACAGTATCACCTGTAACAATTCCAAGGCTGCCATTGATTTTCCATTCAAAGTCGCTTGCTGTGTTCGTGCCAGCGTTTGCAGGGGTAACTTTAAAATTTAAGTTTGTTATTGTTGTAGGTCGAACTTCTCCCCCAGCAGCTAAATCGCTCAATTCAAACTCCCAAACAGCCTGGCTTGCTGCAATACTTGAAAATGATGTGAGTTCACTGACTTCAACAAGGGTTGAATCTGTGTCTGCTGTAAAGCTAAAAACTTGGAAAGGGTCTGAAGTTATTGAGTTGAGCCCTGGTCCTGAGAAGTCGAGAGTGTATTGGTTTGCTATGGTGGTCGTTAAATCTACTTGAAGATCTGTAAAGGTAACAAGCCCATTTACAGCCTGAATACTTGTTATTCCTGAAAGTGTTGCACCAGCAGGGCCAACTCCTGGAGTCAACGAAGCTGTAATGCTGCCAGAATAACTTTGGTCACGATTTCCGCTGGCATCAATAACTTCCAGTAGGGGCTGGGTGAAGAAAGGAATATTTTGTTGTCCTCCTGAGGTTTGAGTGATGATGCGAAAACCTGAGCTTGTAACATCTGCAATCAGATCATTTGGCTTTGCAACAGGTAAAGCTGTTGTAATAGACGATCCTCCTCCTTGGGTGCCTACAGAAACGAGGTCGATGCCTAAGACCATTCCATCGATCTTTTCTTGGTCCAGAGGAGGGGTCTTGACACTTACAAGGAGTGTTAGTGCTGCACTTCCTCCATCAGCCGCACTGAGGCTAATACCACTAAAAGTAACGGTGCGTGCTCCAAGATTAATGACAGGGGTGACGCCAGGAAAACCAGCTAAAGACCAGTTGAAGGAGGATACGTTATTGCCGCCTCCTGCAGCGGTATAAAAGATTTCATAGGTAACATCAACAATTGTTGTTGGCTGGCCATCAGAAGCCCCGGAGTCATTAAGAGTCAATTCCCACGCTGAAACTGTTGTTCCATCAGCAGGAAGAAGTGTTACTTCGCTGGCAGTGGAAAGGGTGGAGTCATTATCAAAGTTGCCACCATTGGTATTAAGATGAAGGTAGTTGCCACCTGTCGTATTCGCAACAGCGAGGTCAAGATCTCCATCCCCATCTCCATCGCCAAGATAAATCCTGGCTCCATTATTACCAGAGAAAGAGAAATTTGTTCCTGAAAAGTTTCCTGTACCATCATTCAGGTAGCAGAAATTTGATTGATTCTGGTTTACGACAACAAGGTCAAGATCTCCATCTCCATCGACGTCTCCGGCGCAAACATCTTTTGAACTATCACTACCGTTTCCAAAACTATTTAAATGGGTCAGAACTCCGCTGCCATTATTTTGCCAGATTTGGTTGTATGCACCATCATTCGCAACGGCAAGGTCAAGGTCTCCATCAAGATCAAAGTCACCAATGCCAAGTGAAGTAGAAAAGTCACTGCCTGTTCCAAAGGAAAAAGGAAGGTTTACAGTGAAGTCACCATTGCCATCATTAGGATACCAGCGATTTTGCCCACCTTGATCTGCAAGAACGAGATCAAGGTCTCCATCGTTATCCATGTCTGCAGCTTCGATATCACTCGTATTAGGGCCATTTCCAAAGTCTTGGCTCAAAGAAAAATCCGTCCCATTTCCATTATTGAAATAAACAGCGTCTTGGCCACTTGGGTTTGCAACAGCAATATCAAGACTCCCATCACCGTTGAAATCAGCTACAGCAGCCCTCATGCTGGGGTCTGAGCCCGTTCCAAAATTTGCCATGAAAGAGTAGGCTCCGCTGCCATCGTTACGGTAAACAACGTTTTGTCCACCTATGTTAGCGACAACTGCATCAAGATCCCCATCGCCGTCCATATCGCCAAGCACAATATCACCTGTGGCATCATTGCCCGGCCCAAAGAAGCCAATCGATCCAAAGTTTCCAAACCCGTCGTTGAAAAGAATGAGGTTTTGTGTGCCCCAAGAGGCAACGAGGCAGTCAAGGTCTCCATCACCATCGATGTCACCATAACCCATACCCATGCTTAAATTTGAAGGAAAAGCAATAGTTTTTTGTCCGGCAGTAAAATCTCCTGTACCTGTTCCAGATTCGGTTCGGTATTGCCAGACATAAGGCTGGCTGAGTGCATTTGAGCCTTGGTCTTGAAGAGCATCTGTTAAGCTGATGCTGATCTGTTCCCCAGGCAAAAAATTACCAGCAGGGGTGTCAGGGGTAAAGCTTAGAGTATTTTGGTTTCCACTATAGCTTCCAGTATAAGCCCCGTTGCCTGTTAATAGACGCCGTCCAGTTAAGGAGCCATTTACAACAAAGCTTGTAGGGGTAGCAGTAGCAGAATTCATGTCTCCGTTTGTGCCTTGGAAAAGAACATCAATCCTTCCATTTTGTAAGGCGTTTGGAGTTGCATGATCAGGCGTAACATTTCCAACTGTAACCTGAGCAAAAGCAGGAAGTGTCAAGAGTTGGCCAAGTACAAAAAGAGCTCCTAATTTTGCGGTGCTTAAAAAGCGTGGTTGAAGAGCATTGGAAAATACCTCTAGAGAAGTTCTAAGTATTGTTTTCATGAAAGATGCCTTCCTTAAAGTATGTATGTTATTTTTATGCTACTATCTTCCTTCTTTCTTTCTAATATTGAAAAGCAATTTTATATATAAAAGCAATTGATGCAAAATGTAAATATAGCTGCAAGTGAGAATTTTTAGGGAAAAGTATATTTGTATTGAATAAATAAAACAGGGAACGCTTCGGTGTCTAATGCGTTCTTATAAGGTTTTGTTTTTTATATGCTTACGTTTTTTCCGGCTTGTAGGATCTGGCGTTCATCTCTACTTCTATTTTATATTATCTCCTTATTATTTCGTAGGTTGCTAAAGGTTCTGATTCAAGAGCTTTTATAGGGAAGAATGCTGAAGATTAAAACTTGGGTGTTGACAAGTATTAACAGGGAAGCTATCACAAATAGGATAGAGTTTGAACAAGCGGGTGTAACTCAGTGGTAGAGTGCAACCTTGCCAAGGTTGATGTCGTGGGTTCAAATCCCATCACCCGCTCCACACCTCTATCTCATCTTTCATAATCATAACAAAAAGCATCAACTAGCTTGTGCCAAGGTGGGGCGTAAGCTTTGCTTTTTTCCAGCGCATAGGCTTGGATGCTTGAGTTAATATCCGACTTTTTGAAGCTGAAACCAAAGAGGTGTTATTCAAGAATTTCAGAAGATTTTACAGGAATAGAGCCTTCCCTGCTTCATAGCGGACACTGCCTTTTGCAACCATGTTGATCCCTTCCGGGTAGAGTTGACGTTCCGCTTCCTGGACCCGTACCTGCAACGATTCTGGTGTGTCGTCGGCTAGGACTTCGAGTTTTTTTTGCGCTATTACAGGGCCGTGGTCATACTGGTTATCTACATAATGAAGAGTGCAGCCTGTCTCTTTGGCCTTTGCTTTAATAACTGCTTGATGAACACGCAGGCCATACATTCCCTTTCCCCCAAAATCAGGCAAAAGAGAAGGGTGAATATTAAGCGTTTTCCCAATGAAACGTTCTGGTAATAACAGTAAACAGTTGAACCCTGCCATCAGGAGAAGGTCTGGCTTAAGAACATTTACTTTGTTAAAAACTTCTTGGGAAAAAGCTCGAACATCAGCAAAATTTTTACGTTCGACAGCATGGACAGGAAGATCAAAACCTTGGGCTCTAGTCAGTCCAAAAGCTGAAGAACGAGAAGCTAGAACTCCGCAAATCTCAAGCGCACAGCTTCCATCTTGACTACGTTCATAAAGGTTTTGAAATGTGCTGCCGTTTCCGGACAAAAGCACAAGAGCTCGAAGTCGCTTGGAAAAAGACATATGAGATGAAGCTCCCTTTGGCAGGTCATGGGTTGCTGGTAAATGATGAACGCTTTCATTCTTTCTTAAGCTTTTACAATTCTACGTTTTTTCTCCTTGCAAAAAAGCTATATATCAAGTATATTTTTAAACATAGGGTCAAAATTATACTAACTGGAATATTGTGACTCTGTCGAGTCTAAGGTAGGTCCATGCAGGCAAGCGAGCGTCGTAAAAGAAAAACACAAGCCAAACGTGAGGCAATTTTACGTTCGGCTGCTCGGGCTTTTTCAAGCCATGGTTACTACGGAACCTCTATGGAGGAAATTGCAGACCAGCTTTATATGACCAAGGGTTCGCTTTATTACTATTTTAAGGATAAAGAGGAGCTCCTCTTTGCTTGTCACGATTATTCTCTTAACCTCGTGCTTGAGAACCTGAAACGCGTTAAGAAACTTGACTTGCCCTGTGATCAGGCTCTTGGGCTTCTGATTGCAAGTCATATTGAAGCTATTCTTGATGTACTGCAGGGATCGTCTATGGCGCTTGATTTTACAGCATTATCTGGTGATTTACTTCAGCGTGTTATTGCTAAGCGCGATCGTTTTGAACAAGGTTTTCGCCAGTTGATTGAAGAGGGAATTAGGGAGAAGAAGTTTCGAGCCGTTGATGCAAAACTCTCTGCTTTTATGATCCTTGGAAGTGTCAACTGGATTGCTCGTTGGTATCGCCATACGGGGAGTTACCATGCCAGTATGATTGCCCGACATTATGCTGATCTCTTTATTGGAGGATTAAAAACAGGAAGTGGAATAGCTCTTGAAGCGCTCTGTGCTGAATATCAATCTCCAATCAAAACAGAAGTTCAAGAACAAAGGCAGAAAATAACAAGCTGAACTGGTTGAAGCGTAAAATAGGTTTTCATTATAGAAGAGGATATTGAGGGGGCTTTGTAAGAAACGAGTTCCCAAAGCTATCTTAGAATATTCATTTCAGGTATATCGTTATAAGGATAAGGAGAATGTATTATGATGATTTCAAAACGCATCCGTAACATGGATGATTGGGTTGATCTTTTCGAAGAATGGAAAAAGGATGTTGGGGTTGAGCTTCCGAAACAAGCCAGTTATACCTTTGATGCCTATTACGATAGCGATGATACTACTGGCAAAGATATCGAATTTGGGGATTTTTCCGGAAAGCACAAATGGAATACCGTAATGGATGTTCCTACCCAAAATATTCGTGACACTCTTTTGCAGCTAGTTTATGTGCAAGCTGATACAGAATTTGCCTCTGTTGAGCAACAGCGCTTACTGGTGGAGAAAGCTCCTCACGACTATGATCTCTATGCCCTTGTCCGTATTATGCTTGAGGAAATGCGCCATGGTTGGCAAATGTGTGACATCTTGGTCAAGCATTTTGGAAGTTCAGGAAAACTTGAAGCCCAAAAGCTTTTAGAGCGTCGAGCCTCAGAAGCATTCCCTGAAAGTAAGGGTGGAAAACGTTTGCTGGGAAGTTTTAATCAGGCCGTAAATAACTGGCTTGATTTTTATACTTATACCTGTTTTGTAGACCGTGATGGGAAATATCAGTTGGGTATGCTGGCACCGAGTGCTTTTGCTCCTTTGGCAAGAAGTGCTGGACCTATGCTGCGAGAAGAAGCTTTTCATCTTGGTACAGGCCAGGATGGTTTAAAGCGTATTGTTCTTGCGGGACAAATCCCTGTAGCTGTGATCCAGCGTTACTTCAACAAATGGATTTCTACGGCCCATGATCTTTTTGGTAAAGATGAATCTTCTACTGCGGAGTGGGGATATGTCTGGGGATTAAAAGGCCGTTTTGACGAGCGCTCCCAGGAGAATAAAAAGAATTTCAACCGTAAAGAGCTGAATCACCATAACCGGATGCTTTATCACCAGGAAATTAGCGATGTTGTCCATAAGCTGAATAAGCATTTGGAAGAGGAAGGAAGAGAAGAGCGTCTCTTCGTGCCCGATCTTAAGTTCCGCCGGGCAATTGGACGCTACGCTGATGAATATTATGATGCTCAAGGGAATTCTATCGATACAGAAGAAAGCTATCAGAACTACTTAAAAGCAAATTTACCGAGTAAGGAAGATGAAGACCTGATCAAGGATTTGGCAAAGGATAGTGACTATATCCTGAAGCGCCAGCTTCCAGAGAACGCTTGGCAGATTCGCCCACCCGTTATTCGTTAGATTTTTTGTAGATATTACTAACGAAGTTGAGAAGTCGAATGAAGGAGCTCTTCTTTAAGTTTTATGAAGAGCTCCTTTTAATTTTTTAAGAGCTTACTCTCAATATCACCATTTTCAGAGGTCATGGTAGAAAATCTACCTTAAGGCTGCTTCTTGCTGCTTAGGAGTCCAAGCTCATTAAGTATTCTACGATTGCTTCTGTTTCTTTTGGTTTGAAAAGTCCCCTCATCTTTGGCATTAAGCCTTTGCTGTAATGAGGTGTGCTCAGGCCTGGAAAATCATCAGCACTGAGAATTTTGTTATGTAACCAGACTCGGGCTTTTGTGCTATCGCCAAAATAACGAGTATAGCGTTGAGCGGTGAGTTCAAGACTTGGACCAGTAGTTGGAAGTGGGTTCTCAGGGTAACGGTGGCAATTTGCACAGGAATATCCAGCTCGAATTTCCTTCAGCAGTGCCTTGCCTTGAGTTTGAAGTGCCTTAAGATTTCGTCCTTGCTTTGCGTATAAAGCCTTTGCCTGAGAGATATCCTGGAAATTTTCCAAGGGGTCCTGTTTTTTTTGCTGAGGAGTACTACCATCATCACTATCCGCACAGCCGAGGCTCAAAAAGAAAAGACTCAACCCCATTCCAAAGCTCAAGCTGGAATGAATTGTGTTTCTGAAAAGGTTTAAAAATTTGTGGGGCATTGACTTATTACTCCTTGTGAAAACAGGAGGCAGATGTTTTTTTTTCGAAGAGCTCAAACGAGCAACCTCTCTAGGATTTCTTGGAATATGCCTGAGCACTTTCAAAAATGCGCATGCGCTCTTCATCACTTGCTTCAGTGTATTCAACTCCTACTAAAAATCGGGTTGATTCTTCATTGAAAGGCTTTACCCAGGCAACCCGCCCCATGGACTGGACGGAAGAAGCGTCTGGCAGGGTGAGGGTAACACACACCAAAATTTCTCCTCGTAGAGCCGAAGGTATAATACTTGGATCAATAATGTCAGCTTCAAAAGAAAGGCCATAAAGGCTGACATCATGGCTTTTGCCCTTGCGAAAAACCTTCGTAGTGAGGGTTTCTACCGCATGAACAAAACAATATTGAACAGGAAAGGCTGCGATAATTCGACTTTCTTTTCGTTGTTCAGATTGAGGTTCTTTGTTTTGAGGTTCACTCATAAGGTGTTCTTATTCAATACGGGTTAGAATTGACATATGATTATAAGCATGTGTTAAGATGTTCATCTTAGCTCATTTTCTTCCGCATGACACTTTTTTTAAGAGAAAAGAGCGTTCGAGGAAGCTTCATGAAGAAGATGAAGAGTCTTTCCATAAAGCTTGTAGTTTTCTTACAAGCTTAAGGACTAGGGGAATTTCAAGTTCTTCAACCCGAGCTTTTGCTGGAACAGATTCTGAGGCTAAAAGCTCTTGGATGAGTTTTTGATCAAGTTTGAGCTCTTTGCGAATAATTGTTGCAATGCTTTTACGACGATAACGGAAAAGTATTTGGATGAATGCTTTCATGCCAGAATAATCGTCTGTCGGTTGAAGGAATACTTCAGATTGTGGCAAGGGCAAGAGTTGTACCAGCATTGAGTCGATTTTTGGACGTGGCCAGAAGCATTCTGCTGGGACTTTTCGTAAGAGTTTCACGCGAGCAAAAAGCTGGGTTAAAAAAGCCAACATGCCCCACGTTTTCTGACCTGGTTGACTTATAAGCTTCTGTGCAACATCGAAAGGTAAAAGCAGGGTGGCAGAATGAAAATTCAGTCTTCCTGTATAGCTGTTCTCAAGCAAAGCAATCAAGAATGGAGAGCTGATAGAATACGGCAAGTTTGAAACAACTTTTAGCTTTTTAAAAACCGCAGCATTTTTGCTTGCTCCATGAGCTGAAAAAATCTTGTGTTGGAAATCAGGGTGAAGGTACGCTTGCTCATTCAGTTGTTGGGTTACTATTTCTGAGAATAAAGCCTTAGCCTGTGAGCTCTCAGTTTGTAGTGAAGACTTCATCAGTGCGATTAAGAGTTGACAGACTTCTGGATTGAACTGGTTGTGTTGCGGAAGAATATCAAGATTCAGCAGCAAAAAATGCTGGGGAGATTGAAGGGTTTTCCAAAGAAAACGACTCATCCCCTGGTCAATCTCAACGCCAACGAGAAACTTTGCGCGAGCCAGTAGGAATTCTGTTAGCATTCCAGGACCAGGGCCAACCTCAAGTACAAGATCTTCTGCTTCAACTTGAGCCTCACGCACAATTGCTTCGAGGAGATGATGATCAAGAAGAAAGTTTTGCCCCCATTGTTTGCGGGGAGTGAGCCCTTGTGCTTCAAGTAAAGGAAGTAAACCTCGGCGTGTTTTAGGAATCAGCATAAAAATTACTTTATTCTAGAGCCTCTGTAGAATCTCAAGGCTGGAACGCTAAGGTTATGACGTAGAATGAGTTTTTTGCTTGAGGGCCTGATGAGCTTGTTCGTTTGCGAATAAACGTTCACGTACAATCCAACCAAGTACAAAACCAAAGACTATTGTGAGAGGGATTGTAATCAGATGAATTCCCCAGGGAAATTCGCCTTTAGGCTCATAAACCGAAGGCTCCTGGTCCAAGACGGCTTGAGCAAATATTTGCTCTTGAAAAGACCAAAAATATAGAAGAGAGAGAGAAAATAAAAAGATCAAAGATTGTTTTTTCATGCTTTATAACAGACTTTGAAAAGTGTTTTAGTCATAGCAACGTTCTATCAATAACCAGTACACGTTCTAGCAGCTTATGAGTCAATCAGCAAGCGCAAGATTGTTCTCCGCTTTTCTCAAGTCAAGCTCTCAAAACTATCAGCACCACTTCGGTGGAGTAAAACCTAAGATTAGCAACAGCGGGGAGTATCCCGCAGAAGTTGAAAAACTTGCTCTTCATCGACCTTTGCTTGTCCTGAAAGCTTGTAAAAGACTTGGCCAGCCAGTGGGAAAAGGTTCTGCACACTTTCTTTTATTACTGCTTGTGAACCTTGTCTGCTATCTTCCAAGAACAAGATGTGGCGATAGTGTTGATTTTTGAGCTCTTGAACCTGACGGTTTTTTCTCCTTGTGCCAAGTTCTTCAAAACTCAGCAAGTCGGTTCGAACCTTTCCTTTGGTTTGTTCAAGAACCTGTTTAAGGCTCTCTGAAAAGCTTTGGGGATAAAGAATAAACCACTCTGAGCCTTGGATGAGTTTTTGAAAACGCTTCTGATCTTCAGACTTTAATGCTCTAGGGAAAGGTAAATCTTGATCTTCTTGTGATTTTTGAGGGACCAGCGCCATAAAACCTCTTCTTCTATCATGTGTATGTGGCATGTATGTGAAAATAATGAGTAGAGAGAAAACCACTTACATTCATCGATTAAAAAAGACCTTGTTTATTAAAAAAATCTTATTTATTGAGTTCTTTCTCAAATACTTCTAACTCTTGGGCTCGTTTTTGATTACCAAGTTGAAGTTCTGTTAAAATCAAGTTGCGTAGGGCATCACGATCTTCGGAGTCGTACTTCAGAGCCTCTTCAAAACGCTGTTGAGCAAGAGAATAATTTTCTGCTCTGTAGGCAATGATTCCTTCTTGGATATAAGCTGTAGTTTGGGTTGGCTTTAAAGTTTTGGCTCGCATTAAATCTTGCGCTGCTGCTTGAGATTGCCCTATCAAGTCATAAAGATCAGCTCGCCGGCAATAAGCGTGATAAAAGTCGGGGTTAAGTCGCAAGCTTTCGTTAAGGTCGAATAAGGCTTGATCAAAAGATTCTGAGCGTTGAAATTTCATTAGAACGCCTGCCCTATTATAACGAGCTTCAAGGTTCTTTGGGCTTAGCTCAATGGCTTGATTGAAAGCCTCAAGGGCTGCATCATGATAGTTCGCAAGGGCTGCTAATCCTCCAAGATTATTGAACAAGGTTGAAAAAATACTTTCACGGTTAAGCTTTGTCAGGTAGACGCCATGTTTCTCAACGGCCTCTCGAGCAAATGTATAGGAACTGTAAAGTTCTACGTAAGAACGAGGACGCCCACCTTTTGTTGTTTCTATAATTTGTTCTTTCTCTTTTTCCTCGCTCATAACAGCAAAATGTCGAGGCAAACGTACCGCGGCAAGCTTAATGCCAACTCTTTCTGCCAGTACTAAATAGACCATAGAGAGCGTGACACAGTAACCTCGCTTCCGAGCAAGGACGCGATCAAAGAAAAGGTTCTCCGGATTTAATCCACTGGCATCCTGATGATCAAAAGCAAAGCCTAATTGATCATGAATGAAAGAACGCAGCACATAGATACGCGCATTCTCGCCCCTTACCCCATGAAGTTGGAATGCAAGCTTATCCGCCCAGGCATCCAATACCGTAAGCCAGCCTTCGACATCAACGTTTTCCGAGCCATAACGATCTGCAAAAAGCAAAAGAGAGAGTGCTAAATCAAATTCTGCTTCGGGCAAAGCAAGGGAGCCTTCAAAGTTTCTGGTTTTTGGGTAGGTCTTGTGGGGAGATGGTGATACTTCTCGGTCCCATGGAGTTTCTTGGCTTAAAACCTGGTGGACGTGATACTGGGATCTTTCAATATCAGCTTGATGAGCACATCCGAAGAGACAAGATATGCAAGCACAATGTATAAAAAGCAAACGTAGAATGAAGACAATCTTTATTTCAAAGATTTTCATGCTCTCGTACTCGCAGGAAGGGGATTTTTCAGGGCTTCTTCACTGGAAATGACAAAGGAGTTGAAAGCTTTTTAAACTCTTGTTTTCACTTCTTGATCTTATTGTAAAACAATTAAGATCAAACAGAAAGCTTGAATTTTTGAGAATGGTTTATAAATACGGTATAAGACCTTTGCTCAAAGAATGATATCATTAGTCTACTCACAAGAGACAAAGCTCTCTCATGGAAGCTTTGCTCAATAATACGCGATAGGCATGTAAAAGAAAAATTGGGAACCATGGCAGGTCATAATAAATGGTCAAAAGTAAAACACCGCAAAGCACGAGTCGATAAAAAACGCTCTAAGATTTGGAGTGCTATTGCTCGAGATATCATTTTTTCAGCTCGGGCTAAAGGTGGAGATCCAAACACAAACCTCAAGCTCAAGTATGCCATTGACGAGGCAAAACGTAATAATATGCCTCTTGATACGATTGATCGAGCAATTAAACGCGGGACGGGAGAACTTGCGGGAGCAGACCCGGAAGAAGTCATTTATGAAGGCTATGCTCCTGGAGGCGTTGCTTTGTTAGTGATGGCTTTGACTGATAATCGTAACCGTACTGCTCCGCTTGTTAAACGAGCTTTTGAAAAAAACGCTGGGAAGATTGGTGAGCCTGGCAGTGTTCAATATCTCTTTGAAACAAAAGGGCGAATCCAGATAGCCAAAAAAAGCGTTCAAGACTTGGGTTTCACCGAAGACGAGCTTTTAGAAATAGTCCTTGAGGCTGGAGCAGAAGAGCTTGAAGGAGAAGATAGTGATTCCTATGAAATCCTCTCAAACCCTTCTGACTTCGAAGCAATCAAGGATGTTTTAAGGGGTAAAACAATTCAGTGGGAAGTTGCAGAGCGCGCCTTTCTTCCAAGCGCAACGATTATGCTTGATCTAGAAAATGCTCGCCAAGTTTTGAGCTTGATCGACGATCTTGAAGAGGAAGACGATGTTCAAAGTGTGGCAGGAAATTTTGACATTCCAGAAGAAATTATAAAAGAACTTACAGCGAGCTGATGATACTCTACCTTGCAAGAAGCAAGAAGCGCTTTTCTCTCTATAAAAAAATAGGATCTTTTAAGGAAGAAACAGATGGCTCAAGATGATAAACAACCCATAGGTTCAGAAGAGCCTTCTTCTTCTGATGCAAGTAGGGAGCCTCAAAAACAAGAAGAGAAACAGGAAGAGAAAAAGGAAGTCCCAGGCAATGTGAAATTATTGGGGGTTGCCGGCCTGTGCAAAGGTGAAGAGTTCAGTATTACGCTTGGCCAGGAAGTTTTAGTTGGGCGCTCTCGGGAGTGCGATATTTGTCTGCATGACCTTCCCAAAGTTCAAAAGCTTGAAGAGCAAAATAAAACAAATAAAATTGTTGAAGAGCATTTTCGAACCGTGAGTCGTAAGCATTTGCGTATTCGCTACCATTCCTGCTATAAGATTGAATTGGAAGATCTTTCATCGAATGGTCTTTATCTTGATGGTAAGCTTGTTGACGGTTCTCTTATAATTCAAGACTTAATGGATGCTCCTCGTGAGTTAAGGCTGGGGAAAAAAGAGACCTTTGCTCTTGATTGGTGGAAGCTCTTGCCAAAATCTCAAGTCCCGATGGTCAAGATCAAGGTTAAACGTAAATCGAAGTCAGCCGAAGGACCAAGTCCAGAAAAATCAGATCAAGAAAGTGAGAATGAAGCTGAAAAACCAGAAGAGAATAAACAATCAAAGGAACCCCTTGAAGCTTCTTCCGAGCAATCAGAATAAATAGATCAATTGCGAATCCCTTTATTTGCAGTACTCGTATTTTTGCCATATACATGGGCTGTGAAAGTTTCAATTTTTTATAAAAACAATTGAGCTCAAAGTGTTTGAATCTATGGATATACGAATTGGTCAAGGATTTGATATTCATGCACTGGTCCAGGGGCGGGCGTGTATTCTTGGTGGAGTTAAGATTCCATTTGAACTTGGCTGTGCAGGTCACTCTGATGCTGATCCCCTTACTCATGCCGTTATTGATGCCTTGCTCGGAGCTGCTGGTTTAGGCGATATTGGTGAGCATTTCCCTGATCACGACCCCCGTTATAAGGATGTCAAAAGTACACTGCTGCTTGAAGAAGTTGTAAATGCTGTTTTGAAAGATGGTTGGAGCATCTTGAATCTTGATGCGTCAGTACTTGCTGAGGCCCCAAAGCTTGCTGCCCATAAGCCTCGGATCAAAGCAAACCTTGCCCAATATTTGGGTATTCCTCAGGAACAAGTGAACATTAAAGCAAAAACTATGGAAGGTTTCGATGCCGTTGGTCGCAATCAGGCTATAGCGGTGCATTGTAATCTGCTTTTAATGAAAGCTTCAGGCTTTTAGAGGATAGAATCTCTTTTAAACGAAACTTTCCTGCCTGGAGATAGAATGCCTTTTTACAGAAGAGTTAGAAAGCAGGAAGCTTTAAACCGCAAAATTCTGCTTATTGAGCTTCTCAAGGCCATGACAGAAGGATGAATATTTTTTGTTACGTTTCAAAAAAATCTATAGTGTATAATGAAGTCTTGGCAAGTGTTTGTTCATGTAGGATAGCTTCTGCTTGTTATGGGTGTTTTAAAGTCACGCATTATGAATGTAGGCAACAACTCCCTTAGGTTATCTGATAGGTATATGGTGAGGAAAATAACAATGAAATCAAATCCTTTTGTAATTGCATGTGCTTTTATGCTTGGTTCTTTGGTTGCTCTTGCTTTTGCGCATACTTGGAATCAAGGCATCGAAGCTCAGCAAGCTGGCGTTGGTGGAGTCAAAAATGTCTCGGCTCTTACTTTAACAACGGATTCAGACAAAGAAGTTTTAATTGTTTTTAAAGAGGTCAAAAACCTGCTTGCTGAAGGTAGTGAAGATGAAAACATCACTGGAATGGCTGTCTATGAATTCGATTCCAAGGGGAACAGAAAGGGGAATATGGTCCTTCTTTCTACTCGTTATATTGATTATGACCTTGCTCAATATGAGTATAATAATGAAAAAGGCGATATGCTTAGCGTTCTGGACATGAAAGAGAATTTGGAAAAAGCTCTCAAAGAGATTGAGTCTCGCCAAGAAAAGAAGAACAAAAAAAGATAAAGCGATAAAGCATAGAAAAACAAAGAGTGCTGTTTAAAGCAAGACATTTAAAGAAACAGGTGTAATGATGACCGAATACGAATCCTTTGACGAAGTTGCAAAGCAGCTTGAGATTGATGATGATGACCTCAAGCAGCTTGTTTCGGAAGGTTCCCTGAGAGCCTATCGTGATGAAAACGACATGAAGTTTCGCAAGGAGGACGTTGAATCAGTTCGTCGTTCTAAAAGCTTAAGCGATCTTGGTAGTCAGCCTACGCTTGAAACCTCTGAACTTGATTTTGTCGGTGAAGAATCCAAGTTAGAGCTGATAGAAGAGACAGATGAAACCCTTCTGGATGTCAATGATTTAGCGGAAGATGTCGATTTCGAAGACACTGGTGCTACCAGTTTGCCTACGGTTGAACTTGAAGGTGAGGACGATGACGATGAGGCTTTGACAGAAGAGTTGATTTTTGAAGATGTTGAAGAGCTTAACGATGCTGATGCAACAATTGCAATAAGCGATGATGAACTTTCTTTAGATGATGATGATCTTGAGCTTTCAACTGAACCGTTGGAAACACTGTCTCTTGATGGAGGAGCAACTCTTGTTGAGGGCGAAGAACTTACTTTGGGAGAAGATGATTTAGATTTTTCTGCTCCGGACCTTGAACTTGGCGGCGAAGGAGACGCAACACAAGCTTTTCCAGCGGGCGACACAGCTTATGATCAAACTCAAGTTGGAGGTGGAAGTGGCAGTTTCGTGGTTCCTTCTCCACCACCAATGGTGAGTCCTAAAATTCAGGTTCAGGAAAAAATAAAATATGTCGAAATTTTGCCCTCCGAGAGCTGGGGAACAAGAGTCATTGCAGGCATTTTGCTTTTGCTGGTCCTTTTGCCAATTGTTGGGGCTATGATAGGAATCTTGGAAAAAGACGAATCTTATCTTGGAACTGCGGGGATTGGATTTTCGCTGTATTCAAGCTCCCAGGCAAATAATCCCAAAACCCAAAAACTTGGACTGAGACCAGATAAATCGCTCAGCGACCCTGACTATGATAACCCTGCCCATTGGCTTTTAACTGTGAACCCAAACGATGGTGAGGCCGTTATTGCTCCAGGCATGCATATTGTTCGAACCTATGATGACGGTAAGTTCCCAGTTAAGGGAAATTCGGCCTTTAATGACCCAAGGTTTCGCTATACTCCAGAGCAAATGAAAGAAGAGAGTGAAATCCCAGAGGATTTCCGTCGTCACCTTTTGCTGCCAACAGCTTCAAAAAACAGCACCCCTTCCTCTTAGGGAGAGGGGGGTGTTGGTTGTGGTCCATGTAGGATTGGAAAGTTTTTACTCAGGAAGCTCTTATTTCTTCTCAGCTAATGTCACGCTGGTCTTTGATCATACGTTCTCGCAAAGCTAGAATCAGCTCAATTTCACCGATTTGAAGACCTGTGTCGTGGCTAATCTCTTGAATTGTTTGTCCTCGATCAAACGCATCATAAACTTTTCGATGTGTGCGTTTTACCAAAGCCTCGGAGGCTGTTCGGAAGTTAACAATGCGCCCAGGTTCTTCGGATTTATTTGAGGGGGCTGATGCTTCTTTGTGCTCTCTGGTCTCTTCTTCCATTTCCTGGATAAGCTTGCTTAGTTCTGTCTGCTTATCCGTCGCTTCTTCAATCAGGCTTTGAACTTGATGAGCATACTTATCTGAACGAGAACTGATGTCTTCAATCAGTTCAGATAGAGCTTCCACCGCCTTATCTATGGTGCGCCAGTATTCACTTTGAGCCTGTTGCTTGCGAAGTTCATTCTCAACGGCAAGGCGTGACTTTCGAATAGAATTCCGAAGCGCGCTGACAAGCAACACTACACCTGCGATTAAAAAGGTTAAAGCTGCGACCCAGTTTAATATTTCACTTGCAGCTAAAAAAATCATAAAACAAACCCTTTATAAACAATCACAATGACCAATAAGCCATCATTTATATATCTTTGTCCTTGAGGCTTAAACTTTTAAGCTCTTGTACTTTACGATCCGCATCCTCAAGTAAACGTGCTAAAGAACGAACACGAGTGTCAATGCGGCCAAAAAGCTGACGAGCTGTTTCTTCAAGCTCCAAAAGTCCCTCTTCGACACGCTCAAGAGTACGAACTTCTTGTTCTTTGACAAGTTGTTTCGAGTTCAGGGTCCTTGAAATTTTTGGCTTCACAAAGCGTGGTAAAAAAAGCGAGGCAAGCACAAGAATAAAACCCACCAGAATAATGATCATTGTTACTAAATCATCAAACATATTACACTCCAGGTTTTTTAAGCTTGCTTCTGAGCTTGAAGGGTTGGGGTCATAATAAAGACGTCTTTATAAGCTCTCTTACTTCTATAAGGTTTCATATGTCTCGTACGTTTTGCTCTAACTAAGGTAGTTTTGAACTGAAATAACCACAATCATAATTTAAGTCCTTGAGGCTTATTTTACTAAAATACCATATCAGGTGACAGTTTTTATGAAATAAAGGTTGAAATCCTTGATCATTAAGTTGAAGAAATTCTAGAAGGATATGAAATAAGGCTGGCTCCCCCCCATTCGCCTCATATAATAAGAGATTACGACAAAAATTGAATTTTTGTTATTTTCTGTGGTTTACTCTATTTTATATAGATAATACTTTATGTACGACTTCCTTGATCATATTCATACACCCCAAGACCTTAAAAAGCTTTCACGGCAGGAACTTCCAAAGTTAGCCGAAGAAATTCGAGCCTATATTCGAGAGTTTACCGGTCATACGGGAGGGCATATTGGTTCTGGTATGGGAGTTGTCGAGCTGACCATTGCCCTTCATTATCTTTTCGAGTTTGAAAAGAAGGATGCGCTGATTCTTGATGTTGGACATCAGTGTTATCCTCACAAGATTCTTACGGGACGTCGTTCTCAAATGTTCACGATTCGTCAGAAAGGTGGGCTTTCCGGTTTTCCTGATCCAAAGGAATCGGCATACGATCGAGTTAAAGTAGGACACGGCGGCACAAGCTTGACTACAGCCCTTGGTATGGCTGTTGGGTTTCAAAATGAAGGCTACAATGATAAACGAAAAATCGTTGCTTTAATTGGTGACGGGGCGCTTCAGGAAGGCGTTGCCCTTGAAGCGTTAAACCACGGTGGTAGTTTTGACAAGTTGCCTCTGCTCATGGTTCTTAACGACAATGAGCACGGTATAGGTCCTGCTGTTGGGGCTTTATCAAAATATTTTTCAAAAGTAAGGGCTGGTACAATTTATCGTCATGCGCGAGATAATGTGAAACGCTTGCTTGATAGTATGGAGCGTCAAGTTCCTTCTGTTGGACGTTTGGCAAAAGATGTTGTGAAACACGTCAAAACCAGTATGCATGGGCTTTTACCGGCGGTTCACCCGGGTATTCTTTTCGAAGAACTTGGGTACTTTTATTATGGTCCTATTGATGGTCATGACCTTCCAACGCTTCTTGAAGCTCTTGAGGATTGTAAACGTCTCGAACAACCGGTTGTTCTGCATTGTATTACGGAAAAAGGTCGAGGTTATGCACAGGAGGATGATCGCTTAGGCTACCACGCAGGAAAACCATCAAAAAGTATTACGAACGGCATTCCAAAAGAGTTCAGTATTCAAGGGGGGCCTGCTTATACTGATGTTTTCCTTGATGAAGCCCTTGAGCTTGCACGAGAAGACAAACGCATTGTCACCATTACTGCTGCTATGCTTGAGGGGACAGGCCTGATCAAGTTTTTAAAAGAGTTCCCAGATCGTTGTTATGATGTTGGGATGGCTGAACAGCATGCCGTTGGTATGGCTCAAGGGTTAGCTTTGAGCGGACAAAAACCCATTTGCGCTGTATACTCAACCTTTATGCAGCGCGCTATTGACCAGCTTTTTCAAGAAATTGCACTTATTAATACCCCTGTACTCTTCTGTCTTGACCGTGCTGGTCTTGTTGGTCCTGACGGTGCTACTCACAATGGAGTGTTTGATATCGCCTATTGTAGGATGCTTCCCAATATGGTGGTGATGGCACCTCGTGATGGCGGTGAACTTCGGTCTATGATGCGCCTGGGGCTTGAACACCCAGGCCCCTGTGCCATTCGTTATCCTCGTACCCAAACGCCATTGAAAGAACATCCGGTAAGGAATTTTAAAATTGGCGAAGCCGAGCTTCTTCAAAATGGTCAAGCTGGTTGTTTATTTGCTTATGGAGCAATGGTTTACCCAGCACTTGATGCCGCCCAGATAATCTTGAAGCGACATGGTGTTCAGCTGGCAGTTGTTAATGCTCGTTTTGCAAAACCTCTTGATCAACGAACTTTGGAACGAGAGTTTTCACGTCAGCCTCGAATTTTCACGTTGGAAGACCATGTTCTTTCTGGTGGTTTTGGTTCTGCAGTATTGGAATATGCCAACCAATTAGGGCTTGAGAGTACAAAACTTGAGATTATCGCCATTGGTGATCATTTTGTTGATCATAGTCAGCGCAGTGAAGCCCTTGCCAGTGCGTCACTTGATGTTGAAAGCATCGTCCAAAGAGTAGAAAAAAGTCTTAACCTTCAAGAATCAGAATTAGCTTCAAAGCGTGATATAGAGTGAAAGTCGTATTCTTAAAACAAACAAAAAAGGTGGCAGGTGGGCTTTTCGTTTTGCAAGCACACCCGTTTTAATAAGGAGAAATCAGTGTTTGCCCAGCGACGTGAACGTTTTATGCAGGAAATGAAAGAAGGTATTGCTATTATTCCAGCAGCCCAAGAAGCTCAGCGCTCAAACGATACCAATTTCAATTTTTGTCAATCCAAGAATTTTCGTTACTTAACAAACTTTCCTGAACCTGATGCCTTGGCTCTTTTTATGCCTCAGGCAGACAAAGAGCGTTTTGTGCTTTTTGTACGCCCACAGGACAAGTCGCGTGAAGTCTGGGACGGCATCCGCTATGGCGCAGAGGGAGCTCGAGAAGCCTTTGGAGCAGATGCAGCTTATACTTTAGATCAACTCGATGAAAAGCTTCCTCAATATCTGAGTAATCATGGAAAGCTTTTTTATCATTTTGGCAAAGACCACAGGTTTGATCAACGTCTTTATGGCTGGCTTGCTCAAACAAAACAGGCAAACTATCGCAAAGGCATCAAGACACCTGAAACATATATAAACCCTGAGCCTATAATCCACGAGCTCAGAGTTATAAAGGATTCTCACGATCTTACTATGATGCGTAAGGCAGCCCAGCTTTCTGTTGCGGCTCACCGTCATGCTATGAAAGTAACTCAACCGGGCATGAATGAATACCAGATTCAGGCTGAGCTGGAATTTTATTGTCGCTATCGAGGTGCGCAGTACCAAGCCTATGAAAGTATCGTAGCTAGTGGAAACAATACCACAATCCTTCATTATGTTCAGAACAACCAGGAAATGAAGGCTGGCGAGCTGCTTTGTGTTGATTTTGGTTGTGAATATGAAGGTTATGCCAGTGATATTACTCGTACCTGGCCTATTGACGGGCGTTTTAGTCAGGAGCAACGATTAATCTATGATATTGTGCTTGAGGCTCATCAAGAAGCAATAAAGCTTGCACAAGTGGGTAATGCTTATGAGGAAATGCATCAAAAGGCTGTCCGAGTATTAGCTGAAGGTCTGTTTGAACTTAAGATTCTTGAAGGAGATATTGAAAAACATATTAATGTTTGCCTCAATAAAGAATCAGCAGAACAGTTTTCAGATCAACCAACGCTAAAAGATTTTTATATGCATGGCACAGGGCATTGGATTGGGCTCGATGTTCATGATCCAGGTTTTTACAAGCAAAATGAAGAGTCTCGAAAACTCGAGGCTGGAATGTGTTTTACGATTGAGCCGGGCCTTTATTTTTCAAAAGATAACGCGAAGTCACCAGAGCGTTTTAAAGGCATAGGGATCCGCATCGAAGATGACATTCTTGTCACTCCTGACGGAGAAGCAGAAAATTTAACCGCTGGTTTGCCCTTAAGTGCGGATGAGGTTGAAGCCTGTTGTGCTGAAGGTTAACTGAAGGACATGAGATAGTATCAGCGTTTTCACAAGAAAGATCTTTAGAGTCATGAATCATTACGAGATCAAGCTTTCAGCTCCCGATGTTCATGAGAGTGACATCCAGGCTGTAAATGAGGTTTTAAGCTCTGGCTGGTTGAGCTTAGGGCCAAATGTTGAAAAATTTGAAAAGGCTTTTGCCAGTTATCTAGGGGTTGAGCATGCCGTTGCTTGTAATTCAGGAACATCAGCCCTTCACATGATTATGCGTGCCGCAGGCATTGGCCCAGGAGATGAGGTGATTACCTCCTGTTTTAGTTTTGTCGCTTCAGCAAACTGTATCGAGATGGTTGGTGCAAAACCTGTTTTTATCGACATTGATCCAATTTCGCTGAATATGGATCCTCGAAAGATTCAAGCGGTTCTCAACGAAAATACGAAAGCTATTTTAGCAGTTCATATTTTTGGACTCTCTGCTCAAAACGCTGATATGTGTTCAATGCTTGAGGGCCTTGAATTACCTATTTTTGAAGATGCTTGCGAAGCTTTAGGAGCTGAAGCTTATGGACAGCGGGTTGGCAATGGGGACTATGCCCAAGCTGCTGCCTGGGGTTTTTATCCTAATAAACAGATGACTACTGGCGAAGGAGGCATGGTTACAACCAACGATTCTCAATTTGCTTCCTTATGCCGACAAATGCGAAACCAGGGGAGAAGTCTTGATTCACAATGGCTTGAGCATGATATTCTTGGGTATAACTACCGTATGAGCGATATCAATGCGGCTTTGGGCTACAGTCAAATTCGACGTATTGATGAAATTCTTCATGCTCGAGAGGAAGTAGCTCTTCACTATAATGCTCGTCTACGCCCCCTCAAAGATTTTCTCATACTGCCCATGGAACTTGCAGGTTTTAAACGAAGCTGGTTTGTTTATCCTTTAGTTGTTCGTAAAGGTTGGGATCGTGATAAGCTTTGTGATCAACTTGCCGAACGAGGCATTCAAACAGGAAAATATTTTTGCCCTCCGATTCATCTGCAAAAGTACTATCGTGATAAGTATGGTTACAAACCTGGAGATTTTCCTCTTGCGGAAGGAATTGGAAACCAAATTATTACTCTGCCTTTCCATACTCGTCTTGAAGCAGAGTCTGTGGAAAAAGTGTGTGATAGCATTGAAGAGCTCTTCCGGAAGAAACCTGACCTGATCCGCTCTGACGAAAAAGAATAATATCTTGCTTTCTAAAGGGCCCTTAGAGCTTTACTTGTAAAGCTTCCTATTCCCTTTGCTTTTGGGTTTATAAAAGCTCTGGTGTATATGTTCTATTTGTGTTTTGAATCTCAGACATTTAAAAATCAAAATAGAGCGCTTCTTTCTCTTCAGTTCTTTTGTCTTGATTGTCGATCAGGCAGGATGGTAGAAATTTTCTACTTGGTGTACCTAAAGTCATAACACAGTCTTGTTGTACTGAATACATTTCATCTCTTTCATTCGAATGAGTCTTAGAACTTCAAAGCGAGGAAAACGATGTTTCAAGCCATGCCAATAAAAACCTTAAGTCTGCTTTCAACTCTTGTTTTTTTCTTTCTCGGTTGTATGGAGCCAATAAACTTCACGCCAAATACCGGTGAACCGGAATTGCTTTCCCTTGAAGAAGTTTCAAAAAAACTTGATCTCCGTATTGAAGAAGCTGCATTTTGGGGGGACCGTAAGCTTATTGGCAAAGACGGCGAGCGTTTCTTCATTCAAAAAGATAACGATGTCTACTGGTATAAGGGCATGGGACGGCAGGTTGAATATCCTGGTGTTGTATACCGTAATGGCGAGCTTTTTATTCCTCTTGGAATGTACAACAGTATGTGTCTTGATCTTGGTCAGGTTGAGCTGATGAAGAATTACCAACCTTCTGTTGCTGCTCAGGATGATTTTAAAATAAAAAGAGCTGGTGATATTTTGCGACATAAAAAACAGCCCTTAAAGCCCCAGGTGAAAACAACCCTCAAAGGTGTTGCTTTAGTGATTGATGCTGGGCATGGCGGTAAAGATCCAGGCGCAGTTGTTCCTCAAACTTACGAAAAAGATGTGGCTCTTAAAGTTGCCCTTAAAGTTGAAAAACTTCTTCGTGCTCAAGGAGCGGAAGTTTATATGACTCGCAGTGACGATAGTTATCCAACTCTTGCCGAACGAGCTGGCCTTGCCAATACCTATAAGGTTGACCTTTTTATATCTATCCACGCTAATGCAGCAGAAAACAAGAGCGCGCAAGGAATTGAAACTCTTTATAGCGACCAGGGGCAACGAGGAAATCTGAGTAAAGCTTTTGCTCAAAGTCTGAATCAAAGCATGGTTCAAGCAGTCGGCGCGGTTGATCGAAAAGCAAAAGCCGACGTACGAGGTTTACACGTTCTTAAGCACACGACCATGCCTGCAGCTTTAGTTGAACTTGGATTCTTAACCAATCAGGAAGAAGTTTCGAAACTTACTCAAAACTCCTACCAGGATCTTCTTGCTGAAGCGATTGTTCAGGGGGTCATTCAATATCAGTCAACGCAAAAGATCAGTATCTCGCGCTGAAAGCCATGGATTCTTGCTTCAGTGGTTTCTTTGGCATTCCTGATTTTTATGGCATATCTCTACCGTCGTGCTCGGTCTGAGGCTCTTCAAACCCAAACCAGGCTGAAAAAACATAAAAAATAGTTGTTTGAACATTCGAAGCAGATCGCCTTGCAATAAAAAGGTGATCTGCTTTTTAAGCATGTGAAAAGTTATAGGCTAGCGAGCATCATGAAACCCAAAAGCATTTGTGCCATCATGGGGTGATGGCGCATCAAAATGAGGCCCACAGTAGCGAAGGTGTCCTACTCTTTGATCATTCTCATTGGCACTTGATGCTCGTAATGTTTGAAGGGCGGGTGTTAAATTCTCTTCCTGAAGCATGCCAAGCATCAGCAGCCACTTCAAAGTGGCAAACCCAAGTCCGCGCTTTGAGCCACTCTCCATCTTAATCCCAAGTGCAAGGCCATCACTTCTGCGGGCAACAACGAAAAGTCCTTCTGCTCCACTTTTTGCAATTAATGAGCCTTGTGAAGCTCGCATGATTTCTGAATCAAGTCGTTTTTCGTTTCCACCTACCAGTTCAGGAAAAGTGGCCATTGCTTGAGCAGTTCTTTCCAATAAAGCAGCCAGGTGAGGTGAGAGTCGGTCGTCAGTAAAAGCCAGACGAGCAAAGCTTGCAACTATTTGCTGAAGGTTTGCAGCCAGCACGGGAGTCCCACAACCATCATAACCAAGGGCGTGTTCTGTTGGTTTAAGGCCGCCTGGACCATGTGGAGCTTCAAGTATCATGTGCATAAAGCGTGAAATTGTTTTTTGGACGCGTGAAGTTTCAAGCAGATATGATTCTGAGCTTTCTCCATAAGCAAGGCTTGCCAGTATCATTGCTGCATGTTTTCCTGCACACATATGAAAGTATGACATCGGTTGCTGGTTCAGGGCACTTTGTCGTTCTCGCTCTTGGGTATGGAAAGGTAAGCTCGCTGGACATGCGAGTGCTTGGGGGGCAAGACCTGCTTTTTCAAGCATTTCGAGGACAAGCTTAACCTGTTCAGGAGTGCCATCAAGTGAGCCCGTTGCCAGTGCAAGATGCCGCTGGTCAAGGTTGAATTCTTCAAAAGCTCCTGAGTCAAGAAGAACTAAGGCTTGAAAAGGCTTTTGAACGCTTCGAAAGAAAAATGGTTCTTGGATTGGACCGTATTGATTATAAATACGGGCATCCTTCAAGGCGATCATAGATCCCCGCAAGCGAGCCTCAACGATTCCAGAACGAACGATTTCAACGAGTATAGGTGTGGTTGTTTCACGTTTTGGCATGATTTAAGCTTGCTCAAGCCAGTGGGAAAAATCTTCTTTAAGTTTGGCTATTCTTTCGGCTCCTCGCTCGAGTTTATCATAAGCCCGTAGGAGATCAGTAAGCTCATACTCTTCAATCAGCTCATCGACTTTAGCTCCTAAATCTCGAAAATCCTCTTCAAGTTTAAGATCAGCCTTGCCAAGATATTTTTCAATACTTTTGCGTTCTTTTGCTTCTCGGTCAGAAATCAGAGCAAAATTATTCTCTATACGATGAGCTAAGGCATCAATAATTTGGAGAAGCATGGCAGGTTGAACCATGGCGAGTTTTTCAAATTGATCACCAGGAATGATCGCAACGCTTGAATTGACTTCTGCAATTAAGTCAGCAGTTCTTGCCTGATTCGTTGCCCCTAGCAAAACGGCAATTTCACCGACTGTTTCGCCCTGATTAATTTCCCCAACTTTATCTCCATCGATCACAACTCCAAGCTTCCCCTTTGTTACAATAAACATGGAGTTTCCAGGATCTCCCTTACGACAAAGAGCCTCGCCTTTCTTAAGTTTATGCTGCTTGCCAGTCATTTCATAAGCTTCAACAACTCGTGTCATGACAAGGGCGTTTTCTTCTCCTGAATCCCGAAGACGCTGGCCTGTTGTGTATGTCTTTGAGCGCTTGGCATCTTTAATCGCGTCTAAGACGAGTTCATCGCCTTCGCCATCATCTTCAATCTGTTTTACAATGTCTGCAAAAGTCAGATAAAAGCCTTCTAGTTCTTGCTCAAGCTTTGTAACAGCCCGTTGTGCGCCCGAAAGACTGGTGTTTGCCTCCATAACACGGCGCGCAAGTGAACGGCCGAAACTTAAAGCACTTTTCGGAGAAGCTTGGAACTGCTGGAGAAGTTCGGCCTTGGTGAGAGGCATGACTAAAACATCAGATGCTTCAAGGGCAACTAAAGATTCAAGGTAACGACCCATGAGAAGGGAATCCCCTGCAAGGATGACTCCTGTATCATTCCAATTATAGAGTGGGTCTGTTGCAAGAATGGCTTCTTGATCACGACGGGTTGCTTCGGGTAAAAGCTTGCTCCCAAGCTTGCCTTTTTCGAGGACAAAGATTTTCTCTGCTTCGTCATCCTGATAGGCTAAAACTTCGCCAGCCTGTAGTGAAATCATTTCAAGCGTCTTGACCATATCAATTATCCCTTGAGCCTGAGCATAAACCTTCGGTTTTGTTCCTGAGCGCTTTATACAAAAAGAGCAGGTTTCTTATACCATACTCTATGTACAGATAAAAGGATCTGATGAGATCTCTTGATGTTTCAAAGTCGTGGGGAGAAAAGTGCTTTAAAATAGATTATGGGATAATCACTGGCTGAAGGGGAGAGAAGTTCAGCTGGCAATACAACAACACGTAAAAAATGGTGTTGTTGCTTTTATCATTGTTAAAAACATCATTTCATCTTGATCAATCTTTATCAAAGGCAAAGCAAACGCTGGAAAAAGCAAAACTTTTTAGATAGACTTAAGGGGTATCTCAGGAAAGCATGTTTTAAGATAGAACGATTTTTCTTTCATCGATGTCTCCGTACATTTCCTGAAAATATTAAGAAAAACGAAAGGCAAGACACTTCTTTTTGAAGTTCTGGGAGTAGGTTATGGGTTTACCAAAAACCATTAAGCTTGATCCGAATAAGAGGATTCTTTTTCTTACAAAAGATCTTGAGTTGGTTCAAAAGCAACTTTATGAGGGGCTTGATCTTCGTATGGAAGATCTCAGAGTCGAAGATCTGCTTGATGATATTAATACAGATACCATGACTCCTGCTTGGGTTTGTTTTAATCATCGCCCAGAAGATATTGCCCAAAATGCTTATGCTGGACTCTTTGATGATAAAGGGGAAAGAGTTGTTCGTGAGGGGGCTCTTGCCGCTGGCAATTTTGAAGTCATTGTTTCCGGCTACCGCAAAGGGACAGGCAGTTCTCGAGAAACTGCTGCTCAGTGTGAGAAGTGGGCTGGCATCCGGCTGGTGATTGCGGCTTCTTTTGCGCCTATCCATGAACGTAATAACCTTAACCTTGGTCAGCTGATGGGGAACCATGAACAGCTCAAGCGTCTCCAAAGTGGAGAAGAATTGCAGCTTGAAGAATTCACCAAAGGCTATGATCCAGTCAGTCGCATGATTGTAGAGTCAGGTGGCCTTTTTAACTTTGCTCGTGAGTTCAAAGCTGGCACCATCAAGCTTCCTGATAATACAACCCAGACTCGTCCCATGACTATGGCAGAAAAACTACTTGCGACACACTTAGTTGAAGGGCAAGGTTCTGATTATGTTAAGCCTGGTGATCCTGTTTTAGTTCACGTGGATAGTGGCTACAGCCATGAATTTACAACAGCTCAGGTCCATCACTTTCTTCAAGAGGAGTATGGACAAGACTATAGCATTCAAAACCCTGATAAGTTCGCTGTTTTTGAAGATCATTTACTCTACGCCCAAGGGGTAAAGCGCTTCGAGCCTTTTGCGAAAAAGATTCAAACCATGGTGCAGCTTCAAAAAGATTTTCAGCACCACACGCAGGTACGTGATTATCAAGCTCAGGATGGCATTTCTCCTGGCATCTGCCATCAGGTCGCCCGTGAAAAATTTATTGACCCTGGTGATTTTGTACAGGCAACTGATAGTCATACATGTATGGGAGGGGCTAGTGGAGCCCTTGCTTATGGGGTTGGTGCAACGGAGTATGCAGGGCTCATTCATGCCGGTTTTACACTTGTTCAAGTCCCTGAGTCCGTACGCTTTGAGCTTCATGGGGCAATGCCTGCAGGAGTTACGGCAAAAGACGTGATCCTTTTTATCCTGAAGGAATACGCAACGAAAGAGGTTACGCTTAATCGCATTATGGAATTTGGGGGTCCTGGACTCAAAACGCTTTCCATGGATGAGCGAGCGACCTTGACGAATATGGCGACAGAATGCTCTGCAAAAAGTGGAATCTGTGAGAGTGACGAAGTGCTCTGGCAATGGCTGAAGGAAGAGCGTAACTACAGCGAAGAAGAAGTGAACTCCCTTAAGAAACGGGCAGTTTCTCCGGATCAGGGAGCTGTTTATGACGGTGGCTCTTTTCAGATTGATCTTTCCGCAATTCAACCCATGGTCGCTTTGCCAGGCGATCCAACCTACGGCAAAGTTATTGAAGAAATCCAGGATGTTCGTATAGATATTGCTTATGGAGGATCATGTACAGCAGGAAAGCCTCAAGACATTGATTATTATGCTTTGGTGCTTCAGGAAGCATTAAGTCATGGACAAGGGATTGCTCCTGGGGTTACGATGTATATTCAATATGGCAGCGTTGCTGTTAAGGAATACGCCCTTTCTCAAGGGTACCACAAACTTTTTGAAGATGCTGGAGTTGAGGTTATTAACCCGGGCTGTGGTGCTTGTATTGGTTGTGGCCCCGGGGTGAGCGAAAACACGAGCCAAGTTACAGTCTCTGCTATTAATCGTAATTTCCCTGGGCGATCAGGACCTGGCAAGCTTTATCTGGCAAGTCCTCTTACGGTTGCTGCCAGCGCCATTACGGGCAAGATTTCTGCTTATGAGCAAGGCATGTTTGCAAAAGCACCTTGCTAAAGTTGCTATTATGTATTTATCAATCTTTTTGTAGTAATCTATAGAGTCTTAAAGCTTTGAAGCAGACTTTCGAAGCTCGCACGGTGGAGATCAAAATTTTCGGGCGCAGCACTCAGGGTTAGAATATAACTTTGCTTTGATCCAAAAAGCACCACGATCCATTGTTTTAAAGTCTGTTCTGGTTGAGCATTTTTCCAGCCGATAGCTTTGTCTCCAGCTTTTCGTTTTCCTTCCAGGATAATTTCATAACCACTTAATTTTCCCCATTGGTTTTCCTGGGCCTGATGCTTGATGAAACTTTCTGGTCCAAAACTTTGAACCAGGGTTTTTTCGAAAGTTGTGATGAAGTTTTGACGAGCTCTTTTACCTTGAAACGAAGCTTCTAGAGAGGTTATGCGAATTCCTGTGAGTGTTGGCTTTGCTTCTTTGACAATTGGTGCTCCCAGATAAATACTTTTGTCCTGGCGTTTTCTAATCCAATCAAAGCCTTCAGAGTTTTTCGGAGATTCAAAAGAAAAACCAAGCTTTGGATAGACAAGGGGTTGTGAAGAGGCTGAAGCCTTTGTTTCTAAGCTGCGAGCAAGTTGCTTTTGGGTAAGAAAGTCATCGTCAGCATTTTTTTCTCGGGTAGTGAGCACAAAAATATAAATTCCGTCATGTGTAAAAACAAAACGGTGTTCCTGAATTCGAGGTTGATCACTGAGATAAAGTCTTAAGGCCGTGCTTTTCCAAGTTCCGAGATCTTCTTCAATCACGGGTTCTAAAACTGCTGGCAGATTATTTGGTGGAAGAAGTCTGGCTGCATAAAGGTTTGTAAAATCTTTCTGAAGTTCAGGAGCAACCTGATAAGCTTCTCGGTAAAGATCAATGCTTCGAGAGGTGCTTAGAGCTCTTGGTTCCAGTGAAAGCTCAGCTCCAAAACGAGAGCTTTCGTCAGTTCTTTCCCAATCTTCAGGAGGCTGGAGTGAAAAATCTGATGTTTCAATAAGCTCAAGCGTTTTAGGCTTTGAGCTCAACTCGGGTTCTTTTTGAAGCTTTTGTTCTTTATGAGGATTATCAGAAGCAGAGAGTTTCTTCGGAAGATCAGATCCCTGACTTTGAAGGGATGAAGCTTGAGAAAGCGTCACCCATGAAAAAAGAAACACTCCTGAAAAGCAAGAGAGCAAGAGTGTCAAATGCTCTTTCAACCCTTTTTTGAAGATCAAATTCATGGTTGTGCTCCTGAAAGAACTGAACTGGAAGAAGTTGCTGCTAGAACCGATTGGGAAGCCTAGCTTTTATTCGGTTGTTTTAATTCCTGCATGATAGCTTGCCCACCGTTTTTCTTAAGGGTTTTGGAAAACGCTTTAAGGATATCTTGTTTTTCTTGTGGAAAAAACTCAATACTACTTCGAACGCTTTGCTGACCATCGGGAGAAAAGATTCCAGCTTCAAGCTCAAGCTTTCCGGTCTTGGCAAGTTGACTGTAAACCCCTGCAGGGATTGAGCAGCCTCCTTCAAGATGAGCTAAGAGAATCCTCTCGCTTTCTCCTAAGAGCCGACTTTCCTGATGATCAACCTCTTTTAAGATATCTAGCACCCGTTGATCTCCCTGGCGTCCTTCAACAGCTATAATCCCTTGGCCAAAAGCTGGAAGCCACTCCAGAGGATCAAGAGGAAAAGCAATCACTTCATCAGCAAACTCTAAATCATGAAACTCAAGTCCGTCTGACGGAAGTCCATGCTCTGGCCTTAAAAACCCTAGACGTACCAGTCCAGCCAGCGCCAGTATCGTTCCATCACAGACGCTTTCGGCAATTTTTCGTAGTCGCGTATCAACATTGCCGCGAAACTCTCGCATTTCAAGATCTGGACGAAGCATGCAAGCTTGGGCCTGACGACGAAGAGACGAAGTCCCAAAAAGAGCATTCTCAGGTAAGTAATCAAAGGGAGTGAAAGAAGTATTTTCTTCGTCGGCGACTGATTGCATACGATCCCGACGCATGATCAGGACGTCTCGAACATCTGCACGTTCTAAGAAAGCTGAAATTTCAAAGCCAGTGGGGAGTGTTGTGGGCAAATCCTTCAGGCTGTGAACGGCAAGATCGCAGCGTTTTTCTGCCAAAGCGGTCTCAAGTTCGGCTGTAAAAAGGCCCTTGCCGCCAATCTCTGAGAGTCCAAGTTCGGTGACCTGATCTCCCTTGGTTTGAATCGTGCAAAGTTCAATTTCCAGGTTTGGATTTTTTTTTCGCAAACAATCCGCAAGATAATTGGTTTGCCAGAGAGCTAAACGCGAACCGCGAGTTGCAATGGAAAGATGCTCAGTCATGGATGTTTCCTTAAGAAAACCCGCTTGTCTTTATGGAAAGTGCTTGTTTCTTTAAGCCTTGTTATTCCAGTCGTTTGATAATGTGAAAACCATAAGGGCTGGTCATTGTATCGTAATTACTGACTCCAACCTCTCCGGGTTTAAGTTTCCAGCCAACATTACCGAAAGCAGGAACCATCCCACTCCGCAGAAAAATAAGCTTTCCACGATCTGGCTGTCCCTCACTAATCATGGTGTAGATCCCTTTTCCAGAGTCATCGCTCAATTCTTTAACGAGTCCATGGAAATCTTCACCAGCAAGAGCGCGTTGATAGGTCTTGGCTGCTAGCTCTTCGGCTTGGATTAAATTTCGGGTTACGCCCGGCAGTCCTGAAGCTTGAACTGCTATTAGAATATGCACCACCTTAATTTTTTTTACGTCTTGCTCTGGGCGCTTTTTGATTTCCTCGATATGCTGCCGCAGCTTTTCCACGGATGTTTTTGTGTCTATTTCTTTGTTTTCATTGATGCTTTCTTTGATGCTTTCTTTGGTTTGAGGAGTTTCTGTTGCAAAGGCATTGCCTTTTAAAGGACCAGCTTTCATCAGGATTACAATTGCAATAATCAGAAACGCCATCAGTCCATGCAATATTTTGAAGTGTTTGGCTGGAGGAAGTTCTTTACCTTGATCAAGCCTGACGATCTGACGCCCCATATAAAAATCAAGTCCAAGGAGGGCTGCCACAATCACAAACTTCAGGTGAAAGGTTACATACCAAAAGCTTTTTGAACCGGCTATATCTTTTGGTTTGAAATAGCGACCTAAGGAGTCCCCTAATGTGCCCGGTTGTCCTACTCCGAAAAGCAGAAGCAGTCCAAAGATAAGTGCTAAAGCGAGACCTGGAAGTGTCACAAAGAAGTACATGCGTTTTTCCATCCAGCTTAAACGCTTGCGCACTCCTTCTTCTTCACGAACGTGATAGCCAAGAAGACGAGAAAGATTCAAAAGGCCCCCAAGGTAGATAAAAAGGCCAATCAAGTGAAACGTTATAAACCAACTCTTTGCGTCCATATTTTTCCATACCTCTTTCAAAATTTATGAATAACCCACGTTCTTTCAAAATATGTTCTGAGATCGTTCAATACTATCTCAGTAAAAAACTATCGTCTGTAAAAATACTTTTAAGTCTCATTAAATCATTCATAAGAATGGAGCACACTGACACTTCCATCTTCAGCATAGCGTAACCAGACACCGCTTGGAGAACCATAATAGTATTGTCCTTCTTTGCGTTTGTGTTTTTCTTTCCATTCGGTCCAGGAACCATGCCTTTGTCCATTCTTGTAGTCTTCTTCCCAGCGCACTCCTGCTCGATACCAGATCAGACGTCGCCCATTTTCCTTACCTTTAATGAAATGGCGAATAGCTTTCATCTGGCCATCAGGATACCAGCTTTTCCATTCTCCTTCAGCAAGCCCATCCTGGTAGAGACAAAGACCTGCCAACTGGCCATTTTTGTGCCATTTTTTCCAAGTCCCGTGACGCAAGCCTTTTTTATACAAGCCCTCACAGCGCTTTTGCCCGTTGTGATGCCAGGCGGTAAAGTTCCCTTCTAAAGTGTTTGAAAGGTACTCGGCTTCTGATTTTCTACTGCCATCGGGATAAGATGTTCTTACGATCTCAGTTGAAGGGCTCGCTTGCAAGGGAATTTTCTCCAACTCCATTTCTTCTTCATTCATGACAATTGCTTTTAGAACTCATACAGGTTTGGAAACCTTTTTCAGAAAGCACTATACTATTCAGAGCCTAGATTTTCGATCAAATCTCACTTTCTGTATTTCGCTGAAAATTTGAGATCTCATGCTTTGAGATCATCATAGTGTTTTATTTCTTTTGAAAGTTAGGATTTATAACGCCCCAAAGCTCTGGCTTGAAAGTTCCACCAGCCATTTTCAAGCGAAGCTTGCTTTGGTCTGGAGATTAAAGTATAGCCATAGTGTAAGAGATTTTTATGGGCTGATATACAATAGCTGAGGAAAGGGCAATGGGTAAAACGGCTCTTGGTACAGTCGGGTTTCTTTCACTCGGATGTGCTAAAAACCTTATTGATTCAGAGACGATGCTGGGACGTGTTGCTGAAGAAGGTTTCGTCATTACGGGCAATCATCAGCAGGCTGATGTTGTGGTTGTGAATACCTGTGGCTTCCTTGAGTCTGCTCGTCAGGAATCACTCACAACTATTCGTGGCTTGATTGAACGTAAGGCAGAAGGTCAGCTTAAACGAGTTGTTGTGGCAGGTTGCATGGTCGGCGAGTACCAGGAACGCTTGCTTCAAGAGGTTCCTCAAGTTGATGCGATGGTGAGTGTTAATGATCGCGAAAAACTTGTTGAGGTGCTTCGTGAACTGCGAGGCTCTGGGGAGCTTGGGCAACACTTGCGAATGAGTGATCCCGATCGGCAGGGAACGGTTTATGATGACCGTGGTCGCTTTCGCCTTACGCCACGACACTATGCTTATCTCAGGATTGCAGAAGGCTGCGATCATACCTGTAGCTTCTGTATTATTCCAACGATCCGTGGCCGCTTCCGTTCAAAACCCATGGAGCTGATTCTTGAAGAAGCTCGAGAACTTGTTGCTGATGGGGCTCGGGAGTTGATTCTTGTTGCTCAGGATACGACGTATTATGGTATTGATATCGAAGGCAAATCTTTGCTTGCAAAACTTATGAAGCGTCTGGCACGGGAAGTTGATGGGCTTGAATGGATACGCTTGATGTATGCCTATCCTCATCAGGTGACCCCTGAATTGATTGAGGTAATGGCAGAAGAAGAAAAAATCCTGCCCTATCTTGACATGCCTCTACAACACGTTAACCAAAGGCTTTTAAAGGATATGCGCAGGGGAGGTTCTCAAAAGTTGATCGAGCAACAGGTTGAAGCTTTTCGCGCTGCCATGCCTGACTTTTGTTTAAGAACAACCTTTATTGTAGGTTTCCCTGGCGAAGAAGAACACGAGTTTGAAGAACTCTTGGCTTGGGTTCAAGCTGGCTGGGCCCAACGAGTCGGTTGTTTTGTGTATAGCCCCGAACCGGGCAGCCGAGCAGTTGAACTTAAAAATCAAGAAGTTGAAGAAGCCATTGCTTTGAAACGTCAGGAGCGTTTGATGCAGGCCGCTCAAAGCGTGCTGTTTGAACGTAACCAGAAGCAGCTGGAACAAGAGGTTCGTGTCATCATTGATGGTGATTCTCAGGATCCTCAATATCCATTTCTTGCCCGTACTTATGCTGACTGTCCCGAAATCGACTGCGAAGTTTTGGTCAAGAGTAATCGATCACTCAAAGCGGGAGATTTTATGAACGTTCGTATCAAAGCATCATTGGGGTATGACTTGCTTGCTGAAAGCATTGAGGCTTAAGACTCTGTTTTTCTTTGAAGCTGCGGAAGAATTACTTCCTGCCAGGCTGGAACTTCAGAAAAGCTTTGGAAAAGAGGCTCGTTGAGGACTTGCTTTGGCTCAACTTCAGCTTTTGTCAAGAGCTTATTTAAAAGCTGAAGGCAACGCTTGGTGTCTCCTAAACCAGCATGAGCCCGGGCTGCTTGAAAACGAGCTTCTGGATGGCGCGGAAGTTTCATGAAAATCTCTGAGCACACTTCGATGGCCTCTTCATATTGGGCTTCTTGAATCAAACGCTTTTGCTCTTCCAGCAAGGGCAGCACCCGTTGAAGATTAAGCCGATACTGAAGACGCTTTATAAAGGGATCAACTTTGAAGCGTAACTCCAGAGAATCACTGGCTTGAAATGCTCGTAATTGCCGAAGCCCTTCTTCAGGCTCAAATAATTCAGCAATCACATCAAAAGCTTTATCTTGAACCTGATCATCAGAATCTTTGCTTAAACGCAAAGCGGCTGCGGTGGCCTGTTTCTGGGCCTTGCGCCCTAAAAGCTCCAGGCTCTTGAGACGCAGTGCGGGATTGTCATCATGGGTGAGAAAAAGCAGTACGGACTGCTCTTGAGCCTGCTCGGCTTGAGAAGCAGCGTTGAGCTTTTCCAGACGCTCCAGCAAAAGCAGCTTTTGCTGAAGGTCTCCACTCTCAGCATACTCAGAAGCCAAGGCCCAAAGGCTCCCTGGGGTAAGGCTTTTTAACAAAAGTAAACGATAGCCATTTGTTCCAAGCTGCCACAAACGCTTGAGCTCCTTATCAAGCTTTCTTCGAAGCTCCAGCGAATCGTAGGCAATAGCTGCGGCTTGAGTGTGAATGGCAAGCGTACGCTCCCGCAAAAGCGTAGCAATGAGGCTTATGAGACGCTCGTCTAACACGTCCTCATCAGGTGTTGATTCTATAATGTTCTTCAGAACAAAGAGTCCCCCCATACGCGCGGTCTCTTCAGAGTCGGGGCTTAGGGCCGTGCGAAGATCTTCAAAGTCGGTATCGTTCATGATCTCTTTTCCTGGAAGCTTTGCTTTTCCCTTTGAACTCTGGGCTCTCAAAGCCTTTCCTATGCTACGTTGATCTCTATAGAATTGAAGCTCTATTTTGCAACCACAGTACGGTGTTTTTCGAGCGCCTATTTTGAGTTGTAACCTATTTATGAATAATAGTTTACAAACGCATCCAAAAATGGTTGGGTGGTTGCAAAAGTCCATAATTATTTCTTGTTTTCATACCAAGAAAAGCCTCTGCCTAAAACGTGACTTTAGTCACTTTTTGGCCTCACGAAGAAGTTAAGCTTTTGATCTTCTTGATAATCGTATCGTTGCTTTCCGGCATGACGATCAGATCATCGGCGCCGCGGCCTTTAAACTCCTGGTGTTTTTGGGGGCTGCGCTTTGAAGTGAAGGCCAAAAGCTTTGGAAAAACAGGGTGTTGGCAGGAAAGAGCAGAGCACTCATCAAGCAAGTATTCGTCTAAAAGAATAATGTCTATGTTCAGCACTTCCAAATAAGAATGAAGGAGCTGAGTGCTCTCGACGGCTCGGTGCTTTTCCACTTCAAAGGGTTGTATAATTACTCATAAAAGATACCAACGAACACGAGGGCTTTTCCGCTCAGTACTTCTCCAGCCTGAAAAGTTATAAAAGTAACTTTGGAGGGGCAATTCGAATTCTAAAAGGCGATAAAAGTCATATTGGGGGCGAGGTGTTGTTTGTACGAGGTCTTTTCCGTTTCGGTGTAGCTTGAGGCAAAAAAGATTTTCCGCTTCGCAGAAATTCAAGCTTTTCCGTTTCGAAACGGCTTGGGGGCTTCTTCGTTTCAGTGAATCGAGCTTCTCGCTCCGAAGTCTCCATTTCGGCACAGCTTGGGGGCAAAGAAGCTTTTCCACTCTCAACTTAAAGAGTGATAAAAGTCACACTTCGGAGTGCCAAGGCTTTGAAGTATGACTTATATCACACTCTCACTCTGGCTTGAGACAAAGCCTCTTGATTTTGGCCATTATGCGATCGCTGCTCTCTGGCATAACCAGCAGGTTTTCTGCGCCGCGTTCCCTTAGTTTTTTATGATGGTCCTTGGATGGGTTGTCTGTGATGGTAAGGATTTTGGCCTTGTATTCAGAATTTTTGATGACCCTGTGGGCCTGGTCCAGGCGGTCCTCATGAAGAATCACAAGGTCAAGAGGCAGAACTTCGAGCATTTGTTCCAGAAGTTCTGGTCTTGCTGTTGGTAGAATCAGGCATTCGCTGAGATCAAAAGCCTTAAGGAAAGGGTCATGAAGAAATT
>CAZJPQ010000017.1:0-67905 GCA_964548115.1 uncultured Planctomycetaceae bacterium
GGTTTTTATTTTCTCTAACGCAAATAAACCTGCTTGCAAACACACTTGTCTGCTCCTGAGCTTGTATGAAAGGAAATCTTAAGATGGTTTTTGAAAATTATTAGGTAAGAAAAAAAGTTCTATTGTGAATCGGCAAAACCCTATTCTATTTATTGCTAATAAGAAAAAGCTTACGGTGCTAATTGGCAACACCGTATTGCTTCGGTGCCAGCAACGTTGTGGTTCTTCAAAATGATTCGTACAAATCCCTGACTACTAAAAACCTTAGCCGTCCTGTTCGGGGAATGTTGACGATTTTTTGTTAGGAAGGGTTAAGCGTCTTCTATTACGATACTGGTTTAAAACCAAGCTTAAGCTGCTTCTTTTTTTAAAAGCTTGTAGTAGATTTCGGTGAGCAATTGCTTAATTTCAGCTTGTTTTTCAGCATCATCAGCAACAAAACTTCGTGCCCTCCAAAGCAAAGGCAAGGCTTTTTCATGCTTGCCTTGAACAAAGAGACTCTTGGCATATGCAAGGTTTAAAGCCAAAGAACCCGGACGCAACCGTATAGCCCTGTCGTAGTAATTACATGCTTGCGAATGCTCTTCTAAAGCAGCCGCAGCAATGCCCGCTTCATAAAGTGAAAGAAAATCCTTAGGAGCTTGAGCAAGAGCTTGATCATAACATCGCAGTGCTGCTTGATAACGACCTTGCCCTGCAAGCAGCGAAGCATAACGGTAATTCGCCAGCATATTTTCCGGTTCTCGCTCAAGGGCCTGCTGATAAGCTTGCTCAGCTGCTTCAACATTTCCAAGTTCGGAATAATGAAACCCTAAAGAATAAAGCGGGTAAGCACGAGTCGTTTCAATTTCTACGGCCTGCTTCAAAAGCCCCTCAGCCTGCAAAAAACGTCCCTGCGCGTTATGAATACTCGCCAAATTAACCATCGTACGAGCATCACGCGGAACAATCTCAAGGCCCTGAAGGTAGGCCTCGCGAGCTTCTTCCAGCTGTCCATGAGCTTGATAAGCAATCCCAAGATTATACCAGCCAAGATCGTCATCCGGGTTTTTATCAGTCCAGCGGCGAAGAGCTTCAATGGCTTGAGGATAACTGCCTTCATCAAGCAAACGTAACCCTCGGTCAAAATTGTCAGGGTTTGTACCAAAAGGCGAACAGCCACTGAATCCAACAAGAAAACCTGAGAAAAGCAAAAGAAACTTTATGTAAGGCATCATAAATCTTTGCCTGAAAACACAGTATGTATTGAAAACCTTTAAACCCATGTCAAATAAGCTTCCTTCTAAAATGCATAAGTCAAACTTTCAGTTTTGATTGGTAACGTTTGCTCAAGATAATGCTCGCAGCAACAGCTGCGTTTAAAGAATCAACACGTGAGGTCTGCGGAATTGCAACTCGCAGTATCTTTGTCTCGTCCCAGTAATCCCCAATTCCATGAGTTTCCCCACCAATTACAAAAGCTGCTTTAGGAGCAAAGTCAATCTCAAGCGCTGAAAGCGAAGCTGCATTTTGGTCCAGAACATAGAGCCAAATTTTTTCCTTTTGGATAACTTCAAGCAACTCAGAAGCGTCGCATTCCTGTTCAAGGGGCATGCTATAAATTCCGCCCATACTTGCTCTAACTGCCTTTGGACTATAAGGATCGCAGCAGCCCTTTAAAAGAAAGACTCCTTTGCAATCAAAAGCCGCCGCGTGACGAATGAAAGTTCCCATATTTCCAGGGTCTCTCACCTGATCAAGAATTAAAAAAGTTGCGTTTAAATCGTTTAAAAAACCCCGAACTTGAAGCTCAGGATAAGCAAAAACGGCCAAAATTCCCTGACTCTTAACCGTATCACTAATGTGATGAAAGACCTTAGAAGTTGCTAAAAACACAGAGCTACCGTTTTTCTCAAGCCAGGCATAAAAATTTGACTTTTCCTCGTGATAAAAGGCTTTTTTATTATAATTTTGGTAACTTTCTTGCTCGAGCACAACCATCAGTGGCTCTAAGCCACCTTTGATCCCCTCCATCACAACTCTTAAGCCTTCCGCTAGAAAAGCTTTTTCGTTTTGACGTCCCTTTTTCTGGGTTAATGAGCGCAAAAACTTCAAACGACTTTGGGATAGTTCTTGAAAGGCCACTGCAGCTTATCTTTCATTGAAAATAGAGCCCTGATTTCCAAGCTAGTAACTTTTTTAAAAGCCCAGCTTATTTTTATGCTCTGCAAAAAGAAACGGAAAAGAAGCTCCAAAAACAGATAAGATTTCACTCGTAACCAAAGCAAAACTCCCCACTCTCAACGGCCCACGAATTGCATTCTTTCCGAGAACGTCAAAGAACTCCTTCTTTCATATAAAAGAACTACTATTATAATGAATAACGAAAGGACTTCGGAAATATTGAAATAAAGACGATGTCTCATCTGGACTTTCGCAAAAGCTCTACGATTTTATCCTTTACAAAAAAAGATCTGCAGTCAAACTCTTTTCCAGTATATCTATTTTCAACAAAACACAAAAAATATAAACTTCATTAAATATTCTTCACAGAGTTTTAATTTTTTTGAGCAAAAAATTTTATATCACAAGTATCCTCACACTTGCACAAAAGGAACCAGCATGTCCAACGTATTCAATGGTTTAAAGCTTTTAAGCATCTTCGTTGTCTTTTTCACGTCTGCCTGCAGTCTTCTTCCTGATAGATCTACTCCCAAAAGCACTCCAGCAAGCACAAATGCAACGCTCCATCAACAGAAAGCAACACCCCATAAACAGGAAGTCATGCCTCCAAAGAAAATAAAAAAGCAGCCCCTCTCTTATCAACAACTCCCCGAAGGCATCCTTGTACAAACAAGCCCGCGTTTTTATATCCGACCAAGACACCTGGAGCACTTAGATTTTGAAGAGGTTGCAGATACTCAGCTCTATTACACCTGGGATGAAGGTAAAAGTTGGAAACTTTCCACAAGCATGCTTCAGCCTTACCCTCGTAACAACGAACACTACGTCTTTCGATTTGAAACAGACCAGCAAGGTTTGATTGGGTTTCGTCAGGTTTGTCCAGCCTTGAAAGATCCATTACCACAGTCTGGAACCGAACCAATTGAAAAGGTCTATATCGATACCCAAGCCCCACAAGCACAAAGCTGCTCAGCTCAGCACCTGGCTTCTCAACGAGTTCAAATTGAATGGGCTTTTGAGGATGCTCTTTTCCCTGAGGATGGCCAAGCTGTAACTCTTTTCATTAATGGGCAGGAAGTTGCTCAAGGTCTACCGCCCCAAGGCCAACAAGAATTCACTCTTGAGGGTGAAAACACATTGCTCCAGATAAAAATTCTTTGTTCAGATTTAGCAGGCAATACCTCCCCAGCTATTGAAATTGTGTTGCCATAGCCACTCTCCTGGCCCAAAGCTTGAGTTCGGTAAACAACGCATTTTAATGCTCTTGATAGGCCTTGCATAACTCAAAAAACAAAAAGAGAGCTATTTGAAGTAAGAAGTCTGATAAAAAAGCATCTCTACCGCTTATGATTGCGTTTTTCTTTTGAGTCCCCTAAGATAATTATCTACAAAATCGGAACAAAGCTTTTGAGCATTTTGTGAACGAGTAATCTGAAGCTTATTATGAGATGAAAGCATCGCAATCCCGTGAACCCCTGCCCACAGAATTCGCGAAGCACTCTGAATTTGAGAGCGACTTCCACCACCCATCAATTCAACAAGCCACTCTTCAGCAACGGAAAAAATCTGTTTAAGACGAGCCTGATACCAATCCGGAATCTCAAAATCCAGAGATGCAGAATGTTCAAAAAGCGAACTCCAAAGTTTTTCACGCTCTACACTAAACTTTATATAAGCCTGGGCAAGGCCCTTAATTTTAGCATCGCTTTGAGCCTTCTTTCTTTTCAAAGCTTGCTGAAGAAACCCCTCCAGTTGCTCTAAAATCCTAGAATTAACATGAAGCATCAGTTCATCAAAATTGACGAACACGTTGTAAAGCGTTCCTGGAGTATATCCCATCTTTGCAGCAAGCTTACGAACACTTAAAGCTTTGTATCCGAGTTTCTCTACAATTGCATAACTCTCTGAAATTGCCAACTCTTTCAGCTCTTCGCGCGTATGATCCTTTCGCCGCCCCATATTGCCCTCTCGCACCCAAACCTCATGACTTCACAAAAATATTAAACACTGTTCATAATTTTATTGAACAGTGTTTAATAAATGATAAGTTATAGAATTTCATTTTCAAGATAAATGTTCAATTGAGATTATTATAGGGTTAGAGGTTGCTATGGAGTTTTTCTTGTTGGTTCTTGTGGTTGGGCTTATGGGCTTTTGGTTTGCCTCTTCAATTCTAGCCTGGGCAAATTATAAAGGCATAAGAAATTTAAAAAAGAAGATTCAAACCCTTGAGCAGTCTTTATCCTCTCTTAAACCAGGTGCTCAAAACCTTCAAAAGCAAGTTTCGGACCTTAAAGACTCTCTGTCTTCTCTGAAATCAGGGCAAGAAAAGCACTTAGAAACACCCCCCTTTTCAGATCAGCAAAACTTTCCGCCTCCCTTGCCTTCTCAACCACATTCTGAGCCTGTTCCTGCTATTTCTCATGCATCTTCAGCACCTGAAGCACAACCAGCAATAGCCCAGTCCTCTTCGTTTCCTCAACCAAAAACACTTCACTCCCCCCGATCTCGCCAACAACCTCAAGCTGCCCCTAAAAAACCTGGCCTTCATACACGAAGTGATTTTTTCGAGCGTAACCTCGGAATGAAAATTCCTATTTGGCTGGGAAGCATAGCCTTGGCTTTAGGAGGAATTTTTCTTGTAAAGTATTCTATTGACCAAAACCTTCTAAGTCCTTCTGTCCGGGTTTTTGTGGGAGGAATTTTTGGAATTCTTCTTTTAGCAGGCTCGCAACTCCTCTATAAGTTCTCAACCATTCCAAACAACCATAAGATTGCTCAGGCTTTATCCGGTGCCGGGCTGGTCGTACTTTATGCAAGTGTATTTGTTGCGACCTCGTTCTATGAGCTGCTCTCACCATACCAAGGCTTCTTTGGCATGGCAGTTATCACAGGCACAGCTGTTATGCTCTCACTTCAACAAGGAAGAATGGTTGCAGCTTTGGGCTTTATTGGAGGATTTTTAAGTCCTGTGCTGGCTGGCTTTCACGACTTAACACCACTCACAACCATGGCCTCGATCTTCCTCCTCTTTGCTGGATCTATGGGGATTTGCGCTAAGCAGGGATGGTGGAAGCTGAGCTCCTTAATACTGACAGGAGCTGGGGTATGGGCTGCCATTTGGCTCGTAACGTATTCTCATGAAGATCTTTCTCCCTGGCTAAGTCTCTTTATTTTGGCTTGTCTTACAGTTTTAGGATTTGGCGTACGCTATGGAAAAACATTTGAAAACAAAGAAAGCAAGAAAAACTCAATACTAGGCCCCTGGCCCGACTCTTTAATATTTATCAGCATTCCTGTTTCATTCCTGCTCTTCGGTTTTGTTCTTCACCAAACAAATTTTGGAAACTTCGAATGGGCATGTTCAGGCATTCTCGTGATAGCATCAATGCTTCTGGCTTATAAAGAGATCAAGCTTTATGCTGTCTTTCCAATAATAGGAGCACTGGTTTCTGCTTTTCTCTTTGCTTCATGGCAAGAAAACTCATATCACATACTTGGCATCACCATAGCGCTCTTTACTTTGCCTCTTCTTCTATTCAGCTACGTTTTAAGCTTTAAAGCAAAAGAATACCATATTTACTGGCAACTCCTTTATGGAGGTATAAGCCTGCTCTTTTTCTTTATTGCTTACTTTAAACTCGACGCTCTTTCCTCGCCCATAGACATCCCTTTCTTTTGGGGTTTTCTCAGTGGATTTTTAACACTCCCCCACGCTTCTCTTTTTTATAAGGTGTACAAGAAAGAAAAGCTCGAAAGCGTAGAATCTCAACAAAGACTTACGACAGCATGCACTTTCTTTATAATCTTCCTTTTTATAGCACTCACTATTGAGTTGCAAAAAGAGTTCTTATCCCCAAGCGTCGCCCTTGGAGCTCTTGTCTTAGCCATAATGCAAAAACATTTCAGAATCAAAGCTTTACGTTTTATCTCTGGTGCACTTTTACTTTTCTTTTTTGGACTAGCTTTTTATCAATTTATCCCCTTCCTGGAAGTCTTCAGCTCTCATCCTCTCCTCTCTCAACTTCCTACCTCTACACTTCCGGCAATTATTCGCTGGCCCGTTTTTCAACTGGGACTTCCCGCGGCCTTCTTTATTGCAACAAGCATCTATCTTAAATGCGAAGAGAAGGATCTCGTTCGTCAAAGCTTTGAAATTTCTTCTGCTCTGTTGATAACTACCATGGGCTATCTTTTAATTCGACATGGTTTCCATGACTTGGATAGCATACTCTACCAACGAGCACGTTTTCTTGAACGTACAATCCATACGAACCTCTTTTTACTATCTGGTTTTATTGCAGCTTCTCTTGGAGCTTTCTTGAGTAGAAAATCCCTCGTATCGGTTGGTATAGGGCTCTGTGCTTTAGCTTTCTTTCGAGTCTTCTTCTTTGATTTGCTGGTATATAACCCCCTGTGGAACCGTCAAAACGTAGGAGATTTACCCATCTTGAACATATTATTGCCAGCCTATGCACTGCCTGCTGCGTGGCTTAGTGCCTATATTCGTCATCCCTGGAAGTCAGCGCCAAAGCATCTTATGAGCGTTGCAAAGGCTATGACTTTATTCTTAAGCTTTGTTTTTATTTCCTTCCAAGTTCGACATTATTACCAGGGAGCCTTTCTTAACGGTTTTGATATGACGAACGCTGAAATGTATGCTTACTCTGTGACTTGGATCTTTTTTGGCTTTATACTTCTGATTTTAGGCTTGTGGAAAGAGAGCACTTCGCTGCGATTGGCCTCATTGCTTGTGATGGTGCTAGCGGTAGGAAAGGTCTTTATCTTTGATGCTGCGGAACTTGAGGGACTTTACAGAGTCGCATCCTTCTTAGGGCTGGGTTTGAGTTTATTAGCTTTGAGCTACCTTTATGACCGCTTTGTATTTAAACGCACAAACTTAGACGCACAAAAACAATAGAAGTTCAAAAGAGGACACGACTATGTCAAAAGCCCCTCATGACCACGATAAGACCTCAACACGAAAACCTGCTTCTCGTTCTTTCTCAGGCAAACTATCAGGTTTGCTTATTTCTCAAGCCAGCGGTGCGTTTAATGATAGCGCCTGGAAAATTATCGTAGCACTCATTGGTTCAAAACTTGCTGTTGATTCATTCGGGGCAGGAACAGGTGCTTCCTTTCAAGCCTCCCAAGAAGCTACAGCTATGGCTTTTCTTGTCCTCACCATTCCTCTACTCATCTTTTCTTTACCTGCTGGCATACTGGCTGACCGCATAAGCAAGCGCTCCATTATCATTTCACTTAAGATCGTTGAGCTCTTTTTAATGCTTGGCGCCACTTTTGTTCTTTTCTATTCTCCCAACGATTACTTTTCAGCACTCCTCATTTTAGGAATAATGGGGATTCAAAGCTCTTTCTTCAGTCCTGCAAAATACGGAATCCTCCCTGAGATACTGACACACGAACAACTCTCAAAAGGGAATGCCATTTTAGAAGCCTGGAGTTTTCTTGCTATTATCCTTGGAACAGGGGCAGCAGGCTATTTGATTTCGCTTGAAAATCCTGGTCCCTGGTTTGGTGGACTTATCCTGAGCTTCTTTGCACTTTCAGGTTTGATTGCGGCTTTTAAAATTCCAAAGGTTCAAGCCGCTCGTCTTGAAAAGGATAAGCTATTGGCTGGCCTCAAAGATGCAAGCAGGGCTTTGCGAAAAGAAAAGCCGCTTTTATTAGCAACTCTTGGTTCAGCAGCTTTCTGGTTTATTGTAACGCTTCTTGGTCAAAACATCATTGTTTATCTCAAAGCAGAAATTGGAGTTGCAGATAAATTCAGCGGCATTCCATTAGCACTCTTTGGAGCAGGGGTGATTATCGGTTCACTCTTTGCCGCAAAGGCATCAGCTCAAAAGGTTGAGTATGGACTCATTCCTCTTGGCGCTATCGGTCTCTTTGCAGGCACGCTTTGTTTTGGGCTGATACAACCAGACTTTCATGGCACCTCTGCTTTTATGTTTGGGCTTGGCATTGCAAGCGGCTTTATCATTATTCCTCTTCAAGCAGTACTGCAATGGTTTGCCCCTGCTCAATGTCGTGGTTCTCTGATTGCACTTGCTAATGGTCTGAGCTTTGCTGGCATGATTATCGCTTCTTTATTTGGAGCTGCGCTTGCAAATATGAATTTTGAGCCAAGTCAAATTTTTCTTGCTGCCGCTTGTCTGATTGGAATAGGAACACTCTGGGCCCTTTGGGTGTTGCCAGATGCTTTCATCAGACTTTTACTGATAGTTCTGGCCCATAGCCTGTACAAGATTAAAATACTTGGTCGTGAACATATTCCACCTCAGGGAGGAGCACTCTTAGTATCAAACCACCTTTCTCTAGTTGATGGTTTGTTTTTAATTGCCAGCCTTGACCGACCTATCCGCTTCATCGTAGATCAAAGCTATTACGAAAAACCGCTTTTAAAACCAATCATGAAGATACTACGGGCAATTCCTGTTTCTTCGGATGGTGGCCCACGGATTATTATGCGAGCCCTTAAAGATGCTGGAAATTTTCTCGATCAGGGGGAAGTGGTTTGTATTTTTGCGGAAGGTCAAATCAGTCGCACAGGCATGCTTCTTCCCTTTCGACGAGGCTTTGAGCGAATCGTAAAAGGACGAGCTGTTCCGATTATTCCTGTTTATCTTGATCGTGTGTGGGGAAGTATCTTCAGCCCGGCAGGTGGACGCATGGTGACAAAATTTCCCCGTCGTCTTCCTTACCCTGTAACAGTTCATTTTTCAAATCCTCTGAGCTCTGATACTCCAGCGTCTGACGTACGCAAAACCATTCAAGGTCTTTCTCAACAAGCTTGGGAGTTACGCAAAGCTGATTGCCTGACACTTGGAAGATCTTTTACAAAAACGGCTCGTTCATTGCCTTTTAAATTTGCCATGGCTGATGCTATGCGGGGCAAGTTTTCCTACTTCAAAAGTTTTACAGGCTCGATTCTTCTTGGCCGAGCGCTCAAAAAGTATTGGAAAGATCAAGAGCGAGTTGGCATTTTGATGCCACCAAGTATCGCAGGCGCACTCGTCAATATTGCTGCAAACCTTGGAGGGCGAAGTGTAGTGAACCTTAATTACACCATGGGCAAAGCAAGCTTCTCTTCAGCCTTGGAACAAGCGAAACTGAAAACACTTGTAACCAGTAAAGCCTTCCTGGAAAAAATAGAACTTGAGCTGCCTGACAACATCGAACTTCTTTATCTTGAGGATATAGGTGCGAAAATTACAACGAAAGACCGCATTAAGGCCTTGCTCATGGCCTTATTCATGCCAGCTGGTTTTATTCGTCGAAGACTCTCTGGGCTGAAACAACCAGGCCTTGATGACACCGCTGCTATCATCTTCAGTAGCGGAAGCACCGGCGATCCCAAAGGAGTTGAACTCAGCCATTATAATATTGTCTCAAACATTGAGATGGCAAGCCAGGCTTTGCGCTTTGAAAAATCTGATTGCATTCTACACCTACTTCCCTTTTTTCACTCCTTTGGAAACATTATGCTTTGGCTTGCTCTTTACCAGGGTGGCTCACTGGCATTTATCCCAAACCCCATGGATACACCCACAATTGGCAAGCTGACCCAGAAGTATCGCGCAACTTTCCTTGCTGCAACCCCAACATTTTTGCAAATATACCTTAAGCGCATTCCACCAGGTCAATTCGGATCGTTGCACCATGTTATTTCTGGAGCGGAAAAACTATCAGATCGCTTGGCAGAATCATTTCGAGAAAACTTTGGAATTGAAATTCGAGAAGGCTATGGCTGTACGGAATGCTCTCCTGTTGTATCCGTCAACACCAACGATTATCGCGCCCCTGGGTTTTTCCAGAAAGGTTCGCGCCTCGGCACTGTTGGACAGGCCCTTGCTGGAGTATCCGTTAAAATCGTTGACCCTGAAAGCAACGAAGAGCTTCCTTTTAATACACCAGGCATGTTGCTTGTGAAGGGACCAAATGTGATGAAGGGTTATCTCGGCCGCCCTGATTTGACCCAGGAAGTTTTACAAGCTGGTTGGTATCGGACAGGTGATATCGCTAAAATTGATGAAGATGGTTATATCACCATTACTGATCGACTATCACGTTTCTCTAAAATCGGCGGCGAGATGGTTCCCCATGGAAAAATCGAAGAAACCCTCCAGCAAATTGTTGTAAGTGATGTACAAGTTTTTGCGGTAACAGCTTTGCCTGATGATAAGAAAGGCGAGCGCATTGTTGTGCTTCATACCCTGGAAGAGGAGGAAGAGGTTTCAACGCTGCCGGAATCCCTTCGTCAGGCGGGGTTACCAAATTTGTTTATTCCAAGACACGATCATTTTATAAAGGTTGAAGAACTTCCCGTTTTGGGTACGGGAAAAATTGATCTTCGAGCTTTAAAAACTATTGCTCAGGAACATTTGGGATAGGTTTCAGAACAAACAATAAATAGATTTTCCAGTTTCAATCAGCTAATCCTAATGATGATCATTCTGGTAGTTAGCTTAGTCTCTAGGGCGTTTTTGTGAAACATCTTCCAACATTTTTATTATATTTTGAGATTCTGGCTGTTGTTTTAAATAAGCAGAGGAAGGTTCTTGAATTACCGCAATCAAAGTTGTTAAAGTTATTTGATCCCTTACATGTGCTGGAACTTCGTGCTCACTTTTTCCTAATTCTTTATATGTCTTAAAAATATTCACTTTATGGGAAGAGAGTAAACGGGCATGGCGATTAGCATTGTATTGACGAGCAAAGAAAGCTACTAGAAAAAGTCCTACTGTTAAAACACTGAATCGAAAGATAATATAGATTGGAACTTTTTCCTTAGGTGTAAGGCTTCTTAATTCAAGTGGTAGATTTAGCGAATGACCAATGGACAAATAAATAAGAAGAAGGATAATAACCCCAAACAATAGAACAGAAGAAATCACCTCTGAGTGTTTAAGTTCTTTTGTGTGTTTTTCAAAAGCCGACCCAAATTCTCCCACGTTTAAGGCCACTGAAGCTTTTTCTTTTTCCTCAACGGCTTTTTCTTTTTCTTCAAAAATTTCTTCATTTTCTATCTTTGTGTCAACAAATTCTTCTGCTGCTTTTGCATGGTACCGAAGATGATGTGATTGTAGAGGATCTCTAAGAGACTTCCACTCGTCAGAACCTTTATCTACATTAAGAAGGCGTTTCACATGCTCTATAGTTAAACGTATACGCTCATATAAAAAATGGACTATTTCTTTACGATCCTTCTCTATAAAATTGCTTTTCTCTATTTTTTCGTAAAGGTTTTCATATCTTTCTATATTTTCCTCAACAATACCGTAGTGAAAATTTCCTCTTTCAAGTTTTTCAAATTCTCTTTTCAGCTCGTTTATCTTCTCTCTTACTTCGCTAACTTCTGCCATACTAAACTCCACTTTCAGCTTTCACGAAAACATTACGACTTGCGACAAACACCGCGAACCATACTCTACACAACTACTGCTATCATAGCGCTATCATAGCAGCTGAACTTCCTCACGCTACACTTATTTCTAGTTTTCTACGCCACATCTACACAAGAACACACACAAGCGCATAAAGACATATTCTCAACCACCCGACTTTTCGCCAGATTGAATACGCCAGAGTTCAGCATAGATGCCATTCTGAGCTAGGAGTTGCTCATGGGTTCCCTCTTCAGCGATAGCACCCTCTTTTAACACAATGATACGATCCGCATTACGAATCGTAGAAAGCCGATGGGCAATAATCAAAGCTGTCTTATCTTCTGTAAAACGATCAAGGCTCTCTTGAATTGCCCGCTCTGTCTCCGTATCAACGGAACTGGTAGCTTCGTCGAGCACAAAAACAGGGGCATCCTTTAAAATCGCACGGGCAAGACTAAGACGCTGGCGCTGTCCTCCCGACAACTTAATACCACGCTCCCCCACCATCGAATCATAGCCATCAGGTAAGGATCTTATAAAATCGTGGATTTGAGCGAGCTTTGCAGCCGCTGCTACTTCTTTCAAGTCAGCATCATCATTACCATAGGCAATATTTTCAAAGATGGTCCCGTGAAAGAGATAAACATCCTGACTCACTAAAGCGATATTTTTACGAAGGGTTTGCATACGTAGTTTTGAAAGCTCAATCCCATCAAGGGTGATACTTCCCGATTCAAGTTCATAAAGCCGTAAGAGCAGTTTAATCAGCGTTGATTTCCCCGCGCCAGTGACCCCCGCAATTCCTAATTTTTGTCCCTTTGGAATTTCAAAGCTCAAATTCTTAAAAATAGAACCACCGCGGGCATAACGAAAACACACCTCTTTGAACGCTAATGAGCCTTGAGCACGTTCAAGCGAAAGAGGATTTTCAGGATCGCGAATAGCAGTTGGAGTATCAAGCAAACCGAAGCTTCGACGAGCACTTGCACGTGCTCGCTCAAATTCATTAAGCACATCCCCAAGTCGTGTCAATGGCCAAAGAATCCGCTGGATCATCATGGAAAAAGTTACAAGGTGCCCAGCCGTAAAATCCTTTGGTCCTTCAGCGTCATTTAAAACCCAATAACTTCCGAGCAAAAGCACGCCTCCAAAACCAAGGGCTACAGCCATTCGTATCAAGGGGGTATAAAGCGCACTTAACTTAATAGCATGATGATTTGCATTCTTATAATGCTCAGATGCCCGGCGCACTCGCTCAAGCTCAAAGTTTTCAGCAGTAAAGCTCTTAATCACAGGAATGCCAGCAATATTATTTTCAAGCCGGCTTGAAAGTTCACCAACGGCTTGCCGCACCGTTTGATAACGCGGCCCAAGCATACGCTGATAGAGCAAACTTCCCCAAATAATAATGGGAACAGGAGCCAAGCCTATCAAAGCCAACTGCCAGGAAATATCAAAAAGAATGGCACCAGCGAATAAGAAAAGCACCCCAAGCTGGAGTATCTCATTAAAGCCCGTATTCAAAAAGCGCTCAAGTTGATTGACATCATCGTTCAGCATTGCCATGGTTTCACCGAGCCGATGCTCCTCAAAAAAAGCGATCTCACGGCTTTGAAGCTGGCCATAGGCATCGACTCGCAGGTCATTTTGCAGATCCTGAGCAAGATTCATAAAGCCATACTGATACATCCACTGGAAAAGACTTTCTAAAGCAAAGATAGCGACTGCTAAAAAAGCCAGAAAAGCCGCCATCAGCCAATAGTCCTGGGTTCCAACAATGTTTGCAATCCAGGCAGGAGGCTTACGGCTGATGCAATCGATCACCCAGCCAACGAGAAGCGGAGGCATTAAATCAAGAACTTTGTTGAGCACGCTGGAAGTGGAAGCAAAAGCAAAACGTCCACGGTAAGGACGCAAATAGCTGAAAAGCCGCAGCATGGGCTTTTTTGGTTCTTGAATGAGCTGAGCGTAAGACTCCCTACTATGTGACTTGTTCATATTTTCGATCCCAGGCTATAGAAAAATAATCGTAAAGTATAAGCCCGGAAAGAGCAGATACCAGAGAATAACTGGTTAATAAAAAAGAGTCATGACGAGCTGAGAGGGAGATTTCCAGCAAAGTGAAATATGGCTTTGGAAAAGTCTTGATAGCGGTTGTTGAAACGAAACTCAGGCTCCTTAAGAGTGACAATACAAATATTGTTTTATGCCTGCTGCGAAACTCCACAAGTTTTATTTTCGCATGACCAAAAACCTTCAACACGACTCATGCAACTTTTTTTCTTTCACACAATTCGTGACTGTTGTGATTGATTCTTAATGGAGAGCTTGGACTTTTCATGTCAACTCAACGAACCATGTCCCACAGAATGCAACGATTTGAAAACAAGTCGAGACGCTGCCCTCTGCTACTACCGATATCACTGAAAATAACTCTAAAAGTGCTACGATGTTGTCCCAAACAATGCTACGATGTTGCCATAAAAATGCTACGATGTTGATGCTAGCCATAAAAATTTTTATTTTCCATTGCAACTATATATAGTATGATATAAAACACAAACAAACAGCATGTATTATCTCTGCCGTACTGCGCTTTTTATCACTTTCACCTAGTAAGGAAAATAGAATTATGAAATCCAAAGAAGAAGTAGCAGAAATTCTTAACTCTATAATGGAAAATCAAGATATGGGATTTAAAGAAAAAGTAGAAAAAGGTTTCAACCTTCTATTCGAGGAAAATTTTCTTCCGAATCGACCAGCAGAAGTTTATGGCGCTTTTCCTCGAGCTCTTTTCAAAGAGCAAAAAAGAACACCAGAAGCAAGCGAGTATAGGGTTAGACTCATCTTCTCCTTAGGCAAACGGCCATCTATTCATCAAGAAAAATTACGAGGAGAGGCTTGTGCTGTCGATGGGGCACGTCATTCTCTCATCTCGCTTGACCACGGACTAGCAACACTTGCATATGCAAAATCAACGATAAGGGTTGACGGGGGTTACAGCTTAAAAGAGACTCTCTATCGGGCTAAGGAAGAACTTCATAATGCTGGCGCACCGACTGAAGGGCGCTGGATTGTTCTTCATTACAGTCATTACGGGGATCTGATGATGGCTGAAGAAAATTCTAAACTTTTTGATGACCCCAGAAACAGGTTTGAATCTTGTTCTCAAGGAACTATCTGCGGAACTCTTCTTGGTTTCAACGTATTCTTAAGTTCTCATATCAAAACAAGCCCTGATGACTTTCATCAAAACATCTTTGGTGTTACAAACGGCTCAAACAGCTCTCTTATTTATGGCCTTGATAAAAGAGAAGTTAACCTGATAAATAATTCTGGATTGGAAAAGATTCAACTAGAAATCCCTTATTGGGTAGAAAATCAACCAGCAAAATATCTTGGCATTATAAATACCATAAAGTCTTAAGTTCTCACTTCCTTTCATAACTCCCTGGCGAGAGCGCTCTGAAAAGCTTCCAGCTCAAATACAGGTTGTGCACAAACATGGTTCTCGCAAATATAAGCCGTGACCTTCTCTTTAATCATTGACTGATTCTTTGTGAAAGGAAGAAGCTCTTCAAGTTCTGATGCATTCTCTTCTGTCCGTAGAACAGCAAGCGCATGGGGAAAGAAGTTTAGACTTTGAAGATAATCAAGAAAGGGTTTGGCCTGAGCTTGCTCTCGACACGAAAGCACAACTTCCTGACTCGAAGCAAGAGCAAAATCAAGAGCACACAACGCCCGGGCATGTCCATCGGGCTGGGCCTGAAGCTGAGCCGAAAAATGAGAAAAAAGCCTTTCTGCATGTTCAAGCAGATCATCACGCCCAAGCAAACGCCCAAGCTTCAAAAGTATTTCAGCAGCAACGCTGTTGCCCGATGGTTCTGCTCCATCATAAAGATCTTTATGGCGCACAAGCAGCTCTTCTTCGCCTTGTCTGCTTAAAAAGAAAGCACCATTTTCCTGGTCAAGAAAAAGTTCAAGCATTTTTTCACATAAGCGAAGAGAAGCTTTTAAATAATCAAGCTTGAAGGTACTTTGGTAAAGCTCAAATAAACCATTGGCATAAAAGGCATAATCATCAAGGAAACCCTTAACGTCTGAACGCTTGCCCTTACAGTAAGAACGAAAAAGTTGATCTTCTTCACTCAGTAAATGTGATAGCACATAGTTCGCATTTTTTTCAGCAGCTTGAAGTAAAGACTGATCCTTTAAAACCCGAGCACCTAAAGCAAGTGCCTCAAGCATAAGGCCATTCCAGGATGTAAGCATTTTATCATCAAGACCTGGGCGCTGACGGTTCTCGCGCTGAGTAAAAAGCTTCTCCAAAAGTGGTTTGATTTTGTCCTGATAATCTTTTGGATTTTCTATTCCAAAAGCTTTGAGCTGAGCTCGTCCTTTTGCATGCAGAATATTTAAACCCGTCTCTTGCCCACTCGCTTCATCACGATAGTTTCCTTCTTCGCGCAGATCAAAAAGATCTACTATTATCTGAGCCTCTTCTTGACCCAAAATATCAAAAATTTCCTGATAGCCAAAAACATAGAAAGCCCCCTCTTCTTTGTTGCCCTCTTGATCTAGACTGTCGGCATCCTCAGCGGAAAAGAAACCGCCTTCGGGATTTTGGAGATCACGCAGCACATAACGAAAGATATCCCTTGCTTGCTCTGCAAAGAAAGTATCTTGGGTCATCTGGTAGGTCTCAAGGTATGCCCTGGCAAGTAGAGCTTGATCGTAAAGCATTTTTTCAAAATGGGACAGGCGCCACTCTTGATCCGTTGAATAACGATGAAAGCCCCCTCCAACGTGGTCATGGATTCCTCCCATGGCAATTTTCTCAAGGGAAAAAGTAACCATCTTCCGCGCTTGCTCGCTCCCACTTCGTGCATAATAACGAAGCAAAAAGTTATAAACATGAGGAGTTGGAAATTTTAGACGCGAACCAAAACCACCATGGACCTGATCAAACCGGCCTGACAAGCGCTCAAAAGCCTTATCAAAAACACTTGTCGAAGGCAGGCTTCCTTCAGCTCCACTTTGAGAATGAGCAACGTCCCGAAGCTCTTTTGTGATCAAACTTGCATGCCCCATTAATCTTTCTCGATCATGCTGCCAAAATTCCTGGGTCTTTTTTAATAATGAAAAAAAACCAGGCCGTCCAAAACGCTCACGGGGTGGAAAATATGTTCCCAAAAAGAAAGGACGCCCCTTATGATCAAGCATAAGAGACATCGGCCAACCACCATGCCCACTTGCCATCTGAAGAGCCTGCATATAAAGCGCATCAATATCTGGGCGCTCCTCTCGATCAACCTTGATGGCAATAAAATGCTGATTAAGATATTCAGCAACTTCCTGATCTTCAAAGGATTCATGCTCCATCACATGACACCAGTGGCATGTGGAATAACCAATGCTCAAGAATATTGGCTTATCCTGAGATTTTGCGACTTCAAAAGCCTGATCACACCAAGGCCACCAATCAACGGGATTATGGGCATGCTGTAAAAGATAAGGACTTGTTTGATCAATAAGTCGATTCGTAAAAGCCGGCTTCTTTGTCATTATTTTCACCTTCTATACAATTATTAGGCGCAAGCTTTATGCCTCTCTTTTTCATGACAAGTATAAAACCAGAGGCAAAACTTTTGCCTATTATAATCAGAGTAAAGAAACTTTGAGATACCTCGAATCCAAAGCGTTAATTATCAAGGCTCAAGAGAATATCAGACTTTCGTGCTTCCTCTCGCACGCGCTCAATAATATCGGGAATGTCTTTGACATCAAGATCAAGAACCTTAAAGCTTTCCTCTGGAAAGGCCATGGCACGATAGTTTCCAGAAAAGCCTAAGTTTTGATGATTACAAATATAATCAGAAAGATGTATCAGGTGTGTGAGAGCCAGCAGGTCTTTGTCTGCCGCCTGACTTGGATAATGATGATAACGTATGACGTTGCGAATAGAATTGGGAAGTTTCCAGCGCTCTGCCAAAAGATCACCAACTTCGCCATGATGAATTTTCAGTAATCGCTCCTCAGATTCATAAAGCAAAGACTGCTCCTGCTTAGCTGCTTCGATGACTCCCATAAACTCTTCGTTAAAATACTGATCAAGCAAGATCTTGCCAATATCATGACAAAGACCTGCAAGAATAATTTCTGACTCTGGGAATGGCAGCTCCAATGAAGAAAAGTTGAGCACCGTTCCTGCCACAAATCCACAGCTGATAGAATGTCGCCAAAATTCTTTGCGATCAAAAGCAGTTTGTCCTCGCGCAGGAAAGAGCTTTAAAACGCTGGTTGTAATCACAAGATCACGTAAAACGTTCATGCCCAACCGAACAACAGCTGCTTGAATTGTAATATTCTTACGATAGTTAAAAGAAGGGGCATAAAGTGGTGAATTCACGAGCTTTAAAACTCGCGTCATGATGGGTGGGTCATCGTCGATAATACGAGCAACTGAAGATGCTGAAGCATTTGGATTTTTAATTTCTTTATTGAGCAAGGCCACAACAACCGGCAAGGTTGGGAGTCTATCCAAACCCTCAAGTTTTTCAATGATGCGATCTCGTATACCTGAGTGACTCACTTCGATACTCCACAACAACATTCACAGCGACGACTCATACAAATGGATTCCTCGTCTCGCTCTCCTCTATATTTTTGAAGAACAAGAAATAAAAGTAGAGAACTCCCCTAAAAGCTCCATCATAGCGGATCAACGCCGGGGCGCAAGCTATGATCTGAAAAGCTCTCAAAACATTTTATACCATAGCTTTTGCTAAAAGTCCCTTTTCTTGTTTTAAGGATTCTTTATTATTATCTGAACATAAAAATAAGATTTCTTACCAGATCTCAGAGATTCGAAGTTTTGAAAAAGGCATCTGCCTCGTAAGGCGCAGCCTTCATACAAGAAAGAGTCGTGTCATGGGAAAAGCTTTACCAAAGAAAAAGCTGGCATCAAAACAAAGTTCGAAGTCAAAATCTTCGAAATCAAAATCATTGAAGTCCAAGCCTCTTCGCTCTCAGAAGCAACCCAAAGGCTTAGATTATCGTTCCTCAGGTGTTGATATTGATGCAGGCAATCGTTTTGTTCACTTTATTGGTCAGCATGTTCGTTCGACCTATTCTGATCGCGTCTTGGCTATGCCTAATGGTTTTGCCGGCATGTTTAGCCTTGCTCCTGGAAAGGGTTATCGACGTCAATATCGCAACCCTGTTTTAGTTGCCTGTACCGATGGGGTTGGCACCAAACTTAAAGTTGCTTTTGCCGCAAATCACCATCAAAGCGTAGGGGTTGATTTAGTTGCAATGAGCATCAACGATTTATTGTGTCTGGGGGCAGAGCCCTTATTCTTTCTTGATTACTTTGCCTGTTCAAAGCTCGATGAAAAACAAAGTCAAGCAATTCTTTTAGGGATTATTCAAGGCTGTAAAGAAGCTGGCGCTGCTCTGCTTGGAGGAGAAAGCGCAGAGATGCCCGGACTTTATGCCAAAGGAGAGTACGATCTTGCAGGCTTTGGCCTTGGAGTGGTTGAAGAGGGCAAGGTCATCGATGGTTCTGATGTAAAAAGTGGCGATCTGATTATTGGGTTACCCTCAAATGGTCTTCACTCCAATGGCTTCAGCCTGGCCCGCAAGGCACTCTTCAAACGCGCAGGTTTAAAACTCAGCGATAAACCAAAGGTACTGAAGGGCAAGAAACTCAGCGATGTTTTGCTTAAGCCGACCCGCATTTATGCTCAACCTGTTTCAAAACTGCTGGCATGCCAGGGACGTAAAAAGATCGTCAAAGCCATGGCCCATATCACAGGCGGAGGCCTGATTGAAAACGTACCGAGAGTACTGCCAAAAGATTGTAAAGCTCTGATAGATCGTTCAAAGATCAAACTTCCTCCAATTTTCAAACTGATTCAGGAAGCAGGAAAGATCGAGCAATCAGAAATGTACAGGGTCTTTAATATGGGAATTGGTTTTACGGTGGTAGTGGCAGCACAATATGCTGAGCTTGCTCTGCAAGAATTACAAGCAGCTGGCGAAAGAGGGGCCCGTATTATCGGTGAAATTGTCCCGGGCAAGCCTGGCCTTGAATGGACTGAATAGGCTGAAATACTGGTGCACTATTTGAGACTTGCCTGTCAGGTCTTTGTTGTAGAGCATTCCAGAAGTTGTAAAGGCATGCTCTTTTGTATCAGAAAAAGAATGGTGGACCCGAGGGGATTTGAACCCGTTCAAGAGTCCGGGGGGACTCTTGGACCCCGCGAAGCGCACAGGGGTTCAAACAAACGTGCAAAGCCAAGCTCTACAACAAGAAACCAACCAACAGAAAAAGAATGGTGGACCCGAGGGGATTTGAACCCCTGACCTTGTCATTGCGAACGACACGCTCTCCCAGCTGAGCTACGGGCCCTTTTTGAGTGCTTAGAGTATACTCAGGCTCAGTCCATCTACAAGCAAGACTCAAAACTTTTAAGCTATCACCAAAGGCTAAAAAGAATCCTCGTTTATGAGTTGCGCTCTTAAAGCTTCACTCAGTCTGTCCATCTCTTCAGGGTATTCCCGCAAGAACTCTAAAGCCTCGGGTTTGCTCTCACCAAGTACCAGGTCTTCCCATTCGAAATAACGACATCCCCAGTCATCCTGCTGGCGCTGGACAACGCCATGCCGTAAACTCAAATCCAGGAGATTGCGAGCGCGATCAAATCCCTCTTCAAAAAGGAAAGCCAGTTCACAGCTTTGAAAAGGTTTCGCAAACTTATTTTTTGTTAAACGGGCTTTCAGCATATGCCCCACGACCTTCTTCTTTACTTGAAGAAACGGGCCTTTCCGAAGTTCCATCCGGGTATTCGCATAAAAGGACAAAGCTCGACCACCAGTCGTTGCTTCCCGAGGACCAAAGACATAATCAAAACGATGGCGCATCTGATTGGTAAAAAGCAAACAGGTATTGTATTGACGCACCAGAGGCGCTATCCCTCGCAAAGCCTGGTTCATAAAGTGCGCATGGGCCCAGGCACGTTCGTCTTGTTCGAATGACTCTTGCTTTTCAAGCTGAGGAACAAGGCCTGCCACAGAGTCAATAACCATGATGTCAAAAGCTGAACTTCGAAGCAGGCCTCCAGCAACCCGAAAAGCTTCTTCGCCATCATCGGGTTGGCAAAGGTAAAGCCGATTAAGATCGACTCCAAACTTACGGGCATAGTTGGCATCAAAAGCATGATCCGCATCAATGAAAGCAGCAAAATTTTGATTTTTACGCTGAGCATCAGCAATGGCATAAAGACAAAGTGCTGTTTTTCCTGATTCTTCAGCACCATAAATTTCGTTGATTGAACCAGGAAAGAACCCTCCGCCCAGACAAAGATCAAGGGAAAGATCTCCGCTGGAAAAAGCGCTTTGTCTTAAGGCCTCTCCTTGTTTATCTTCTTCTTTTTCGCTCTGCCCCGGGCCTGTAAAACCTGTCGCCTGATTTTTATTGGTATGAATTTTTTGTAATACAGCTTCAAGGATTCGAGCGCGTTGGTTGGAATGATCCTTATTGTTATGCTCTGGAAGGCTTGCTCTCTGATCGTGGTTTGAAGCAGGCTTTTTGGATGAAGCTCTCTGAGAAGGAAAATCATCCTCGGGACGTGAAGGCATAGGTTTTCTCAGCGTTTTCTTCAAGAGTTTAATAAACCATCCTAACACACTTGCTCGCTCTTTAGCAAGCAAGACAGCTGCTATCCATCATTATTCAGAAGGTTCTTTCGGTCAATAGCTGGAAAGAAAATTCTCTCTGCTATTTCTGAGCATGTTCAAGAACTGAGTTCCTGAATGGTTGTTTTAATATCATCAACCATAAGAACACCGTGGGCTCCATAAACTCGTAACCTTTTATGGTAACCAGGGTCGTGATTCAGTGTTAGCACTGCCAGTTTGAGATCAGGGTGAAAATGTCTTGCTTTTGAAGAAACCTTGCGCATATCATTTTCACTCAAGATCAGTATCTGGAAATCCATGACCTTAAGCAAACTCCAGAGCGTCTTCGGGGACGCCACCCCATGGGTATTGCTATAACCATAAGCCTGAAAACTTTCCACGAGAGTTTCTCGAGTAAAATCATCACGCCAAAAGATAAGAATCCTAAGATTGAGATCGACCTTTGTTTCCATCGCTTCAAGCCTCCTTTTCAATAAAAGGTTGGGCGGATAAGCAATGCCGGAATAAAAAAAGGGCACACCAGCCATCGCTCCCGGACCAGGCCAGCTACAGCCTCTCGTAAAAAGCGAATATACCAGTGCACCCAATGAGGTGTACTGCATACGCATTTTTACGAGCGGTCTAAAACGTAGCTGTTCGGTCCAGGCCGCTATACAATTGTCGCCAAGCATTCTTGCTTGACTTGGGAACCATCATAAACCAGAGATTTGATGAGTTCTAAATGATTCTGATGGGATTATAAATTTTATAGCCGTTGCAATCTCTGACCGAAAGTGATTTTAATCACGTTTCAGAGGAGGAAGAGGTGACCATAGAACTCAAGAATAATGAACGAACTTTGCAACCCTTCGAAATGAGAGACTTTGGAACGAGAAGGAAGTGCTGGGAGCACTCCGTGAAGTGGAAAAGCTTGTTCTTTATGAGACTCTTATATAACACAATAATTTTATATTTTTGCAACCAGCCACTTATGACAGGTTGCATTCGCAACCCATTATTTAGAAACAACTTACAACTCTAAATTGGGGCTCGAAAAACACCCGAGTATGGTTGCAAAATAAGGCTCAAAAGTTCTAACAATCGCTTCGAGCTTTTCCGTTTCGGTGCAGCTTGGAGGCTGCACCTCCCACTTCAAAGGGTTGCAAAATTACTCTTAAAAGACACCAACGAACACTTCGAGCTTCCCCAGCTTAACCCCTACTTTCAAGCCATTACTCCGATGCTACAAGTATGATCTTGCCGCAGTTCTTGCGTTCGTGCATGCGCTCGTGAGCAGCCTTAACATCCTCGAAAGAATAGGTTTTATCAATCACCGGCTTGACCTTGCCTTCCATATAAAGCTCAAGTAGCCGCTGAAGAATAGCTTTAAAGAGTTCCTGCTTATGCCACAACCGCCCAATGTGCAAGCCCAGTATCGACTTGTTATCGTTCATCAAACGAAAAGGACTTAACGATGGTACTGACAAGAAAGGCAGCAGAAGCTTCCACCACTGGCGTTTCCTGCCACGGTTTAAATTCGCAAAGCCATAAGCCACCAAACGCCCTCCCGGCTTCAGAAGCTGATAGCCCTTAAGCCAGTCCTTTCCTCCCAAGGGATCAAAGATCACATCAAGCCCTTGATTTGAAGCAAGCTTTAAAACCTCTTGTTTATAATCCTGAAGACGATAATCAATGGGATAATCACACCCCTGTTCCCTTATATATTCATGCTTTGCTCCTGAAGCAGTACCATAAACTTCAAGATCTTCAACAAGCCTGGACAGCTGCAACAAAGCAGTACCAACCCCACCGGCTGCCATATGAATCAAGACCTGCTCTTTAGGCTGAACATGGGCAAGATAAAAAAGAGCATAATAAGCCGTAAGGTAATTGACCGGTAGAGCGGCAGCCTGCTCAAAACTCATGCTTTCGGGAATCAGGAAAACCTGCTCCGAAGGGACACAAACAAGCTCTGCCTGAGCCCCAAAGTTTTTAATCACCATTACCCGCTGGCCGACCTCGACGCCTTCTACTTCAGCTCCTAAGGCTTGAACGACTCCGGAAGCTTCGTAGCCCAAAATTGTCGGTGGCTTCGGAGCATCAGGATAAAGCCCCTGCCGAGCCATGATATCCGCAAAGTTTAAACCACAGGCGTGAATTTGAACAAGAACCTCTCCTGCCCCAGGCTGAGGATCTGGATACTCCTGGAGCTTCAAAACTTCTGGTCCCCCATAACGGGATAAGCAAATGGCACGCATACTTTCTCTCTTTTCCCCTTACCTCTTCAACAAAAACAAAGCCTGTTGAAAAATGAAACTCAAAAACAAACTCTACAGGTCTAAGCTCTAAAAATACAAGGGCTGCCCCCGAACTCCCTCGGAAACAGCCCTTACAAAAGAAGTCTTGAGATGCTTCCGGAAAGTTAGACCTAATCCCAGTTTAAAGCACCACCAGTTTGGTATTCAGTAACCCTTGTCTCAAAGAAGTTCTTCTCTTTGTTCAAGTCAATCACTTCACTCATCCAGGGGAAGGGATTGGTCGCGCCAGGGTACTGCTCCGTAAGGCCAATTTGCTGGCAACGACGGTTCGCAATGTACTGCAGATAGTCTACAAACATATCAGCGTTTAACCCAAGCACTCCCCGAGGCATCGTGTCAAAAGCATAACGAATTTCAAGATCAACCCCCTGCCTGATCAAGCTAATGACTTCCTTTTGGAATTCAGGGGTCCAAAGATGCGGGTTCTCAAGCTTAATCTGATTAATCACATCAATACCATAATTCATATGCATTGACTCATCGCGCATGATGTATTGGAATTGCTCTGATGCTCCAACCATTTTATTACGACGTCCAAAAGCTAACATCTGGACAAAACCAACGTAGAAGAAAATACCTTCCATAATCACATAAAAACCAATTAAATTACGAAGCAAACGCTGATCCGTTTCAGGAGTTCCCGTTTTAAAGTTTGGATCTGCAAGCTCGTCAGTAAATTGCAACTCAAAGGCTGCTTTATCATGTACTGAAGGAATCTCCCGGTACATGTTAAAGATCTCAGCCTCATCAAGCCCTAGACTCTCAATCACATACTGGTAGGCGTGGGTATGCAAAGCCTCTTCAAAAGCCTGACGCAAGAGGTACTGGCGACATTCTGGATTCGTAATATGACGATAAACAGCCAACACAAGGTTATTCGCCACCAATGAATCAGCAGTCGAGAAAAAGCCCAGGTTACGCTTAATGATACGACGTTCATCTTCTGTTAACCCACGAGGATTTTTCCACAGCGTGATATCAGAAGTCATATTAATTTCTTGAGGCATCCAATGGTTCGCACAAGCAGCCAAATACTTATCCCAGGCCCAGTTGTACTTAAATGGCACTAACTGATTAAGGTCTGCTCGACAATTAATAATCTTCTTATCATCAACACGAATACGCGAAGCCCCCATGGTCACTTCGCTAAACTCAGCGGCTTGTGATGACTGAGCTTGCTTGCCCGCCTCTTCTTTTGCCGAAGCCACGCCAGCTTCCTGCAGCTTACGTTCAGCTAAAGCTGCAGCACTCATGGCCTTTGTAGCCGCATTCCCTTGAGTCGCTTTACCTTCAGGTGACTTTTCAGCTTTTTTTGGTTCCTCATCCCATTCCAACATCGTGATTGTTCTCCCTTATCAATACATTTATTCATAACATTAATATTATATTTTTATGCTGCTTCTTTTGCTCTTTCTGATGCGGCTTGATTATTGTGTACCCCTGCCTGCTTCTTTCAATTCATAACATAATGGCTTTAGTACATCTCTCCGCAACTTGTTTGAAGAGCTTCCTACTTGTCATAGTAGCCCCAGCAGCCTCTCACAAAGCGCCACCCAAACAAGTCAATATTCAAGTCGTCCAACAGGCTTGCTTTACTCAAGCATGTTCTTCAAAATGATCTTCGCCTGAACCTCTCCCCTTAGGTGCAAACTACTGACAGGCCTCGCACTCAGGATCATCAATAGAACAAGCCCTTGGAGCTGAAGCATGGCTATTCACTGCGTTTAAATTTCCAACGGTTACCGTTGATTTTTCAGCATGGGTTGCCCCCAAAGCCCGCAGATAATAGGTTGTTTTCAACCCCTGTTTCCAAGCTAAACGATAGAGCTCGTCAAGCTTGCGCCCAGAGGGCTCAGCCATATAAAGGTTTAAAGATTGAGCCTGATCAATCCACTTCTGACGACGACTGGCAGCCCCCACTAGCCAACGGGGCTCAAGCTCAAAGGCTGTAGCATAAAGCTGCTTCAGATCTTCCGGCACGCGCTCAATTTTCTGCAAGCTGCCATCGTAATACTTCAAATCATGAACCATGGCATCGTCCCAAAGATCACGTTCTTTCAAAGCAGCAGCCAAATAAGGATTCACAACCGTAAACTCACCCGAAAGATTCGACTTCACATAAAGATTCTGGTAAGTCGGTTCAATGGATTGGCTCACCCCACAAATATTTGAAATGGTAGCCGTTGGTGCAATCGCTAAACAGTTTGAATTGCGCATGCCATAGGTCGTAACATGTTCCCGCAGAACTCCCCAATCAAGCTGAGAAGAACGATCAACATCAAGATATTCTTTACCACGTTCATTTTGAAGGATATCAAGACTATCCATGGGTAAAATTCCGCGGCTCCACAAGGATCCCTTAAAGGTTGAATAGCTGCCTCGCTCACGGGCAAGTTCCGAAGAAGCCATAATTGCATTGTAACTGATGAGCTCCATGGAAGCATCGGCAAACTCAAGGGCTTGCTCCGAAGCATAAGCAATGTTCTGCTTATAAAGAGCATCTTGAAAACCCATAACCCCAAGACCTATAGGACGGTGGCGTAAATTTGAACGACGAGCTTGAGGAACACTGTAGTAGTTAATATCGATCACATTATCAAGCATACGAATAGCGGTTTTCACCGTTTTTTGCAGCTTTTCTTCGTTAATGCCATTCTCATCAACATGGGCTGGCAAGTTAATCGAACCGAGATTACAAACGGCAATTTCATCATCCGAGGTATTTAAAGTAATTTCTGTACACAGATTAGAACTATGAATCACCCCCTTATGACTTTGAGGAGAACGGACATTACAAGCATCCTTAAAGGTGATCCATGGGTGGCCTGTCTCATAAAGCATTGAAAGCATCTTGCGCCATAAGCCTAAAGCTTCGATCTCTTTGAAGACCTTGAGCTCTCCTCGAGAGGCCTTATCTTCACAAAGAAGGTAAGCCTGCTCGAAAGCCCGACCACTTTTCTCATGGAGTTCAGGGACCTCATCAGGCGAAAAGAGCGTCCATTTCCCACCCTCCTCAACTCGCTTCATGAAAAGATCCGGAATCCAGTTGGCCGTGTTCATATCATGGGTACGGCGACGATCATCACCCGTATTCTTGCGTAGCTCTAAAAACTCTTCAACATCGATGTGCCAACTTTCAAGATAACCACAAACAGCTCCCTTACGCTTTCCTCCTTGATTAACGGCAACCGCTGTATCATTGGCAACCTTCATGAAAGGGATAGAGCCCTGGGACTTCCCGTTGGTACCTTCTATATAGGCCCCCATACCACGTACCCGAGTCCAGTCGTTCCCAAGACCACCAGAAAATTTGGCCAATAAAGCATTATCTGTAATGGCATTAAAAATACCTCGCAGATCATCAGGGATCGTTGTTAAAAAACAACTGGAAAGCTGAGGCCGTGGTGTGCCAGCGTTGAAAAGGGTTGGGGTTGAGCTCATGAATTCAAACTGAGAAAGGACATCATAAAACTTCAAGACCTGTTTCTCACGCTCGACTTCATTTAAGCAAAGCCCCATGGCCACGCGCATAAAAAGCATTTGAGGTAATTCAAAACGCACTTCGTTAGAATGCAGGAAATACCGATCGTAAAGTGTTTGCAAACCAAGATAGGTGAAATTGAAATCACGTTCCGGCTTAATACCCTCCACAATCTTTTCAAGGTCAAAATCGGCAAGCTTCTTATCAAGCAAACCAAGCTCAATGCCACGTTCAACATAACTTAAAAAATATTGCTTATAGCTCTTTGCCATTTCCTCGCCAGTAAGCTCCTGAGGATCACCACTCAAAAAGGTAATAGCCTCCCGCCGTAACTGATGCAACAAAAGTCTTGAAGCGACATAGGTATAATTAGGCTCTTGCTCAATCAATTGACGAGCACACATAATAAGAGCTTGAGAAACTTCTTCCTCGGGAATTCCTTTATAAAGGTTTTTAAGGGTTGCTTTGATAAGGTCTTGGCTCGAACAACCTTCTAACCCAAGGCAAGCTTCTTCTACAATTTTTTCAAGGCGTTCCTGATCAAGAGAAGCATCACTGCCGTCTCGAAGACGGACCTGGATCCTCGCTGTATCCTTCTTAAGCTGAGCCTGCTCCTGAGCACGCTTATTTGAACGCTCTTCGCGATAAAGCACATAAGCACGGGCAACCTTATAATGCCCCTCACGCATGAACCAAAGCTCAACATGGTCCTGAATTTCTTCAATGTGAATAGCTGCCCCCTGAGCCCGGTGACGAGTCAAACTATTCACCACCAACTCAGTCAAATGATCCACCAGCGCATGAGTACTTTGAGCACTCTTTCCACTACTGCCCTCAACAGCAACAAATGCCTTCTTCATGGCAGTTGAAATTTTATCAGCACTAAAATCAACAACATCACCAGAGCGACGAATCACACGATAACCCTGGCCAAGTTGGCTATTCTTTCGTTCTGTAGTTAAAGCACCTGATGCTTGAAATCCCTCCGACATGTTCTCCCTTTCATGATCTGCTTACTTGTTCATAGCTTAAGACTCAAATGACAAGATGAACCCCTTAAGCAATTTTCTTAACGTTCTTTCTTCAATCTACATTCTTGGTATGTTCTTGTATTTTTCCTTCAATTACTTCGCTACTCTGCAAGCCCCCGTTACCTATAAAAATCAGGGACACAATACATACAATCTCGACGACTTTTCTTTCTGAAACTCTTGAAAAAGAGCTCAAAATATTCAATGAAAAGTGCTAAGTCTTTACAATAAAGAAACTTAGGTCTAACCCTAGATAGTGTGGTACTGCCATCGCCTTAGAACCACATATTGGTGTGTCCACTATACACAAGAGGTTCTCTCATACAAGATAGTATATATATCGTATATCGTTACTCGCTGTAAAACAGGTCCCCCCACTATGCATAAGAAGCTTTTATGCAACACTTTATGCAACACAAAAAAGTCTTCATTTTTGAGAAGAAAAGTTATTCTTTATTATAAAAAGAGGATCCCTTCCCATTATTTCTTGATTTCCAAGGTTCCATCAGAGTCATTTTTTCTTTTAAAATTTCTCTTTCTCTTTTTATCTCTATGAGTAAAAAACTTTTGCTTCTCCATAACCCCCCATTGACTATCCAAGATCTCTCTGCACTTTACGACCAGCTTCTTTTCTCCTTTTCATATGAGAATTACGAGAAAAATACCCACTTGTCATTTTCAGGTTGAAAGACCTGAAAAACACTGTCAAAGAAGTGTGAAAGCCATGTGGAAAACTATAGCAAAAAACCCCACAAAGGAGGTTCTCTTGAGATAACCTTGGAAAGCTTATAGTAAAGCTCAGGATTCTCTGTCATAATGAAAGAGCAATTCGTATGAGCGTAGAAAGAAACAATTCAAAAACCTTACCTACTTACAAATTCCATGAGCTCTATTTACCAAAGCCTTGCGACTTCACCTGATGAAAGTTTCGATGAAAACTTACGGCCACAGGAATTAAAGCATTTCATCGGACAAGAAAAGGTCGTAGAAAATCTACGTCTTTATATTCAAGCTGCCCGCGGGCGGGGTGAAGCTCTTGATCACGTGCTCTTTTCTGGCCAGCCAGGGCTTGGCAAAACGACTTTAGCTCGGCTTATTGCTTCTGAAATGGCTGTTGGCATTAAAGAGTGTAGCGCCCCAACACTTGAGCGGGCTGGTGATCTGGTCGGTCTTCTGACTTCACTCGACCAGGCTGATGTGCTCTTTATAGATGAAATTCACCGCCTGCCGGTGAGCATTGAAGAGTATCTTTACTCCGCGATGGAAGACGGCCATGTTGATGTTATGCTTGATACTGGGCCTGCGGCTAGAAGTGTGCGGATTGAGCTTAAAGCATTCACTTTAGTAGGGGCTACAACTCGAGAAGGCTTGCTGGCAGCTCCTTTCCGAGCGCGCTTTGGAGTGCTTGAAAGACTTGAGCCTTACTCCATTGAAAGGCTGGTAGAAATTCTCCAGCGCTCGGCCCGAATTTTTGATTTGGAGATGGGGGTTGAGGCTGCAAAATTACTTGCTATGCGAGCACGTGGAACGCCTCGAATTGCGAATCGAATTCTCAGACGTGTACGAGACGTCGCTCAGGTTAAAGGTGGCAATAAGATTGATCTTGAAGTTGCTCAAGAAGGTCTTGAACGCCTTGGGATTGACCAGCATGGCCTTACGCTCCTTGATCGAAAAATTCTTCATGTGCTGGGTCGTAACCAAAATAAGCCGGTTGGGCTTAAGACGCTGGCAACGGCTATTGGCGAGGTGGAAGATACGATCGAAGATGTCTATGAACCCTTCTTGATCCAGCAGGGGATTATTTCAAAAACCGCTCGAGGACGGACCCTGACGCCCTATGGACAGAAAATTATGGGATTTGAAACAGAAGCTTCAGCCAGCCCTTCAAAGGAGGAAACGCCAGACTCCTCTTCTCCTCAAGCTCGCAAACTTTTTTAGCCTCAAATAGCTCCATAATCAGTCACAAATTAGAGATGAAAGAACTTTCATTTTATTGGAACCATGGAAACCATAGTTTTGCAGATCGTTCTTTATTTTACAGAACCCCCTAGTTTAGGAACTAAAGAGGACAAAATGATGAGTGATAGCATTTCAATTCTATTTATGAGCGATTAGAATCAATTGAAGAAGCTATCAGAATGAGTGATAGTGATATGGGCGCTATTGTTGAACGCTTAGAAAACACAGAAAAACAGCTTCATCAAATTTCAGAAGGGCTTTTAACAAACCATGAGCCTAAGAAACTTGAGAAAGCATACAAGCGATCTCGCTTCTTATGGGCTTTGTTGATCATATTTGTATCGTGCTGGCTTCTTGTCTTCTTCCCAGAAGCTCTTGTAGACGCAAAAAATATGCTTCAATAATCCCCTGTCTCACCTAACCTTGAACCAATTCCCCGAACCAACATCCTGCCGCAGCTCCCTCTACGCTGAGCTTGCTGCCATACGAATTATTGAAGGCTTAGAGCATCATCCTAACGAGGATCGACATAAAGACGAGCTTGAGATTCCGGCAACACCTGAAAGCGGATATACTTGCGAGACTCTCGATAGTGTTGGTCAAAGACAAGCCCACCACCACCAATCACAAGGTCCGTATTAGGTTGAACCTTGTCATGAATAACAACTCCCATGTCCTTGAGAATCTCTTCAAGCTGGAACTTTCCATATCTGGTGTAGGGAGCGCCCCAATATCGCCCGTGCAAAGCCACAGAAAGATATTTTCCCTGGGACCAGAAAACGTTTATGATCGAATCTCCTTCGTGAATCTTTCCTTCTTCGCCATCAAGCCTATCCAGAATCACACACAGAGAAAAAGAAGGGCTGAGAGTTCGAATCACCTCCACAACAGCTTTAGACGATTGTTTCACATTTTCTTCTCCAGCAGGATAAACCTCGAAACGCATGCCAGGAAGCACGCCATCATCTGAACCAAGACTGATATGACAACGCCGCGAGTCTCGATCAAGATAGGTAATCCTGCCATCAATATCCCCCACCTCAGAGATCAAGAATTGATCACCTACCTCTTTATTTTCCTGGAGCAGACGATGGAAATCAGCAGCATCTTGTTCGTGAGCAGTCACTTCTTGCTTATAGCGCCTGATCATCTGCTGCAAACGTTCGATACTTTGATCCTTTGGTGACTCCACGTCTTCTGCAAGCTCGCGCCAACCTGACTCAAAGCTCTCTGTTCGTGTACGAATAGTATTAATCACGTCAGTGTTTTTATCATGGATGCCATCAAGATCCTTAAGCTGTTTATCAACCTGAATGACAAGCTCATCCATGCTGGTTTTAAATTGTTTCCAGCCATCAACCTTGCCATAAAGCAAAATATACTGCTTTGCGGTTGCCTCTGCCAAGACCCCAATAAGCTCATACTGCAAACGTATGATCGATTCGATAGTCGGACGCTGAGAACGATGAAGACGAAGATCTTGTGGCTCTTCTTGACCTTCAAAACGCTTTAAAGCATCATCAAGTACCGCCTGATCCTGAGGTCGCACAAACTCACTATCTTCTGCAGAAGCATCACGACGTAATTTTTGAAGAGCTGCAATAGTCGCCCCCTCACCTTCGTTACCCTTTGCAGCTATTGCATCTTTCAAACTATAGTAATGATCATAAAGCTTCCAAGCCAGGTTACGCACCATCTCTTGACGCCATTGAGCAAGAGCCTTGCCCTCTCCTCGCATATCAGAGATGCTGTTGCCCCCCATATCGTTGAGAACGCTTTGCTCGTATTCTGCCCACTCCTTCATGAAAGGCCGAATTTCCTGGTTTTCTAAAGTTGGCAAACCTCGAACCGGTTGAGAAACGGGAACAGGCTTAAATATTCCATACCCACTGCGCTCTATTAAAAGACGCATCTCTTCTTTAAAATCAGCATGTTCCGCTTCAATTCTTTTAATACTATTCTGGGCTTGCTGAACAATTGGCTTTTGAAGCTTATCAAGGGAAACAAGATAAGCATACGCAACTATTCCAAAGAGCAACACTGGAGAAAGCCAGGCTGTTATAAGCCATGGCCACGTAAATACCCGTTGACGGTCTTCTTTTGCTTGCATACTCGCCTCTATTATACTCTTTTATCTGTAATACATATATGCAACACAACATCTGTGCAGCACAAAGAACTATTCTCTTGTGATTGGACCTGAAATTCCAAGCATGTAAAGGATTTCCTCTTCAGTCATAACTTCAAACCGAACACCCTTTTTAATAAGTTGATTATACTCTTCCTTCAGGTTCCAATTCCCCCCAAGCACAACAACCTCAAGACTTTCGTCCGTGAGAGGAACAACCTGACGTCCATACTTCAAAAGCAATTCCTTCAATTCCTGTTGTGATAAACGACTATACTCTCCTCCAAATTCTCCCAGAAAAGCATAACGCAAATAGGGTTGTTCTTTTGAATATTTTTCATTGATAATTAAATCCCCAACTCGAGGATAACCTTCATCTGAATGTAAACTATCAATCCGGCAGCGAGACATTTCTCCAGAAAGGACCTCCTTAACCCGAAGAGAGGCAATCGTGATATAACCTTGCTTGCCAGGAAGAGAACGAATGACTCGAAAAGTCATTTCATTACGAATATTTTCACTCTGCCCCAGGTTAATGAAAGCCCAATCATTATTTTCATCAACGAATACAATCTGCCCGTCAGGGTCCTGTTCTCGAGCGCGAGCCTGAGTTCGTTCAGAAAGCAGTGTTATTGCCTTTTCCCGCAAACGGCTTGCTTCTTCAACAGAAGCTCCAACTTTAAGACGCTCTTCATCAAGACGCCGCTTTTCTGCCTCGACCTCAACATAAGCCCCTTCTAATACTCCATGGGCTTCCTTGGCAGCAGCCGTTTCAGCCCTTAAGTCTTCCTCTTGCCCCTCGCTATTATCAAGGAGCTTTTGATTGACATCATCTAATTTTTGACGATGCTGATCTTTCTTATTGTTTGAACTTTCTATCCACTCTCGTTTTCCTTCATCGAGATCTTTTTGCTCTTGGTCTCGCAACAGACTTATTCTTCTTAAAAGCTTTAATAAATCATTAACTTTTGCATCTTGCTTGGCTATCAGTGTCATCAAATCCATTTGCACATTAAGATAAGGTTCTTCTGAAACCGAGGATTTCGAGAGACGCCCTGGCTCACCACCTTGTAAAACGCTTAAGCCCTCTTCTTTCTTTTGTCCTACCGCCTCTTCTGAAACGTCCCAAACTTTTGGTTTATGTTCCTGATAACGGTAAAGCAGATTGCTGATGGTTTCGAGACTTGGAAGTTCGCCATGAATATGCTTAAACCCTAAAGGCTGACTGGCAAAAACAGCCTGTTCTTGCACTCTTGACCACTCGGCCTGGTAACGCATTTCAAGGGCCTTAAACTTTTCGACATAATTTCGATCCTGTTTGTAGGTATCATAACGCATCATACAAACAACACCCAAAGCAATAAGTGCTAACGCAACCAGCACCAGCATCAGTATATCCGGACGAAAAGCAGCTTTTCGGGACAGTCGAAGAGAATTTGTCATGAAGATCCTTTTTTCATGTCTTATTGAAACATCTGTAAAAATTGAACACTCCAGGCCTTCTGTCAAAAAAAATGAAGAAAGAGACAAACTCTATAAGCTTTGAGTATAGAGAAGGTACCTTTTAAGATCGTATGTTCCAGCGCCTGAGCAAGCAAGTTCAAACCGCTCTTATCATCTTGACGTCACGGAGTATTTTTTGGCCAGTATTTTTTTGCTCAAGAAATTTTATAAGAGAAAAATTCCTTTTTAGCTTGCCACAATTCTTTTTCCATTTCATATTCTAGCCGATATCTTTTCTTCAACCAGTAGTTCCTACTCTGACATTCAACTCCTCTCTTACCGTTAGGCTTACCCCGATATTACAATAGGTAGGCAGAGATTCCCTCCGATTATAGGCTTCATTGTAAATTCAACTTCCTTCTTTCATGAAAAAACAAAAAACCTTTTATATCGTTGATGGCTTTAGCCAAATTTTTCGAGCATATTATGCTCCAGCAGCTTTTCGTAATCGAGGAGCAGCCCAGGGTGCAACCTATATTTTCACCCGCATGCTTTTAAAACTCCTGCAAAAAGGAAAGCCAACAGCTCTTGTTTGTGCTTTAGACTCCAGCGGACAGGGGAGTGTTCGTAACGACATTTATCCTGACTATAAAGCCAATCGCGACCCCATGCCTGAAGAACTTGCAGAGCAATTGCCTTCCATGCGAGCAATTATTGAAGCCATGGGCATTCCTATTATTGAGGGTGGCGCTTACGAAGCAGATGATGTGATTGGAACCCTGGCACAAAAAGCCGAAGCCCAGGGGTATCAGGTTCGAATTGTCAGTCGTGATAAAGATCTGAAACAGCTGCTATCAGAAAACACTTACCTTTATGATGTTGATGATGGTTCGCTTTACGGGCCAGAAGAACTTGAAATTGATCTTGGTCTTAAGCCTCAGCAATTCATTGATTTTTTAGCCCTTGCTGGAGACAAGGTTGACAATATTCCTGGAGTCCCTGGAGTTGGTCCTAAGCGAGCCCAAGCCTTGCTCCAGGAACACGGATCTCTTGAGGAAATTCTTAAACAAGCAGAGAGCATAAAACAACCTAAAATGCGTGAAAACCTGATTGCATTTAGAGAGCAAGCTCCTGTTTCACGCCAACTTGCTACCATCTATACTGATATTAAACTTGAGCTTGAACTTGATGATGCCCTGCAGAAAGAACTGAACCGCGAAACCCTTGAACCACTCTTTAAACGCTTCAGTTTTCGAAGTCTGCTTCAAGAACTTGGCTGGACAAGCTCGGAAGAACCCGAACAACCATCAAAAACACCCTCTCAAAAATCAGCACGATCAGCTTCAACACCACAAAAAAAACAAGGAGCAGATCTTTTCTCAAATTTAGACACGCCACAAAGCTCTTCTTCGTCTCAAAAGACTATTCAAAGGACAACCCAAAAACGCGGCACTTATACCCTGATTGATGATTCAAAAAGCTTTCAAACTTTTCTAAAAGAACTTCGAAAGCAGAAACGCTTTGCTTTTGATACCGAAACGACCTCGCTGAATCCTTTTCAAGCTGAACTGGTGGGAATCAGTATTTCCTGGCAAGCTGGGCAAGGCTACTACATTGCCCTTAAAGGACCAGAAGGCGAACAAACCTGTGATACCAAAGAGGTTCTTGGCGGACTTCAACCGATTCTGGAAGATCCGGCCATTGGAAAGGTTGGACAAAACCTTAAATATGATCTCCTAATCATGAGAACACACAAGATTCGTGTCCAGGGTGTTGTTTTCGATACAATGATTGGAGCTTATCTTGCGGATAATACCAGACAGGAAATCAGTCTCGATCAATTGGCCCACGAATATCTCAACGGCTATGAATGCATCCCCATCACACAACTGATCGGTGAAGATAAGAAGAATCAAAAAACTTTAGATCAAATTCCTATCAAGAGAGTCGCTGATTATGCGGGTGAAGATGCCGATATTTCCTGGCAACTCTTTGAGCAAATTGAACCGGAATTGGAAGAACGCAGCCTGACACAACTCAGTAGTGACCTTGAAATGCCTCTCGTTGAAGTATTAGCTGAGATGGAATATAATGGCATTCGCATTGATAAAGATTACCTTGAAACCCTTTCAAAAGAATTTTTAAAGGAACTCGAAAAAGCGAAGAAAAAATGCTTTGAAATTGCTGGTCGTGAGTTTACTATTAACTCTCCGAAGCAACTTGCTGAAATTCTCTTCGACGAACTTGGTCTTCAACCTCAAAGTAAGACGGCAAAAGGAGCTCGAAGTACTTCTGTATCAGTGCTTGAACGTTTGGCTCATGAACACCCTTTACCAGAAATTATTCTTCGTTTCCGTCACCTCTCAAAACTCAAAGCTACTTATGTCGATAGCCTGCCAAAACTTGTAGATAAAGAAAACAGAGTTCATACGACCTTTCGTCAAGCTGTTTCAACAGGACGCTTAGCAAGCAACGATCCGAACGTACAAAATATTCCAATACGCACAAAAGAAGGACAAAAAATACGCAAGGCTTTTGTAGCTCAAGATCAAAATTTCTGCTTAGTTGTTGCTGATTACAGTCAAATTGAATTGCGAATTCTAGCTCATTTATGCGAGGACAAAACATTACGCCAGGCATTTCTTGACAAGCGTGACATTCATAAAGCCGTCGCCTCAGAGGTCTATGGAGTCAATGAATCCGAAGTAAGTGACACAATGCGCTCACAGGTTAAAGCCATCCATTTCGGCATTCTTTACGGGCAAAGTGCGTTCAGCCTTTCTCAAGTTTTAAAGATTCCCCGCAAAGAGGCCTTGGATTTTATTAAAGCATACTTTCAACGTTTCCCGAAAGTTCAGGACTATATTACTCAGATCCATACTCAAGCACAGGAAAATGGTTATGTAACAACAATCCTCGGACGAAGGCGTTATATTCCAGGAGCTCAAGAACGAAATCGCACTGTTCAAGCTCACGGCTTACGACAAGCTTTCAATACAGTAACCCAGGGTTCAGCAGCAGACCTTATTAAAATGGCAATGCTCAAAATCTACCGACGCATCCAGAAGGAAAAGCAAAATTTCAAACTCTTAATTCAGGTTCATGATGAGCTGATCCTTGAAGTTCCGAAACAAGACGAAAAAGAAGCAAAGGTATTTCTAGCGCATGAAATGGAAAATGCTCTTCAGCTTGAGGTTCCCTTACATGTAGAAGTTGGCTCAGGTCCAAATTGGTTAGAAGCAAAAGCGTAGGTGAGAACAGAACCCCAAAAAAGGAGCTCTGAGATTCTCATAAAAAACGTAGAGAAAAAGAACTCGTGAATCAAAAACAAAAGGCTATTGTTTTAGGAATTACAGGAGGTATTGGAAGCGGTAAGAGCTCACTTGCTCGAGAGCTTGAAAAGCATGGTGCAACGGTTATTGATGCTGATGTATTTGCTCGTAAGGCTTTGCTGGAACCAACCATTCGAACAAAGCTTGAACAGGCCTTTGGCTCTGAAATCATAGACCACCAAGGCAACATTAACCGCTCTTTATTGGCACAAAAGGCTTTTCGTAACCAGGATGCCCTTCAAACATTAAATAGCATTACCCATCCATGGATACGCCAAGCTATTCAAACAAAACTTGAGGAATTACTGACAGATAAAACAACAAAAGCAATTGTACTTGATATTCCTCTCTTATTAGAAGCTGGAATTTATGAACCCTTTCTTGATGTGGTTGTATTTGTGGATGCTCCAAAAGAAATTCGCGAACAACGTGTCATAAAAAATCGCTCTTGGGAAAAAGGTGAACTAGAACGGCGCGAAGCTCAGCAGATGCCTTTGGAAGAGAAAAAACAGCGTTCTGACAGGATTATTTACAACAATGGGCAAACGAACGACTTCGCTATACAAGCAAGCAAGCTTTGGCAACATTACTATAAAGACTTCAAATAAACAGGACACTCTTTTATAAAAAACACCCTGATATTAAAAATATTCACTGGAGAATTAAGCCTTTAGAGTGGTTCTAAAGCGCTTAAAAAATCGAAGGATTGGAATTTACAATGGCAAAGAAAACCCTTGACGCAGAACTCTCAGACAACGAAGAAAAAACAGTGGCTGTAAAGCCAAAAAAGAAAGCTGCTAAGAAAAAAGCAAAGAAAAAAGCTGCTAAAAAACCGACAGCAGAAAGTGGCTCATCTCATGATGAGGGCTTAACAGCAGCTTCGGAGAGTGATGCACCACAAGGGAAAAACCCCGAAGACAGTACAAAGAGCAAACCTAAAGGATCAAGAAAACCTAAAGAACAACCCACAGAACCTACTTCTGCAGAACCAAAAGCATCCAAAGAAAAAGCCGAAATAGAATCCAGTGATGATAAAACTCAGTCCCCTGAACAACAATCCAAACAACAGCCTCAAGCTGCTCATACGCCATCTCAAAATCAAGACTCAGCAAAGCAAAAGAAACAAGCAGGAAATCAAGGAACTGAAAAAGAAAACTCTCAGAAAAAAGCGGAAAACCAGAATAACCACAACAACAATAACAGCAATAATCATAATGAAGGACGACGAGACCGTGGAGGGCGGCGCAACCGCCATAAGCGAGGCAATAAAAATCAGAGTTCATCACATAATGATTTGACTGAGGTTGAAGGACCGCTTTCTGGCACCATGATCTTCTTGCACGAAGAACAGGCTAAACCGATTCAAAAACTCCAAAAAGATGCTTCTGAGATCAATTTACGAGATACTTCTGGGCTGAAGAAACAAGAGCTCATTTTTCGCCTCCTGAAGCAAAAAGTTAAAATGGGAGCTAAAATTTACGGCCAGGGTGTGATGGAAGTCCTTCCTGATAATTTCGGTTTCTTGCGTACTCCAGCCTATAGTTATACTCCAAGCCCTGACGATATTTATGTCTCTCCTTCACAAATTCGTCGTTTTGGCCTTCGCTCTGGACATGTTGTCAGCGGCCAGATACGTCCTCCCAAAGATGGCGAGCGTTACTTTGCCCTCTTAAAGGTTGACAAGACCAATGGTGAAGATCCCGCAAACTTGCCAACGATTGCTCCTTTTGACGAGCTCACCCCGCACTATCCAGACAAGCGAATTACCCTTGAACGAGCTGATGATCTTGATATGCGCATCATTGACCTTATTACTCCAATAGGTCTTGGACAACGCGGTCTGATCGTTGCTCCACCACGAACAGGAAAAACCGTACTGCTCCAAAAGATTGCAAATTCAATTACTACAAACTGCCCTAACATTAAGCTGATCGTACTTTTGATTGATGAACGTCCTGAAGAAGTGACCGATATGTCACGTAATGTTCGCGGAGAGGTTATCAGTTCGACTTTTGATGAACCAGCTTCACGACACGTACAGGTGGCTGAAATGGTGATTGAAAAAGCTCGCCGTATGGTTGAATTCGGTGATGATGTCTTTATTCTTCTTGACTCCATTACTCGCCTGGGACGAGCCTACAACACAGAAGTACCTCATTCCGGAAAGATTCTTACCGGTGGTGTTGATGCCGCAGCCCTCCAAAAACCAAAGCGCTTCTTTGGAGCAGCTCGAAACATTGAAAACGGCGGCTCACTCACTATTCTTGCAACGGCCTTAATTGAAACCGGCAGCAAAATGGACGAGGTGATCTTTGAAGAATTCAAAGGCACTGGAAATATGGAGCTTCACCTTGATCGCAGGCTTGCAGATCGTCGTGTTTTCCCTGCCCTTGATGTAACAAGTTCTGGAACTCGCAAAGAAGAGCTCTTACTTGATCCTGAAGAAATGAAACGCATGTGGCTCCTTCGTCGTGTTTTAAATGATATGAAACCACTTGATGCCATGGAAATGCTCAAGGAAAAACTGAAGAAGACAAAAACGAATGCTGAATTCCTAATGTCCATGAACCCTCGTTAGCCTCTAATAAGAAAACCAGCCAATGAGTGATCAAAAAAAAACCCGAGTTGCTGTACTTGGAAGCAATGCGTTTTCAGCATCAGACTTTATTGAGTTCTTGCTTTCAGAACAACGCTTTGAGATTTTAGGGATAAGCCGCTCGCCACTCCGTCATCAGGTTTTTCGCTCTTATGCTCCTTCGCAAAATGGGCCTTTTCATTTTTATCAATACGATTTCAACAAGGATATGCCTGCGCTCATAAAGGAACTGGATCGCTTTGAGCCAGACTACATCGTCAACTTTGCAGCTCAGAGTGAAGTAGCCCCAAGCTGGAAACATCCTGAACACTGGTTTCAAACCAACACCGTAGCACTGGCGAAACTGATCAACGCTCTCAAGGATCGCTCTTACCTTCAGAAGTACCTGCACATCTCTTCCCCAGAAGTTTATGGCACCTGCCAGGGCTACATCGATGAGCAAACCCCTCTGAATCCGAGTACGCCTTACGCCGCTTCAAAAGCAGCAGCTGACCTTTTACTGAAAACGTTTTTTGAAGCCTATGATTTCCCACTCGTAACTGTTAGAGCTACGAACGTTTACGGAGCTTATCAACAGCTTTTTAAAATCATTCCTCGCACAATCATTTATGCAAAGCTTTGCAAAACTTTAAAGCTTCATGGAGGAGGCAAAGCCGTAAAATCTTACATTCACATCCGGGATGTATCTCGTGGTGAATTAGCCATTCTAGAGAGTGCCCAGCCAGGAGAGCTTTACCACCTTTCCCCCGATCGAGGCTGGTCTATCCGAGAGCTCGTTGAAAAAATTCTGCTCCTTATGAGCAAAGATTTTGACACCTGCGTTCAAAGCACTGAAGAACGTTTAGGGCAGGATGCAGCTTATACCATAGATTCTTCGAAAGCCCGAAAAGCTTTCAACTGGCAGCCGCAGGTGGGTATTGATCACGGTTTGGAAAAAGTTGTACAATGGATCGAATCAACGTGGGAAACCATTAAAGAGCTCCCACACGAATATCAACACCAGGCATAAATACGACCTCTTTTCATGAAAAACTCTTCGCAAAAGCCTCTATCCCCTGAAGTCCAAGCTTTTTCCCAAGAGTTAGCCCCTTCCTTTTTCCAGAACCTGAAGACTCAAAGTGTTCAAATAGGGAAGGCCAAAGGCCCAGCACTTGCAATTGCTCTTGCCCGACTTGCAGAAGCCCACCAGGGAACACTCTGTGTGCTCGCTCCCCCCTCCTATCCTTATCAGAAACTTGAGCAAGACCTCAGCACTCTTCTACCAAAACTTGAATACCTACGAGCGCCATCAGAACCGTTGAGCAAAGACTATAGCTCAGAAGAGTTACGATCCTGGTACCCTTTTCTTTCTTCACTGCTGGCCTTCAGAAAGAACCCATCAGAATCAAAAATACTCTTTACCACTCCAGCAAGCATGCTGAGCCCCCTGCCTGATGAAAACGGGATTGACAGCTCAAGCATGACCTTTGAGCGTAAACAAGAATATAACCCTGAAAAAATCATGAAGCATTTCATTGATGCTGGTTATGAACGAGTAGCCCAGGTTGAAGAACCCGGGCATTTTTCTCAGCGGGGCGGAATACTTGATTTTTGGCCTTATCTTGAAACGTATCCTATACGACTTGATTTTTTTGGAGAGCAGCTTGAGAATCTGAAGTACTTCGATGCCACAAGTCAGCGTTCTCTTTCAACACATCAGAGAGTTCAATTTTCTTTGCTTACTCAAAAAGAACTTGAAACTTCTTCGCCGCAGGCATTTTCAGGAATTTTCAACTACCTTCCTGAAAATACACTTAAAGTAACTCTGGAGTACAGAGAACTCCTTCACCACCTCGATGGAATGCGAACATTTCTTAAAGGCAAAGAACAATACCAGCGCTTTAAGGCTCTCGAACAATGGCTTCAAAGTTTAAGCCGTTGCGATTTTTTTGAACAGCCTCTCCTTGAAACTCAACAAGCCTTAAATCTTTCCTATACTTCCTTAGGCCACACAAATCATGGCTCTCTCAATATAGCGAAAAAAATAAAGCATTTTCAATCGACTTATTCCACTATAAAAGTTTATGCCGGAAGCCCGGAAGAGGCTCTCCGCTTCGAACATTTTGTTGAAATCCACAAGTTTAAAACTGAAGGTCTGAGTGTTTATCCATTTGAGCTAAGCGAAAGCGTGCTTTTTCCCCAATCTGGAGAAGCTTTACTATCAGGAGCTGAGCTCTTCGGGAAGGAGCAAAAACGCTTCGGTATTCCAAGTGGAGAAAAGTCTCTTTCCAATGATCACCATCGAAAGATTGAAGACTTCATCAAGCTTGAAGAAAACGACTTTGTCGTCCACAAGGAACATGGAATTGCACGCTACAGAGGCCTAGAGACCCTCTTAACACCTGATGGCAAACGAGAAGAATACCTTCATCTTCAATTTGCTGAAAACACAGAAATTCATGTTCCGATTTCTCAAGCTGAAATGGTCCAAAAATATATCGGATCACGAGGCTCCACTCCAAAGCTTTCAAGGTATCAATCCCATTCATGGCAAGAAAAGAAAAAGCATGTTGAAATTGCTGTACTCAAACTTGCAACAGAAATGATTGAACTTCAGGCTCTACGAATGGACCAGGAAGGGTTTTCTTTTCCAGCGGAAAATGAGTTGCTGCACGACTTCGTTGAAGCTTTCCCTTATCGTGATACTCCAGACCAAGAAAAAGCCTGGCACGAAATTCAAACTGATATGGAACAAAGTCGTCCAATGGATCGTCTTTTGTGCGGCGATGTCGGCTTTGGAAAAACAGAGCTTGCCATACGAGCAGCTTTTAAATGTGCTCTTGCGGGAAAGCAAACTGCTATTCTTGTGCCAACGACTGTTCTTTGCCAACAGCACTTCCTGAGCTTCTCACAACGAATGCAAAAATTCCCAGTGATTGTCGATTCTCTATCACGTTTGAAAACAGCAAAAGAACAAAAAGCAACTTTAAAGCGCCTGAGCGAAGGAAAAATAGATATCTTAATTGGAACTCATCGTATCGTTTCAAAAGACGTTATCTTTAAAGATCTTGGGCTTGCTATTATTGATGAAGAACAACGTTTTGGCGTAAAACATAAAGAAGCTCTCAAAAAAATGCGCTCAAGCGTTGATGTTCTGACCTTGACAGCAACCCCAATTCCACGAACGCTCCACATGGCATTGCTTGGGGTTCGTGACATCAGCTCACTGACGACTGCGCCGAAGAAAAGACAGCCCATTGCGACTCAAATCCAAACTTGGAATAGAGGCTTTTTGGCTGATGCTATTGATAGAGAACTGAAGCGAGAAGGCCAAATTTTCTTCATTCATAATCGTATTCATGACATCGAAATAATCGTTGAAAAGCTGCAGGCAATTGCTCCAAAAGCACGTATCACCTATGCCCACGGACGCATGAAAGAACAAAAACTTGAAACAAATGTACTTGCTTTCATAAATCATCACTATGACTTGCTTGTAGCGACAACCATTATTGAAAATGGAATTGATATTGCCCGAGCAAATACAATTTTCATTGATCAGGCAGATCATTACGGGCTTGCTGAACTGCACCAATTACGAGGGCGAGTTGGACGTTACGACCGCAAGGCATATTGCTATCTTCTTGTGTCTGACCAGCTAAGCACTCAAGAAGCCAGTAAAAAACGTTTGCAAGCAATTCTTGAGCACGCTGAGCTGGGAGCAGGTTTTCGAATTGCTATGCGTGATCTGGAAATTCGTGGGGCTGGAAATATCATTGGTACCGAGCAGTCCGGGCATATTGCCAGCATTGGTTATGATCTCTACTGCCAAATTCTTGAACGCACTATGCGCAAACTCCAGGGTGAAAACCTGGAACCAGAGAAAAAAACTTCAATTAAGCTCAACCTTGACACGGTTTTACCCGAAGACTATATCCAGGACCCGGCTCAAAGGATTCAAACCTACCGCTTAATCCATCAAGCAGGAACCCCCTCTGAAGCTCGACAGGTTAAAAAAGAGCTGGAAGATCGATTTGGAAATCCTCCTCAAAAGGTCAAAGACATGCTCAAGCTGGCAGTTATTCGTAAACGCTTGGAAAAACTTGGAGTCTTAAACTTAAATTTCAGTAAACCCCCTGAACACAAAACGGGATATTTCCGCCTTAAAATCGTAAATCAAGAAATTTATACTAAGATGAAGCAACTTAAAGCTGGGGTTCGTCAGCTTGATACGAAAACCCTCTTTTTACCCTTGGGAAAAAAATCAAAGAAGCCTCGAGAACAGCTTGATTTTCTCTTTCACTTTTTACAAAGCATGGTAGACAAAAAGCTGATCAAGGAAAGGTAACTTCCAAGCCGGAAGCTTCTCTTCTCAACATACTGCAAATAAAGTAAAAGAACTCTTATAAATACACATAAACGCTTAAATTGGAATGGAGCTCATTGAGAATGAAGACCTTAAATCTTGTCCTTTTAATGATGGCTGTTTATTTTTTCTGCTTATCTCATTCTGGGTTCGCACATAAAGACTCTCATATTTTGGCTCAAGAGCCAGGACTTCTTTTAAAACCAGATTCATCACTAAATCCTTTCACCACACTTTTGGCCCAAGATAATAGACTTGAAGATTTCATGCTCCGTTACAAGGATGGGGAAAATATTATCCTTGCTTTTGTTGACGGAAAACCAGTTACCACTGAGTCAATCAAAAATGATCTGAGCACCGATTTCGATGCACTTGTTAACACCGAACTGGCTCAAGCTCAAAGAATTGCCCAGCTGCAAGGAGCTGCTGCTGGTTCCCAAATTATGAACCGGAAACAAGCTGAACTTCTTGTTATTTACAAATATGCTCGTACACAAAAAGTACTCGACATTATATTAAATAACGAGGCTCAAGCCCTTGATTTGCCAATTCAGGAAATTTCAATTGATAGACACATCCAAAATCTCCAAAAAATTGCAAACATTAGAATAGGTGACGACGAAGGTTGGGCCCAGTACACTCTCCAAAACTTTGGTAAAACCCCACTGGAGTTTCGGCAAGACATTCGTGAAGAAGTTCAACGTCGAAATTTACTTGGCGCAATAGCAGGGGAATTTGGACCACTTCGTGGCGTTGATCTTCCCGTCTTCTTCCCCCTTGAAATCACACCAACTGAGCTTCGCCAGGAATACAAACGTACAAAAAAACAATGGAGAGTTCTGCGAAACATAGATTATGACTTGCTCGCCATTAAGCACCCAAGGGAACTCGAACGGAGTAAGCGCATCAAAATTTTTGAAATTCTTAATGATACTCGTGCACGCTTTGTTTCAGGAGAAAGTTTTGATGCTTTAAAGCGCTTTATGGAGAGCGAGGTCGAACAACTTCGCGAAGTGGAGGTCAAAGTTGAAGTTCAAACAAATATTAAAGCTTTTGATGACAGTGCCCTTGATGAACTGGGACAAAGCATTCGAAGTCTCTCTCCTGGGGAAATCTCGCAAACCCAAAAAAGCATTATGACCCAGGAAGGAGAATCATGGGAATATACGTATATCGTTCGTTTAAATCAAAGCCAGGATGACGTCTCTCGAAACTTTGTTGACCCCATCGTACAGCGAGATTTATATCAAAAGCTTTACCAACAAAAGCTTGAGGAGAATCATCAACGAGCAAGAATTGCGCTTCTTCGTCGCGCAGTCATTGTTCCACAAACTTTTATGCGGCTCCAATCACAAACCAACTAAGAGGCTTATAAAAAATCGAAAAATGCTGGCTTGATCTTTTTTATAAATTGCTATAAGTTAGCGTTGATTAGAAATTGTGAAATGATGAACGGACATTTATTTTCAACAGAAGTCTGCACTTTGTGAATGGAGAAGGCGTGGTTATACGAAAAAACCCACCACCAAAGCGTTATAAAGTAGGGGAAATCATGGAACACACCTCGATTTCTCGTCAGACAATACACAATTATACCATGCTTGGCCTCATCAAACCCATAGAACGGACTGATTCAGGACACCGCCTTTATGACGAAAGTGTTTTTGAACGACTCCGTAAGATTGAGCTTCTCAAGCTCCACCACACACTCTCTGAAATCAAAGATTTCCTCGAGCAAGAGGAGTAAATCCCTCTTGCCCTCCCCCTCTTTTCCTAACAGCACAACATGATTAAGAATTGAAAACTCCAAGCCAATACCATAAAGGCCAGGCTTCGTTATGCTGGTTTCGTAAACATATCGCGCTCAAGTTCTCTTTAAAATAACCTATATGAAGCTAACGCACGATAGGCTTTAAAACATTCCTGCACTTGGCTTCGCTTTACTTTTTTGATGGCTTCCAAAATTTCATCAGAAGTTTTAGCAATGCCACAACTTCTTTGAATAAAACTTTGAGCGATTAAAAAGCGCGAGGAATCTTGGTTGTTCAAATACTCTTCTATTAATGAACTTCGAATTCCTTCAAACTCGGCTTCTGTTATGCCACTTTCTTGAAGGTATTGAAGTTCCTGGAATACCATCTTCTCGACTTTTTGAAGCTGGGCAGAATCACAACTTGCATAGACAAAGTTTAAGCCTGTTGCGTTTTGAATGAAACTTCCAATGCTATAAGCAAGACCAAACTCCTCACGAATAACCTTAAAGAGCCGAGAACTTGATAAACGCCCAAAGATAGCATCACAAAATTGAAAACAAGAAAATTCAGGACTGGCAAGGTTGATCCCCGTCTGAAAGCTTAAACCAAGAACCCCCTGATGCAATCCTACCTGCCTTTCCTCCTGTACCCGAAAGAGTAATTTTTTCTTAAAAGGCTGATTAAGTGGAACCTCTTTTGGTTTTGTTCGTTTTAAAGTTTCAAAGGTTTCCATCAAGGGGAAAAGATACTTCTTCTCTTTCATTGGCCCTGAAAGGGCTATGGTCAATGAAGCACTTTCTCTTATTTGCTTAAAATACTGATAAGTAGAAAATGCACTCGCTTTTTCCACCTCTTGCTTGCTTCCATACTCTGGAAGACTATAGGAACTTTCTGGAATGCTTATTTCTGCTAGTTTGCGTAAAACATAACTTTGTTTTTCATCAACTAGATTTTCGATACTTTGTAAAAGCTGGGCTTTCTCTGATTCAAAAATGTCCTTTGAAAACTCTTTTCCCCCCACCGTTAAAGGATTCATAATCAGTTCATAGGCCAAGTCTAATACACTCCGATACACTTCTGTCCCAGAAAGTAAACAAGCAGGGTCTGGAAAGCGAATTCCTATAGTTCCATACTGCTGACGACCTGAACATACAACAGAATGATACAAGCTTGCTCCATAAAGGTCTTCACAGTGCTGAACAAGCGCCTTCATACTTGGATAGCGTTCCGCGGCACTACAAAGCACCCCAGGGATAAGTGCACCGTGAGCAGCACTTTTAACTTCTAAAGGTAAAGTGAAAGTTAGCGACAACGTTAAAAACTTAAACTTTTCTGAAGCAAGAAAAAGGTAGTCAATATACCCCTTGCTTTTAGTGGTGTATAAGGTCATCAAATCCAACTTCCACTAAGTTTTCCAACAAGATTTTCCAAAGACTCTAAGTTGATTTTGCGTTTACCGCCATCTGGAAAACTATCAAGCTGATCCTGATACACAGCGTTCAGGTTCAAATCAAATATTTTTACGATCTCACCTATAGACAGGCTGTTTTTTTCATAATAGTCTAAAATAGCAGATTTCATTCGCTCTCTACTCGTTTTTATCTCTCTTAAATTTCAACCTCAAACCCATGAACCTCGTGTGCCCTGACGCTCTAGATCTGACCTTCCCCTACTCTGTGAGCTACTTGATGATACCCTGTCTATTCCATTCACTGAGCCAGAGAGCCTCTCGCAAAAAGAATAAAAAAAGAGACTTGTTTTACTGAAAACTTTTATCAATAAGAGTGCATAATTGAACAATTCATTGTAACCGTTCAATACGCCCCATAAAGAATAATACAAAGGAAAAGCCCATGCCAAACCCAATAGCGCACCTTGAGTTCCTTATGAGCCGTCGCACTCGAAGACGTTTTTTAAATGATTCTGTTCCTGTAGACATTCTTAAACGAGCACTTCAAGCAGCAAGTTACGCCCCTTCAGGAGCAAACGCCCAACCCTGGGAATTCGTATTAATTCCTCAAGGAAATCATCGAAAAGAAATCCAGGAAATGTGTGAAGTTGCCGATAGGCGATTTCATGAGAAAGCACCACTCTGGCTTCAACAGTGGTTTCAAGAACAAAACGTAACAATTGAAAAGATTTACTTCGATACTGCCCCTTGGCTTATTTGTGTTTTCGGACGACGTGATTTACCCTACTGGCTGCCGAGTGTTTGGCTGGCTATTTCTCAATTGGTCAACCAGCTTCACGCAGAGAATATTGGAAGTGTTGTTTATACCCCAACTTTAGGAAAAGACTTCAATCGCTTTTTAGGAGTTGAAGAAAACTGGTCCCTTCAGGCTATGCTGCCAGTGGGATACCCGGACCCTGAAGAAAAAATAAAAGAACGTCCACGCATCTCAATCCATGAAAAAACCCTTATTTACACCCAGGCGGGGCTCAAAAATCTGGAAAACCTGTCCACCTGAAAATATGCTCCGGCTCTCTACCCCAAAACTCTGCACTACCTGAACTTCTTGAGTGTTGCTTTTCCAACAAGCTTATAGAAAAAGATAAATCAAAAAAACTCACCATTTCGATGAGCAGCAAATACCTTGAAATATTTATGTTTTACTCCTTTAAAAATCCTAAAAATGATTTTCCTCTCGATCAAGAGATCGATAGCTAATGGCTTCTGAAATATGTTCTGGAAGAATTTCTTTGCTCTCTACAATATCAGCAATAGTCCGCGCTAATTTTTTAACACGTATATAAGCTCGCGGTGAAAGAGAAAGGGATTTCATCGCAGTCGCCAGCAGCTTCTCTGATTCTGGGGCTAAAATAACAAACTTTTGTACCATGCTGTCCGTCATATGAGCATTACAAGAAATTGCTGTTCCAGCAAAACGTCTTGCCTGAATATTTCGACCTTTCTGAACCTGTTCAACCATGGTTTTAGAGTCAATAGGACTCCTCTTGGTGCGAGAAAGCTTACGATAATCGACAGCAGCAACTTCCAGGTGGATATCTATACGATCAAGCAAAGGCCCCGAGATTCTATTTCTATAAGCTATGATTTGACGGGGAGTATCTTGACAACGGCGGTGTGGGTGACCATAGTAACCGCAAGGGCATGGATTCATAGCTGCAACCAGCATAAAACGTGCAGGAAAATTCCAGGAGCCAGCAGCACGAGAAAGAGTAACCGTTCCATTTTCCAAGGGCTGACGTAAACTTTCAAGAGTCTTTCGACTGAACTCTGGCAATTCATCAAGAAAAAGAACGCCATTATGAGCAAGGCTCATCTCTCCAGGACGCGGATTGCTTCCGCCTCCAACAAGACCTGCTTCGCTTATTGTGTGGTGAGGAGATCGAAACGGTCGAATTCTTGTAAAAGGTTCTTCTTTTGAAAGCTTGCCGGCAATTGAATATACCTTTGTCGTTTCTAAAGCCTCTTCTACTGAAAGAGCTGGCAATACACCCGGAATCCGTTTGGCAATCATTGATTTCCCAACTCCAGGATTGCCTATCATAAGCAGGTTATGCCCACCTGCAGCAGCAACAACAATAGCACGCTTAACAGATTCGTGCCCCTTGACATCAGCAAAATCTATTGAAATATTTGAAGCTTGGGAAAAAGTTGAAAAAATATCATCCAAGTTCTTTCGATAAGGAGCTATAGGATGACTGCCATTTAAAAACCCAACAACTTCACAGAGCTTTGATACAGGATAGACGTTTATATTTTTGACAAGCGCTGCTTCCTGAGCGTTTTCTTCAGGAACAATAATAGACTTAACCCCCCGCTGCCTTAGCTCAAGAGTAATAGGCAAAATACCAGGAACCCTGCGAATGCGACCATCAAGAGCAAGTTCGCCTAAAACCGCAAAATTCCGGAGAGAAACTGGGTTGATCTGGTGAGAAACAGCAAGAATGCCCGCAGCAATGGGAAGATCAAGGCTTGGTCCCTCTTTTCGTATGTCAGCAGGGGCAAGATTAATTGTAAGACGATTAATAGGAAAATCATAGCTGGAATTTTCAATGGCCGTACGCACCCGCTGCTTGGACTCATTGACAGCCTTGTCCGGCAAGCCTACGATCTGCGTAACAGAAAGCCCATAAGAACTATCAACCTCTATTTCGATTGGAACTGCATTAACCCCTTGAAAAGTTGAGGAAAGCACCTTGACAACCATGCCGTTGTCTCGGCTAAATTCTTTCTGAAAAGCGTTCTTTGCAGCTGCAATATTCAAAATTTCCCTTTTTCTTATTTAATTGAACAAAGATACACAAAATACTGTATATAAAAATAGCTTTCAAAACAACACTATTCTAACGTTTTGGAGTATTTTTTGAGAAAAAATACAATAATGAAGAATGAAGGAGGGCTGCCCCCTAGTCTTGAGAGGCATGCAAAGGCATTACAATGGCTTCATTTCGGAAATAGCTTTTTGCTGCCTCAATATGAGGATCTTGTGTTCTAAGGACGTCATATTCGTCAAGGGTTATGAAATCCTTGATTTTATCTTGAGGAAGCTCATAGGTTAAAAGATCAAAACGCTGGAGCATTGAAAATTCTTGTTCTTGAGTAAGAGGGTAATAGAAATCTGGCTCTACTCCACTACCACTATACCTTTGAAATTTCTGTCCCTGATTTCGACGGAAACTATTTCCCAGAGGGGTATAGTAGCTTGCAACTGTCACCTTAAGCTTATACTCCGGATGCGACCCCAGCTTCACGGTTTCCTGAATAACTCCTTTTCCAAAAGAAGGCTCACCAATAATAAAAGCAAGGTTATAATCCTGCAAGGCGCCAATAAGAACTTCTGAAGCGCTGGCACTGTAACGATTTTGAAGTACAACTATTGGAACTTTGACCAAACTCCTATTATCTTTTGTCGTATAAATTGTTCCTCGAGAAGTTAAATCTGGCTGAGCGCCAAGTTTCTTGAGACGTTGAAGCTTAAGAGGCCCTGCTTTTGTAGAAACGATTGGAAGCCCCTCTTTTTTACCAATAAGCATGTCTGCAACTTTGGTAACAGCATCAAGGCTTCCCCCCGGGTTGTGGCGCAAATCAAGAATGAGCCCTTCCATTCCTTGCGCCTGAAGCTTTTCCATTGAAGACTCAAATTGTTGAGCCGTATTGAGAGCGAACGAAGCTATACGAACATAACCAATCTTTGTTTCTTCAAGCAAACGGGCTCCTTGAACTGAATGGATGATGATATTTTCTCGTTCAACAGAAACCTCAAAAGTTTGGCTGGATCCCTCCTGGTCAAGGCGTCTTACGGCCAGTTTTACTTTGCTTTCCAGCTTTCCTCGAATTAAAGAACTTACTTCTGCACTTTCTATTTTCCGCAATGAACGCCCGTCAATACTCTCAATCCTATCCCCAGCACGAAGCCCGGCCCTATATGCAGGCCCCGAGGGATTTACTCCCACAACAAAAAGACTTCCATCTTTACTGAAGTTTACTCGAATACCAATGCCAAAGAATTCGCCTTTTTGTTCTTCTGCTTGGCGCTTGGCTTTTGATGGAGCCCAAAGAGTTGTATAAGGATCATTTAATGCATTTGTTATGCCAACAAGCCCGCTTTCATAAAGCGCTTTATGGTCAACCGGCCCATCATAGTGATAGCGCAGCAAAGCGATGACCTCATCGACCATTTGATGTTCGGTCGTACGCGATTCCAATAAAGAACGAAAGCCGCCCCTGGCGTCATATTGCCACAGGCATGCTAATCCGATAATAATGAGAAGTGGAAGAATTTGAAGGGTTTTACTTTTCATAGCTTTTCCGTTCTTGAACTTTCTCGTTTACGACGACTTACCTTCTCAAGAAAGTTTCGCTCTTTCTGAGAAAGACTTTTAAGACCTCCTTGAGAAATACGATCCAGGAGTGCATCAATCTCCTCCCTTTCTTTCCTCTCTTCTTCCTTTATCTTTTCAAATGCCTCTGCCTTAAGGTTTGCCTCCTCCAATTCCGGATCCTTAACGGAAATAGCAGGAAAAATCTTTGTTGTAGCACTTCTCTTTCGGGATGGTTCCCAGCCTGGCAGCCTTAAAAAAGATTCTGACTGCTCTTTTTTGGGAAATTTTCTAGCCCTAGAATCACGAGGAGAAGAACTCATATCTAAAGAATAAAAGACCCAGCCCCACAAGCTGCCCCCAATGAGTGCAGGAAGCGAGTATACTATAAGGCCTTGATTGATATACGACTGCAGTGAAAAGAGCGCTATCACAAAAAAAATAATTATTCCAAGCGTCATTGGACTTAAGTTAAAAAGAACCCGAGTCCCTCTATAAGAACGAGCCAAATATACACTCATTCCCATGAGGAGAGGAGCAAACCCCATACTAACAGGTTTGTCATGGACCCAAGGGTCGATTAAAGCTGCAAGCAGATTTGCAATGAAAGCTGTTGATACAAGAAAAACTATATACTTCTTTTTACCAAACATATCCTCAAGAACAGACCCAACAAGCCACATAGAAAATATGCCATGAAAGACCAAAGAAAAGAGACTGGCATGCATTAAAGGAGCCGTAAAAAGCTGCCAAGGCCCAATCCATTGAGAATCAAAAGGGAAAAGTGCATGGGGAGTTAAAGCAAACTCTTGCAATACTTTAGAAGCATTTGATTGGCCTGGCTCGAAAAGACTTCGGCCAGCAGAAGCAATATTTTCAGAACAAACTCCAAGACATAAATAAACTCCAGCCAATATGCCCATAAGCCATTTGTTCACAAAGCTGAGCTCTGGAAGCCTATACTCAGCTCTTTTTTCTTCGTACATGTAGTCTCGGTCATAGTATGCCATAATAAAACCTATTTTATGGAAATAAAAGCGACTTCATTTTCAAGGCAAAGACGGACTCGATTTGAGAAAGTTCTACTTCGATGTGTATGATAGCCCCCTACGACAAAACATGAAAGCCTCCATAGCTTTTCTCGAATATTTAAGGTTGCTTACCCCTATTTTAACACGGTTTTCATAAAAATAATCTGTCTTAAAGTGAATTGAGGTTTTATTTTATATTTTCTATAATAATACCGTATGGTGATGAGAGGTTCATTTTACACTATACAAGAAGGTTTATGTATATAAGAAGAGCGAGTTAAAGATTTATGCAAATGAAAGCATTTGACAAAGATCAACTGTATGGAGAGAAGGCCGTTGAAATGGGCTTCCTTTCCCAAGAAAGATTTCAAAAAATTCTTCAAAAACAGAAAGAACTGGAAGTTTCCGGCAAACAAGTTTCCGTTCGTTCCATTCTTGAAAAAGTAGGTATTTTAAGCCCTGAAAAAATAAAACGCATTGAAGAAGCCATTGCTGAGAGCACCTCTCGAGAAGCTCTTCTCGCTGAAAAAGGTTACTCCAAGCAAGGAATGGAGTCTATAACCCCTCAAGCACTAGTAGAATTAGAAGCAAATCAACCGTTTTCTTACCAGGCAAGTGCGCCACTACTCTCAAGACTTGATTCAAGCCCCAAACTTTCAACTATCCCAGCTGAGGAAGAAAAGCTTGAGGTTGAATCTTTTGCCCTTGGTGATGTCTTTAAAGAAACAAGGAACCTCTCTCTCTGGGAAGAGTACAGCCAGGAAGCAGATCTTGCTGATCTTGAGGAAGATTCTTCTATGCTTCTGGAACCAGAAGGAGACGATGATCAGCCTGAGCCAGCCCAGGAAGACAACCCAAACCTTCTGACACAAGAAAGCCTATCTTTTGAAAGCCAAGAAGATATTCAAGAAAACACCTTGATAAAAAAGCAGGAGCAAACCTCTTCCAGCGAAGAAACTCTTGAGCATGCAGTTGACTTAGAAGCTTCGCAAAAAACAGAACAAGAAATCACCGAACAAGTGCTTTCAAAGGGACAAGACCTGGCCTCTCCCCAAGAAGAAAAACTTGTTGAGCAACAGGAATTAAAACAAACAGAAAACCCGAAAGACCCCTTAGAAGAAAATAGGGACCTTTTGCAAAAAGACTATGAAACCTCAAACTTCGAAGATGAAATAAGAAATGACGAAACTTCGGCTTTGGTTTCCTCCTCTGAAATAAGAGCAGAAGAAACCCTGGAAAATGCTCAAAATCAGGCCCCCATAGAACCTCCAATTGAAACCCAAGCTCGCGAGCTTCACGATGAAGTGGAAAAATCTGAGCAGCACGTTGAAGAAAAACAAAAAGAATCCATACAAAAAAATATGGCCTTATTATCAAGTTTGGGAGTTTGTTTTTTAGCACTTCTTTACTACCTGCTCTTTTTTGCTTGATTAAGAATAAATCTGACCAGCCCGAGTTCTTACCAAAAAAGAGTTTGAAAAATTCTCCAAGACGCAGGTCATTTTAAACCAGCGTTTCTGCTTGCATTATTATAAACTCCATACATTAAGATACTGCTTTTAAAAGTTGGGTCTTCACATCGGAGTTTCAATGCCAAATTTCAAGCTTTATTTTCTTTGCTGCTTTTTCCTACTCGCAGGGACGCAGGCTCTGGTCATTACAAACGTTTTTTCTCAAGAAAAAAAAGACGACTTTGCCTTGCCTTCAGAATTGTTTCAAAAAGAATCAAAAAAGCCTATTCCTCCTTCTTCTGACAACGAAGAAAGCACCACACAGGAGTCCTTAAACACTGTCACAAAACATTTTGATGATACAAGAGAAGCAAAGTTTAAAATTCAAACCCCTCATTGGTTCTTACAAAAATATCAGAATGAATACGAACAGACCAAGGAGCACCTCTCTTTTCGCATAGACCAAGAAGATTCGCCCTTGGAGTTACGATATGGTGAAGAAGTTGCTCAAGTTCCAGTTATAACAGCCCTCTTTTTAAAAGAAGAGTCTGAGCAAGAACTTGATGCAGAGACTTTTCGCCAACGCCCCAACCATGGCGTTAATCTTGCATTCATGATAAAATCAACGCCACCTTATTTCGGCCCCTATCAGGTTCTGTTGGATCATTCTTTGGTACGAGAGTCCGGAGAAGAGTTGCTTCGCACCTATACTTATGAGAACCTCCCGACCTTCGAAATTCAACGCTTTTCCCTGGGAGGCGCACTCCCAGGTCTTAACCTTTTTCGGCTTCGTATCCAATATACAAACCAGGCAGGAGTCACAACTCAAAGCCAAGGCATTTATCATCTGACCAAGATTCATGAAGTAGGCCTCTTTAATATCAAAGCTCAGTGTTCCGTTTCGAATCAAAAACAAAAGATTCGCCAACACTTCTTTTATCAAACAGAATTAGAGACTTCCGTTGACTTCTTTGTCAGTGAGGCTTTCGATCCCGCTTTTTTAACGTTACACCTTAAACAAAAAACAGAGAATCGAGAAACATGGCACAATGTTCATCAAGAAATTCGAGAACCCTTACTTAAGGCTTTTCAAAATAGATCTCAAGAACAAACGCTATCTGAAGTTCCTCTTGTTGCAAATGAAGTAATGAAAACTCAAAAGAAGGAGAGAAAAACACATTCAGTATATCTCCCCAGGGAAATACTCAAGCTTGAAAAATTAGACAACAGGCACTACCGAGTCAGTTTCAAGCATACTTTTTCAATTAGCGAAAAACTTATGCCTTTCTTTCAAGCCTCAGATTATCAACTTGAGCTGCATCACCAAAAATATATGAGTCCAATAGAAAGTATTCCTTTTTATGTTCGCATAAAAGGGGAAAAGGCAGGGCAAGACCAAAACCCTGTGTTTCTTGAGTGTGGCTTTGAACAAGAAGCGTTCAAGAGCTTTCCTTTTATAGATTCTGGAACATTCACAACAACAGGCCATTCAAGCAAGTGATTCCACAGGTTTTAACTGATGTTTTCGAACAACTTCCCGCTCTCCATGGAAAGGAGCGCATTGAAGTGTTACGGCAGCTTGGCTGGATGCTTCAACAGGGCGTCGACCTTGGAAGCTTCGAAACTCTATTTGAAATCATGGCTTCTATCTGGGGGGAAACTTCTTTTCAAGGCCTGGAAAAAACGTCCTGGAATATCATATTTTCAGATCATGGCATCACCAACCACTGGCCAGATGCAGGGACACCAACAACTCAAATACTCGAAAGCTTTTTAACGCATTCTTCGCCAACTCTTCAATACGGAACAACCCTTGGGTTAGAGCCGACCCTTCTTGACGTAGGGGTTGCTGCTGCTCGTTTCAAAAAAGAACAAAAAGAGCTTACAAGCTTTAAACTTCGTCGAGGAAGCGGCGACTTTTCAGAAGTCCCATCACTCAGCGAAGATGAAGCTGAAGATCTCGTTTCAAAAGGGATTGAATATGCCCAAAAACTCCCCCCTTGCTCTACGTGCCTCCTCTCAAGCTATGCAAGGGGAAGTGAACTTTCTTCCGTCGCTCTTCTTAAAAGCTTATCAAGCTCGCTTACGACTCTTGAACTTTTGGTGCGACCAGATGGTTTTGACGATATTGCTTTTAATGATGCTCGTCGATGCATTGAACAAGCCCTTGAAAAACACCGCTCCTGCCTCAGTAATCCTTTTTCCAGCCTGGCAGCTCTGGGTGGTTTTGAACATGCTTTTATGGTCGGTATGATTGCTGGCTGTGTGGCCCGAAAGAACTTTATCATCATTGAAGGAACTGCTCCAAAGGCTGCTGCTCTCTGGTTACTCCACCTCAAGAAAGAAATTGCACCTTTTTTACTCTTCCTTGATGAACGCTTTCTCAGCTCTTTCGAAATAACAACTTACAATCCCTGCTTCTTTTCTTCACAAATGAGTCAAATAAAAGGAGTTGGTGGATTACTCGCGCTTCGCATCCTGCGAGACTTGCGCACTCTTTATACTTCCAGCTCAAAAGACCCTCAGTACCTGGAATACCTGGAACAAGAGCGCCATGTAAATTTTGAGGTTGATATTGGAAATATAGAGCGAAGCAATGGAGAGCGCGTCATAAACAAAAAAGAGAGCCGCTGAGCAGCCAAAAGCTTGACCTCGCCTCCCCTTAAGTCAGAGAGCCGAAAACATCCTTCCTTCAACTTAAGAGTTTAATTCAAGAAGGACGAATTCTGAGGCAGTGAAAATCAATGAACTGCACCTGAAGTTTGTCGCTGTCTGCCTCCTACTCATTTTCTGGAGAAGGAGGAATAAACCCTGGCAAAGGCTCAAAGCGCACGCTGATGCTGGTAAGTTGCTCTGATTCTATGGTAAAGGTTTGTACTACCGCCTGATAATTTGGAAGTTTAAGTTCAATAGTATATGTATCCGGTGGAAAATCTTTGAGAACGAAAGAGTTTTTCTTCTCAGGATCCTGAGGCAATAAAATATTCAAAAGTAAATCTGAAATAGTAAAACGCTTTTTGTAAGCATCACCGTTTGAGGCCTTGATGCTATATTGAAGGTCTTGAGCAGCCTGTGTCGTAAGATCTTCATTCAGGATTTGGATTTCAAGATCTCCAGAGGGTGCAAGCACAAAGGTTATTTCGGTTTCACTATCAGCAATAATTTCAGCATTTTTAACAATAACAGGAGCATAATTATTGACCTGCAAAATAAAATTCCAAGTGCCAACAGGAATTCCATCGATAGCAAAGGAAACTTCTCCTGTATCAGGATCTGAACCAAAAACTATATTTGTATCAGGCAATCCCTGAACACTCCCACCAAGCTCGACCCTTTCGCCACTTTGATCTTCAATTGTCAGAGTTCCTCGGGAATCCATAAAACTTAAAATGCCTTCTGAATCATCTGCAGGAACAAAGTTTTGAACAATTCCACGCATGCTCCCAGTATTCCCTTCAAGCACAAGCTGAACTCCTTGAAGCGATGAATCATAAAGGTTCAACGGACCTAAAACCTGGAAGCCTCCGTCTTTACTACGGGCCGTAAGCTTGTAAATCCCAGGGGTTAATCCTGAAATAGAAAAGAGACCTGTTCTCAAGTTAGGATAAACAGGATCATAAAGTTGAGCAACCATCTGATCAAAAGCAGATTCTTGAAGCTCAGCTTGCTTTTCTCCCTCATTGATACTGGCATCATTGAAGGGCGAAGCAAAAACAATAGTGTCACGTGGTAATGGCTCCCCATTTGCCATCACAACTTTTCCATGAATCGTGCGTGTATAAAAATGAATATCGATTGCTTGCTCTGGCTTTTCTGAAACCCGAATTTTTTGTGAGCTCAAAGGTTGAAAGCGGCCGCGCCCAACCTGAATACCGCTATCTGGAAGCTTGATACCACCCCGAAAGACTAGATAGGTTCCCAGGGGAAGATTGCTGATACTATAATTCCCCTCCTGATCACTTTGAACGGTCCGCATGGAACTTCCTTCAAAACCCCCTCCTCCAAGGGTAATTCCTCCTTTATAGGGTTCATCATCAAGATAGATTTTTCCAAAGATTGTCGTCGTTCCTGGAATTTTTTCGTGAACATCGTGCTCTATTTCATCACCAAAATCAATCCGTACTCGCTCTTTAGAATTAACTTGAAGAAAACTTAATAAATTCGTCGAACTTCCTGCCCTAAGAGTATAATCACCCGGCGTAAGCCCTTCTATGCGGTACATTCCTTTTGCATCTGTTTCTGCGCTGCGGACAAAAGGAGCTCCTGAAACAATTCCTACCGCATTAATAGTAATACCCGCCTTAGGTTCTTCTTGTTCATCATAATAGGTGCCATAAATAACCCCTCCTCCTTGGAGTCGGAAAATAACTTCGGTTTCTTCGCCAGCTTTAACCTCAACTCCCTCCTTAAAGCCTGGCTCGTGAGTTTCGGTTGCTGCCATTAAACTGTACTTCCCGGCACTCAAGCTTGACAACTCAAAGTACCCTTCCTGGTTACTTTCAATATTAGCGGTAAAAGCCTCTTTCCCAGAATCACTTGATTCTCTGCCAAAAAGGGTTTTGAAGTAAAACTGAACTTTTTGTGAATTCGGATCTCCTTCAAGAACACCACCTATCTTCACTCCTGGAAGAGGTCGGTTATGCCCATCATAGACATAACCAATAATTTTTCCTGCCTGTTTAAGTATAATTTCAACCTCAGTGCTCCTATGAGGCACAGCAGTAATTCGCTCTTTTGTGCCTGGGGCATATCCCTCTGCTTCAGCACGCAGGTAGTTCCACGTTATTTGCGAACTCGCCCACGATTGAGCAGGAATAAAATCAAGCTTAAAACGCCCCTGCTGATCTGTCTGAGTACTTAAAAAACGTTTTGGCTGAACGACACCTGTCAAGAGTTTACTGTTTTGATGCCACTTATTTTCTTGTTCGTTCACATAAACGGTGGCCCCTGCAATTGGCTCTAAAGCCTCATTAACAACTCGACCTGTGATTGTCCCGCCAGCTCGTAAAGCAATTGTTCCAAGATCTTTTCTTTCCCCATTGACTATGCGAAAAAAAACTTTTTCGTAACTGTGCCCAGGGCCCGAAACCCGCACAGCAAGGCGTGGTCCACCAATCATAATTGGCGCACTCTTAAACTCAAATTCTCCATTTTCTCCAGTGTGCATTGAATCAATCGAGCCGCCAAACTCCCAACCAAGCTCGACAAAAGCCCCACTAATAGGCTGACGCTCGTTTTCACGGCTTACAACTTTTCCAAACACACTGCCTGCCTGGGCGAGACGAAAAGTGAAGTCTCGAGTTTCCGACTCACGAAGCTCTAAAGTTGCTTGATTCGTCGTTTCTGATCTCCATGCAAAAGCAAAATAGCCAACCTTTTGAGCTTCAAATGTGTGGTTTCCTGGAGAAATTCCCTGAATTTCAAGCTTTCCGTTACTATCTGTCTGCATCCCTTGATTATGGATCTGAAGAAGTTCATAAAGGCGAGTGTTACTCTGAAGCACAATCTCAACATCCTCCAGAGGAACATCATTATTGTCAACATCGATGACATTGGTTTTTAAAACCGCTTCCGGAAAAATCTGAATGTCTTTTTTGTGGTCTGAAGACAATGTTTTTTCAGCATCACTTGAGTCCTGAACCTTTGATAGTGAAAAACTTTCAGAATAACTGATCCCCCACCCCATAGAAAGTACAGCTACAAAAACCTTTTGAAAAGCCTGGGCATTTTCAAAACGATATTGCCCCGAGTCATTCGTAGAAGTTTCCTGGATCAATTGAGGAGGAGAGGCTGCTGTGAAAAGATAAACCTGCAATCCGGGAACTCCCCCCCTTTCATCATAAACCTTTCCAAAAACATTCCCTTCCTCAACTTCTTGAGCTACAGAAGAGGCTTGTTCGCTGGAACCTGAAGAAGACTTATTTTGGTTCGTGTCCGGCGAGATAACTTCTCTTGGCTTTTTATTGTGTTCAGAAACCACTTTGTCTCTTGTTTTGTTTTTACTTGCTTTTCTGGTCTCTCGACCATTTTCAAGGGCAATTTTCTCAGCACCATTTTTACTCTTATCTTTATCCAGCAACACCCACGCGCCACCAAATACGAGTAAAAGAAAGCAGAACCCAATGACAAACCAAAGAAATATCTTATTTTCCATGCCTTTATTTTCACCCTTGCTCTCAAAAACAAATAATTAAAACTTTTATAAGACAGCTGCACGAAGGTTGTGTCGCTGCTACGTGGTCAATCTAACGAACAACCTTGACATTCACCCAGTTTGCTCTGTCATCAACATCAGCATTATCAGCAGCTCGAACAATCAAAGTGATGCTCTTTGCGCCCATAATATCTGCTTCGATATAAAAAGGAGCATCCCCCTTTTTCATAATACCTGAGTCCTCTTGCTTCTTAACTGGAGAAGCCTTAAGACTACTTTCCCAAATTTTTAGAGCTTGAGGCTTCCCATCAACTTCTAATTCAAAAACAAGACTTGCCATAGGGCCTGCAGAATCATCAATCCCAATGAGCGCACTAAAAGACTTATACTGCCCACTTAACTCATACGTTAATCGTGAAATGGCATGCACCCCAAGGCCTTTCGCATACTCCTTGCCTTGCATACGCAATGCCCCCCCACCTTGAGCACGATCAACCTGATACCCAAAAAGATAGTCACTTTGCTCCTCTTCCGTTTCATCTGCACTTCGAAAGTAAGAATGCTCCTCAACCTTTTCAGGGGTTAAGTCTGAAAGATATAAAAAACGACCATTTTTGAATAAAATAGTACCAAGGTTTTCTGTTGAAACCGAAAGCTCACCACACAGCCTTGTTTCAATAGAAAGGCCCTGATCTTTCCATGCTTTCAAAGTGCCAGAAACAATGCCGCCTGTGATTGTTGTGAACAAAGCATAAACCTCTGAAAAAGTGTCTACTTCATCTGGAAGAACGGGCCCGCGGACAATTGAACGAATACTTTCCCACGAATGCCAACTCCCTTCATCCTGGTCAAGCCCTGTAATAAAAAGCTTCACTCGTTCTTCTTTAATTTCCTCAAGATAACAAAGAGGAGAAGAGCCACTTTCAAAGTAAATCTTATAATCTCCCTGGTCTCTCTCAAGCTCTTCTGAAGAGACTATTTTATCCTTCTCTGATTGAGGTGAAGCTCGTTTTTCTATCCGCAGAATTGAAAAGATATCGATCTCAACCCGCCCAAAGCTTGGTGTCAGAAAAGTACAACTTCCATAACTTTCGCTTTCAAGGATCGCCCCAAAAAAAACAGTCCCATCAAGAAGTACGACACGAAAAGGAGCTAAATCAGGTGACGGTTGCGATGGAACACGATCAAATTGTATTTCTTCAATTGAATCTAACTTTATTCCAATGGAATCATCCTGTCCTTCTGGAACAATCAACAGACGTTTTTGGTTATCAAACGTTGTTATCTCACCTTTAACCGGAGGCTGGTCAAGGGCGAATAGTGTTTCAGCCCTAAGCTGACTCAAACTCAAAAAAGCCAAACAAAAGAGGAATATTTTCATTCTGGGTTTTCGTATGAGATTAAGAAAAAAACCACGGAACATCGCGAGACCTTTCAATGTTAGAGAACGACTCAAAAGCAAGCAAGTTATTGCCTCTCCACTTTAGTTAGAAATAACGATGTGCATTATACCAAAAGGATAAGCAGAAGTCACTCATCAGCTTTTATCACCCTCGTATCGCTTTCATCATGAAATATTCATTCATCTCATAAAAGAGAGTCGGCTTTCAACTCTGCCCTACAATTATAAAGTAAAGAAGTGAGATAGAGCTCCTAAAACCCTCGATAAAACTATCAAAGATTTTTCTTTGCTCATTCTTTATGAATGAAATGAAAAATCGAAACGAATACTGCTTTTTAGCAGGGTATTTTTCTCGATAAAAATCAGGAAAAAATCCATACTAATGGAAACTTTCCTTTGTTTGCCGCTTTGAAGACTTTGCTCTAAGGGTGGCTCTATGGTAAAAGGTTTAGTATTATGATGTCTCAAAGAGTGTAAAGAAATCCATATTTATACTGCAGGCATGCCTGAAAACTGCTGAACGGCCATGGCAAATCAAAGCTGGTGAGGAGAATACGTGGCACTTTTTAAACGAAATAGTGAAACACGGCTAGAGGAATCTGCCACTATCACTGACAACAACACCTTTCACCTCAAACGCAAAATTGCTGAGGGAGGAATGGGAGCTGTTTATGAAGCAACCCAATTAGGCGCAGAAGGCTTTGAAAAACGTATGGCCGTGAAAACGATTCTTGAAGATTTTACAACAAATCAAGAATTTGTAGATATGTTCATAGGCGAGGCAAAGCTTGTCGCTGACTTGATTCATCAGCATATTGTCCAGATTTATCAATTAGGAAAAACCGGCAAGCATTACTACATTGCAATGGAATATATCCATGGGCTGAATCTTGAAGAGTTCATTGAACGCCACCATCAGTTTAAGAAACGGATCCCAACAGAAATATGTGTTTATATCGCCAGTCGCGTGGCACGAGCTTTAGAATACGCCCATGGGAAACGCAATAGCTTTGGAGAATTACTGGGGATCGTCCATCGAGATGTTTCACCCAAAAACATTATGATTGACTCAGAGGGTGTCGTAAAGCTCACTGATTTCGGAATTGCCAAGGCCCGCAATATCATGAAGGATAAGGAAGGCGATGTCTTAATGGGCAAAGTCCAGTACATGTCTCCTGAACAGGCCCAATTCGAACATACTGATGGTCGCTCAGATATTTTTTCTTTAGGCATCGTACTTTATGAAATGTTAGCTGGTCAAAATATCTTTTCTGATGATGACACACTTGTATGCATAAATAACATCGTTAAGAAACCGATTCCTCCTATTTCGGAATACAACCCCCATATAGACGAGAACTTGAATGCTCTTTTACTCAAAATGCTGGAACGGGATCGTTCAAAGCGTTATCAAAATGCTGGAGAGTGTGGCACAGCTTTAGAACGTTACATCTATTCAGGCGGGTATGGGCCAACTTTCAATACTTTGGCGGATTACCTCAAGTCGCTCTTCCCCAAGTTTAAGCAGTCTCAGGCTGAGGGGACCTAGTATTTCAGAAGGCTCTCAAGGATTCGTGATATCAATAAATGAAAGGGCAGTATAATGGCCAAAACATTAAAATACTATAGCATGGAGTTCCCCCAAAAGCTGGTGAATGAGCCAATCCTCTATAATATCAGCATCAAATTTGGGATTCTTTTCAATATTGCAAGAGCAAACGTTAGTGAATCTCAGGGAAAACTTGAGCTTTCACTTGAAGGAGATGCAAACAAACTTGTTTTAGCCCTTAATTACCTCAAGGAAAGAGGGGTTGAAATTAAAGAGGTTCCAGCTCCTATTACGACGTCTTCAAGCTCTGATTAAAGTTTTCATTTTTCTTAAACCATAAACCGTTGTACTTCGTTTGTAGAAACTATTTTCAATTGCAGTCATTGTCAAAGTTATCAAAAAAATTGAAGCTCAAGCCAGGTATCCAGTACAGCATACGGCCAACAAGGAAAAGAAGAATCTATTTGCAAAATAAACTTCATTTTGTCGCAACAGCTTAAGATTTTCACTCAATTTTAAGATTGAACGAACAAAAGAAAGGGCCAAACTTGGATAGCACGCCTCCAAGTCATAGTGAAAACTTAAACCCAAGTCTTGAAACGGGAAAAAAAGATAATCTTAAAAAACTTTTAAGTCTTGATGGTTTAAAGTCTGAACTTGTCACGACAATCTCCAGAGAGCTCAAAACTTCTCTGGGGCTTGCTTCGGGTTATGTTACAATGCTTGAGGACATGAGTCTTGGCAAGCTCAACGAAGAACAAATTGAAGCTCTCGGCACTATTAAAAAGCAACTTTCTCGGATCTCCCAAAAGAATCAAAACCTTGCTCAAATTGCTCAACTAGCCTTATCACTTCCAAAAAGCTTAATTGAAGAGGTTGACCTTGGAAGGTTGCTTGAAGCAGAATACATCGGCTTCAAACAGGCCTGTCAACGCAAGCGCCTTAACATTCAGGTTGATATAGAACCTCGCCTTCCGGTCATTCTTGGACACCAGGACTTTATTGGAGATGTACTGCGACGTTTAATTGACAATGCCGTGCACTACACAGATTCTGGAGGAAATGTCCGAATTTCAATTCAAAACCGCCAAGAAGGAAAGTATGGAGCAGGGATCTATATTGAGATCAAAGACTCTGGCTGCGGTATTGATGAGCGTCTTGCGCCAACACTCTTTGACCGCTTTAGTGAGTTTCGTGATATTCAGCACCACAGCTCTGGGCGATCAGGCCTAGGGCTTGGTTTAGCAATCTGCCGCCATATTGTAGAACTCCATCAAGGTAAAATTTGGGTGAAAAGTAAAGTTAACCAGGGAAGTACCTTCTTTGTTTTCTTTCCAGTTCCTTGAGACTTGAGCTTTGCTCTTCTTTAAAACACATGAGTACGGCCAAAAAACCGTCAAAATAATGGGAGCCATGATAAACAATGAGTACAGCAAATAATCCTTCCAACACACGAGTTGTCATCACCCACGCCTTCCGAACACCTATTGGCAAGTACTTAGGCGCTCTTAAAGATCTTTCTGCTCCAGAACTTGGGACTCAAATTGTACAAGGCCTCATTCAAAAATCAGGCCTTGCGCCGAATCTCGTTGACGAGCTCTTCTTTGGACACGGCAGACAGGCTGGCAGCGGGCCTAACCCTGCTCGACAAATTTCACTTCGGTCAGGCATTCCTGCTACAACACCAGCTTTCACAATTAACCAGGCCTGCGCTTCCGGTTTGAGGGCAATTATACTTGCAGCTCAATCAATCATGCTTGGACATAACTCTATCGCTATTGCCGGTGGAGTTGAATCCATGTCAAATATGCCATTCATGCTGCCTAAGATGCGCGAAGGCTTACGACTTGGTCATACGAAACTCATAGATGCCATGTACCAGGATGGTTTCAGTTGTCCTTTAGCAAATGAACTTATGGGAGAAACAGCCGAGCGCTTAGCTCAGCATTACGTACTCTCTCGGAAAGAACTAGACCAATACGCCCTGCGTTCTCAGCGACTTTGTCAACAGGCTAGAGAAGAGAACCGTTTCCAGGATGAAATTATCCCCATTACCCTTATGACTCGAAAAAAGGAAGAGCAGCTCTTTGCCACAGATGAACATCCTCGGGATAATCTTGTCCTTGAAAAACTAGCAAAACTTCCTCCAGTTTTTAACCAGGAAAAGGGCATGGTAACCGCTGGTAATTCATCGGGGATTACCGATGGAGCAGCAGCCTTACTTCTCATGAGTGAAGCAGCGGCAATTGAACATGGCTTTGAGCCACTGGCAATTTTTGAAGCTTGGGCTCAAGCCGGAACTGATCCAAAAATAATGGGAATTGGGCCAGTGCCTGCTTGCAAAAAACTTGAAGCTTTAACTCAACGGGAAACAACAGACTACGATCGAGTTGAACTCAACGAAGCTTTTGCCGCCCAGGTGTTAGCTTGCAACGAAGATCTTGGGATTGCTCAAGAGCGGCTCAATGTCAATGGCGGAGCAATTGCTCTTGGCCATCCCATCGGTTGCACTGGAGCTCGAATTGTAGTGAGTCTGCTCCACGATCTGCGTAAACAGAAGCTTCATAGTGGACTTGCAACGCTTTGTGTTTCCGGAGGCATGGGGGTCGCTGCCAGCTTTATACGCCCATAGCTTTTAACGTAAATCAAAAAGTCCCAACAACCACAACCCCTTGGCGCCATCTTCTCAGGGTTATATTTCACAGTAATTGAGCAAACCTATAACTCCCCATGGTTGATGAAACTTATATCGTTGTGCTGAACGATGATGATAAAGTAGCCTCTGCGCAGCTTTTTTCTCTCTTCCTCAATGCTGGACTCCAAAAAACTGATGCTCGCTACCTTGCACGCCATACGCGTGGGCTTATAAACTTTGACCTTTCAGAAGAGCAAGCTTCTCAGATAGCAGAAGAACTGAATCTTCAGAATATCAAAGCCTATGCTTTGCCTGAATCAGAGTATCCAACAATAATCCGCCCCAAGCTTCTTAGTCGTTTAGAAATTTCTGAGCAAGGATTGTGGTTTCCAACCATCGAGCTTGCCCTCAAGCAGACCGAGGTTGCTTGGGAAAGCATTACTTTTCTTGCGGTTGCTCTTCAATACTCCAACGACTTGGAACACCTTCCAGGCCAACAAAGAGAAGCAATTGAAAAGAAGAAAGAGGAGTTGCTTTTCTCAGAAACCAAAATATTCCCACTTTACGAATACCTTTCAGGCATCATTGAGCCGAAAATAAATCCAATACGTTTGACAAAGCCTTCTCACCATAAAGAGCAAAGAATTTTTGGTTTCAAAAACAAGAAGTACCAGCGCTTTGCAATGAAGAAGAAAGAGCAAGAACGCTTTGTTACCCCACACGCAAACCTTGAAGCTTCTCTCTACTTTGGAGCTCATGGAGAACTTTATCAACTCTCTGGTTCGAAGGCTGTCTACAGTCAGGAGTCGCATCCGGTTCACTGGCTTTTAGCATTTCATCAGCTCGTTCAAAGCATCACAGCATATGCCCTCAGTGCCTATATTCCACAAGCCACAGAACGTTTTGTTCAAGGCAGCAACCAAGCTGACTATCTTTTCCAAAATGACTTTGAGCTTCGAAACTACCTGCACTGGCTTGTGGGACAAAAACTTTGAGAAATACAAAACCCTTTAAACTCAAGACGAAAGCCCTGGGAAAAAGAGTCCTGCTTCAGGTGGCAAGCCAAGCATACAGTTGGCACATTCAATTGCTTTCATAGCACTTCCAAAGCCGAGGTTGTCAAGCGCAACACTGATACAAAGAGTATCGTCAAGAATTCGCAAAGAAAAATGACAGCGGTTGCTATGGAGCACATCTTTTAATTCCGGCGGGCTGTGCAGGAGAGAGACAAACGTAGCCCCCTGGTAATATTCCTCATAAAGCGTATTAAGGGAACCTATGGTCAACGTTTTGCTGAGCTCAAGAAAAATGGTTGTGAAAAGTCCTCGTCTCAAACCTGAGAATTGTGGCGCAAGATAAATATTAAAAGCAGGCTCTGGACCACGCCCAAGCCAATAGTTTAACTCAAGAGCCTGGGGGTGTTCTAAAAGCTGAAAATGCGAAATATTGGATCCTTGATGATTATCCGCAAAGCCGCTGATGTCTCTTCCAAGTTCACTTGTACCAATAGTTCCGACACTAAAGATACTATTCTGTAAGAGATCAACGCTTGCAATCGGCTCTAAAGCCGTAATAATTGCTGCGGCAAAAGAACCGGGAACAGCAACACATGAAGCCTCTGCAATATCTTGAACCCTGCGATGAGTTAAACCATATGCAAAATCATCAAGCATCTCAGGAGCAGGGTGCCGCTCCTTATAAAGCCGGGCAAAGAATTCAGTATCGCAAGGACGAAAAAGAGCAGAACAATCAACAAGTTTTATCTTTGGGTGCGTTCTTCGCAAGTGAGGAAGAAAGTCCATTGCTTCCCGAAGTGGTAAAGCAGAAAAAAGAAGTTCTAGATCTTGAACTTGCTCTGAATCCTGCTCACAGAAAGCCAGTTTTACGTTTGTGGCAAGACCTGGGAACTCTTCCTTGACAAGCTTGCCTGCAAGCTTTTGATCACTAACAAAAGCAAGCTCAATCATAGGGTGAACTGAAAGCCAACGCATCAGCTCAAGCCCAATTGGGCTTCCAGCTCCAAAAATTCCAACACGAGGTTTATTCATAGTTTCAATTCTAATCGTTTTTAAATATCTTTGATTTTATATTTTTAAAATCTTTGTAAAACACACCTTAGAAACCATAGAGTTTATGCGTTCTTTCTCAAGTATATTAAAGAGTAAAGTCGGGGTGTAGCTCAGCCTGGTAGAGCACTACGTTCGGGACGTAGATGTCGGAGGTTCAAATCCTCTCACCCCGACCATCATAACCTATAT
>CAZJPQ010000018.1:0-62564 GCA_964548115.1 uncultured Planctomycetaceae bacterium
AGAGGCTTTGAAGTGAGAGGCTTTGAAGTGAGAGGCTTTGAAGTGAGAGGCTTTGGAGTGAGAGGCGCGATCACAAAATCGCGCTGAAACGGAAAAGCTCCTGATCAAATAGCAGCAAAATTGGAACAATTTTGCAACCACAGTACGGTATTTTTCAGCCGCCTATTTTAAGCCGTAAGCCTTTTTTATACAATAGTTTACAAACGCAACCAAAAATGTTTGGCTGGTTGCAAAAAACGTTAATTATTTGAGCATTTTTACGCTCATAAAACTTGAGAGCTTTTCCGTTTCACGGAGTGCCCCCAGCACTCCGTTCCCACTCCGAAGGGTTGCAAAAGTCCATAATTATTTGAGTACTTCATGCTAAGAAAAGCCCACTTCGAAAAGTGACTTTAGTCACTTTAGGGGTAGGCCTTTATTTCTACGAAAACTTTCTCATTTCAGAAGTGTGACTTTAGTCACTTTTCGGGGGTGATCAAGCCTCCTCACTTCAGGGTGTGACAAAAGTCACATCGTCACTCTGGCTTAGGACAAAGCTTCTTGATCTTGGCCATTATACGATCGCTGCTTTCCGGCATGACGATCAGGTCATCTGCTCCGCGGGCTTTGAGCTTTTTATGATAGTCTTTGTCCGGGTTCTTCGTGACTGCCAGTACTTTGACCTTGTGCTCAGAACTTTTGATTACCTTCATGGCTTGATTCAAGCGGTCCTCATGACAAATCACAAGGTCAAGAGGCAGAACTTCAAGCATCTCTTCCAAAAGTTCTGGTCTGGCTGTTAGCAGAATCTGGCATTCGTTGAGATCAAAGGCCTTGAGGAAAGAGCCATGAAAAAGTTCATACCCATAAAGGGTGAAAAGGTAGCGTTTGAACATCGCTTGTTCTCCTTGAAAAAGGTGAAGCGGTAAAGCGATGCGCCGGGTGCTGCCAAAAGCCTTAAATAAAGAGGCCTAAAACGAAAGGGCACGCCAGCCATCGCCCTCGGACCAGGCCAGCAACAGCCTCTTATCACAAGCGAATAACTGACGCACCCAAAGATGCGTAGTATTCACGATGTGATAAGCGACATAAGAGCGTTGCTGTTCGTCCGAGCCGCGTATACAATTGTCGTCGAGCAACTCTTGCCCGACTTGAGAGCCATCATAGACCAGAGGCTCGATGAGTTCTAAATGATTCTTTTGGAGGCAGGATACAATTTTATAGCTTTTAAAAGCCCCGAGAAAAAGTGACAAAAGTCACTTTTTGGAGACAAGCCTCGATCACAAACAAAGCCTCTTGATCTTATCGATAATAAGGTTGGTATCTTCTGGCATGATAACCAACTCATCTGCTCCGCGGTTTTTAAACTCTTGATGTTTTTGGGTGCAACGCTTTGAGGTGAAAACCAAAAGTTTTGGAAAGGTCGGGTGCTGGCAGGCAAGAGCATAGCACTCATCAAGGAAGTACTCGTCTAAAAGAATAATATCTACTTTGAGCACTTCTAAGTAAGAGTGAAGGAGTTGAGTATTCTCGACGACTCGGACGACCATGCTTTCTCTTCGCAGGATTTGGGCAAAAGTGATTCGAAAGATTTCGTCGAGGTGGAAGTAGATAACATGTGGGGTTTTAGACATCGCTCTGGCCTCCTTAAAAAAGTTTGGCGGAAAGCGAAGCCGGGCGGCGCTGTCGAAAACCTCAGAAAAAGAGGCCTAAAACGAAAGGGCGCACCAGGCATCGCTCCGTTTTCAGGCCTACTAAAGCCCTCCCTAAAAGCGAACATCCCAATGCACCCAAAAGTGCAGGGCTATTCGCGGTTTAGGGCTCAAACGCAAAAGCGCTTGACTTAGTAGTTTGAAAACGACCGCTATTAAAATTGTCGTCGAGCAACTCTTGCCCGACTTAAGAACGATCTTAAACAAAGAAGCTAGAGACTTCTAAATGATTCTTGAGGAGAGTTTAGGATTTTAGAGCTTTTAAAAGCCCCGAGAAAAAGTGATTAAAGTCACACTTTGGAGATATAAAAACGGGTTTTCTCGCCCTCGGCTCAAAAAGTGACATAAGTCACTTTTTTAGGGGGAAGAAAAAAGAATAACATAACGTAAGAAGCTCCCCTGCCCCCGGTTGAAAACGGAACTCCCTACCTCATAAGAAAGGCTATACTTCATAACTTATGAGGAACACGAAAAATCGTTTTGATCTCGGCAACCGTGAGAACGCCGTGGGCTCCGCGAGTTTTTAGCGTTTCGTGGTAATCAAGGTCATGGTTGAGTGTAAGCACCACAAGCGTAAGGTTTGGATGCTGGTGACTCGTCTTGAAAGAAACCTTCTCTAAATCTTTTTCACTCACGATCAAAATTTGGAACTTCTTACGTTGAAGGTTTTTCCAAAGCTCGTGATAGGTCCCCACCCCACAAGTGCTCTGGCTGTAGAGAAAAAAGCTTTGAACCAAAGATGCTCGAGTGTCGTCATCTTGCCAGAAGACAAGAATATTCAGGCTTTTATTGGGTTTCGGATCCATAGCCACCGCTTCTTAAGTTTTAAAAGGCGAAGCGGAGAAGCCTCTCATTCCCAAAGGCCAGCAAAAAGCATAAACCACCTTCAAACTTCAAAGAATTTTTTTTAAGAGTTTATCAAGCTGTCTTTGGACGCTTTCCTCTGAAATATCCTGAAGGCGATCAGAATAAAGAGGGGTAACATGCTCCCCAGGGGGTAAGAAGGTTCGCACTTTTCTTTGGGGAAGCAAATAAAGTATTTCGGTGCCACAGGCCGCGGCCAGATGTCCAGGCCCAGAGTCAACGGATAAAGCAAGGTCTGCTCGGCGTAAAAGAGCAACCAGGGAAAGTAAGGGTTGGTTATGAAAACCTTGGGCCAGGCCAGGCTCAAGAATTTCTTTTTGAATCTCTGGCAATAGCTTCTCTTCCAAAGGTCCACTGACAAGTATGGTGTTTAAATCATAGTGCTCTTTCACAAAGCTTAAAAGCTTTTTATAGCGCTCCAAAGGCCAGCGCCGATGGACAGATGAACCACAAACAAGACAAACAAAAAGTGGTTTCTGGGAACCTTGAATAAGTTCGCTTGCTTTTTTTTCAGCCGCTTCCGGCAAGGGAAAATCTTCAAGCTTCGTTCCCGGGTAGGGTTCAAAACCAACTCGATCGGAAATGGCATCAAAGCGTTGGTAACGTTTAGAACTCAATGATTCAAGGACAATAGGAGAAGTCAACCAGGCGCGATTATAAATCCAATTATGCTCCTTCAATGCGCCAATGCGCCAGGGGGCGCCACTTAGGGCCAATAAAAACTGATCTTCAGGGTCAGGCAAATACGAAAGGCCTAAATCTGGGCGAAAATTCATCAGTTTGACTATGACCTTGAGCCAGGAATAATAGTTTCTTGGGTTATGGCCTTTACCTCGAATTTCAGGCAGAACCCAAAGCTGATCAAACCATCCACCTGCTCTTATCAGGGTACTTGCGGGGGAAGTTGTAATGAGTGCAAGCTCAGCCCCAGGCAAAGCTAAACGTGTTCGCAGCATTGAACGCAGGGCCAGGACCACATCGCCAAGGTGCCCTGAATGAACAAGCAAAACTCGCAAGCCTTGGCCCTTGCGGGGTCCGGTTTGAATATCAGCTTGCATTAAAAGAGTATCAAGCAAGCTTGGCCCAGCCTTGGGCTTTGAGTTTTGGCCACTTTCAAAGCTTGGGGCCATGATATGGCTTTTTCGAGGAATCAGGCTCATATCAACGCTTTCAGTTTAAGCTTTTGCTTTTATGAACAACCACAGCTTTTTCTTATAGGAATTAGGAGCTCAAGCACCAAGCCGAAAATAGATCGTTCAAGAAAAGACGACCATACAGCACGACACTATTTTGTCTGGCTGAGCTTTCAGCGAGGTTCATTATCTATGCTATTGCGACGGTAGAGTAAAGCCAGAAGTGCCATGCGCAGAAAAAGCCCATTACGAGGCTGTTCAAAAATAAGGCTACGAGAACCATCAGCAACTTCTGAATCAATTTCAACTCCACGATGAATAGGCCCAGGAGCCAGGATAACCGCTTGTGGAGAGAGCTTTTGTAAGCGCTCATCAGTCATGCCATAGAGCCTGCGGTAGCTCTCTCGGTTCAACGTATCACCCGTCTTGTGACGCTCAAACTGAATGCGCAAAAGATTAAAGGCATCAAACTGAGGCAGAGCGGGATCAAGCTCATGATAAACTTCTACCCCTGAATCTTCAGCTTCTTCTGGCACCAGTTCAGGAGGAGCAATTAAAGCAACATGTGCACCGAGTTTTTGAAGACCGATCAGCCCCGAATGGGCAACTCGGCTATGCTTGCAATCTCCCACAAACGCGATCCGTTTGTTTTTGAGATCTCCGAAGTGCTTATACAATGTAAAGATATCAAGTAAGGCTTGGCTGGGGTGTTCATTCTTACCATCGCCTGCATTGACTATGCTTATAGTCGTTTGAGGAGCAAGCTTTGCGGCGATGCCACTTTCCGGATGTCGTAAAACCAGAAGGTTAACCTTTAATGCTTCCAGGTTGCGAATGCTGTCAAGCAGGCTTTCGCCTTTTTGAATGGCACTTCCAGATTCAGCAATATCAACAACGTGGGCTCCCAGGTGTTGGGCTGCCAGCGAAAAACTTACTCGAGTACGAGTGCTTGCTTCAAAAAACATAGTGACACAGGCGGCTTGCTCCAGCAGTTGCAGCTCTGTTCTTTGAGATTTCTGAAGTGCTGGGGGGTTGGAAAAAGCTGCTTCGAAAACCTGAGCAAGCTTGAGTAATGTGAAGATATCTTGAACACTCAAGGCTTGGAGCGATAATAAATCTTTGTGATGCCACTGCTTTGCCGCTTGATACAGGGCTTGGGGAAGAGGTGTAATAGCTGGTTGATCTGGCATGGCTGAATTTTAAGAGAAATCATTGTGGTTTTATAGAGCGCTTGAAAACTTTTATCTGAATCTTCCTAGAGCATAAGAAATCAGTCTCGGCTAAATTTATAACCTGCTCCACGCATGGTCAAAATATAGCTTGGTCTTGATATATCAGGCTCAACCTTTTGGCGCAGCTTGTTGATAAAATTATCAACCGTGCGATCAGTTCCAAAATAATCATAACCCCAGACTTTCGTCAAAATATCCTGGCGAGAAAGCACTTTGCCCTCGTTTTCTAAAAAGAGCTTCAAGATTTGATATTCCTTTTGTGAAAGTTCCATATCTTCGCCAGTTTTTTGATCTCGTAAGACCTGCCCGTCAGTATCAAGAATAAAGCCTCCAAAACGGTAATCTATGGCGGAATGATCAAACTTTTTGTGACGACGAACGGTAGCATTGACTCGAGCCATCAACTCAGGAATCGAAAAAGGCTTTGTAACGTAGTCATCAGCACCCAATTCAAGCCCCATGATTTTGTCAATTTCCTGAGCTTTTGCTGTCAGCATGATGATAGGCATCATAAGTCCATGCTTACGGAGCTGACGACAGACATCAAAGCCAGAAATTTTAGGCAGCATCACATCAAGAATAATACAGTCGGGACGTTTCTCAATAGCAAGCTTGTAGCCCATTTCGCCATCGGGAGCTGTGATAACTTGAAAACCTTCAAACTGAAGGTTTCGCTCTAAACCAAGCTGAATTGAAGGATCATCTTCAATCACGAGGATTGTATCCATAGTTTTCTTTCTTTAAAATACCTTGCTTTTACCGTTTGAAAGAACAAAAGATCTATTGAGGGGCCAGGGGCAGCTTTAAGGAGTTCCTGTTAAGAATGACAGCCGACGGTTTTTCGTGCATGAGAGCATCTCTAGCATTTTCTTTGTTCCATGACTAGAGCATAAATTGAAAAAAATCTCTTTGAAAGGGTATTGACAGCCTTTGTATTCGGGTATGATGGTTAAGATCAAAAGCACTTTTATCTTTTTGAGCATGAAAAGATTATAGAATTTTAAACAGAGATCGGCAAGGCTTTGGGCGCATAGCTCAGTTGGCTAGAGCGCATCCTTCACACGGATGAGGCCGCAGGTTCAAGTCCTGCTGCGCCCACCACAGGCCAGCCCTCTTCCTTCAAGCGTATTCAAGAAGACATTTCTTTATTCAGTGCGCCATAAACGCTATAGAAAAATAACGTTATGAAAATAATGTTTTCTTTTAGGCATGCTTTTATTCCTGAATTCAGCAATCTTCTTTAATATGATTCCTGAAAGAAGCGCACTTCAAAACAATTCGGGAGAGCAGAGCGCAAGGTCTTTAAACAGGAGTTTTCTTCGTGTCACTCGTTTCACTTTCTCACCTTGCCATGCACCATGGCGGCCCACTCTTTTTTGAAGACCTTACGATCAATATTCACAAGGGCTCAAAAGTTGGAATTATTGGTCCAAACGGTGCAGGTAAAACAACGCTTTTGAATTTAATCGCAGGAAGGCTTGAGCCAACAGCAGGACAGATCTTTCGCCAAAAGGGATTAAGGGTTGTGCTTCAAGAGCAAGAGCTTAGCTATCAACCTGGGACTCGTGTTTTTGATGAAATGCGCACGGTTTTCTCTGATGACCTTGAGCGAGCAGAAGAGCTGAAGCGGCTTGAAGAAAAGCTGAGTTCAGAGCTTCCTGACGAAAAGTTAAACACATTGCTTCAAGAGTATCAAAGGTTGCAAAACGCCCACGAAGCTGCTGGAGCTTATGGATTAGATCAGCGCATTGCCAATGTGTTAAGTGGTTTAGGGTTAGCAGAAGAAACTTGGGAACAGGAAATTGAGCGCTTTTCTGGGGGCGAGCGCAATATTATTTCATTAGCAAAAATTATTTTACAGGATCCTGACCTGATTCTTTTTGACGAGCCCTCAAACCATCTTGATTTCATGGCTCTTGAATGGTTCATTCGTTTTGTCCGCAAAAGCGAAGTTGCGATTGTGATGGTGAGCCATGATCGCCACCTTCTTGATGCTACGGTGAAAAGCATTTGGGAGCTGAAAAATAAAAAAGTTAATGAATGGAGCGGGAATTATAGCGATTACCAAAACCAGCGGGAAAAAGCTGATGCGCTTCTAGCACGTCGCTATAAGGAGCAAGAGCGTACTATTAAACGTCTTAACTTTCAGGCTCGCAGGCTGATGGACATGGCAAATGCCTATGATGACCCAGGTCAGGCCAAGCGAGCCAAAAATATGCTGCGGCGCATAGAAGAGATGGAGAAAGTTGAGCGCCCTCAAAACCAAACAAAAGGCTTTTCTGTAAACCTGAAACAAGCCCGACGTCATGGTCGGATTGCGCTTCAGGTCCATAACTTTTCTTTTGCTTATAATGATAAGGCTTCTCAGGAAAGTTCAGAGCATCAGGCTGAAACCCAAAGAAAAATTTTCGAAGAGGCTTCACTTGAAATTGAATATGGTGAGCGTGTTGCCCTTGTTGGCCCTAACGGCTCAGGGAAAACAACGCTTTTTAAGCAAATCCTGGCCCATGCCAGCTGGGATAACCAGCAGCTTCGTTTGGGCAAATCCGTTCAGGTTGGTGATTACAGTCAGTTCCACGATCTGCTCGATCATAATGCGAGCTTGATTGATTGGTGTGTTAAGCAGACAACCCTTCCTCAGAAGGATGCATCCTTATTGCTTCACCGCTATCTTTTCTCTCGGCAGGACCTTGAGCGCAAGGTTTCAACTTTAAGTGGCGGCGAAAAAAGTCGTTTACAGCTTATTCGACTAACCCATGGACAGGTTAATTTTCTTTTACTCGATGAGCCAACCAATCACCTGGACCTTAAGGCCTGTGAGGAGCTGGAAGAAACTTTGGAAGAGTTTAAAGGGACCTTGCTGATCATCAGTCATGATCGTTTTTTCCTCGAAAAGCTTGTGACACGGGTAGTTGAAATTGAAGATCATAAGCTTCAATCCTTTGATGGCACTTTTCACGAATGGTTGCAGGCTCAAAATTCAAAACCTCAAAAGGGCAAGCAGGCTTTAGAACTTTACAGCAGAAAAAGCTCGGCGGATAAAGAAAAAGCGACAAGCCTTATTCAGCGCCAAGCAGAAAAGGAAAAACGACGCTGGTTGCGCAAGTGTAACGCTGAGCTTCGCCGTTTAGAAGAACGCATAAAGAAGCACGAAGACCAGGAGGCCAAGCTTCATCAAAAGCTTGAAGAGCTTTATAATCAGGGAGAGCTTTCTTCTGACCAGCGGATAAATGCTGATCAGCACCTTCAAGCCCTTAAAGAGTTGCAAAAGCAGATTGCAGACCTTTATAACGCCTGGGAAAAGCTTGAAGAGCAAAGAGAAGAACAAAGCAGAAAAAGTTGAGAGTCTGGTTTTTCGCTTATAGTTGTGTTTATTTTTGTGATCGTCTCAGAGATTTTCCCTCCAGCGAATAAAAATATTTTTTGTGCGCGTTTTTTCATGCACACTTTTCAGCGCTTTCCTGCTTTAGGTTGATGAGTGATCACTATGTTGGAAACAAAATCATACGATAGAGCAGCTTTCGTAAAAACACACCAAAGCCGGGTGTATTGGTACCTTCGTTTCCTGGGGGCTTCTGAACACCAGGCCGAGGACTTGGTCCAGGAAACATTTTTGGCTGTATTAAAAAGTAAGTTCAGCTTTAAAACACCAAAGGAAAGCATGAAGTATTTAAAAACCAGTGCTCGCAGGCTTTACCTCAAGCAGGTTGCAAAAGAACAGCAGGTTTTTCCGACTGATCAACTTGAGGTTGTTGATCACTTCTGGGAGGAGGTTTCGGCCCAGGAGCATCAAGCGGATCATCTTAAAGCTTTGGAACAATGTATTGCAACCCTTGGGGATCATGCCCGAAAGGCCCTTGAGCTTCGCTACCAGCAGCAGGCAAGTTACGAAGCCGTTGGGAGTAAGCTTGGCCTGAAGCTGAACAGTGTCAAATCATTATTAAGACGTTCACGTCAAGCCCTTGCGGAATGCCTGCAAAGGAGGCTTCAATCATGAATCCAATGAATCAGGAAGAATTAAAACAAGAAATGTGGAGGCGCTATGTTGAAATTTTACTGGCAAAGCATCTCAGTAAAGAAACATCACCAGAACTTTCTGAGCGAATTCTGGAGCGCTATAACTCATTAGAACCGAAGGAGAAAAGGATGTCTGAAAGGATCGTTTTACCCCAATCAAGGGGAGAGGAAAGGTCTCAAAAATTTCTATTTATACCCTGGAAGTGGGCAAGTATCGCTGCTCTTGTAGTTATTGGGCTTGTCCTTGGCTTTGCTTATTTTCCTGGGAAAGGAAATGGAAATCAGCAACAAGCAGGCCCTATTGATAAGCCAGGAGACAAAGAGGAAAAGCCTGATCAAAATTCGGATATGGAGGATCCGAACGTTATTGTTGGCTTGACAGGGCCCGACATTAACTTTGCCAGTTTTTATCCTCCGGCTCAAGCATTACCGAAGGCTCAGGTCCGCCAGTACGAATTACCCCTTGACCTTGAAAAAATTGCGAATGCGGGCCAAGAACGAGTGAAGCGTTTATTGCAAAATCCAGGGACGGCAGAGCTCCTCAAAAAGAATGGTTTTGTCGTAAGTGCAGAATCCGTCGGCCATGATTTTAAGAAAGTATACAAAACCCTTGTAAACGAAGGCGTTCCTTTAGTGATTACTCCGGACTTAGTGCTTCACCTTTTCCATATTGCTTTTGATGAAACTCTTAGGAACCTGGAACAAGAGGTGCTTGCCTGGGACATGCTGGAAATAACCAAGAGGCTTTTGGAGAACCAGATCAAAAACTATGAAGTTGAACGCTTTCACGGTTTGAGTATTGACGAAGAAAAGCGCCTGAAAAAAGCCCTGCTTCATAACATCGCTTATCTCAGTGTGCCTTATAAGCTTTTAGGGGAAATGGCCGAGGTAGGTGAAAAGTTAAACGTTCAAGATCATCGCCCAGATAGTGTTCTTTCAAAAATAACAATTTATCCAGAAGTTCGTGAAAGAGTGGAGGCGGAGCTGGCCTTGATTGATGCCCATGACGGCTTTGATGTTAGCCCAACTTTTGGCTACAAGGAGGACTATAGTACATATCTTCCGCGGGGCCATTATACCCGTTCGGAACTATTGAAACGCTATTTCAAAGCGCTTTCATGGTATGGACGTATGAGTTTTCTTTTCCACGACATTCCAGAGCAAGGCCCGATCTCTGCAGATCCTCCTGTTACACCTGAAATGGCAGACAGGATGACACTACAAGCGACTTTGCTTGCTCACGATATTGCGAACCTTAGAGTTGATTATCGTATTAAACGTCCAGATTACGCAATCCAGGTTGCCGAACATAGCTGGAATAGCGTTCAAGATTTGTGGCAGAAGGTTTATGCCGTAAGTGCTTTTTTTGTGGGTACAGCCGATGACTTGACGCCTGGGGAGTATTTTAAAACACTCAATACTTCTTCTCATCCCAACGATCCGAATGCTCTTGTCAGCTCAAAGCTTTTGAAAGCATTTAAAACCAGTTTGGAAACGCTTCCTCTGCCTCGGATTTATGGTGGTACAGCAGGATTAATTGGAGACGTTCGTTATGGCACCCCTTCGCTCAAAAGGGTTCTTCAATTAACTCAGGGGATGCGATTGATGGGGCAACGATATGTTCCAGATTCTGAAGCCATGGGTCGGTTGGTTTTTCCTACGGTTGGTGGACCGTTAGATGGGAAGGCCGGTGCAGGGGCTGAGAATCTTACTTTTGTTGAAACGGATGCTGGCCCAAAACGATGCTTTCCTCGTGGGCTTGATGTGATGTCTCTTTTGGGCAGTGAACGTGCAAAGGATATTCTTCGCGAGCTCAAAGATGATGGTTACCAGGGCTATCAGGAAAGTATGCAGACCCTTGAGAAACAATGGTCGGGAATAAGCCATGAACAATGGAATTCCAACCTTTACTATGCCTGGCTTTATACTTTAAAACCTCTCTTAAAAGATTCACAGGAATATGAAGGCTATCCGACCTATATGCAGACTGAAGCTTTTGAAGACCGAAGCTTGACGGCTGCCTTGGCTTCTTGGGCTCAGCTTCGCCATGATACAATTCTTTATACAAAGCAAAGTTATGCCATGAAAGGGTTTGGAGGAGACGAGCAGCCTCCGCGGATTGTCGGTTTTGTCGAGCCATTGCCGGAATTCTATGATCGTATGGCAGCGCTATGTGCCATGATGGAGCTAGGACTCAAAGATCTAGGGGTCGCAAGTATTGATAGTTGGGGAATAGTTGGTGGACTTGGCCGGTTAAGAAAAGTTGCTCAACGACTGGCTCGTATCAGTCGTGATGAGTTGCAGGGCAAAGAGCTTGAGGAGGAAGATTACGATTATATTCGGGAGATTGTTAATACCATCAAATATATCTTGGGGGTTGGAAGTGTTAAAGTTCAAGGTTTGCGTACGGATATAATCGCTGAGGTTCATACCGATGCTAACAGTAAAGAAGTTTTAGAAGTTGGAACGGGCAAGCTTCGTATGGCGGCAATCACATATTTTAATCCTGAAGGTAAGCTTTTGGTTGGCTTTGGGCCTGTGTTGAGCTTTTATGAGTTTCGCCAGCCTATGAGCGATCGCTTGACTGATGAGAAATGGCAATCCATGCTTGAGTCAGGAAGAGCACCGAACGATCCAGGTTGGGTGAAAAGTTTTACAGCTTCTGAAAATTTTGCTGCTGGTAAAGAATAAAGATTTGTAATACTTCAAACGCCCTTTGTGAAAGCAAGGGGCGTTTTGATTTAAACAAGGTGTGTGGGTAAGTCTCAAGCGTCTTCGAGCTTTATTTTATGAAGTTCTTCAAGCTGCGGGAAGCTGCGACAAAGCTCAGGCCAATGGGGAGATTTTTGTAAGCCAGAAAAATAACCCTGCCACCATTGAGCTTTATTGCTTGCTCCATGGTATTCCAAGAGTTTTGCTGACTCTAAAAGCTCTTTTACCTGATCAGCTTTTCCGCCCCACAGTGCAGCGGTCAAAACACGAGAAAAAACATCAAAACCGAACGACTGTTTTTGGTAACTCTTATCAACCCCTTCAAATTCTTTAAAATCAAGCTCGTTCCAATGGCCTATAACATATTTTGCACCTGAAAAGATTCTCTCCCAAGCGAGATCAATGTTTTCAGAGTTGTCCTCGATCCCTTTCCATGGACAAAAAAAATCGAGAATGATTTTTTTATCTCCCTGGTAGTCCTCTTTGTAGTAGCTTTTGTGGTAAGCAGAGTGGCGCAGTATGGTTTGTTTCCAGTACTCTTGAAGAAAGGCATTCGTTGCGATGTGGTAAGTCTTTTTTTTGTTATCCCAGTCAAAGATGATATATGGCTCAATATCATCAGCATTACAGCGTCGATGTAAAAAGTCGCTTGCATAGCAATAAGCATACACATCATGGGTAATGATTTCAGGTGTGCCATCACAATCAAAGTCGCATAAAGAAGGAGAAATATGAGAATCATTGTTGGTGAAAATGGTTTCGACGTATCTTTTTCCGGGACCTTGATCAACTAAATGAATGATTTTGTCTGGTGTTCCGCTGTTTCGGCCACCATTACTGCCACGAAAAAAGATAGTTATTGCTTCTTCTCCGGTAATATCTTCGAAAGCTAATTTTGTATCGTTTCCTGACTCGTCTTTCCAAAAAAGAGCGCTTGTTGTTTTCTTTTCGCTGTAGTCATTCGAGTTCATGAGCCATATATAACGATAAGACTCACTCTTCCAGACCAAAGATGTTCCTTCATTGGATGTATAAAAAATATTCAGGTGCTTTTGCTGGCTATAGGTATTGAGCGATTGTTGGTGTGAAACAAGCTGCAGGGTCCAGGGACCGTGCTGATAAATGGTACTTTCAAGCTTTTCTACAAACTCTTGGGTCGCCGGTTTTATTTGAGGGTCAGAAGGAGCGTCTAATGGATCGGAATCAGCCAGGCAGAGCTGAAAGCTGAAAAGCAGGGCCATACACACACACAAGAAACGCAGGAAGAAAGTATTCATTAAAAATTCCTTTTCATTCATTGAGAGACCGATAAGAGAAAGCCAACAAAAGAGTTTATTCGAGTGTTATTCGTCAGAAGGCAGTGAAGCTGAGGCTTCTTCGAATTCTATTTCATGAAGTTGTTCAAGCTGTGGAAAGTTATCACAAAGTTCGGACCAATAAGGGGACGTTTGCAGACCAGAAAAATAGCCTTGCCACCACTGAGATTTATTGAGTTGTCCACCAATCTCACCTGGATATTGATCGTATTCTTGAAGCTTTGCTGATTTTAAGAGCGCTTTTACTTGATCAGCTTTTCCACCCCACAGTGCCCAGGTCAAGACTTCACATAAAACATCAAAACCAAAACCATTCATATTTTCAAAAGCTGTTCCGCACTTGTATCTCAAATCAATTTCTTGCCAGTGCTCTACGATATGCTTTGCGCCCAGAAAGATTCTTTCCCAGGCAAGCTCGATATTTTCAGAGGTACTTTCAAGCCCTTGCCATGGATCAAAGAAGTCTTGAATTACTTTTTGATGGCCTTGGTAAAGGCGCTTATAGTATTCATGATGATCTCCATGGCGTTTTATGGTTCTTTCCCAGTATTTTTTAAGAAACTGGTTCGTTGCAAGATAGTAGCGTTTTTTCTCTTGGTCCCAGCTTAAAATAAGAGTTGGATTGTGGTTATAGGTGCTACAATGGACATACATAAACTTGCTATAACAGTAGGAATAACAATCTCGAGTAATTATTTCGGGTGAACCATCATAATCAAGGTCCTTAAGGGTGCAGTGGCTTGCATAGCTTTGGTTGGAAAAGATGGTTTGAACAAACCTTTTCCCAGGGCCTTGATCAATCAAGCGAAGGATTTTAATACGTGAGCCACCATTTGCCGCACCGTTCCAAGTCTCAACAAAAATTGTTATTTCTTTTCCGCCGGTAATATCTTCACGTGCTAATCCTGTCTCGTTTCCTGATTCGTCTTTCCAAAAACCAGAGTAAGATTGATCTTTTATGTGATCCTGATAAAAAAGGTTAGAATTCGTGAGACAAAGGGAAGGGAACTCTTCACTCTTCCAAACCAAGGCCGTTCCTTGACTAGACGTATAAAAGATGTTGAGGAAATCTTGGCCGCCAAAATCTTCCAGTGGTTGTTGGTGTGAGACCAGTTGTAGAGTCCAGGGTCCGTGCTGATAAATAGTGCTCTCAAAGCTTTCTGCAAACTCTTGAGGAAGTGGTTTAACATCTGGATTAGTAGGGGCATCCAGTGGGTTGGGGTCGGAATTATCAGCTAAACAGGGCTGAAAAGCGAGAAATAAAAGCATGCAGGTGCATAAGAAACGTGGGAAGAAAGAATTCACAGGCGTATTTTTTCTATGTTTGACTTGAGATAAGTAGAAGTAGGTCTCCTTTCCTTGATCGGAAAAGGCAAGGTTGAGCTTAAAACAATAAAGAAAGTTTCTTGAAGATTTTGAAAGGTTTTATTTACGCTTCAAAGCATTGGAGAAGAGGTTGCTCAAATAAAAGAACAACGTTCAGGAACCTTACTTCTTTTGAAGAATAGAACATTTATAACAAAAGAATATGAGGTGCTTAATGTGTTTCTTTAATCTCGAACTCGTCAAGCAGCCTCCAGGCAAAGGTTATGCGGTAAGGGTCATAATCAAGAACCTGAAATGCAAGTACTCGGATGTTGTAGGTATGTTCGAGGATGGGCTGTTGTTCAATAAATCCCCCATCTTCAGTTTCGATGGAGTGCGGTGCCAAAGGGCGGATGTCAATCAGATCTTCAATGCGTAAAGCGTATGACTTGCCAACAGTAGGTTCGATTTTTGAGCTCAGCTTTTTCTCTTGAGAAAAAGCCAAGGGTTTGTTGCTGAGTAGAGATTTTTTCTGTGTTAAAAAATCTGGTAAAACATCAAGGCGAACCTCTCGTAAATCACTTGTTTGTATTTCAAAGAAAAAATCTTCAAGGTATGAACTCTCTCCGAAAATATCGCTATTAAGCTCAATACTTTTTGCGTTTTCCTGGGTTTCTTTTTGCTGGTAAAAGAAAGGCAAAGAAATATCTTCGGGCTTCATCTTCTTTCTTAAAAAAGGTCCAGCCCGTAACTTTAGAGAATGCCATAAGCTTTCGGCCAGAACGCAATTGACACCAGACTTTTGTCCTTCAAAGTCGATATACTCTTGAACAAATCTGGCTTCTGGCTTCAGCAAGCTTTGAGCAAAGTTTTTAGTCTGAAGATCTACGATTTTTTTTGCACGGGCGAATAAAAGAAAAGCGTCGTTTTCAGATATATTCTCAAGGTCTATGAGCCCCTTCACTGTTCCATGTTTTTCAATATACTTTGCAATCCTTTGCTTTTTATTTTCTGATTCTCTTTGCTTTGGAGAGCGGTGTGATGATGTGTACATCTTTTCGCGTGCTTTTTCTCGCTCTTCCTGGCTAGGTAAGTTTTTACTTAAAGCTTTCCAGACGAACGTTATGCCGCCATAGATATCTCTTTCAAGAATCTTAAAGGCAATCACAACGGGTTTTGTAATCTGAGCATAGCCTTTTTCGTCATACCTTTTGGGAAGATAGCCGAGGAGAAAGGTATTGCCTACCTGAAGAGCTGAAGGCTGAAGGTTTCTTGAATCTCCTGCGATCTTTTCAGCTGTGAATTGTTGCGCTAATTCTTCGGTTAAAGATACGTCCTTGAAATCTTGATTCTTAATGATGCCATAAGAATCTTGAAGATGTTCCAACGAAGAAAAATTTTCTCCTTCTAAAGTCCATACAGAAGCTTGGGGATATTTTCCAGTCAAGTAAGCATCAAAAGGCAGGCAAAAGAGGCCTCGCAAAGGATTTTTGTCAATATTGGGCAAAGCACTTAAAATGTTTAGATTACCAAGCCGAGTAACCCCAGCTTCTTCGCCCTCTTGCTTCAGGAGGTCTGCATACGCTTCAACGAACTTTGGTTCAGGAGTATTCAGGCTTTGAAGCAAGTTGTGATAAGCTTGATGCTCGCGAAGATATTGGCGAAGTGTAAGGAGTAGACCGTACTCTTCATCCGGGGTTTCTATTTTACGCTTGGCTACATAATCCTTTATATTTTGTAAGGTTTTCTGAACGAGAGGGTTTTGAAATTCTAAACCATCTATGAATTTTTCAAGCTGAGCTGGTGTTTCTTCCATCAGCAGGCCAGAGTTAACTTCTGAAAAATCCTCTGGGCTTATTATGACGTTATTTTTTGGAGAAGGTGTTGGTTTCGGTTTGAACCGAGAAGTGTCTCTATGTTCAGGAGCTTTCCAAAGCAGCAGGAAAAGTCCAAGTGCAATACAACTTAAAGCACCAGCCAGCCTTAGCTTGCCTCCAAATCGACGACGCTTTAAAACCTTTCGTCCTTTATGCTGCTCTACGCGGTTTTTTAAAAGAGTTGAACTATTCTGTGAGGTCGTTTTTAAGAATGAAGCTTTCATTTTTTGGCTAAGATCTGGAGCTTCTACACCAGCAAGAGTTTGGCGCAATATTGTTTCAAGGTAACGATCTTCGTAGTAGTCTTGAGCGTTTTCCTGGTCGTTTTTCATATGTGGAGCTTTCTTTCTATACAATTTCGAAGAGCTTTTCGTATGCGATAGAGCTGGCTTCTAGTCTTGCTGTAACTTGCTTGTGTGAGTTCTGCGATAGCTTCAAGTTTATGATTGTGCTTGTAACGTAAGTCTAAAAGGATTTGCTCATCTTTGGGTAAGTGTTGGATACAAGTTTCAAGTGTCTTCACTAAAAGCTTACCGTTATCTTTTTCTTCGTATTTCTTCCAAACCTCTTCAGCGGCATCTAAATTTTTGACAGGCAAAAAATTCTCTTGCTTACGAGCCCACGTTAAAAAAAGATAGCGAGCTGTTTTCCGTAAGTATGAGTTTGTTTCACGATCACTTCTTACCTGAAAAGGTTTTCGCAAAACAACCAGGAAAACTTCCTGAGTTAAATCCTGAGCCTGATGTTCTTCACAACCCAGCATACGCAAATACTTCCACACACTTTTTTGGTGTTTGCTTACAAAAGAAGATATCTGCTGCTCACGAAGGTCCATCATTTATTTTTAAATCGCAGAGAAATACGTTTTGTCGCAAAAAATATTTTAAAATGGAAAAATTTTTCTCAATACCAGAGTAAACTCTCAATGCAAATGGAGAGGAAGCACTAAGGAGGAATGCCATTTTTGAGCGTAAAAGCTTAAGAGGAAACGAACTTTTTACCAGATATCTGGATCGAAAAGTTTTTTATATTGTTCCAGGGCATAGCGATCTGTCATGCCTGAAATATAGTCACACACAACTCGATAAGGCGCTTCCTTATCGTCTTTAATTCGCCGGTGAAAGCCTCCTGGCATGAGTTCGGGCTGATTGACATAACGCTCAAACATAGCCTTCATGAAGCGAGTAGCTTTTTCCATAGTTCTTAAAATTCGCCGGTGCTGGTAAAGCTGGTTGAAGAGAGTCTTTTTGAGCTCTTTAACATCCTTGGCCATTGAAGCAGAAAAACGAATCAGCTTTGGGCCTTTATAAGCAAGGACATCAGCAATGCTTTGGAGGTTTGATTCTTTTATGGCTTGTGCACTGGTTTCAAGCAGGTCTGTGACCTGGGCGTTTTTAAGATAGCCTACCACAAAATAACGAAAACGGTCGGGTTCCACCTCGGGTTTGATCTGATTTTCTTCAGCTCTTACTCGAGCTTGCTCAAAAAGCTTTGATTCACAAGCTTTTTCAAGGGTTAAAATCCCAGCGTTCAGGCCGTCCTCAGCATCATGAGCGTTGTAGCTGATCTCATCCGCAAGATTCACAACCTGCGCTTCCAAAGAGGCCGATTCTCTTGCTGATAACGATGAGAGCAGTGGTTTGTCGTAATCTGTTTCATGCTTCATTAAACCGTAACGAACTTCGTGGGTCAGGTTCAGACCTGGAAAATTCAAGTAGCGACGTTCAAGCTTATCAACGACCCGAATACTTTGCTCATTATGTTCATAACCCCCATGTTCTTTCATGCATTCTCGCATGGCAAACTCGCCAGCATGCCCAAAAGGCGTATGCCCAAGATCATGGGCAAGAGCAACAGCTTCGCACACTTCTTCGTTGAGTTTTAAAGCTCGAGCGATGGTGCGAGCACACTGAGCAACCTCCATAGAGTGAGTCAGGCGAGTACGAAAATGATCGCCTGCCCAATTGATGAAAACCTGAGTTTTATAGTTAAGACGGCGAAAGGCATCAGAATGAATGATGCGATCGCGATCTCGTTGAAAACAGGTGCGGTAAGGGTGTTCCTTCTCCTGATATTGACGCCCGCGTGAAGCCCGTGCTTGCAGAGCGTAGGCCGCAAGCATGAGCTCTTCGCGCTCTTCTAAATCTTTTCGAGAACTCAGGGCCATATTTTTTCCAACTCTATATTCTTTATCTCTAATTATTGAATTGTTTCAGAAACGAATTTTTATGGCAGTTTATTTTGTCCAAAGGTTTTTGAATTTTCAATTGTTTCCGAATTTCAGGGGTTTTGAATCACCTCTTGATAAGGTTCATAAAAAAATAAAATTGCTATTCTCCTAACCATTGGACATAGCCGTATTCGATGAGAAAAATTCGTTTTTGGCTCGCACAGAGTGCAACAATATTGCAAGGAGTATAGTTTTGACCAACGGCCTTGACAACACGCTGGTACTCTTCTCTATTTGCTCGACGAGCCCGTAAACTTCCCGTCCTCAATGGCATTTCAATATAGCTTACATCGTGGAAGACTAACAAACAATCTTTACGCTTGGCTATACGATCTTTACCCTGGAGAGTGAGTCGAGAGCATTTAGCGTCGTAACCCCAAAGCCTGAGTTCGAATCCCCCGATGGCTTCCATCCAGGGTTCATCTGGCAGCTCGTCTTCTCGTTGGCTTAGGCTTTTTTTTGACACTTTACTCTCGCAGCGCTCTTGGGAAGCTGTCGTTGTAATAGAGGAGGCTTGTTGTTTATCGGCTTTTTGAGCAGACTCTCCTTGAGGCTGAGTTTTGCTCTGGAGCGACTTCATAAAGTGATTTATTGCTAGGATATTAAAGGAGCTCTCTGTTGGAAAAGGTGGACTCAGGTGCTTTTTTGAAGAATTTCCTGAATTTGTTGCCAGTGATTTTCAAAATCAATTGAAGCCTCATGAATAATGCCAGAGATTATTCCTTCGCGGTTGATTACAAAAGTTTTGCGTTCAGGAAAAAAGGTTCCAGGTTTATACTCCTTTGCGACTCCATAGGCTTTTCCAATGCGTTGGTCCATATCCATAAGAAAAGGCATCGGTAAAGAATATTTTGTTGCAAAGTTTTGGTGTTCGTCGGCACTTTCAAAACTTATGGCGAAGAGGGCTATTCCAGCCTCGCTCATTGCTTGATCATGATCCCTTAAACCACAGAGTTGTTTGGTGCAGCCAGGAGTATCATCTTTAGGAAAAAAAACCAAGACAACGGGTTGTTTGTGGTGAAAATCTTGAAGTTTGACAGGGTTTCCCTTGTGGTCTTCGCTTTCGAAACCAGGGGCTAACATCCCAACTTCTAACGCAGCCATAATCAACTCTTTCTATAAACAGGCTATAGGTGCATGCTAAAACGACTTATTTTATCTAAGATCAATATGTGTTCTTAAAGGTTGTCTTCAACAAAAGCTAAAACCTTTTCAGCATGATTCTTGGCTCGCACATTACGCATAAGTTTTGCAACCTTGCCTTTTTTGTCAATTACGACGGTTGAACGAATAATGCCTTCGTAAACCTTGCCATAGTTTTTCTTTTCACCCCAAAAACTGTATTTTTCCATAACTTTATGGTCGGCATCAGAAAGTAAGGGAACGCATAGACTTTCTTTTTCCTCGAATTTTTTTTGACGCTCTACACTGTCTGCACTTATGCCTAATACGACGGTGTCATGCTTCTCAAATTTGGGTAAAAGTCGACTGAAGTCTTTTGATTCTACAGTACAGCCTGGCGTCATGGCTTTAGGATAAGCAAAGAGAACAACATTTTTTTCTCCGCGGAAAGCGCTTAATTTTACAGTATCTCCGTTTTGGTCCTTGAGCGTAAAGGCTGGCGCTGCTTTTCCTTCTTCGATGGGCATTGATCTATCTCCTCTCACCTGAGATGTCCCGGTGTATTTTAAATGAGAATATTTTCTTTCAAGATCTCTTAATGCTACCATTGACTTTAATAATTCTGAAGAGCTTCTAAGATATTTTTAGGAAGAGTTCGCAGGAAGCAGGTTCGTTTTAATGTTCCTGCCGATAACGCAGGAGCATGAGTTTTAAACAACACGTAAAACTGAGGACGCGGATGAAACAAAAGTGGATTCAAGGAAAAATTTCACACCCTGTGATATTTCAAGGGTTGTGGGGGATAATTGCGCTTTGTGTTGGCTGGTTGAGCTTTCAGGCTTTTTATGATTACGAACCCAAAAGCTTTATGCTTGTTGTTTCAAGTCTTATCTTGCCTTTCGTGAGCATAACTTTGCTCTATATGTATGTGCGGGGTTACACTCTTTCCCAAAAAAATAAATTGAACCAAAGAGCTGGTGCTCAAAATATAAAAACGTGGGGTTTTCGGCTTCAGCGGTTGATTGGCCCAGGCATTCTTGTACTTGGACTACTCTTGATAGCGTTGACTCGGGCTTTACCTGACTTAGGCATGGCTGGAGTTATTCTTTTAGTTGGGTTTCAAATTTTGCGTTTGTCTATGGGGCTTGCTTTTCAGGGAGAAGGGGCTCTTGAGGGTACAAAACCAAATCAAAAAGAGCCCTCCAAACCAAAAGCAAAGCTTGAAGGGATAGCTGGTTTGATCAGTGCTGTAATGGTGCTGCTTTTGGTTTATCATTTTGCGTTAGAGGCATTTCGCATTCCCACAGGATCTATGGAACCAACCCTTTATGGGCACCCTATTTTAGGAGATCGTGCGCTTGTTAATAAGCTGAGCTATAAATTTCATGACCCTGGTCGCGGCGATATTGCCGTATTTCGTTTTCCGCTTGCTCGGCCTATGCCTTATGTTAAGAGGGTTGCGGGGATGCCCGGCGAGCTTGTTCTCGTTGCTTCGGGGGATGTTTATACTCAGGCCGAAGATCAGCCCTACCCTGAGATATGGCGAAAAACAGGTGGTGTACGAGATTCTCTGTGGCTCCCTTTTTATGACTTTGAGGGTGGAACGGCAAGTCTGAAGCGCGATTTTAAAGAAGAGTCGGGTAAGAACCATGCTCAAATGGGAGTTCTTCAATTGGAGCCTGAAGCTTCTCAGGACCAAAAAACACAACCCGCCCGTTTGCGCTTTCCAAAAGAGGGCTGGCTGCGAGATCACAATCCCAAAGGTGACGAGGCCAGTCAAAGTCTTTATGGTCACGAGTTTGTCCAAGATATACGCTTAACACTTGAGGTTTCTCGATCAGCCGAGGACCAATTTGATTTTTCTATGACCTGTATTCGAGGCAAGACGCAAGTTTCTTATCAGCACCGAGGGGCGGAGGCGTTTTTACGTGTCGATTTGCCTTGGAGTGAAGAAGCTTTGAAGTGGGAAATTCATAAGCTTCAGGGTGGAGAAGAGTTGAAGTCTTTTTTTGAGCAGAGCCAGGAGTATCAATTCAGTTTTGGCGTTGCTGATGGGGCAGTTGATCTTGAAGTGAATGGTCAGCGACTTGAGCGGGTTTTCTTTGAAACCCCTGTTCAAAGATTTATGCGGATGCGCTATGAAAAGCAAGAATCTCTCAAGCTTAGAGACTGGAAGGTTATGCGAGAACTTACGGAATTTCTCGAAGCCCCCAAAAGTTCTTTGGAGCTTACAAGTTTAGAACCTTTGGAAATAAGGAATTTTTCACTTGCCCGAGATGTCTATTACGTTGGACGCATGCGCTATCAAAAGGTTGGTGAACCAGAAGGGCATTACTATTGGCGCAGCCCGGGGCCTAGCATGCCTTATGCTTGGAAGCTCAGCGAACAAGGGTACTTTATGCTTGGGGATAACAGCCAGAACAGTCTTGATTCGCGCCAGTGGCACCAGCTTACGATTAAAACTCTGAAAGGAGAGAGCTGCCATTTTCAGGCGACTGATATACTAGCCTTTGCAAAAAATAAACGAGGCGTGGATGCCCCAAGTTTTTGGAATGCTCAAATACAAAATGTTGTGCTGGGTGTGAATGCTAAAGACCAGCGAGAATATGAAAGAAACCTCAAGCAACTTGAAGCATCGCTTTTCAGCGCTTTCCAGGCAGGTGATTTTGGCTTTACTTTCGTAATGAAAGATATCTATGGAATCAAGCGTAAGCTTTCAGTTGCAAACATCGAAGCTTTAAGCTTGAGTCACCAACCAGAAGTACAAAGAAATTTAGTTGAAGGTCAGCTCCAGGCATCCCTTTTCCCCCATCCCCGTTTTGTTGATTAAGGCGTTTTTAAAGAATCAGAGCTGCCGAAAGCCAAGGGGGGTGCTTAAAGAAGAGGAAGACCCATGCCTGAGCCGTTAAAAAATATCTATAATCAAGAATTCATAGCAACGCTTTGCTCTGCACTGAAAACGGCGTATCAAAAATTTCAACCTCAAGAATTTACACGTCAAATATTTAAGAGTGAGTGGGAGACAAAAGAGCTCAAGGAGCGGATGAGGCATATTACAGAAACGTTGTACCAATTTTTACCGAAGAATTATCGAGCAGCGCTTGAGGTTCTCAAACCGGTTTCAACTCAATTCAAAGGCTTTGAAGCAATGTTTTTTCCAGATTTTGTGGAGCTTTATGGTTTAAAAGAATACGAACAATCGGTATCGGCCCTTGAACATTTTACACAATATTCGAGCTCTGAGTTTGCTGTACGACCTTTTATTCAAAAATACCCAAAAAGAATGATGGCCCAAATGGAGAAGTGGGCGAGATCAAAGAGCGACCACGTTCGCAGATTAGCATCTGAAGGCTGTCGTCCCCGATTACCCTGGGCAATGGCATTGCCTGAGTTCAAAAAAGATCCTCAACCAGTCCTCAGAATTCTTGAAAGCTTGAAAGCTGACAAAAGCGAATATGTTAGACGGAGTGTTGCTAATAACTTAAACGATATTTCAAAAGACCACCCTCAAGTTGCGATTAAAATTGCTCAAAGATGGTTGGGTGAAAATGCTGCTACGGATTGGGTCGTTAAGCATGGCTGCCGGACCCTTCTTAAGCAGGGGGTGCCTGACGTCATGGAGTTGTTTGGATTTTTTTACCCTCAGCATATAAGTATTAAAGAGCTCAAAGTCCCGAAAACTATTCGGACAGGCGATGATTTCATTTTTTCATTTTGTATCCAGACTCAAGAAGCCCAACTGGGGAGGCTAAGGGTTGAGTACGCTTTTGACTTCATGAAAAAAAATGGAAAACAAAGAAGAAAGGTATTTAAGATTTCAGAGTCAAATTACTCTGGCAAAAAGAAGCAAATTACAAAACGACACTCTTTTAAGACTCTATCAACGCGAAAGTATTACCCAGGCAGCCATGGAGTCGCAATCATTGTAAATGGCTTGGAGCTTATATGTCGCGAGTTTCAACTGGTTAACCACAAGGCACAACACAATGAAACGAGCGTGTAGGTATCTTTAGGCCACACAGCTGCAAATTTTTTGCAATCGCTCTAGCGGGTAGAGTCGTTATAATTAGAGGAGTGGGAAGCTGGACTTAAAGTCTGTGGTCTAGCTTTTGGAAAACTTTGAGAGCCGAAAAATAAAGCAATTTGGATATTATGACTTCATCGCGCTTATTTTTACTTTTGTTATGTGTTTTACTCTTTCTTGGAATTGGTGGAGTCGCATATTTTCTTTTCTTTGGATCGGACCAGGGGACTCCTGAAAAGCTTATCCTTGGAGCAAAGGAAAACCGCAAACCTTCGCTTAAGAAGTCTTTAAAGCAAAACCTCTCCTTCGAAGATAAACAAAAAAAACAAGAGCCAGGGGCTGCCAAAGACTCACAACCTCTTCAAAACCAGAAAGAGAGTTCTTCTATAATAGAAGAGAAGGCCCCTGTTGAGGAACACAATCAACCGGAGGAAATTTTCTTTTTACCTGCACGAGGTGGGCTCTATGGCCATATTCTTGATCCTTGGGGCAGAAAAGTAAGTGCCGCTTCGATCTTTCTCTTAATCAAACAGAACCTATTCCGTAGAGACCAGGTCCACGAAAACACTCAAAGTCAGGTTGTCTGGACAGAAGTTGCGCGCGCTCAGACTGAAGATGATGGTTTTTATGCTATTGGTTTACCAGAGTTTTTACAAAGTATTGACGGTTTTGATGTTAACTCGAGAGGTTTTAGCCCAACGCCTTTGCAGCCAGGAAACTACCGTCTTGAAATACGCACTGAGGCATATGCCTTTTTTGTTGAAGAGTTCAGGCTCGCTCAGGAGGCTCAACAACGAGATTGTAAGCTTGAGAAAAAGCATTCGCTTCGAGTTCTCCTTGAAGTGGTCAATACTGATGGGTCAACTCCAAGACCCCCCAGCATTACTGTTGTGGGAAGAGATAATGGCTATAGTGGAGAAAAGCAAAACTCACGTTTCCAGCCCGAGAAAAAGGCGAAAGTCCCGACTTCTGGCGCTTTGAAAAAAGGAGAGTACCTTCGGACTTTTAATGCAACCCAAGAGCCTGGTTCGTCCTATCTTTTTTCTTTTCAGTTAATTGCTCTGCCGCACCTGGAGCTTCGAATTGCCCAGCAAGGGTACCTTCCCCTTGAGCCCGAAGCGGGGGTTCTGAATTATTACCCGATGCCCGGAGAAGAAGAAGTCAGCTTTAAGTGTGTCTTCCAACCTGCATCTCAAGAGAGCACGTTAAGGCCTTCGCCCTATACAGGAAGCGCAAGCTTAAGGGGGTACTTTAAGGTTTTGGGGCAGGATAATGAAGCAGACAATTTTAACTATGCCGCTGCTCGAGTTCGTTTAATCTATCCCGATGGAGCAGAAAGAAGCTATAGGCTTGAGAATACAGGGAGTTTTGAAATTACTGATTTACCCGAGCAGGCTTATACACTTTATTTTTCTCATGCAGAACTGACAAACCAGGTAAAGCGGGAGATTGAGCTGAAAGGTCATCAGGAGATAGAAGTTGTGGTGCAGCGCTCAAAAGTCGTGCTTGCTCTTGAGCCGTCTCAACTCGATTTGTTTGGAGCTATTATAAGCGTTGAAAATACCCATGGCAAAAAGCTTTTTTATCGATCTTTAACGAAAGAAGAGAGGGCAGGGCATCATTTTGAGCAAACGAATTGGGCGCCTGGAGATTATTATGCAAAGGTTTCCGTTGCTGGAGGAAATCTCGCTGGCGCAGAGGCTGATGGTCGTTTGTGGTTTCAAGTTCTTAAAAATAGACCTTCTCAGCGTATTTCGCTCCAGGTTGTCAAGGCTCATGAGCTACGCTTCCAGGTGCTTGACGAGCAGGGGCGAGGATGGGCTGGCGCAGAGTGCCGCTTGCTTTTAACAAAGCATTACCAGGAAATTTTACAGCTTCAAACCCAAAAAAAGAAAATCGATTGGGAAAAAACCCGACTTATTCAGCTTGATAATCTGGGCAATGGCAGGGTTAAAAACCTTAGTCCTGGTGAATATACTTTGCTTGTTTGGAACCATTCCCGGGACCCTGATCGCTGGGATTTTTCGAAAGCTTTTTCATGCCACCAGGATAAAGACCTTGGCCGTTTGTTAGCACCGAAATAAACTGGGTAATCAGATTTTGTAATACGTAATATGAAGTATATTTTTTTATGTTTTGTTTATTGAGCAATTTGAAAACGCTCGCTTGTTGTCTCTTTGTAAGGAATAGAAATGCCTACTCCCCCTCGACCTACAACTCGTAAGCTTTCTATTTATTTGCCAGAAATGTTTTTTAATCGCGAGCTCAGTTGGCTTGACTTTAATTGGCGTGTGCTGGCCCAAGCCCAGGATCAAGATATTCCTTTGCTTGAAAGGGTAAAATTTCTGGCGATCAGTGCTTCGAACCTTGATGAATTCTTCATGAAACGAATCGGAGGGCTACATCGTCAGGTTGCTGCTGGAATCAAAAAACCGAGCCGTGATGGCCTGGAGCCAAGAGAGCAACTGAAAAAGATCAGGGCAGACGTTTCTCGGATGGTCAAAGACCAGCACCTTACCCTTAAGCAGCTTTTGGGCTCATTGGCGAAAGAACAAATTTTTGTTCAGAGTTATGAGAAACTTACTCCAAAGCAAAAAAAACAAGCAGACCACTATTTTGAAAACAAACTCTTGCCGACACTGACTCCTTTTGGGGTTGGCCCAGGCCATCCATTTCCCCTGCTTTCAAGCCAGTCCCTTTCTATTGCCTTGAGGGTTCAGCTTGAGGATACAACCCAAGAACACTTTGCTCGGGTGAAAGTGCCATCAAATCACCCTCGCTTCTTTTCTTTGCGCTCAGGAAGTGGTACGTTTTATATCCCCCTGGAAAGCATTATCCTTGCTCATCTTGATCGATTGTTTCCAGGTGCTCGTATTGTCGAGTCTGTACCCTTTATGATTACCCGTAATGCGGATATAGAGTACAATGAAGAAGAGGCTGAAGATTTAATCGAGCTTATTAGCGAAGAGTTACGAGATCGAAAGTTTGCTCCGGTGGTTCGTCTTGTGATTAATGAGGGCACAAGTAAACTTATGCGCTCATACCTTTTAGAAGAACTTGGTTTGTTTGAGGAGGACCTTTATGCTGTCAATGGGCTTTTGCGATTGCGAGATCTTTTTGAGCTTTCCAAACACCGAAAAAGCCAGCTCCACTATTCTCCCTGGACTCCTTTAAAACACCCACGTCTTAGCGGAAGCCAAGACCATTACGAACCAAGGACGCTCTTTGATTGTATTAAAGAGAAAGACCTCTTGGTTCACCACCCATACCAAAGCTTTCATTCGTCGGTGCTTCGTTTCATTGAAGAAGCAGCCGATGACCCAAAAGTTATCACAATTAAACAGACGCTTTATCGGACTGCCGAAGATTCTCCAATTCTAAAAGCTTTAATTCGAGCTGCAGAAAAAGGCAAACAGGTTGTTGTGCTGATAGAAGTCAAGGCGCGTTTTGATGAAGAAAACAACCTTCGTTGGGTCCGCAAGCTTGAAGAGGCTGGCTGTCATGTGACCTATGGCTTAGTTGGACTCAAGACTCATGCTAAGGTTGCCATGGTCGTACGAGAAGAGCAGGATGGGGTGCGTCTTTATCACCATATTGGTACGGGGAATTACCATACGGTTACAGCGAACCTTTATACAGACTTGGGTTATTTTATTGCACATGATGCTTATAAGAACGACATCATTCAGTTTTTTAATGTGCTTACAGGGTATAGTGTAAACCCGGATTTTAAGCAGCTTCTCGTCGCTCCAGTGAATATGCGAGAGAAGTTTTTGGATCTGATTGCAAATGAAATTAAGGCTGCTCAGGCGGGCAAGCCAGCTCATATCATTGCAAAAATGAATCAATTAGAAGACGGAGAAATCATAGAGGCTTTGTATAAGGCTTCCCAGCAGGGCGTAAACATAGACTTGATTGTGCGTGGTTTTTGTTGTCTTAAACCAGGAGTAAAGGGAACAAGCGATCGCATTCAAGTCCGTTCGATCGTTGGTCGTTTTTTAGAGCATAGCCGCATTTTTTATTTTCAAAATGGTGAGAGCCATCAATATCTGATTGGATCTGCGGATTGGATGCGCAGGAATCTTGATTTTCGAGTCGAACTTGCAGTGCCTGTTACAGAGCAAAGTGCTCGAAATGAAATCCAATTTTTGTTGAAGAGTTGTCTTGAGGATCAAGTTGATGCCTGGCAACTTTTGCCCAGCGGGAAATATGAGCATTTAGGGAAAAAAGCTCGTACCGCAAAGTTTCGTTCACAAGAGATTTTGATGCACTACTATCAAGAGCAGCTGGAGCGGTCAATTCTTGAGAATAGTCGGAGCCATCGTTTAAGGTCGACTCGGCATTCCACCCCTCGCCTTAAGAGCAGGGGAGGGACTTCCAAGCGCAAAAAAAAATAAGTTCGCAAGTACAGAGTCTGTGAGTGGCGGAGGCCTCTTGTCTCTTGTGCTAGCATTGTACTTTAAACGAAGAGAAAACACGTTGTTGCCTGAAGAGTTTGAAAAAAAACTAGTATTCTCTGAAAAAAGCCTTAATAATGAAGGGCTATTTTAATTTTCTAGCAGGAAGAGCTTTATCTTTTCCAAAGGTGATTTACATTTTTTGGAGTTATTTTATAAAAGCTTTTCGTGCTTTTCCCTTATGGGGGCTATTACTTATGATAGGAGGCATAAAGGATATGAATACACTGCTACGACTTATAACTTGTGTTGGATGTTTGGGGATAGCTGGTTTTACACTGCAGGCCCAAGATGCAGAAAAAGAGAAAGGCGAAGTCAAAAGAGAAGCGATCGAGCCAGACGGCTTTGAAGAATCAGACTTCCAGCAGCCAGAAATAGAAGAGCTTCCAGCAAATGATGCTAAAGCTCAAGCGGACCTTAAAGCGGCATATGATGCTATTTATTTTGCGGCCAGTAAAGGGCTTGAAAAGATGGCTGCTAATGCCAGCATCAGCCTGGATGTTTCAAAACAAAATAAAAACCCATTACTTCAGGGACTTAAACTTGATGCTAAGCTGGCCTGGACGGCTGAAAAAGGCATGCGCATGGAATTGGTTGAAGATGAAGCGCAGACCAATCCTTTGATTGCCCAAATTCGTCAAACAGCCCGGTCTCAAATAGAGCAAATAGAAGAAATGCTTATTTTCCTGATAGGGTTTCAAAGTTTCGAGGATAATTTTGAGGATGTGGTTTTTGTCTACGAAGAAGCAGATGCTGAAAAAAGAGATACAGAAGAGTCGTTTCAAATTCGAGCATGGAAGCAAAATGACGGTAGCTTTTCCTCTACGCTTTATACGCTCCAGGACGGTAAAATTATAAACCGCTCAACGAAGGACACTGACCAGAGTTTTGAATTTGAACAAAGTGGCCGGGATTTTTTCTTTCATGTTATTAAAAAGAACACCCGACTTGCTCTGGAAGGAATTGATGAGGATATGAAAAAAGCAGGCGTCAGTGATTCCCTGGCTGTAGCTGCAACCTATACAATTGAAAATCGTGAAAAAATAAACAGCTATACTATTGGAACGAAGCTCAAAATAGAATTTGATGTTGGCAAGGCGTTTGGAAACTTAATCTTTGAGCTTAAAGAGGTTAAAACAAACGATGATGTTACAGACGAGCTTCTAGAAGCTGTCGGTGATGATACGGCCAGTTCCACGCAAAAATTTTAATACTTTTTGATACTTTATATAACGGTTTGATAAGACTTTGATTTTCCAATAATATTTCGATGTTTGAGTTTTTAGAAAGAAGGAAAGATGCCGATTAAGCAGCCCTCTATTGATAAAGAACGGGAAACCTCAACTCTTGTGAGCCTTGAGGTTGTCGATCGAGTTGGAGTTGTCACCTTAAATGACCCTCCTGCAAATACTTATACCCACCAAATGTTCCGCCAACTTGATCAGGCGATTCTTGACATCCGTTTCAATACGGACGTTGATGTTGTGCTGCTTAAAAGCTCTGGAGAAAAATTCTTCTGCGCGGGTGCTAACATCAAAATGCTGGAAGAATCTGACCCCACATGGAAGTACTTCTTCTGTCTTCATGCGAACGAAACCCTAAGTCGTTTAGAGCAGACGCCAAAGCTTGTGATTGCTGCACTGCAAGGCCATACGGTTGGTGGAGGACTTGAAATTGCCATGGCTGCAGACATTCGTATAGGCTGTCGAGATTCTGGTCGTGTTGGGTTGCCAGAGGTTAATCTTGGTGTATTGCCTGGTACTGGTGGTACTCAGCGCTTGGCTCGTCTTATTGGCAAGTCTCGAGCAATTGAACTTATGACGGTTGGCAACTTAATTAGTTTTGAAGAAGCTCAGGAATTTGGAATTATTAACAGCATTTTTGACGCAGAAGATTTTGATGCAAAAATGATGAGCTATGCCAAGCAGTTTACGCTGCCGAACAAAGCTGTAAAAGTTGTTGGCAACATCAAGAGAAGCGTTCAAAGTGGTGCTGAAATGAGCTTTGAATCTGGTTTAGCTCTTGAGCGTGAGCTTCAAAAAGCACTCTTTGACAGCAGTGATGCTAAAGAAGGGCTTAATGCTTTCAATCAAAAACGAACCCCTGAATTTAAGGGAGTTTAAGGGAGTTTGGGAAGATCTATTTGGCTTCCTCGCATTATTTTATTGAAAGCTTTGGAGCAAAGGGGCATTTGATCATTATTAAGATAAAGGTTCTATCGTTTAATAATATATGCTTGAGCTTTTAAATAGTGGAGACTATTCGGGGCAAATGTTGCCCTACAAAGCGGCACTTATGTTTGTGCCGCTTTGTTCGGTTTTTCTCGGCATGCTTTTTGGGCTTCGCTACCATGCAAGTTACGAGGAGCTTGACCAGGGGTTAAGGGAAATTGGTCATCCAGGGTTAACGCCTGGCCAGGAAAGGTATCTGTTCCTGGCTCGCACATTGGTGCTGGGGGGTGTCTTTTTTTTTATCGTCTGCCTGATTCCTTTTTTGCTTTTTGGTATATCTTTTAAAACACAAGAAAATCAGTGGTTATGGCAACTTGCCTGTGGAGGCCACTTTGTCATGAGCATGAGTCTTTTTATTTTTGGTATGCTTGACATGAAAATAAAAGTAAATCGTTTTTGGCTGCGTGGTGCGGTTCTGGTGCTTGGCCTGGCTGGAATCATTGGAGCTCCTTTCGCTGCTTTCTTACTTTCAAGTTCGTTGATGCCCCTTTGAACTTTAGATTCTTAATATAAAAGAGGACTACAGGAGAAAAATAAGATGATAAAGCAATGCGTTGGGATTGTATTTTTGGGGGCTCTTTTTTTTCTTGTTGTTGGCTGCACAATTAACGCATCTCTTTTGGGATCAAAATCTCAGACATTGAATGAGACATTTATTCGAGGCAAGGGTGAAAAGAAAATTCTTCTCCTTAAGGTTCATGGTGTGATTAGTGAAAAAGCCAGTAGTGGACTGTTTGGGACTAATGCAAGTATTCTTGATCAAGTCAAACGACAGCTTGATCGGGCGCGCAGAGATGATCAGATTGCAGGTCTTATTTTGCAGGTAAGTTCACCAGGCGGAACGGTTAGTGCTAGCGATGTTTTACTCCATGAATTGAAGCGCTTTAAAGCAGAAAAAGAGATTCCAGTTGTTGCATCCTTCGGCAACATGGCTGCTTCGGGGGGATATTACATTTCCATGTGTGCTGATAGTATCATGGCCCAGCCATCATCAATTACGGGTTCAATAGGCGTCATTTCTGTCTATGTAAACTTTAAAGGCTTGATGGATGACCTGGGAATAGAAGCCGAGGTTATTCGTAGCGGAAAGATGAAAGGGACGGGCATGCCTTTTGAAGGTTTTAACGACGAGCAGCTTGCTCACCACCAAAAAATCGTTAATACTTTTTATGAAGACTTTTTAGAGCATGTTCATGAAAATCGAGAAACCCTGGCGCTTGAGCAGCTTAGAAAGCTTGCCGATGGACGTGTATACACTGCACAGGAAGCAAAAGAAATAGGTCTTGTCGACTCCATAGGGTATATTGATGATGCTTTTGAACGAGTAAAGGAGTTGGCAGAAATTGAAGAAGCTACACTAATAGCGTATACCCAGGGGAAAGATGCCAACCACACCGTTTATAGTAGTAGTGTTAAGGATAATCCAATACAAGCTTTTGAAGCAGACTCGTTGCTTTTGTTGTTGCAAAGGTTGGGAATTTTTAGCCAAGGTATGAATTATTACTATTTGGCAGAAGGAGCTTAGTTTATTGTCTGGCCCGTGGGCGTAAAATTGATATCTTGAAGAAGTTTGGGGCATGCCTCTTGTTTGGATATGAATCTTTTTTGTGAGTTGTGCTTAGAGCCTTCCGTTAAAAAGAAAAGCTCTAAGAAAGAACTTTCGTCAAGCATGAAATGCTTGTGCATTGATAATGCAGGCAAAAAGAAAGAGGGTTTGATTGATAACTCCCTTTTTTTATCTAAACTCAGGTGCTTTGGCGCTTCATTCTGCGGGCAGGTTTATTTGAAATGGTAACGACAAGGCTTGGGGCAATTGCATGTTCGAGTCAAAGAATTTCTTGGAAGGTTATAGTTTTAGAGAAGGGTAGAGACATAAGTGGTGGCTAAAAAAGCTGTAAAAGAAAAAAAAGTTAAAGCAAAAGATCTTTACACAGAGCTTGATATGTCTTTCTCTGAGTTTAAAGAGCGAGCTGAGAGCCTCGGCATAACGGTCAAGGCCTGGAATTCTTCTTTAGGAGAAAAGGAAGCTGAAGCTCTTCGTGCAGCGGCAAAAGGTCAAAGTCTTGCCCTTGATGTCGGCCTTGAAGGGCAGGCTCTGAGCGATGTTTCAGAAGCCCTTAATATTGACCTGAGTGCCCCTTCAGATATTAGTGAAGCAGACACAGAGCGTTTAAAGGCTTGTTCAGAGGCTTATGAGCTTTCTCAGGAATTAGATATTTCTTTTGAAGAACTCCAAAAGCTGGGCAATAAAATCGGAATCGAGATAGGGCGTGTTGGCTATAAAGGGCTGACAAAGCCAGAAGCCTTGCTTTTAAAAGCTCAGTACCGAACCCATCACCAAAAAGCAGAATCCAGCAGCACCCAGCCAGAGGCGAAAGAGGTTCCTCAAGGCCCTCAGTTTGCTGCTCCTACAGGCAACAAAGCTCTTGAGTCTGAGCTTAAAGCGAAGAAAAAATCACCGGAAGCCAAAGGTTCAAGCGAAACCCCTAAAAGGGGAGGGAGACGTCGGTCTTATCGCAATGAAGACCTGCCGTCAGAGTCGGGAGCTCCTAAGGGAGGAAGCGCGCAGCGCTCAGGTCGCCGTCGTTTTGAAGTTCGAGAGTCTGCTTATGCGAACCAACGAAGCATGCGACGAGAGCAGACAAGTAAGTTCAGGACTCCTTCTTCTGAACAATTAAAGCAAGAAATGCCAACAGGGCCGATTACGATTAGCTTGCCGATAAACTTGCGTCAGCTCTCAGAAGCGCTGGGGACTAAAGTTAGTGAAATTCAGGCTCGTCTCATGCAGGAAAAAATGTTGATACGAATTAATGACTCTCTTTCTCAGGAAATGATTGAGAATATTTCATTGCTTTTAGAACGAGAGATTACAGTAAAAGCACCGAAAAGTGCTGAAGAGCTCATCGAAGATGAACTTGATAGATTTGAAGAGGAGCAGGACGATCTTATTGCTCGAGCTCCTATTGTGACCATTATGGGCCATGTCGATCATGGAAAAACATCTTTGCTTGATGCCATTAATAAAATGGATCGTGCAGGTGATGAATCGGGTGGTATTACTCAGCATATTGGTGCTTTTAGGGTTGAGGTCGAACGCGAGGAAGGGCAGAGGCCGATTGAAGTTGTCTTTATTGACACACCTGGCCACGAAGCTTTTACAGCAATGCGTGCTCGAGGGGCGCAAGTTACAGATGTTGTTGTGATTGTTGTTGCTGCGGATGATGGTATTATGCCTCAAACCGAAGAAGCAATAGATCATGCTAAGGCTGCCAATGTAGAGGTTGTGGTTGCTATCAACAAAATTGATAAGCCGGAGGCTAATGTTCAGCGAACGCGACAGATGCTTGCAAAGCACAACCTTATGAGCCCTGACTGGGGGGGGACAACAGAAATTCTGGAAGTCAGCGCTATTTCAGGAGAAGGTATTCCTGAGCTTGTCCAAACGCTTTCAGACCTTACAGAACTTCTTGAGCTTAAGGCAAACCCTCAAAAGCCAGCGGCTGGTGTTGTGCTTGAAGCTCATTTAAGCGAAGGGCGGGGGATTGTTGCTACTGTGCTTGTGCAGGAAGGAACCCTTAAAAAAGGGGAGGCAATTGTTGCGGGGCACGGTTTTGGGAAAGTTCGCTCAATGCATGATTCTCGTGGCCGAGAGCTTGAGAGGGCAGAGCCTTCGATGCCGATTCAGGTTGCTGGGCTTTCAAGTTTGCCAGAAGCAGGTTCTCGCTTCCACCAGGTCAATGATTTAAGAAAGGCGCAAGAAATCGCCCGGAAGGTTACGCAGCAGGAAAAAGAATTAGCGCGAGCCTCAGAAAAGCCTCTGACTCTTGAAGCCTGGTCGCAAGAGCGCCAGGATGCTGCGGTTGAGGAGCTTCGAATCGTTTTAAAAACAGATGTGCAGGGAACAGCAGAAACAATTAAGACAGAACTTGAAAAATTTGAACATGATGAGGTTGGCATCAAGGTTATTCGTGCAGCGGTTGGAACCGTTACGACGAATGATGTTCGCCTGGCAGAAGCTTCAAATGCTATTATTCTTTCCTTTAATGCTACAGTCCAGCCCAAAGCTATAGAGTTGGCGGACAAGCATCACGTTGAAATTCGCCAATATGAAGTCATTTATAAACTGCTTGAAGACATTCATGCTGCCCTTTCAGGACTTTTGAAACCTGAAGAAGTTGAAGTTGAGCTTGGCCGAGTTGAAATTCGTAAGCTTTTTCGAGCAAGCAAGATTGGCATGATTGCTGGTTGTTTTGTGACTGATGGAGTGATCCGTCGAAATGCTCGGGTTAGGCTTTATCGTGGTGACGAGCTCCTTTATAATGGACCTCTTGCATCGTTGAAGCGGTTTCAAGACGAAGTCAAGGAGGTTCGCGAAGGGTTTGACTGTGGGATTGTGTTGTTAAATTATGCGGATATTCAAGAGGGGGATATTCTCAGACCTTATGTTATTGAGGCTAGAGAGCGTACTCTTGGGACATAAATGAGATATGAATTTTAAAATAAGAAGTTGTAAGTACGAATTTAACCAGTTGAAGGAAAAGAGTGATGATTGATTTTGCAATGCCGAACGACCAAAATTTAGAAATCCAACATGAAGGTGCTGCTGGCGAGAATGCCTCATCTTCTGAGCAAACCTCCTCTGCTGGCGCAGAGGCAGCAAGCACATCGAAAGTCTCGACAGGAGCTGAAATAAAGACAGAAGAAGGGCAGCTTGGGCGTAAGGTTCAGGAGGAACAAAAATCTGGAGCTCAAGGCAGCATGCTTGAAGGACTTTTTCTTCCGATTCTCATGATCGGTTTTCTCTTTGTTTTTTTCTTTTTAACGAGTCGTTCGAGAAAAAAACAGCAACAAAAACACGAAAACCTTGTTTCAAATTTAAAGCGTGACGACAAAGTTATGCTTCAGAATGGTAAATTTGTTTTCATCGAGAAAGTCGAAAAAGACAAGGTTTTTGTTTTTGGTGATGTGGCAAGAACTATTCGTGAGGAGTATCATCGTAACGCCGTTGTTATGAAGGCTAGTGACGTTACGAAAGACTCGGCGAGTCAACCGGGAACCTAGAAAAGCTTTTTACTTCAGAACGACTGAGTGCTTCTTTGTTTCGAAACAGCCACAAAGCCGTTTTGAAACGAAGAAGTCTTGTATTGCAAAGCGTGCTGGCTGGCTTGGCCGAGGTGTTCAATGCTCTGGCTAAGCTTTGAGCCAGTGTGATTTTGGCAAGCAGCACAAAACCGAAGCCAAAAAGTCAGCTTAATAGCTTGGTTATTTTTAATTTTAAAGGATATGTGGTTGTGTGAATTCCTCTTTCTATCCTAAAACTTTTCCTTTTTGTGGGGAGCTTAAGAAGGTATAAGGAAGGATTCCCTTTTTCTCTATCGTAATGAAGAGAAGTTTTTGGCAAGGATCCATAAGCAAGCTCTGGTTTGTCAGAGGATGACTAAGGAAGTTGAACTTAAAAAGAAATCTAGGTTCTCTATCATTGAGTGTAAAACGCTTAAACGAATTGAGGAGTAAGTTTTTATGACCCAGTGGTTACGTAAATGGCACGTTCTTTTGGCAGTTGTGATCGGTGTCTATCTTGCGGTTCCAAAGCCTGTTGACCCGCTTTTTACTCTTGGTGAGACTACAGTTCTTCCAGCAGGAACAGAGCTTAAGACGACTTCGGGCGAGCGTATCAGCTTGCTCGAACAGGTTAAGGTTGATGAGGATGGGGAATTTATCCTTATTGGGCGGGATGCTGCTCTTGATCTTGACAAGCTTGAGGAGCCTGAAGAAGAGAAAGGCTCAAAGAAAGCTGAGGATGAAAAGGCCTTTCGGGTTGAGCTTGATGATGCAACACGCAAAAAGATTGTGCGCCAGGAGGGAACTTTTGGTCTGCGCTTTCCTTTTGCTGAATACAGGGTGAACCTTGGGCAGGATCTTGCTGGTGGAACATCGTTACGTTATTTGATTCGCAGTCGCACTTTAGTTGATGCGGAAACAAAGTTAAGCAACCTTTTCTTTGCTTGGCAAGAACGCGGCTTAGATGCTTTTCCTGCTTCGGCTCGAGAAAAAATCGAAACGTTTACAAGCCAGGGGCAGCCATTTCCTGATTTTGATAATGATGAAATTGGAGAGTTGGTTTCCGGAGACCTTCTGCCGGAGTCTGAAAAAAAATCTTTTAAAGAACTGGCAAAGCAGCGCAATCAAATTCAGGTTGAGCAGGGGGCTGAAGATCTCACCGGCTTGACGATTGAAAAATTAAGCCGTCGGGTTAATGCCAGTGGTATGCAAGAGCTTAATATCGTTCCAATTGGCCAATCAGAGATTGAGGTTAAACTTCCAAATCTTTCTCCACTTGAGAGGGAGCGCTTGAAGCAGACTCTCGAGTCAACAGGGGCTCTTGAGTTGTTGCTTTTGCCAAACGAAGAGATTGTCGAGGATACTTCAGCAAAAGACTTATACCCTCGTTCCCCGGACAAAAATCCCAGTTGGTACCAGTGGTACGAGGTTCTTCCAAGCCAAACAGCCACAAAACTAGACGAAAACGATGGGTTGCGTTATGACTCAACGCGCAAGCTTTACGTTGAAGTTGACCCTGAACGTTCAGCCCCTGTGTTTAGTCCAAGCAACTTGGCGGTTGTAACGCCTCGTCTTGTTGAGACGGCCTATACCACTTCCCACGGGGACAAACGTCGAGCTCTTATTCATGTTGAAGCAGTTCTTGCCCAGACTTACCACGAGAAAGCGCCAGATACATACCCCATCAGTGGTGAGTATCTCAAGAATGCTTTGCCAACTTCTGATGATACGGGCAGACCAGCGGTTTCTTTTGAACTTAAGGGGCGTGGTGTTTCTACGATGGAAATCATCACTGGGGCTCACAACAAGGACACGAAGGATCCTCGCCTTTTAGCGGTAGCTATTGACAATAAAATTTATTCGTCTGCAAGTATTCTTGGAAAGCTTTCAAGTCAGGTTCAGGTTACTGGAGACTTTACTCGTCTAGAGGTTCAGCAGTATGTGGACACTTTGAAGTCTGGTTCCTTGCCTGTCAGCTTGACTTTAGTCGGTGAAGAATCAGTTGGCCCTGCAGAGGGGGCAGACAATGTTCGGCGAGGGGTTCAGGCCATTATTCTTGGTGCCGTTTTAGTTCTTTTCTTTGCACTGCTTTTTTATCGTCGCGTTGGGCTTCTTACGATTTTAAACCTGGTATTAACTATAGCCTTAATTCTGGCAATCATGAGTGTGTTTCTCTCCACTCTGACACTGCCGGGTATTGCCGGGTTGGTCTTGACTCTTGGTATGGCCATTGATGCAAATATTTTGATTAACGAACGAATCAAGGAAGAGCGCCGTAAAGGCGCTTCGGGTCGAGCAGCCATTGATGCAGGGTTTTCAAAGGCCTTAAGTGCAATCGTTGATGGTAATATTACGACATTGATCACGGCTTTAATTTTGACAAAGATTGGTACTGGTGCTGTAGCAGGTTTTGCTTTGACTCTCTCCATCGGTATTCTTTCAACACTTTATACCGCACTTATTGTTTACCGTTCTTCCTTCCTCTGGTGTTATGAGAAGAAATTTATTACGGAAGTCCGGGGGATCTCCTTTTTTGAAAATTCAAACTTCAACATTTTAAAAATTGGTAAAAAGGTTGCCCTTTTCACAACAATTATAGCGTTAGGGGCCTTAGCGTTTTTCTTCGTGCAGGCTTCATCTGGTCAAGTTTTTGGAGTTGACTTTCGTGGTGGCAGCCAAGTTATTTTGCAACTGGAGAAACCTCTAACCCGTGAAGAGGTTGAAAATAAGATTCAAACGTTTGCTGATAAGAGCGATCCTGAAAAACAAGCGCAATATAAAAATGTTCTTATTCAAGCGCGTTCATTTGGCGATGAAGAAGGAGAGTTGGGGGCTAGTACGCGCTGGGAGTTACGTTTCCCTCAGCCAGAGGGTTTAAATGCAGAGGATGCAGATGAGATCGTTAACCCAATATTGATTGATTTGAAGGGACTTTTTGGCGATTTACTGATGGCTGAAGGTCTGGATGTTAAGGTAGAGGATAAAGACCTTACTCAAGTTGCTCTGATTGCTTCATTTTCTGTTAAGCGACCAGAGGTTATTGAAAAAGGAGATGGTAGCCGCCTATGGTTAGAAGAGTATCAATGGGATGATCCATCAGCATGGCTTTCTTCTTTAGGTGGAAGTGTTGAAAAACCAGAGTATAAGCTGTCTCAAAATGGCGAAGAGCAAAATATCACTCTCAAGGTTCAAGGTATTTCTATCAGTGAAGGAAACACCTTAGATGAAAAAATGCAGGATTTTTATGAGCTTTTAAAAAGTGAGCTCTTTGAAAAATATCCTTCAGGTTCTTCTCCCCTTGTGCTTGAGGATCCAGAGGTTTTCACCTCGCAGGATGCATTAACCCGCTACACCCCTGAAGAGGGAAGTGTGACAATTAACCTTGCCCTTGTGAATCCAGAAGAGATTAAATCATTAGAAACAAAGCTGAAAGACATTATCCAAGAGCTTAATGATCCATTATTGCAACCAGGAAGTCTTTCGATTCGTGCTCTTGATGCCAAAGACGGAAAAGCTCGCAAATTTGAGCTACGTTCAGCCAATGGCCCACTGATTCAAACAGAGGATGGCCGCAATCAAACAGAGGTTGCAGCATCTTCAATCGTGCCTCTTTTGGAAGATTGGTTTGAGCAGCGTGGCGGGGAAAACTATATCTCAAAACCTTTTCCAAAGGCTACGGCAATCGGCAGCCGAGTTGCTGGCGAAACAACAGCTCGCGCTATACTTGCTCTCTTAATCGCTCTTGCAGCCATTGTTGTATATGTCGCAGTGCGCTTTAAGTCTGCAGGCTGGGGATATGCTGCTGTTTTTGCGCTTTTGCATGATACCGCTTTAACACTTGGTGCCATTGCTGTTACGAGTTTATTCTTTGATGATATTAAAATAGACCTTAACGCAATTGCAGCTCTTTTGACTGTTATTGGATACTCTTTGAACGATACGATTGTTATCTTTGATCGCATCCGTGAAGAGCTTTTATTAGATCTTCGCCAGCGTAAAAAGCGTACCCTTGAGGGAGTTATTAATGCAGCCTTAAATTCGACTTTGACGCGTACCGTTTTAACATCTCTCTCAACGTTTGTTGTTGTGTTAGCGATGCTTTTCTTAGGTGGTCCTGCAATTCGTACTTTTTCTTTAACGCTTTTCTTCGGGCTCATTTTCGGAACGTATTCATCGCTTTTCCGCTCAGGTCCTTTCCTGCTCTTCTTTACAAGTAAACAGCGAGATATTCGCAGTGAGATTGAAAGTGAAGAAAAAGCGCGTAAACAAGCAGAAAAAGCTGAGGCTGAGGCTCTGGCTCAAATTTCGGTGGAACGCTCTACGGATGAAAGCGAAGAACCTGATTCCAAACTCCCAAGCAAGGCTTAGTTTCTCTAAGAAAGACCATAGTATTCTGCTTTGGGCTTCTCTAAAGATTGTAAGAATGCTTTAGAGTTTTAGAATTAGGTCGTCTGGGGAATAAGCTGGTAGTAAAGCTTTTATGCTAAAAGCAAGGCATGTTCTTTTTAGCTACGCCAAGATTCCAGTAGAGTTTGACTCGCACACAGCAATCTACTGCTTTAGTGGTATTCCAAGTCTTTTAAGGGAAGTATTTTCTTAAACTGGGACAGGAACTTCGTCTAAAATCTTTTCAAGTAGTTTGGTCGCTGGATTTTTTTGATCTTCTGCCAAGGAAGAAGGCTTTCCTTCTTTTAAAATGATCCTGTGCCCAAGAACAGCTGGAACAAGAGTTTTGATATCATCTGGGATGACGTAGTCTCGGCCTTCCAGTAGAGCAAAAGCCTGACTGGAGGTATAAAGAGCGATTGAACTTCTTGGAGATCCCCCGAGGAAAATTTCTGGATGGGTTCGGGTTTTACGAACGATTGTTAGGAGATATTTTTTAAGGGATGAGTCCATCATTACTTGAGAGCGTTTGTGTTGGAGCTCTAAAAGTACCTGAGATGATAAAACGGGTTCAAGTTTTGGTTGGGAGTAATGAAGAGTGGGGGTTGAAAGAATTTTTTCTTCGCTTTCAAAATCAGGGTAGCCAAGATTGATCCGGAGCATGAAACGGTCGAGTTGATTTTCGGGGAGCGGATATGTCCCGGTGTACTCAAGAGGGTTTTGGGTTGCAATCACCATGAAGGGATGGGGGAGCTTGTGGACAGCTCCATCGCTTGAGATTTTTCCTTCTCCCATGGCCTCAAGGAGAGCGGATTGTGTCCGAGGGGTTGCTCGGTTCAGTTCATCCGCAAGGATGAAGTTTGAAAAAATTGGTCCAGGATGCCAAAGAAAATCTCCTTTGCCTTGGTGATAAATAGAGGTTCCCAGAATATCGCTGGGGAAAAGATCAGGTGTGCATTGAATTCGCGCAAAAGAAGCTTCAAAAAGCTGTGAAAGACTCTTGGCGAGGGTGGTCTTTCCAACCCCAGGCAGATCTTCTATTAAAATATGTCCGCTAGAGAGCAAAGCGGTGAGCAGGAGATCAAGGGCTTTTGGCTTACCGATAAGAATCTGAGATAAGCGTTGCCGAAGTTTGAATAGCGGGTCGAGATCTGGCCTCACACGGCCTCCGTAGTCAATCGCAGTTTTAAGAAAAGTGATATGAGTATGAGAGGAACACCATTATAAATCGAAGAGTATCGTATGCCACTTTTTGTTGAGAAGAAAGAGCCAAAAGAGAGCACAAAATTATGAAGAAAATGTGAAAGCTTTGTAAGTGTTTTTGTTTTTTTTTAGATGAAAATAATTTCATTTTTTTTGACTTAAGTATAAGTCATTCTTTTAAAGGTGTTTATACAGTTGAGGTGTTTTGTTGAAAGAGAGTTCAAAACGTGCTCGGGAGGTCGTTTGAAAAGTTCATAAATATCGGCCCCCAAGGCAAAAAAAGCTTGTTAAAATGCCTGTGGGAATTTGTATGCTACAAAGCCCCTTGAAATATATTGTCAGAGGGAGGGGTAAAATACTTAAAGGAAATGTCTAGAATGAATTTTTCATCTTCATCAGAAAAGGCAGCAACAAAAAAGCCTTCATCTCAAACCTCTCCGAAATCCGAAACTTCCAGTGAAGGGTTGGTTGCAGCAATTCAATCTTCTCAGGCTGGAGGAAGAGGCAAGGAACCGCCCTCTGAAAAGAGCAGTGTCTCAATTGAAGATTTCAGTTTTTGGTATGGAATAAAACAAGCTCTTTTTGATGTCAATCTTGAAGTTTTAGAAAATCGTGTTACAGCATTAATTGGTCCTTCAGGATGTGGAAAATCAACGTTGTTGCGCTCAATTAATCGTATGAACGATTTAATTCCTGGCGTGAATACTTCAGGTAAAATTTATCTTGGAGATGCTGATATTTACTCCCATGATCAAGATGTGATTACTTTGCGCAAATATTGCGGTATGGTTTTTCAAAAATCAAACCCATTTCCGAAGTCAATTTTTGAAAATGTTGTTTATCCTTGTCGCATCAGTGGCCAGAGAGATCGTAAGGAGCTTGCTGAAATAGCGGAGCAAAGCCTTAAACGGACAGCTCTTTGGGATGAAGTTAAGGATCGTCTCCATACGAACGGCAATAACCTTTCAGGTGGGCAGCAGCAACGGTTGTGCATAGCCCGTGCGATTGCCAATAAACCAGATGTGTTGTTAATGGATGAACCTTGTTCTGCACTTGACCCTGTTTCAACGAGCAAAATTGAAGAATTAATTTTAGAATTGCGGCAGGACTATACGGTTGTAATTGTTACTCATAATATGCAGCAAGCCGCTCGAGTAAGTGATTACACAGCTTTTATGCTGATGGGTAAACTTGTTGAATATGGTCCAACAGAAAAGATTTTCCAAACCCCTGCAGAAAAAGAAACAGAAGATTATATCACAGGGCGCTTTGGTTGATTTATGATTTCAAAGCGAAGCTTTTCTTCAGCGTGAAATAAAGCGAACTCTTAGATTTTTTTCTTCGTTATTTCGTTTATAGATTCAAAACAAAAGTTATGAACTTGCAGCACAGCAAGAGTGTAGCATCTTGTTGTATTGATTTACTTTTTCCCAATTCTCTAATGAAATAGAGGAGTCTTATTTTCGTATGAAAATATTTATTTCGTAAACCAGGTACTTCGTTGCGTAGTATGTGACCCTGTGGATTTCTGATTTTCTGTGTTTTAGAGTTGCCTTAAACCCACATTCTTTGATTTCTACGTTACTTTTAGAGTAATACTTTACTTTGTGGAATAGATGAGCTTTTCTTTGAGGACCTCTTCCTTTTCCATTTTTATTTTGCGAAAAGCTTTGAATACTTCCTTTTTGTTTAAGTAAGTGAAGTGAAAACAACGAGTTATGAAAAATTCGAGTTAAAATCGCTATATATTATTTTAAGAAAGAGGTTTGCTTTATTTTTGGTTTAGATGTGCATTTTATAAGAAGTGTGCTATGATAGGTTTGAAGCTGCAGATTTGTAATTTGATTTGTTCGTTTACAAAATGTTAGGTCTTAAGAGCAAGAGAATGGCAAGCGCAAAAAGTTTTTTATTAAAATGAAGAAAATCTGAAATAAAAAATTGATATAAGATGATGTGGAAACCAAGAAGGAAGTGTTTGTAGACTTGTTGTTTATAGAGATGGGAGAGAGCTTTGAGGGAGAGAAAGGAATAGAAGAAAGAAATGACGAGATATTATACTACAAGTGATGTTGCCAAAATTTGTAATGTTCATCGCAACACGATTATAGGCTCTATTCGCAAGGGGTTTTTGCGAATTTATCGCACACCTGGTGGTCATGCGCGAATTTCAGAAGATGATTTACTGGAGTTTTGCAGGCAACGTAATCTTCCCATTAATCTTGAGGGGCACCGCAATGATAAGATTTTGGTTGTTGATGATGATCCATTGCTTTCAAAAATGCTTAAAACAGGACTCGAGAAGTTTGGTTACCGAGTGATGCTTGCCAAGAATGGTTATGATGCTGGATTTTTGACGCTTGAATGGTCTCCAGATTTAATGTTGCTCGATATCATGCTTCCTGATATTCAGGGCAATGAAGTTGTGAAACGAATACGAAAATCTACACAAACAAAATCGTTGCCCATATTGGCTATGTCAGGAGTCAATGACCAGGACAAAATTGATGCAATGATGGTTGCAGGTGTTAATGAGTTTTTGCCAAAACCTTTTGAAATTGCTCGGCTTGTAGAAGTTATTAAAAGCCTGATTGGGGGAATTAACAAAAATGTCCCAATCGAAGAGGAAGGGGCATTTAAAAAAGAGGATAATAAAAAGGTGCAAAGCTATTCATAGGAGCTTGCTTGCAAAGATATTTTAAATAGAGCCTCCAAAGCGTACTGGATATTTGATTCTATTTTTTTAAAGTATTTTCATTGATGAGTAAAAAGTTTTGTGTATTTTTGCTTTTCCTTCGAATGGCAGATTCGAAGGAAAGCCCATATTGTACCCATCTTGCATCCTGTTCACCAATGTTGTATTAAGCGAACGTTTTCAAATCGCTAACTTGCTGCGCATTAAGGTATTTTTTATGATTCACAGAGAAGTGACCCAAAAAATTGTTGACGCTGCAAAGGCTGTCCATGGAGTTCTTGGGGGGGATCATTCTCAGGAAGTCTATGCCCGAGCTCTTGCTGTAGAGTTTGATCTTCAGGGAGTTCACTTTGAAAAATCAAAGTCCTACCCAGTGGTTTACTGTGATGTTATCGTTGGTGATGTTGAAGTTGACTTTCTTGTGGACGAAAAGGTCCTGGTTCGAGTCCTTGCAGAACCAACCGTAGAGCCTCATCTTTACTCTTCACTGCGACATACTTTGGGAATTGCCAACATGCCTATTGGGATGCTTTTGGCTTTTGGGTCTCAGCGGCCAGATTTGCGACGGGTTTCTTCGAAAAAAGAGGAAAGAGGATCGAAGGTTTCCCGTAAAAGTTCAAAGGTTGATCATTAAAGACGTATTTTTGGAGTTTCTTTGAACAATAGCGCCCTCTGATTGAAAAGTTTCCCCTGCTTTATTATTTGATGACGAAGATCGTATGTTGTGAAACTTTTGCTTATCGTTCCTACCTACAACGAACGAGAAAACCTGCCAACTTTAATTGAAGCTCTTTCTCAGCTCCAGACTGACTGGCATATTCTTTTTGTTGATGACCAGTCTTGTGATGGAACGCTTGAGTACCTTCAAGAGTTAAACTCCCAGAAGCCAGACAAGGTCAGCCTTTTTGTACGAAAAGAGGACAAGCGAGGACTTGGTCTTGCTTATCGGGATGCATTTCAGCTTGTCAAGAAGGGAGCAAAGCTCGGCTCTCATCCAAAGTCCCCTATGGCGTCAGGGTTTGATTATGTCCTTCAAATGGATGCAGATGGGCAGCACCCCGTGGAAAAAATTCCTGAACTTATCACGCTTTTAGAGCAAGAGGGCGCCGGGCTTGTGATTGCAAGTCGTTACTCTCGCTTTTTTGACCAGGCCCATGCCTCTTTCTCGCGCGAAATCCTTTCAAAATTAATTGCTTTGTATACTCGTTATATACTGAGTTTGCCTTACAACGATCCAAGTGGAGGGTTTCGTTTATGGACTCGACGTGCTTTGCTTGCGATCAACCCTGACACTCTTGAGTCACAGGGGTATATTATTCAGGTGGAGACACTCCTCAGGGCTGAACGAGTCGGTGGTGTCAAGATTGTAGAACTGCCATTTACTTTTGCTCCACGTTTGCGGGGGCAATCAAAGCTTTCTTTTTCAATCGGACAAGAAGCCTGTTTTAAGCTTATCCGCTGGGCTTTTTTAAAGCATAAGTTCAACAAGCACGAAGCTTGAAGAAGGCTTATAAAGAAAATCACGCTTTATCTTAAGTTTGTGGTACTATCTTGTCTCTGGCTTGGATCTTTCGTGGGTTATGATCGCTATTGCTGGGCTTCCGGATAAGATACTTTTCTTTCAGAGATGATTGTTGTACAACTTTAAGGAAGACGTGTTGCGAAAAGATGGCGCAAGACCAAAGCCCAAGAGGAAAACTTTCACAGCTTTCGAAAAGTTAAAAAGGGTGTATTGGTATGCATATAAAGACGCTTTTTTTGTTCTGCATACTTGTTCTTTTCTTGCCACAATTGCTTTGGGCTCAACCAGCAACCCAAAAAGCTCAGCGTATCCTTTCGGGAGAGGAATATCAAGGCTATCGTGTTAAGGAATCTCGAGGCGGTGAGTCTTCTTTGTTAGAAGGAGACAATCGCAGCGCCAAACCTTTCCAGCGTGGAAGTGGAGTTCGTCGGGAAACAGGCCCTTCAGATTTTTCTTTTTTTCGAACAGGCTCTATGTTTTTTCAAGGCATTCTGAAGATTCTTTTGTATGTACTGCTTTTCTGCCTTGGGATTGTTCTCTTCATTTTTTTAGTACGATTTGTGCGTGCAAGATTCCGCAGCCAGAAAAAAAAGGAAAAGCCAGCTTTAAACTCCATTCCTGATTCTTTGTCGGAACCTTCTTTTGCTGCTCAAAAGACTCAGCTTGAAGAAGAGCTGGAGCACGCAATAAATTCAAAGGATTATACTCAGGCCTTACTTCTTCTTTATCAGCTTTTTTGGGTCAAGCTTGGCTACAAAGAGTTTTTAAGCCAGACAAGTCCAAAAACCTGGCGAGATATCACAACAACCATGCTCTCTGAATCTTTTCACACTACAATTTATAACCTTACTCTTTTTGTGGAACGTTTTCGTTATGGATATCAAGAGGCAGGAGCTCAAGATTGTTCTTTTCTGGAAAAGAATACTAAAGATGTGCTAAAGCGTATTCAACAAAAAACGAAAAGCTCGTAATTTCTACAGGGACCTTTTTTAAACTAAAACGTTAGGATTTATTTTGTCCGTTCAATTGTCAGATCAAGATAAAGATGGCTTAGGGCGCCATGGATCAGGACAGAGCAAACGTTCGGAGCATGGTTCGCTTGATGGTGAGCCAGATCCAAGAATACAATTATGGGATAAAGAAAAGCGTTTTCGCCTGATGCTTTTGATTGCTTTAACCTTAAGCTTTACCGTATGGATCGTGATCGGTCTTTATCAAAAACCAAAGCGAAGCGACACTTTTATTAATAGTTACTCAACCTCGCCTGCTGGTCATAGTGCTTTTTTTCAGCTTCTTCAAGAAGAGGGCTACGAAGTGTCTCGTAGCGTTGATCTCTTTAGAAAGTATCGGCCGCTTGGGCTTGACCATGAGGCAAAAAAAACTTCTGTACAGCTTTTGTTAGAGCCTCGCCTGGAATATATCCAGGAAACTCAGGAACGATTCGAAGGGACATTTTCATTTGATCAAAATGATCTTCCAAAGGTTGTTTTAAGTCTTCCCAAGTATCATTACAAAAATACTGAAAAAACTAGTGAACATGGGGAGCTTTTGCTTTTGCGAAAGGTTTTGCCTCAAAGTGAAGTTCAGGAAATTATAAAGCATCTTGGTCTTGATGAGCATTTAAAAGTTGCCCGACGTCATGAACCATCTTTCCTCTATAGTGACATGGGTTCTTTAGAAGAAGATGGACAAGGAGTTCAATTCTTTACAGATCAGCAGGTGAACCAAGAGGTGTTGCAATACTTTGAAGTTTTTGGAGAAGCTGAAGAACTTGATGATTGGAGCGTTTGCCTGTGGGATGATCAGGATAATCCGGTTGGGCTTGTTTATTATGACCAGAAGTTTGATAGAGGGCCCTTTGTATTGGTGAGTGAGCCCGAAATTTTTACAAACCGTGTGCTTGCGAAAAGTGGTGTTGCTGAACTTGCTCTTCGTTGCATTGAGCAAAGTGGTTCTAAGGAGGTGTTGATTGATGAGTCAATGCACGGATTAGTGGATCAGGCTTCTTTAAGTTACCTTGCTGCAACCCCGCCAGGCCTGTGGCTTACGCTTTCGGTTTTATTCTTGCTTTTGCTTTGGGGCTGGCGTGAAACACGTATTTTTTACCCTATTCAGCCAAAATCTCCTGAACCGCCGTCTCCTCTTGCTACAATACGAGGAGTAGGGCAGCTTATGCTGAGAGCTCGCGACGAAGAAAAAGCCTCTAAACTTTTAGGTGGGCGCATAAGGTCATTCCTTGCAAGGCATTTAACGCACTCTGCTTTAAGCGCAGAGGACCAAAAAGTTCTTGACCAGGGAACGCTTTTGGCGAAGGCTCAAAAGTTTCAGAATGTTTTTTCTCATACCCAAAAGCAGCGTTTTAGGGCCGATACAAAAGAGAAAGATGATTTAAAAAAGTAAGATAACCTTTATGATTATTTTGTAAAAAGCTTAAGAAGTTACAAAAAGGCCCATTATCATGACCGAAGAAAATCTATTTCCAGAACCAAAGGCTTCAGTTTCAATTCCAAAAATGAATGAAAATGCTGCTGCTGAGCATCAAAATTCTGCTGGGGGTGAAGTTGTTCATTCAGGAGTATCACGTATCGTTGAAGATAGCATACAAAGGCATGCTGAGGCTCTTGAGCGACACGTTGAAGCAATCGTAAAGGGGCAGAGTGGAGTTGTACGCGCGTGTTTTATTGCCTTGCTCGTACAGGGACATGTACTCTTGGAAGGTCCTCCAGGAACAGCAAAAACTTTGCTTGTGCGCACTCTTTCTCAGCTTTCAAGCTTGCGTTTTCGAAGAATCCAGTTCACGCCAGATTTAATGCCCAGCGATATCACGGGAACTTCTCTTTTTCGCCCCGACCGTTCGGACTTTGAGTTTCGGCCGGGTCCGATTTTTTCTCAACTCCTTTTGGCTGATGAAATTAATCGCGCTCCTTCGCGCACGCAAGCAGCTTTGCTTCAGGCTATGCAGGAGAATACGGTAAGTGCTGACGGCAAAGATCATTTTCTTGGTGATATTTTTTGTGTGATAGCGACTCAAAACCCTCTTGAATCAGAAGGAACATACCCCTTACCAGAGGCCGAACTTGATCGTTTTCTTTTTAAGCTTAAGCTCAATTTTCCAGCGGAGGATATTGAGCTTGCGATATTACAACAGCATGGTGTGCCCCAAAGTGCTGAAGCAGCTCAAAGCGGATTTTCCCGTTCGGGGGGAGAATCTCAGATGAAACCTCTTTTTGATCAGAAAAAACTGAAGGCTTTGAGGGAGTGCGTTTGCAGGGTGAAGGTTCATCCAGATGTCAGCCATTATGCTTTGAAGCTTTTACGTGCTACACGAGAACATGCTTTCTTGCGGTCAGGGGCTTCTACCCGAGCGGGGGTTATGCTGCTCCGTGCAGCACGGGCTTTGGCTGCAATTCAAGGTCGAGACTATCTGGTTCCCGATGATGTGCGAGATATGCTGATTCCAACATTTCGCCATCGTCTTTTTCTAACAGCAGCAGCAGAGCTTGACGGGCTTAGCACAGATACTCTTTTACTCGACCTTTTAGAAAAAGTAGCCGTACCTCGTTAAAAACGTTTAGCGATACTCAAATATTTTTATTTGTAAGAGCAAAAAAACTTATGCCCTTTACCTCAACTCGTCGTACGCTCCTGGTCGCTCTTTTGCTTGTTCCCTTGGCATTAGGGACGCTTATTTATGCAGAGCTTATTTGGTTGTGGGCTGGGCTTTCTCTTTTGTTTTTATTTTTTTTGTGCTGCGATTTTTTGAGTTTAATAGGCGGGGCTGCTCCAGAGGTAAAACGAATATTTCCGGCTGAAACAGGGCTTGGTTATGAATTTGAGCTTAAACTCAGGATTCATAACCAGAGAGCACGACCTCTTGATGCTGAGCTTCATCAGATGTTTCCAGAGAACTTTGAAAAAGAGCTTTTAGAAAAAACGTTGGATGAAGACTCAAAAGTATTGAGTCAAAGGTCCCAGTCAGGCCAAGAAGCTTTTGCCGAGGGGCTTCACTTTAAACTTGGAGCCGGTGAGAAAAAGGATTTTTCCTATTCATGTAAATTGTATGAGCGTGGGAAATTTGAGCTTGCTCCCATAAGCTTGAGTAGCCGCGGGTATTTTGGTCTTTTGCGTCGCAATTATGTGCTTGAAGCCCCAGCAAGTATCAAGGGGATCCCGGGCATTGAAATTCTTCAGCATCAGCGGCTCTTGCTTCAAGCTTTTCAGGATGCTCAGGTTGGACCAAGTCGTTCACGGGGTGTTGGGCGGGCTGGAGAGTTTTCTTCACTGACTCCTTATTTGCCGGGCGATCCTCCTTCAAGTGTTGATTGGAAGGCTTATGCTCGAAGCGGTATTTTAGCGGTCAAGCGCTATGAACCAGAGCGCCGTCGCTCAATTGTTCTTTGTTGTGATCTTGGTCGTTCTATGGGCATGCGGGTGAAAGAAAAGCGTAAATCGGATCTCGCTTTAGAAGCTTTAATGCGTTTAGCGGCTGTTGCTCTGAAGCGAGATGATGAAGTAGGGCTTGTGCTCTTTGATCAAAAAGTAAAACTTTTTTCTCCTCCTCAGATGAATACACAAGGTTACCTGGGGCGTTTAATGAGCGCATCACTTGAAGTCGAAAGTAATTCTTTTGAAAGCGCTTTTACGCCTGTGTGTACTCGCTTGAGTCGAGATCTCAAACGACGATCTTTCATTATTTTTGTAAGCGATTGCGATGACCTGCATCGAGCAGAAGATCTTCAGCGAAATCTTGCAAGCCTGACAAAGCGCCATCGTGTTTTGTTGTGCATGCTCACAAACCCTCTCTATTCACAGTTTCTTTTGGAACCTGTTCGGGATAATGCCCAAGCCTACGAGCAGCTCGCTTTACTAGGTCTTTTAGAAGAGCGCGAAAGAGTTTTTAATCAGTTCAAGAAAACAGGATCCTTTTTCCTGGAAGTGGAGCCAGAGGCAATTTCGGCTCCTTTGCTTAATTTTTATACGAAGATTATGACGGGAAAAGCGAAGAGCAAGCTTAGGGCTTAGTCCTATGAGAAGGTTTTGAAACCAAGGAAACGATTTTAAAACTTCAATTATACAGGTGTTTTTTCGCTTACTCTAAATAAAGGTCAGGATAAAGCCGTTTGAGCTGGTCCTTGAGTGCGCAGTGTACTTCAAAGATGAAACGTTCTGCATTTGATTGGTTTACCCTTGAAGAAGTATAGCTCAATTTTTGAACGAGCTTTTGAGCTACGATCAAAGCAATTTGAGCTCGCCGTGAGCGACTTAAAACATAGGGAAAACGAGCAGCAAATTCTTCAAGCCAAATGAAGTCTTCAAGCTCAAGTTTTTCAAGCTGCTTGCCCTGTAAAGGAAAGGCATGGTTTGGAAGGCTTAAATAAGGAGGTAGGGATATCGCCTTTCCTCGAAGCTGCGGCATCCGAGTTGTTACAACTAAGGTGCGTGCAGCAATATCGCCAAGTCGCCGTGAATTTTTATCAAGAAAGATTGAAAACCAGTCTGCACAGGAGAATGCCAAAAGTGCAAGTGCCGAAGAAGGGAGTTCTGAAAGGCTATCAGAAAATAAAATAGAAACCCAAATGGGAAGAAAAAAGATCGTTGGTAAACGCATAAAAGAGCGAACAATTCCAGCAGCGGGATGAAGTTCTTTACCATCATGGGCAAGAACTCGTAATTGAAGAACTCGCTTACCAGGGGTTTGTCCCCCAAAAAAGATTTCAAAAAAGAAATAGTATCCAGCATACACTAGAAAAATAAAAAATATTAACAGAGCACTGGAAGCAGACGAAAGGAAAGATGAGGAAAATGCTGAGCTTGCACTTATAAAGGCATAAAGAAGCAACACGATCGTGCCCGCAAGAATACAGAGATCAAGACAAAAAGCAGCGAGGCGGGTTAGAGCACCTGCTGGTTCGAGGGAGAGTGAGATATTTTCTGGTAATAAAATAGTGTAAGAATGACTTAACTCTGAGGTTTGCTGATGTTTAAAAGCTGGTCGAGTTGCTTTTGTAAAAAAGAGTGACTGTTGATTTGCGAGGGGTTTCATTAGTATCAGACTCACTCTAGAACTATAATCCAAGCATTTATAATATTTTCACTTATGCTCTCTTCAGGTTTAAAGCTTAGCAATGCGTTTGAATTTATATCAAGGAAAAAGGTTGTGCAATGCAAGAGTTACCAACCATGCATTCTTCTCAGCAGCTTTTAGAGCGTGCCCGCTATTCGCCGCAGGATAAAGAGAGCTTTACTCGGGACAACAATTGGAATGTTTTAGCTCGGCAAGGTCAACAACTTTCAAGTATTTTTCAACGTCCTCGCAACCAGGCTGAGGCAGAAGATTTTTGGAAACTTTATCGCCAGGGTTTAAGTGAGTTTTCTCGCTTGCATGCCTTTTCTCCCAATAAAGAAAAAAAAGCTTATGCCGAGCAAGCTCTTGTTTCAGCTCATTATGCTCTCTTTCGTTATCAACGCCTGAGTTTCAAAAAAATTGCTCCAATGCTTATTTGGGGGTTTCCAGCTTTAGTACAAAAGTATTGGAAATATCATAGCCTGTCGTTGGTTCTTACTTTGGTGGCATGTGGTATTGCATTTGGAGCAGTTCTTATTGAGCCAGAGAGTTATTTTTTATTTGTTGATCAAAGTTTGGCCGCTGGACGGGATCCCGGAGCGAGTCGTGAGTTTTTGGCACAGTCTTTAGGCAGCCAGGACAGCTCCCTTGGCCAAGAGATACGCTTTGCAAGTTTTCTTTTTACTCACAACACAAAAATTGCTTTTTTATGTTTTTCGTTAGGGATTGCTTTGGGTGTTCCCACGCTTTTATTATTGATCCAAAATGGTCTGATGCTGGGAGCTTTTTGTGCGCTTTTTTTTCGAGCTGGTTTGAGTTTAGAATTTTTTGCTTGGATTTTACCCCATGGAGTTCCAGAAATTGGTTCTATTCTGCTTTGTGGTGGTGCAGGCTTGGCTTTAGGCCACAGCCTTTTGAACCCAGGTTCCGTAAAACGCTCACAGGCTCTTGCGCGAAGAGCTCGAGACAGTTGTTTAACAGTACTCTTCTGCGTGCCGTTGCTTTTGTTAGCTGCTTTGATAGAAGGTATTTTTCGTCAGAGTAACGCTTCGTTGACAACGCGTTATTTACTCTTTGGTGTGCTCTTCCTTGGCATTGGCTGCTGGCTTTTCTTTCCCTGGCAGAAGAAGTTTAAGCCAGAGGCCTGAGATCGAGTGCTTCTTCAGTTTTTTTTAAGCGATCAATCTCAGGGCTTCAGGCTTTGAGATTAGAGTTGAGCGTTCTCGATCAGGACTGCAATACCTTGTCCACCACCGATGCACATACTGGCAATGCCATAACGTTGGTTACGATTTTGCAGCTCATGAATGAGAGTCAAGATAAGTCGTGCTCCTGTTGCACCAAGAGGGTGTCCTAATGCAATGGCTCCACCGTTTACATTAAGTTTTTCGCGCTGAATGCCTAAGGTTTTTTCGCAGGCAACCAGCTGAGGTGCAAAAGCTTCATTAATTTCAATCAGGTCAATCGCATCAAGCTCAAGTTCACAATCTTTAAGTAAACCCTGAATTGCAGGAACTGGCCCGATTGACATTACTTCTGGTCGAACGCCTGCAATGTGCCACCCGCGAACCCAGGCCTGGACCTCATGCCCTTTTTCTTCAGCATAATCACCCCGAGCGACAACCAAAGCAGCAGCTCCATCAACAATCCCCGATGCATTGCCTGCTGTGACAAGGCCATCTTCCCCAAAGGCTGGTCGCAAGCGAGTGAGAGCCTCAAGTGTTGTTTCTGGTTTAATGTGATCATCAGTGTCAACAACTTTTGCCCTGGAGCCTTTGCCTGTTGTGACGGGTACAATCTCTGCTGCAAAGCGGTTGTTCTTGACAGCCTCAGCTCCCCTTTGATGACTTAAAAGAGCAAACTCATCGGCTTCTTGACGACTGATGCCCGCTTCTTTTGCGGCATTATCAGCTGTTTGAGCCATGAAAGTATTGCACCAGCTATCGTGAAGACCTTGGAAGAGATAGTCTGTCATAGTTGGTTGCTTCCCAAAGCGCACCCCTGCTCGGAGTTGATTGCCATAAACACAAAAGGGGGCTTGGCTCATATTTTCCATGCCGCCGGCTATGCCCACGTTATGTTCCTTCAGCAAAAGCATCTGACAAAGGTTCACAAGAGATTGGGCTCCTGAGCCACAGATGCGATTAACCGTTAATGCCGGGACTTCAACGGGGATTCCTGCATGTAAGGCCGCATGGCGTGCACCATAGTGGGCATCAACACTTGTTTGCATGGCATTTCCCATAACCACGTGCTGAATACTTGCAGGTTCGAGGTTTACGCTTTCAAGGGCAGCCCGAATGGCATGGCCACCCAGGATATTTGCACTTAAATCTTTGAAAAGCCCATAGCCTGGAGTTCCACAGTACTCTGCCATTGCAGTGCGTTTGCCACCAAGAATAGCAAGTTTATCTTGAACCTTCATGTTCTTTCCTTTACTGTTTGAGAAGCTGAAAATAAGGTTTTTTAAATATGAAAGACCTCGCTTAATATAAGAAAAAATACTTCGGTTTGCATGGGGAAAGAGGATCTAAAAAAGCTTTCCTTGGGTTTCATGACCTAAGGCATTTTTAAGACAAGGAAGATATCTTTTATGCCAAGAGTTCAAGTTTATTATTTTGCTTCCCTTGGTGATCTTGCGGGTTGTAGTCAGGAAATATGCGAAGTGCCTGAGGAAATGAAGACAAGCGAGCTTAAAGCCTGGTTGTCCCAGGAGCGTCCCAAACTTAAAGGTTCGCTTGGTGCTTGTCGGATTGCAGTGAATCACAGCTTTGTAGATGGTGATCTGACGATCAAAGCTGGCGACGAAGTAGCCCTTATCCCTCCTGTAAGCGGGGGCTAACAAGATTTTTCTCAGTGTAAGTTTTAAAGTCATGTTTAAACATGGCTTGTTTGGAATTTTTTACTGAGCCTGCTGCGAATACGAATGGCGAAGATATTAAGAATCCCTACGAGCACAAGCAGAACAAGGGCGGTCGTAAAAACCAAAGGTTTTGTATTATCAACACTGGGGCTTTGGAACCCTATATCGTAAATATGAAAGCCAAGGTGCATGAACTGTTGATCAAGATGAACAAATGGAGGGTTGCCATCAATTGGTGTGGGTGCAGATTTTACAACTCCAACAAGCATCAGTGGAGCGACTTCTCCAGCCCCTCGAGCCATGGCTAAAATAGCACCCGTTAAGATGCCAGGCAATGATTGAGGCAGTACAACTCGCCAGATAGTTTGAAATTTACTTGCTCCACAACCTAAAGATGCTTCGCGCTGTGCAACTGGTACAGAAGAAATCGCTTCTTCTGTGGCGACTACCACTACAGGAACGGTTAAAAGCGCTAAAGTTAAGGATGCCCAAAGCAAACCGCCGCCACCGAAAGTAGGCGAAGGTAAAAATTCGGGGAAGAAAATTTGATCAATACTTCCCCCCACAAGAATACAAAAGAAACCAAGTCCGAAAATACCAAATACAATCGAAGGAACCCCGGCAAGGTTATTTACTGCAATTCGAACGGCCGAAACAATTGTGCCTTGTTTTGCATATTCTTTGAGATAAAGGGCAGTGACGACACCAAAGGGCACAACAGCAAGGGACATAAAGACAGTCATAAGCAAAGTCCCTATGATAACCTTGAGAATTCCCCCTTCAGTATTAGCTTCTCGTGGTTCTTCGCTCAAAAACTCCCAGAAACGATCAAGATAAATTCCAAGCTTTCCAAAAAAAGAAAGCTTTCCCGGACGAGAAGCGCGAACCACATTGGCAAGCACAATATCAGCCTCTTCTCCGTCAACGGTTTGGATTTTAAACGTTATTTCTTTTTCTTTTTTGAGCAGGTTTTGGGCCTCGAAATAAAGAGGAGTATAATCAAAGGTTTGAATTTCTCCTTGTTCAAGAGAGAGGGCCTTGATTTGTTGAAAGGCTTCTTGCTCTTCCTGGTTCAGTGGCAAGCTGGATTTGAAGGTTTTCAATGATTGTTTAAGTTCTGCATACCACTTTTTTAAGAGCTTTCTGTATTCCTTCATCGAGCTGGCAGGCTTATAAAATGGCTGCTTTTGACTCCATTCTTCGTAGTGTTTTTTGATTCTCTTTACTTGTGGAATAAAGTTTGGAGAATCTCGAAAGTTATAAGCGATTTTCTGAATCTTGTTTGTACGTTTTGTTAGTAACCACTGTATTTCTCCAAGTTCGTCTGTTTCAATATCAGTACGTTTTTCATGAAGCTCTAAAGCCTCTTCGTGTTTCTGCTGAAAAGCGTTCCAGACTTTTTCAGCTCCGTCGTTTTCTTTGCTCGCAAGCACTTTTCCACGCTCTTTGATGTCCACGATAAAACCGGTTAAGACGCCTTTCTCCAGGCGTTCAATTAAAATGGCTTCTTCAACGGTTTCTCGTGCTACAACAACAGAGTTATAGCCATGGGTATTCTGTTTTTTATATTCATCAAGTTCTGGGATATCTGTTTTAACCCAGTGAAAAGCTCGATCTTTATCGTAGAGCCCACTGCCTTGGTTGCCTTGTCGAATGAGAAGTTCAGAGGGTTCTGGTGACGGCAATTCATGTTTTTTCCAAGGCGTTCCGTCTTTCTGAAGAGGAAGATCCCGAAGATCAAGAGGGCGCTCTCCCCAGACAGTTCCCATCAGGACATCACCGCTTCCAAGGGTAAACTTTTCAATATTTCGAGGCCAAAATGTTTTCCCACCTTCATAAAGAATCAAGGTGATTAAGGCTACAATCATAACCACCCCTATGGTTGTAGCGCCTCCTGAAAGCCATACGAAAGCCTCTCCTCTCCCTTTGCGATAGCACAAAGAAAGGGGGGCATCTTTAAGCTTCGATTTTTCTTGAGCCTTGGTATTGCGAGCCATAGCGTTTATCCAGATATAGAAATGGTATGAATTACATGCGAGCCATTTTTTTTCTTAATCGTATACGAACAAGTTCAGCAAAAGTATTAATGATGAAGGTCATGATAAAGAGCAGCAGACCTGCAAGGAAAAGGGAGCGGAAAAGGGTGCCTCCATGGGGGGCTTCTGGAATTTCAATGGCGATTGCCGCAGCCAGGCTTCGAAAGCCATTGAAAGGTTGAAAATCCATCAAAGGGGTGCCCCCAGCTGCCATAACCACAATCATAGTCTCACCGATTGCTCTTCCAAGTCCGATTACAATGGCAGAGAAAATTCCAGGCAAGGCCGCGGGTAATATTACTTTTAAAACGGTTTGCCAGCGAGTTGCTCCACATGCAAGAGAGGCGGAACGCAATTGATTTGGAACAGTGCTTAAAGCATCTTCTGAAATCGTATAAATAATGGGAACCACTGCAAAACCCATGGCAAAGCCAACGACTAAAGAGTTTGTCTGCTCAAATTTCCAGCCTTTTTCCCCGATTAAAAACCGGCGAAAATCTGGAACGGAACCTGCTGTTGGGTGGTCGTAAGAAAAGAATGCTCCTTCAAAAATAGAACCAAGTACCCAAGCACTTCCCAAGGCCAAAGCGATAATGCAGCAGAAGTAAAGTGTTGAAAGAGAAGTGGTGCTGAACGTCATGCGCCAGGGCGTTGGGGATTGACCTGTTGTTTTTTCTAAGAGCCTCTGAGCTATATTTGCTGGATGAACATGAGGAAGACGATCATTTTTCCAAACTTGAACGCTCCATGGTCCTAAATGAATTCCCGAGAATAAGGCTTTAAAGAGAAAGATAAAGAAAGGCACAAGGAAAAGGAAGAGCAAGGCTTTAAAAAGAGTGTGCCCTCCAGGAAGCCACCATCCTTTAGGAATAGTCGTTAAGATTTCCACTCGTTCTTGTTCGTTTTCTTTGACAAGATTACCGGAAATAGAAGACTTTTCTAGCTCTGGGTCTTGCAGGAGCTTGATTCCGTCGAGGTATGTTATGCTGGTTCCATCTTGTTTGTTCGTTTTTTGAACAACAGAAGCATCGCGAACGGTCGTTGCTCCACCATGGGTCCACGAACGGATATCTCCCGTATTAAAGCTTTCTTCGATGGCTTTATCTCTTGGTTGGAAGCTTTTCGAGTCAAGAAGTGCTGGGTTTGCGCCTTCTTGTTTTGGGAAGAGCAGAGCTTCTATGCGAGGCCCAAATGTAGTGCTTAAGAAAACGCTAAGCAAAAAGAGTAGAAGCAAAGTTACAACAATTTTCCAGGTACCAAAGCGCCCGGTAAAGCCAGGGGGTAATTGCTGCCAGAACCATCCAAAGACAATGAAGACTGCCGCAACGATCACGAAGAAAAGTGCTAATGAAGGAAGGTTTTTTGCTGCAAAAGGAGCAATATAAAGAGCGGCTAAGAAGCCCAGGACCACACTTGGCAGGGATGCCATGACTTCCATGGTTGGCTTTACAATGTTACGCAGACGAAAACTCATGAACTCAGAGGTGTAAATAGCGGCTAAGACTGCCAGGGGAATTGAGAAAATCATGGAGTAGAAAGCTCCCTTAAGTGTTCCAAAAATTAAGGGAGTCATGCTGAGCTTGGGTTCAGTATCGTCAGTTCCTGATGAAGACTGCCAGATATACTTTGGTTTTTCATGGCCTTCGTACCAAACTTTTTGAAAGAGGGTTCGAAACGAAATTTCAGTATGAGGAGCTTGCAACGACCAGTGGTGGAGGTGTCCTTCTGCGTCCAGAGCAAGAACTCCGTTGCCTTTAGGGGGGTAGCAGGCTATGGGAGTGCCGTTACGTTGAGTGTTTTCTTGAAAGTAAACTCGTTCTGAGGTCATATTGATAATGCGTATACGCCCATCTTTTTCTGCAGCTAAGAAGGCCTTGCCTTTTTCTGCAGGGATAAGATTTTCAATAGACAAATGAGCAGGAACAAAGGAGCGTATGCGTTTCATGAAGCTTTTCTGTTCGCTTTCACGAACTGAAAACCATTGTTGGATGCCTCCTAAAGAATCAGCGAAAAGTACAGAGGCATCTCCCAGGGCGTAGGCAACGCTTGTCAGCTTAAGAGGCCGGTCCAGCGCTGGCAGGTCATTTTCTTTACGCTGCTCTAAAACCTTCTTTTTCCATGTCTGCTCTTTTTGATCCTCGGAGCTATCACCCTTGAAGACGGAGAAAAGAGGGTAAGCTTTTTCCCACTGGTTACCGCGCTTTCTTTCAAGGACAGCAACCTGGCCTTGTTCGTTCGCAAGGACGGCAGCTTTTCCTCCTCCTGCCAGTGCAACGAAGTCAACCGGATTCAGCAGTGAAGAAAGCTCAAGCTCATTGCTTCCCTCGTGTTCAAGCTCTTCAGTAAAAGGGTTAAAACTGAACTTTTCTTGGATGATTCGAGCTTTACCATGGTCACTTAAAGCAAGTGCCAATACCTCTCTCTCTGTTTCCTCAGGAGGGCTTGTTCTTAAAACTAGTTTTTCTATGGCCTGGCCTTCGAAACTTTTGCTTGCGATCGTAGATTCAACGTTAAGGCGTGCTTCAACGGTACGATAAAAACCAAGCTGATTCATTGGCTCTACGATATGCTTAGTAAATTTGCCTTGATCTACAAATACCTGTGGCACATAGGTTGATGAAGCAAACAACTCCTGGTCTGGACGTTTGAGTTTTGCCAGTTCAGGAGGTTCTTCATCAGGGGTATAGCGCAAAAAGTCGGTGATAAATTCAATGCTTCCGACAAGCACCCGTCCATCGCTGGTGCCAAGCCCCAGCAGATAGTGTGGAATATTTTGAACAGCACCAATTTGAACCTGAGAGACAGGGCGAGGCGAACGATAAACGCTGGTAATTTTTGCGCCTTTAAGTTCTTCGGGGTAAAAGCTGTGAAAAGCCCTGCCTGTTGACAGGGAAATCATTTGAACGAGTCCTGAGGAATGAATCGCAACCCCTACACGTCGGTATTCGTCACTGCAGAGATAAAGGGGTGACATGTCTTCAGGAGCGATTTCTCGAGAATTGTCGAAGAGAGAATGCTGGGCTATCTTTTCCGTATCAGCAGAGCGGAAGAGCGGCCAAACCTGCCAACCGATAAAGGCCAGCATCCCAATCACCGCAAAAATCACCATTAAACCGCCAAGGGTAATGCCGATGTTCGCCGAAGTATCTATAATATAGACCCAAGGGGAGGTGTAGCGGTCTTTAAAATGTGCTTTGAGTTTTTTCACAAGAATACTTTTGTAAGAGAGTTTTCTTTGTCGTCGAGTGTTTTATAACACATTCTCAAGTAAAAAATAAGGGGGACAAGCAAGAAAGGCTAGTCCCCCCTTTGCAGCTTTTAAAAGAGGCGATAATAGAAAGATAGTGTTTTCACCTTATTGAAGAATTTCTTGCTGTGAGCTGGTGATTTTCTTCGTTAAAGGAATAAACCCATCTTTGATCACAACCTCTTGTCCATTACGGGAGAGAATGAACTTCAAGAATTCTTTTACAACTGGTTTAAGATCTTCTCCAGGAGCTTTATTTACATAGATGTAAAGGAAGCGTGAGAGAGGATACTTTCCACCATAACAGTTGTCAGGGGTTGCTTCATAAGCAGTGCTGCCTGCATCTTTTGCCAAAGGAATGATACGAACACCAGCAGTGGCATAGCCCATGCCAGAGTATCCAATGGCGCTGCGATCTTCAGAGATGGACTGAACAACAGCAGCAGAACCAGGCTGTTCTTTTACACTGTTTTTGTAGTCACCTTTGAAGAGGGCTTTCTTCTTGAAGTAACCGTAGGTCCCAGAAGCAGAGTTCCGGCCATAGAGGGTAATTCCAAGGTTTGCCCAGTCACCTTTGAGGCCAGTTTGTCCCCACTTTGTGATGTCTTTATCATAGCCACCCTTGCGAGTGCTTGAGAACATGGCATCAACTTGTGGCAGGGTAAGGCTTTCGACAGGGTTGTCCTTGTGAGCAAAAACGGCGAGAGCATCAATTGCAACTTTGATTGCAGTTGGCTTGTAGCCAAACTTCTTCTCAAAATCGTCAACTTCTTTGTCTTTCATGGCTCGTGACATTGGCCCAAGGTCAGAGGTGCCATCAATAAGAGCAGGAGGAGCTGTTGAGCTTCCTTGACCAATTACAGAGATATCAACGTTTGGATAACGCTTGCGGAAAGATTCTTTCCAAAGATCCATCAGGTTGTTGAGTGTGTCGGAACCAACGCTTGAAACGCTGCCTGATACGCCGGCTTTTGTTTCGTAACTTGGAATTTCAGCAACTACATCTTCAAGACTGATTGCACCCTGGTCATTTGCTGCAGAAACATTTTGGTTTGGCAAAGCTGCAAAGAGCCCAAGTAAGCCAAGAACTCCCAGACTCGTGATACTCAAGAAACGTTTCATACCTTCTCCTTCTTTTTTCTAAGTCCTAACGACCTGTTAAAGGCCTTTTCCATTCTCTAATGGCCTTATCCTTTTAATATGCTTCCCTTCTTGAATGGAGCGGAAGTCTAGCTGAAGAATGTGAAGAAATAGTAAAGATACTATCAAAGAACTATTTTTTTTGGCTTAAAATCCACTTATTGAGGGGAAAAAGAGCAAAAATTGACTTTTGAGAGAACTCTGGAGGAGGTGTGTTGAGCGTTTTTATTGAAAAACCTCCTTTTGTGCTGTTGCAACCTCTTTATTCAGCAGAAACATTTTGGTTTGGCAAAGCTGCAAAGAGCGCAAGTAAGCCAAGAACTCCCAGACTTGTGATACTCAAGAAACGTTTCATGTTCTCTTTTCCTTTTTCCTGATTTTATCTTTCGCCATAATTCTTAGGCCGTTAATTCAAGGTCTCCACCTTTCATAGAAAGAGCATTTTTCCAAAGAGAAAAAATCGTAAGTATCTTTTATGTAGATATTTGAGTGCTGAAACTCTTTGGGTTCAACGCAGCGTACTTCATCTTTATTTCCGAGGGATTTTCAGAGCTCTAAAATCCTAAACTCTTCTCAAGAATCATTTAGAACGATTGAAGCCTTTGGTTTATGATCGTTTCCAAGTCAGGCTATGTGACCTGACATTTTAATCCGCGGTCCCTCGGAATGACCAAACATAGTGCTTGTGCACTGATGCTTAGAAGACTGCGAACAACAACCATCCATTCTATGGGTGTGTTAGGATTGTTCGTTTCTTCTAAGGGCTTTGGTCAGCCTCGAGGGAGGCGATGCCTGATACACCCTTTCGTTTTTAGGCCTCTTTGTTTGAGGCTTTTGACAGCACTCGGCTTCGCTTACCGCTTCACCTTTTTTTAAGGAGGCCAGCGATGCCGAAGCGTTATTTCCTGATGGTTTATAAGCCCAAGGATTTCAAGCTTTCTCTTCTTGAAACCCTTGATGCTTACGATTATTTCATTTGCCCAGTCAACACCCTGAAAGCTTTGGAAGATATTTTCACGGGGTTACGGGTCAGCCTGGTCTTACTTGATGAATCTGCTTTGGATAAAATCTATCGCAAAGTTCACAAGCGTTATCCGAAGACCAAGCTCTTTGTGTTCACTGCCAATGATCAAAAAGAGCATCATAAAAAACTAAGAGAACGCGGCGCTGATGAGTTGATCATCCTGCCTGCAAGTGATGGTGAGATCATAAAAAAGATTATGAGAGTATTTCCGTAAAGACAAGCGCTTGCAAGGTTATGCGTTGGTCTTGAAAGATCATGCTCTCAAGCTTGATGGCTGTATTGTAGCAGGCTATAAATTGGTTTTCTGAATGCGGGCGTAGCTCAGCTGGTAGAGCATTTGCTTCCCAAGCAAAAGGCCGTGGGTTCAAATCCCATCGCCCGCTCCAACTCTAGATCTCTTTGATACAATAGTTTTATACTTTTCCAATTTCGAAAGGGCTCATGAAGATCACCCCGAAGTGTGACTTTTGTCACTTTAGGGGCAATCCGGTGCTCAAGCTTTTCTCTTTGCGGTTATCCCACCCGTGAAGTGGAAAGCTATCATGATCTTTGGAAAAGTCTTCAACGTAAAAAGTTCCAAATGCTGATTGTAAGTGAAAATAATTTTCAGAGAGTTGCTTTGAAGACGAGCCACCTCTATCCAGACCTTACGCTTGTGGTGCTTACGCTCAATCATGATCCTGATGACCACAAAAAGCTGAAAATCCGTGGATCCTATGGCGTTCTTACCGTTGCCGAAATCAAAGCAATTCTTCAGGGACTTCATAAGTTATGAAGCATCGCTTTTCTTATGGGATAGAGAGTTCAGTTTTCAACCGGGGTCAGGGAAGCTTCTTAAGTTGTGTTGTTTTCTTTTCTCCACCCCTCCTAGGGTGACTTTTATCACTTTTGAACTGAGCGTGGAAAAGCTGCTCTTGGTTTGCGAGGAGCCCATTGCCCTAAAGTGACTTTTATCACTTTTTCTAAGGTCTTCTCAAAGCTCTAAAATCCTAAACTCTCCTCAAGAATCATTTAGAAGTGTCCCGCTTCTTTGTTTAAGATCACTCTCAAGTCGGGCAATGTTGCTCGACGACAATTATAATTGCGGCTCGAACCGAATAACCACGTTTTCTAGC